>JACPHO010000001.1 GCA_016188545.1 Candidatus Shapirobacteria bacterium | reverse complement strand
GAGAAAAATGAAACTAATTAACCAAATTCTGTTGGGGAAAGCACCCGAAAAGTACCATTAAGCCTGAAATCGCAATTCAAAACGAGACAAAATTTCAATCATTAAAACAAAAATTCAGGTGACCGTTTTTGCAACGGTACGGAATGGCGGGTCCTATGGGATTCGAACCCACGATCTTCCGCGTGACAGGCGGATGTGCTAGACCGCTGCACCAAGGACCCAACGAAAGGCTCATGGTTGTTACCCATGAGTTGCGGTAGGCTAATATAGCAAAAAATAAAGTGATTAGCTAGGAATAAATCTAATGAAAGCCATTGATTTGTTTTTCTAGGAACATGTTGACGAGTTTTTTGAACAAATTCTTGTTATTTAGATATTGATCGAAGACCATAAAGTCGATATTGGCATTTTGAGCAAACTGAGTATCAACTTCGGAGTCGCCAAAGTAAATAAATTCGCTAGGATCAATACCAGATTTGTTAATAATTTCAGTCAGACAAAGAGGATTTGGCTTCTTGAATCCAGCATCAGCACAAGAAATTATTTCATCAAAATACCCCAGTATGTTGTTATGTTCGAGCAAAGGTAACATTAAGTTTTTGGTACGGTTGGTACAAATATAGAGTTTTTTACCATTTGATTTTAGAAACTCCAGAATGTCGACGACACCATCGAATAGTTGAAGGCGGTGAATATTTTTTTGTTGGATAGTGAAGTCTTGCTTCAAGAGTTCTGGCACATCAGCTTTGATGTCCAATTCCTTAAGGATATTGGTGTAGATGTCAAAGATTGTCTGACCCTTAATATTGTCGTGGAGTTGACAAACTAGGTTGAAGTTGACAGTCGGATACTTACTGGTAATGACCCTGGCAATTGTTTCTCCACAAAATTGGCGGGCATCGACGAGGGTGTCGTCGATATCGAAAACAAATGCTTTTTTGATACCTGTATTTTTGTGAGTAGTACCGTTAGTACTACCTTCGGTATCTTCAAAAAAGCTTGATGCGGGTGTTTGTAGTACCTTGGCAATCTTCATTAGCTGGGGAATTGAGATTTGGCTAACACCTAATTCATAGCGACTTACCATTACTTCGGTACATTCTAGATGAGCAGCAAGCTCTTTTTGAGTAATTCCTGATTTAAGGCGAAGGCTTTTGATTTTTTTACCAATGATGTTGTCCACAATCGTCGATTATACATGGCAGTACTAGTAGTGTCAATACTACTCGAGGATTCCATCAAGATTGACATCGTACATTATTTTCTCCGCAACGTGACGATAATTCAATATTTCTTTTGCACTAAACCAAATAGGTATTTCTAACAATGCTTCTTCTGCTGAGCCGCTAGCATGAATTATATTTCTAATTGACCTATTATCAGAATCTGAGGACGTATAGGAATCAAGCGAGTAATCGCCTCGAATTGTGCCTGGTACTGATAACGTACAGTCGGTTACTCCGGTTATCTTACGAACGACCTTGGCAGCGTTCATCCCCTGCCACACCATGGGAACAATTGGACCAGATGAGAGGAAGTTTTTGGCATTTTTTCTTATATTTTCGGCATATTCTACGGGATCTTCTGTAAATAGTTTCTCCCCTCTTTCCTTGGCAGCTGCCAAGGATTTTGTACCAGTAGTCAGAGCCCAGCCGGGGTCAGTTGAATAGTGAGCCAAAGCTTGCTCGGGAGTAGGAATCAACATCTTCAGAGCGACTAGCTTGAGTCCACATTGTTCATAGCGTTTGATGACTTCTCCAATAAGACTGCGTTGGACGCCATCTGGCTTGACAATGACTAGGGTTTTTTCTTGTTTGTTATCGTAGTTGTTCATGAGAGTTGATTAATTGATAAATATCGATATAATGTAACCATGGACAAAATATATAAATCTATGGCTGATAAGAATCGTAGGACGATTTTGAGAATGCTAAAGGAGGGCGATCGAAATGTCAACCAAATACTCCAAAATTTGGAGATAGGACAGGCTACTCTTTCGTCCCATTTGGCGGTGTTAAGAAAAGCGGGTCTGGTGTCGTGTCGGGTTTTGGGAAAGCAAAGAATTTACAAATTAGAGATTTCAACTCTTGACGTTTTATTAAAAGATATAGAGTACTTTTTGGGTGCTGAGCACGAGATAGTTTTCAGTGAGATAATATTACGGAGAAAAATGACATAGATAGATTGACTATAGGTCGGGGTCAATGTATGTTATGTCATGGAACAAAAATCTTTCTTTTCAAAATATTTCAAATCATCAGAAGAAGTTATTAGTATGTTTTTGGGTCTGGTGATTGTACTAGTAATGGTAGGGATGGTCGTCAATTATTTTCAAAAAAGACGTGGAACCGTGGCTATTCCAGGATTAACTGACAATAAAAATAAACCAAGTCAACAAGTCGAAACAGGTATACCAACTGCAGTTGCAGCAGCAACTCCTGGTAGTGTATATAAAGTAAAAGCAAATGATAGTTTATGGAAAATTGCAGTGGCAACCTATGGTGATGGATATGCTTGGACGAAGATAGCCAAGGAAAACAGCCTGAAGAATCCCGGTGTGCTTGTTACAAACCAAGAGCTTAAAATTCCAGTGATAGAGAAAAAGTTGGTTGTCCAGTCAGAAACTATTACTGAAACACCAAAAAATTATACTGTGATAAGAAATGATAGTTTATGGAAAGTTGCAGTAAAAACATACGGTGACGGATTTGCATGGACGAAAATTTATAACCTTAATAAAACTAAACTACGTGATCCAAATAAATTAGAGATCGGGATGGTATTGGTGCTAAAATAGGGACTGCTGCGGGATTAGTTCACCGGTAGAATGCGTCCTTCCCAAGGATGAGAAGAGGGTCCGATTCCCTTATCCCGCTCCGACTCTATAATAGTCGTGCCGAAGTAGCTCAGTTGGTAGAGCATAGCTTTCGTAAAGCTGGGGTCGGGAGTTCGATCCTCCCCTTCGGCTCTTTAGAAGAACAGTGGTAAAATAAACAAAATATGGCTGAGTTTCATCGATCAAGATTGGAGAAAAAAAGCGATGAAGAGATAACTAGGAAAACTATTTTCTTGGGTATTTTGACAATTGTCGTTTTCATTTTATTGTTAGTGTTTGGGTTACCCTTTTTAATTCGTTTTTCAATAATTCTGGGGGACCTTAAGCGCGGAAAAGATACGGAACAGGGAGATAGAGTCCTGCCACCGACTGCTCCACGTATAGTAATTCCTTATGAGGCTACGAATAGTGCCAAAATCACTATCGGTGGTTACGCAGAACGCATGGTTTCAGTAGAGTTGCTAAAGAATGAGGTTTCAATTGGTAGAGCTGAAGTAAACGACAATGGTGAGTTTGTATTTAATGATGTTCCGCTTGATCAGGGTGAAAGTATCTTTACCGCCGTGGCGATTAGTGAGAAGGGTGGAAGTGGAGAAACATCTAAAGAAGCTAAAATAGTCTTTGACGATAAACTCCCAGAACTATCGATGGTAAACCCTGCAGAGGAAAGTCTAAAAGTTGATTCGGCTGATTTTGATGTAATCGGTCAAAGTGAAAAAGGTGCGGTAGTGACAGTAAATAGTCGGTTGGCGATGATAGATGATTCCGGTAAATTTAAAATTAAATTACAACTAAATACAGGTAAAAATGATGTCGAGATAGTGGTCAAAGATTTGGCGGGTAATGAGACGCGAAAGAAGATTACGATTACTTACGATATTTAGAGCTGATTTCTAGGTGATAAAGAAAGGCTAGAATGATAGTTGTATGGGGATAGAAAAGAGAGTTGGCAAAGAGTGAGTGAATTAAAACAGCTACAAACATGGTTTGGATGATTAGAGGCGAGGAAAAAACTAATTTGGAGTAGGCATTAACAAACAAAACAAAACCGACAACTCCTCCGGTAATTAGAATATTAAGTAGACTGGCGTCATACCCCCCACTACTGTGTGACGAGGATGAGTTGCTTTTGTAAAAAGGGATATTGTTATACCCAATTCCAAAAATAGGGTGTTTTTCAAATAAGGCCATTCCCTCTTGGAAATTTACTGACTTGGCATTGATAGAAGAAACTCTTCCCAACTTGGTCCCCTCTCCAGGTTTTCGAGGGAGGAGAAAAATACTCAAGCCTATCAGAAGTCCGGAAATAATAATTAGAGAATATTTCTTGGAGAATAGTCCATAAAAACTGATAGCACCAACTAAGGATAAATAGGTTGATCGGCTGTAAGTAAGTAATAAGGCGAAGTAAGCCACAATAGATAATATTTTTTGGTGATTGTGGAACGCCCAGATAAGAAAAATAAGGTAATAAAGTCCGGTGAAGGTCGGGTCAAAAAAGGTACTGACCAAACGATTGAGATGATCGTCCCAGCCAATAGCCTTCATATAAGTTAGGTCTGGCCATAAAAAATATTGAAAAAGGCCAAAAATAATATTGGCTACAAAAGTGAGCTGAATGGCCTTTTTAAAATGGTTGGAGACTATGGGAGGGTAAACAAATATCAATAACAGACAGCTAAGGCGAAGAAGATACATGGCCGGAGTGACTGGATTGTAACCGTGAATATAATACTGGATGACTAAGTTCACCCAAGAGTAGGTTAAAAAGACAAATGTTGGTTTAGAAAACTTAGAAGATTGGTGCCGAGGTCGGTTCGCTAGAGCTAGGAGCGTGTAGGCAACTAGGGCGACATCAACAATGGGAAAGTTTTGACCGAGAAAATTGACTCGACCTAGCTGTCCGAAGAATATAAAGGCTAAGAGTAGATACTGAATTAGGGATTGTATAAACACCATAGTTTGGCCCTAATTAGGAATGAATGAAAGCTCATACCAATAGCGAGAATTATGCCTGGAGTACCATCTAAAAATCCGAGACGAAAAATATAGTTTTTAAAAAACTTTCCGGTGGGGTAAGCAATGATTTGGAAAAGATTGACAGGGACTTTGGCATCAAACAACTCTTTGGCTCGGATACTGGAATAGAAGTTAATTTTTTCAAAGAAGCTTTGAAGGTGAGGATGAGAGAGGTGAATTATCTCTTCATTTACGGTCAGAGTTGGTTTTGAACTAACCCAAAGTTCATGAACCATGCCGGAAAAGTAACCATGGCGTTTGTCGAATAGTCGGAGAAAATATTGATTGGCAGTTTCACCATGGTGGAGAGTGCTACCGAGAAAAATGTCTGCTCTCAAAAAGGCATAATTTACATATTGATGTGTGTCGATATTATTGATGTACTCGATTAATTCTGGTGATGGTGTCTCGTCGGCGTCGAGCCAGAGAACCATGTTATTTGTGGAGTTTTCCACAGCAAATTGGTGCTGGGCGGAGAAGTCGTTATTAAGAGTACGTTCTAAAATAACCACTTTTAACTTCTTAGTGGCCAGTTTTTTGGCAACCTTAATAGTGTCATCTGATGAATTATCATCAACCACCACCAGTTCGTTTACTTTCTTTAGTTTTGGCAGCCAACTCCCCCACGTGCTGATATTTTTTGATTCGTTTTTGGTGAGGAGAATGAGAGAGATGTTATTCATTGGGAGTATTTAATATTTCGTGATACTTCTTTAGAAGATATTCCTCGATTGTAAAAATAACTTCTAGAAACCTGCCTTGTAAAAAGGAAAGATTTTTTTTGAAGTATATTTTCCTTGAACTATACCAGTATTTTAATATAGTTTTGTATTTACTGTCATTACTTTTTCCTCCGTGGTGGATAATCTTAACATCAGGATCAAAAACTACCTTAAATCCCGCCTTGTTGATATCAACTCCAAACTGCATATCTTCAAGATACATGAAATAGTTGTTATCGAATGAAACTCTGTGACCATTAATATATTTTCTGAAAAGCACAAATGCTCCACATAACGAGCTTACATTTGTTTTCTTAACAATATTCTGACTTTTTTCAATCCAGAAATCATTTGTAAACTGATTGTTCGGAAATATTTTTTTTAGATTTGTAAACTCACATAGTCCTGTGAGAAACGTTGCTTCTCTGTTGGCAGAAGGCACGGTTTTATTTGTTGTAGGATCAATAAGACATCCACCACAAGCACCTATGTTCACGTTTTTGTTGATTAGATTAATTAGCTTTATGATGGAATCATCTATTAATTCGCAGTCGGGATTAAGTAGTAACAAAAAACTTGATTTTGATTGCCTTATCCCTTGATTTACAGCTCTACTGAATCCAACGTTTTCAGAGTTTAGTATCACCTTGCTTTTGTTTTTAAAGGGCTGAATTGTCTTTTTCTCTAATTTTCTTGAATTATTATCAACAATAATTATTTCTTCAACAAAACTTGGAATAAACTTGTGGATTGAGTTAATAAGCTGTCCAGTGTAGCTGCTTGAGTTGTAATTTACAATGATAATTGTAAATTTTGGTGTTGACATGGAATCTTTTTAGAAGTAGTGTTTTATGTAATATATGTTACATGGACATCATTTATGCTTGTTTTTGCATTTGTCATCGTAATTTTAGCATTGTTCACGCCGTTGTCGGTTCAAGGTGTTGAATGTTCAGGTGACAGTTTTAACAATACAAATTCTTTGACGGAAAACTGGGAATGTTTTGGTGAAAGTTGTAATGATACATGGAAAATTGAAGAAGATAAGCTTATCAGTTATGGTAAAGAAAAAACCCTATCTACGCTTAGATATACTAAGTTGAAAACACTCTCAAACTTTGATTTGACCATGAAGATTGAGGGAATAGAAGGAGTTGATCAACAGGTGATATTTAGAGTATCTGAAGATATAAAGACATACTATATGGTCGGTTTTAGATATCATGAGGATAAGTTTCCTACTGATCCGGCAAATAATATTGTTTTATATAAATTTGTAGATGGTAATTACTGGTTGTTAAAACGAGCGGATCCATCTGCTTATGCAAATCTTTATAGCGTACAACACAATATTCCCGTCAGTGTTCGTTTAAGTGTTAGTGGAAACAATATAAAAGTCTATTTTGGTCAATGGCAGGTAATTAACTTTAATGATGATGGTAGCGTATTTTACCCCACAATTCTTGAAGGTGGTTTTGGTCTACAGAGCTGGGGTGGAGATTATACTGGACAGACGGTGATGAAGTTCGATGATTTTATTATTGGAAGTATCAACTGTCCATCTCCAACCTCCACTCCCCTTCCCACACCAACACTGACTCCAATGCTGACAAGCACACCTACTCCAACAAACACTCCTACACATACGCCCACCTCTACACCAACGCCGACTAATACTCCAACACCAACACAGTCTAGACCAAAAGTAATCCTAATTCCTGGAATGGGAGCAAGTTGGAATTCTGAGGCTTTGGTGTATAACAAAAGTGTGTCTGACAAGGATTGGAAAATGACACCATTTGTTAAAAACTACGACTTATTAATAAAGACGTTAGAAAATGGCGGATATGAGCGAAATAATGATTTGCTGATTTGGAATTATGACTGGAGACGTCCACTTAACGAACTTGCAATCAAACTTGATACTTACATTAATGAAAAAATAGGGTCAGAAGACAAGTTGATAATTGTTGGACACAGTATGGGTGGAGTAGTTGGCAGATTGTGGCTACAAAATCACCCGACAGATACCCGAGTTAAGCAAGTAATTAGTGCGGGCAGTCCGCAGTCAGGTGCCATGGACCCATATTCTCTCTGGAGCAGTGGTATGGTGGCCAGTGGGGATAGTGTGACATCGACTGCTTTAAATATCTTGTTACAACTTCAAAAAGACAAATTTGATACTAAAGTAAAAGTTATAAGAAATTACTTACCGTCTGTGGCTGACCTAATACCGGTATATGACTTTGTTAAGAAAAATGGAAAAGTAGTTAGTCATAGAAATATATCTTTTCATAACGATTTTTTGTATGGTGCTAACCAAAATATAGAGGGTATTTATCCAAACTATAGGGCAATAGTTGGTACAGGTTACAGTACACCCATGTGGGTAAATTTGGGTGAAAGGGACTGGATTGATAAGATTCTCGGATATTGGGAAGATGGGAGTTTAAAGGGTTATGTAAAAAATGATGGTGATGGAACGGTACTAACGAACAGCCAGTTTTTTGATGATGATCCAAAATATTCAGTAAAAAGCAGTCACGGAGAAATAACCAATAAAGCGTTAAAAGAAATAGCTGACGTAGTGGGAATTGGTTCTACTGTCACTGTTCCAGGTGTCGATATGATAAACACTCGAGTATATTTTATTGGTTCTCCGGCGGTACTTAAGGCAAAATGCGAGAATACTCTAGAGTATAGGAGTGATGGGATGGGGTTCTTGTTATTAGGTGACGATGATAAAAATTGTAAAGTCTTCGTAGAAGGTTTAGCTGATGGGACATATCACTTGGTGACGGGGATAGTTGGAGACGAGAATAGCTGGAATTATTATGAAAATGAAACGAGTCTGGGAAAAATGGATGTGATTACTGAAAGTGATATCACTGGTACAAATAGGAAATTTATACTGGATAGTGTCAAACGAGACCTAGCGAAGATCGGATTGGGTAAATATGTGACAGTTTTGGATAAAGGTGATGTTCTGAGTGTACTGCGCAATGTTTTGTTGTACAGACGAAGAAATTCTGAAACAGTGATCACTACTAGATTAATTGAAAACTTAGAAAGTGTGGTGGTAAGAAAAAGTTTAAACAAGAATCTTTTTGCCTTTCTAAATGTTCGGAATATTAATATAAATAATAAAATGACCAAAATAGATGCTCTTAACTGGGAAATGGCTAAAGCTTATTTGGCACAAGTGAAGGAGTTATCCGTTAAAAACGATCCCTGGGTGGTTTTATATAAAATAGTAGTGGCCAACATGTTGGTGAGCATTCGCTAGTGTATAATCGGGAGTAGTTGGCTGCTTGGCTCAGGTCGTTTAGCTCAGTTGGTTAGAGCGCATCGTTCACATCGATGAGGTCATAGGTCCGAGTCCTATAACGACCACCATTCACACCTGCCTGCCGGCAGGCAGGTTGGAAAGGTCAGTGGTTCGATCCCACTAGTGGCCATCAGAATGTTACACTGGATTTATGAAAATAGATTTTAAATCACAAAGTGGGTTCTCAATTGGAAACTTTATCCTCGAGTTTGTCCAATCAATTGTTTTGGCATTATCGGTGTTTGTACTGCTTTATCTTTTTGTAGCTCAACCAAATGAAGTTAAGGGGAACTCGATGCTGCCAAACTTTGTAAATGGTCAGTACCTGTTGACCGACAAACTTAGCTATCAAATGGGTGACCCAAAGCGGGGTGATGTAGTGGTCTTTAAAGCACCCCCTAGCGAACCTTGTGCTGTAGACGAGTGCGAATACATTAAGAGAGTCATTGGGGTTCCTGGAGATAGGGTGATGGTTAAGGACGGTCAAGTGTATTTGAACGGATCTAAACTAAACCAAAGTTTTCTACCAGATGATTTTGTTTCTGAACCAGGATCTTTTAATGAAGAGGGCATAGAAAAAGAAGTACCTGAAGGTCAATATCTGTGCTTTGGGGATAATCGATCTCATTCCCGAGATGGTCGTGAATTTGGGCCGATAGACAAAAATTTAATAGTCGGTAAGGCGTTTTTTATCTACTGGCCGGTAAATTATCTAGGACTGGTTCCGACAATTAGACTTTAGTTGTTGTCCCCTGGTTTTAATTCCCGGTGACACAATTCTTTATAGAGACTTTTTAGACTTTCAAACCGGTCTTCAATGGGACCACGGAACTGGAAAGTAACTTTAGTTAGTACATTCGTTTGGGTTATTTTTACTCGAGTGGTGTTTTTGGGAAAAAGAGTCTCAAGGTCATTTGATATATTATCGAGTCGGGACTTGAGAAATTGAGGAATATTTTCCTTGGTGATTGGAACTATCCCCTCCTCGATTTTTTTACGCATACGTCGAGCTATCTCCTCAGCTCGACGGACAGAGGCTTTTTCTTTGATGACGATTTTGTAGGCTTCGATAATTAGTCGAGTATCACCAATACTAGAAAGTGCTCGGGCATGACCTTCGGAAATGAGTCCGGAAAGCAGTCCGTCTTTTAGAGCATCAGGGAGGGTGAGTAGTTTTAAGACGTTGATGACGTAAGGGACGCTCTTACTGACTTTTTTGGCAATACCAGTATGATCAAGGTTGAACTCTTCTTTGAGACGGAGAAAGGCTTTGGCGCGCTCTAGTGGGTTAAGATCTTTACGTTGGACGTTTTCAACAATAGCCATTTCCAACATTTGTTGGGGAGTAGTTTTTTTGATGATGGCCGGGACATAAGGAAGTTTGAGAATTCGAGCGGCTCTCCAGCGACGCTCACCAGCGATAATTTGAAATCCAGCGGGAGTCTGAGCGATGATTAGAGGTTCGAGAATTCCATGTTCACGAATTGATTCGACTAGTTCTGATACCGAGTCGGCGTTAATGATGCCACGGGGTTGGAGAGGATTTGGTTCGAGTTGGTTGGTGGGGATTTGAGTGACCTCTTTCATTGTACAAATAGAGTACTATGAAAACTCTCGTGAAAAAAGAGATACGAAATGAAGCAGACTAGGTCAATCTTTTAACCTTTGATGACGGAGATGAACTTTCGGCCCATCTTAGTGAAGAACTTTACAATTCCTGGTTTGACTGCGTAGATAGTGAAGTCTTTACCGGTTTTAGTACCGATGCCGGCATGGAAGGTTGAGCCAACTTGACGAACGATTATTTGACCTACTGATACTTTTTGATCACCGAATTTCTTGACACCTCGCCTCTGCCCGGGACGATTTGACTTCTGATTGGTTTTTCCTTGTGACTTAGTATGTGCCATATATTTAGTGCTTTAGAGCGTTAGAGCTATAGAGCTTTTGTTAAAGATTAATTTTGTTAATTTTTATATCGGTCAATTGGGGTCGGAAACCCATGGACTTTCGATAGCGGGATTTTGATTTGAATTTGAAAACATCTACTTTTTTACCTTGGTAGTTGTTTACTACAGTGTACTCGACTGAAGAACCTTTAACGGTAGGAGTACCAACTGAGACCTTATCGCCATCGACGGTAAGTAGGACAGTTTCTAATTTGTTTGATTTGTCTATTTCAAGATTTTGGTTATCAACTGTGATGACTTCATCTTCTTTAACAAGATATTGAGTGCCGGAGACGGCAATTACGGCGTATTTCATACTGGAGGATTATAGCATAAATAGTTAGGAGTAAATTATCCCCAATGAAAACATCATCGCCATAAGGGAAGATCCGCCGACAGAGAGGAAAGGTAGGGGGATTCCAGTGACAGGGAGAATGCCTAAGTTCATACCAATATTAATAAAAGCCGTGAACCAAATTTGAAAAGTAATACCCAGAATAAATATTTTTAACTGAGGATGGGTGTGTAAACTGTAGGCGCGATTAATAAGAGTCTTTACTAATAGAAAATAAGCGCCAATAATAATACAAATACCGATTAAACCAAGCTCTTCAGCAGTAGAAGCAAACATAAAATCAGTGTGTTTTTCGGGGAGAAATAGAAGTTGTCCTTGAGTCCCCTTTCTATAACCCTTACCCCAGATACCACCAGAGCCAATGGCAATTTTTGACTGGATAACGTTATACCCCTTTCCGAGTGGGTCTGACTGAGGACTAAGAAAGTGATAAATTCGGTCTTTTTGGTAATCGTGTAAAAACTGTGTCCAAACTAATGGAGATAAAATAGTACCTATAACTAAAAGTATTAGTACTTGTCTGAAGAATTTCTTATTGTAGAGAATCAGTGGGGTGGTCAAAAGAAGGATGGTCAAGCCGCTTCCTAAGTCCGGTTGCATAAGAGTAATGAAAAACGGAATGAGAATTAGTAGAGGAAATGATGTATTGACTAGAAAAAGCATTAACCAGGGTTTGACGAACTCTGAGGGCTGAATTGACATAAAACCTAGTTCAATCCATCTTCTGGAGCCACGAGTGATGTTGTTTAGGGCGATGGGAGTAAATAGAAGTAGACAGCTGATTACGAAAACAAATATTTTGGAAGAAGCTATTTGACGGGGGTTGACCTGGGTACCAGCAAAGAAAAGACCTAAACCAATCCCCCAGGAAAGTAATTGTTTGCCGAGTAAGCCTGGTGATAACGAACTAATCATCAGCATATTTATGGAAAATAGAATTCCCAAGCTGATGATTAGCGGTAAGTAATTTTTAGGCGCCACTTTTTGGTTTAGGCCTTATCAACTACTAACGTATCACCAATGATGATACTGTCGGCAAGAGTTTTGGTAAGGATTTCTGTTTCAAAATTCTTGGGCCATTTTGGAGCGACAATTGTGATTCGATCATTGACCTTCATTCCTAGTTCTTTTCGCATAACTTGAATGGAGCGGATAAGATCGCGTGATTCGCATTCTTCGATAAGTTCGGGGGTAAGGACTGTATCAATGCCAACTTCGGTACCGATAAGTACTGACTTAACATTTGTTTCGTCCTTAATTATGGCTAAAAACTGATCATCAAGTTTGTCAACGATGGTGGCGGACGCCAGAGGCTGGCGAACTTTTAATCCCGACTTTTGTCGGAGTGCGTGGATTTCTTGACAGTTATCACGAACAATAGCCATCTGACTTTCGAGCCAAGTGTCGATTAACTCAGGACTATGAACCGGCCATGATTGTAAGTGGACTGAGTCAGTTGACTCACCTACAGTAGCTCCCTGAAGATTTTGATAAATAGCTTCAGATAAATAAGGGGTGAACGGTGCAGTTAGTTGGCTAAGCTGCGTAAAACAATGATGTAATAAAGTGAAGTTGTCCTTACGGTCACGATTGCGTCTGATATACCAAGTGGATAGGTCAGAGACAAAACTTTCAACAGCTGATGTGACCTTGGATGTTTGGTATTTTTCGATTGACTCAGTCACCATTTTGATAGTTGAGTTGAGTCTAGAGACTAACCATTTGTCGATAGTGTTGGTTAAATCTTGTGGATTGAAAGCCTCGCCCGGCTGCCAACTTTCCATGTTGGCATGCTGGGTAAAAAAGCGATATGAGTTCCACAATATCAAAAAGTGTTCGCGCTTAACTTTGTCAGCAATGTTGTAACCAAAATTTACATTAGTATGAGGTTTTTGCTGACAATAGAGCCATCGCATAGAGTCGGCACCCATTTTTTCGACAGCGTCATCGTAAGGGATACCATTTTTCTTAGTCTTACTCATCCGTTCACCTGATTCATCACGGACTTCTGCATGTGCGACAACATTTTTATAAGGTAAGGTATTCTCTAATGCCACACTAAAGAAAAGCATGGAGTAGAACCATAAACGGACCTGTTCGATCATTTCGAGAACTAAGTCGGAAGGAAACCATTTCTCCCAGTATTTTTTGTCGGAGAGATATCTTAGCGTAGAGAAGGGGACAACTCCGGCATCGAGCCAACAGTCACCAACATCAGAAATACGAGAGACGCTTTCACCACACTTAGTACATTTTATTTTGATGGAATCTATCCAGGGGCGGTGAAGGGAGGGTAACTCGTCAACTAGTTTTGGATCAACTGCGGCAGCTTTTAATTCTTCGAGACTTCCGATAATGATTAGCTCTCCACAAGCACATTCATAAAAAGGTAGAGCAAGTCCATAAAATCGCTTACGACTTATCATCCAATCTTCCATGGAATCAAGCCAATTTTGCATGCGTCGGCCAACATATTTTGGATGCCAGTTTACTTTTTCGGCGGCGGCTTTCATTAGAGGTCTTATCTCATCTGATTTTATATACCAGCTGTCTTCGAGTCTGAACAAACATTTTGTTTTGCAGCGCCAACAATGAGGATATCGATGAGTAACCGCTTCGGTTTTGAATAGTGCACCGGTACTAGTCAGATATTCAAAAACTTTGGGAGAAACATCATGAGCATACATCCCAGAGAGATCTCCATATTCTGATAGGAAATGACCTGTCTCATCAAGTGGGGCAATCATGTCGGATGAGAGCTTTTTACCCAATTCAAAATCCTCTTGACCACAGCCTGGTGCTATGTGGACTACACCAGTTCCTTCGACAGGATCAACCATATCCCAGTTTGTTATATAGTGTTTGACGTCTTTTTGAGCCGGGATATCGTAAACACTTTCGTATGATAGGTTTAGTAAAGTACTTGCATCAATAGTTTCATAGTCGGTAAGCCCGAGTCTTTCAGCTGAAAGTTTAGCGAGATAGAGATATTCTTTACCGCTTTTGGCTTTGACGTACTCAAAACGAGTATTGATAGCCAATAGTACATTGGCGGAAAGAGTCCAAGGAGTGGTCGTCCAGGCGAGGACGTATTCATTGGCTTTGCCAGTTAGTTTGAATTTTAAAAATACGGAAGTATCAGTTATTTCTTTATATCCATCTGCTTCTTCATGTTGGGATAGTCCAGTCTCGCAACGAGGACACCAAGTAGTGGCGCTTTTCTTTTTGCAGAGCCAACCCTTTTGGTGGACTTGTTTGAGGAAATACCAGATGTATAGGTTGTTGTTCTGTGAGTTGGTGTAATAAGAGTTGTCCCAATCCATAAACATCCCCAGTCGCTTGGATTGCTCGGTTTGAATTTTACTAAACTTATCAACTCGGGAGACACAAGACTGCGTGAATTTATCTAAGCCAAAGTCAGAGATATCTTTTTTGGAATTGAACCCGTTATCTTTTTCAACTTCGACTTCTACCCAAAGACCTTGGCAGTCAAAACCGTTTTGAAAACGCTGGGCGAAACCCTGGGCATTTTTGAATCTTTGAAAGACGTCTTTCAGGGTACGACCACGGGCATGATGAACTCCCATGGAGCCGTTGGCGGTTATGGGACCATCAATAAAAGAAAAAGTTTTGGCTGAGTCGTCGTTTTTGTGTAAATAACGACTGACAATGTCAGTGGCATACCACCATTTAAGAATTGAATTTTCTAATACTGGGAGATCAAGATTGTTTGGTAGGTCAGGAAAGTACATGGTTTAATTGAAAATTTCTAATTGTGAATTACTAATTATAACTTAATAAACAAAAAATCCTTCTTGCGAAGGATTTGAAGTGGCCAGATAACTCCGGAGTAACCGGGATGTCTGGCTATGTAATAATCTTTTTTTTGTAGGTCATTTTCGTAGGATCATTATACACCTAGTTTTTGTTCTTACGCAAAAAATCTGGTGGTGATTCGAGAAAGCAGATGGTACGGGCGACTTTTGTGGTTAAGTTTTTTTGGCACCATTTTTCTATCTTCTTGATACATTGAACTGTAAAAAAAGCTTGCAACAGTTGGTAATCTACAGGTCTTTTTGATTCATAACCAGCGATAATACTTTGGGCCTCTTGTTGTCCAAAATCGACTACTTCGGCGATGGTATTGAGTGTCGTGTTGGCGAGATCGTACATTGGATCTGTGATAATAGTATCTGGGTCAAAAACAATTAGGCTTTGACCATCAGAGAATAAGTTGTATGCTAAGAAATCTCCATGACACAGTTTTTGTTCAACTGAAGACGAGGTTATCGTCGACATGGCACGGTTAATAGTGGCCTGGTGTCGGGGTAGGAGTGTGCCAGCTTTTACGAGATTGTCCACTCGTTGGGCGGAAGCCGTGGTAATTTCTGATGGTGTGGTGAGGGTGGGAAAAAGACCTGATTCTATCGGTGTTTCTAGGTTGTGGATAGTTGCTAAGGTAGATCCCATTTTTTGTGATAGTCCACTAGCAATCCTACTTTGTGGACTTATTTCTTTCAATCGTGGGTGATTGATTCTTTGATAAATAATATAGGCTGGTAACTCAGTGGTTGCTGGACTAATTTGAAGTACTTGTGGAGCGTTGATAGCTTGTCGCCAATGGTTTAAGGCATTGGCTTCCCAAATGAGTGCTTGCCCATTGAGGCCGGTTTTCAAAACTGCTGGTTGAAGCTGGTCGGTTTCAATATTGGCTACAATCGATGATTGGCCACTTTCATAGACAGAGTATGCGTTAACTTTTAATTGTGTTTTGTGATTAATTGTTGAAATTAAATTGTCGAAGTTGAGTCGAAAAAACTTTTCTTCAGGACTCATCCATTTAAAAATAATTGGGGCATCAATCATTTGTTCTTACGCAAAAACGAAGGAATATCGAATTCATCAACAATATCAACTCCTGTTGGAATGGTTTCATCTTTTAGTAATTCATTTACTTGGGCGGAAGTAGTTGGAGATGGTTGGATAATTGTAGATGAGGGTGAAGAAATAGTAGTTGAACTTGTTTTGGTGACTGGTGGTGTGGTTGTTGGGAGCGGTTTCTTGAATGAAAGCATTTGTCTTTGACGGCTGGCATCAAATCCGGTGGCAATGACACTTACTTTAATTCTTCCAGCCAGGGCTTTATCAATCGTGGCACCAAAAATAATATTGGCATCTGGGGCACAGAGGGCTGTAATAGTCTTGGCTGCGTCCTCTATCTCAGACATGGTCAAATCAGGACCACCAGTGATATTAATGAGTACTCCGCGAGCTCCATCAATATTTACCTCAACTAAGGGTGAATCAACAGCGGCACTAACTGCTGCCCGAGCGCGATCAACTCCCTCTGCCTCTCCGACTCCCATGAGCGCAGAACCGGCATTACTCATGATGGTTTTGATATCAGCAAAATCAAGATTGATAAGTCCGGGTGTAGTGATGAGATCGGCTATTGCCTTAGTACCTTTGTTGAGTACTGAATCAGCGATCTTGAATGCTTCTAGTAGGGTGGCTTTATCGTTGACTACCTCCATGACTTTTTGGTTGGGAATGACGATCAGAGTATCGACGTTTTGTTTGAGGTGAGAGATTCCTTCTTCGGCGTTGGTCATGCGCCTTGTACCTTCAAAAAGGAATGGCTTGGTGACAACTGCTATGGTCAAGGCGCCAATTTCCTTTTTGGCAATTTCAGCGATGACTGGGGCGGCTCCAGTACAAGTACCACCACCCATACCACCAGTTATAAAAACCATGTCAGTGCCCTCTAGGGCGTCTTTAATGCGATCATGTGATTCCTTGGCTGCTTCTGACCCAACGGAAGGATTGCCCCCTGCTCCCAAACCTTTGGTAAGTTTTTCACCAATTTGGATTTTGATGGGAGCCAGTGAGTTGAGGAGTGCTTGGGAATCAGTATTTACGGCAATAAAATCAACACCTTTGATATTATCTTCGGCGATCATGGAGTTGATGGCATTGTTACCACCACCACCGATTCCGATTACTTTGAGACGGGCAAATTGACCTGCGAGATTTTTAATAAGAGCCATGGGTTCATTATACTAAATTAATCGGGGAGCAGATAAAAACCTAATGAATTTACTTTTAATTATTATGGGGTATAATTATCTATGGCTGTTAAACTCATGAATGCTGAAGAAGCATGGCTTCTAAAACAAAAACTAGTTTCTCAATTACCAGCTGGGGAACAAGTAACTGCTTGTCATGAGTTTGTAGTTGTCAGGGGCGGAATGAGGTTGGAAAAACTTGTTGATATGTTATCGGATGTTGCGATTCAGAGTGGTGGTGGAACGATGTTTCTTGAGAGTCTGGAAGTAGGTGGAAACAGAGGTGTTTTGGCAGTTGGAAAAAGAGCTGACTTGGATAATATGTTAAGCGGTTTGTCAAAAAAAGCGGAAGTGAGTATTTAGGATGTTGTTAAGGTAAGAGAGGTTCGATCAGGCTTTTAATTTTATTGAACAAACCACTAACATTGGTTTTATTTTTTTTATTGGAGTTACCTGATTGAGTGGTTTGTTCTAAGCCATACATAAGTAAACCAATAGAACTTGTATAACTCGGGTTAAGTATATCATCGACAATCCCTCCAAGCTTTGGAGGAGAAGCTACTCTCAGAGGAAGTGGGATAACTTTGGAACAGATATCTTTGGCGTTAATTGTTTGAGCTCCACCACCGGTAATGACGACACCTGCAGGAATCAATGCTGAGAAACCACTTGTTTCGATTTGGTCATAGATAAGGGTAAACAGCTCTTCAAGTCGAGGCTTAATGATCCCATTTACTGCGGTTTGAAGAGAGATTTTGTGTTTTTCCTCGGAAAGTATGCCAAACACAGAAAGATCAACATCATCTTCGAGCTTTTTGGCTTCGACGATTTTATTAATTTTGAGTTTTATTTTGTCAGCATCTTCGATGGAAAGTCGAAGACCGATAGCCAGGTCGTTGGTGACGTTGTTGGCCCCGACCGGAATTACAGAAGAGTAGACTGGCGAGCCTTCGGTGTAGATAGTTAGTGAAGTAACACTGCCGCCAATATCAATTAGGGCGACACCTAGTTCTTTTTCGGTGTTGGTCAAAGCTGCTTTAGCAGTGGCTAAACCAGAGAAAACCAAAGAGTCGGTATCAATACCAACCTCTTCGAGACATTTGTAAAGATTTTTTAGACTGGGGCTCGATGCCAAAATAAGATGTGATTCTAGCTCGAGTCGAACGCCATTCATACCGATGGGGTCGATAACTCCTTCCTGGCCATCAACGGTGTAACGTCGGGGTATGGTGTGGATAAGTTCTTTGCCTGCGGGTAGAGTGACGGCTTGCGCTGCTTCAATGACTCGAGTAATATCACCATGAGTGATCTCGCCATTCGGCGTACTAACAGCCACAACACCTTGTGAATTTACTGATTCAATATGAGGTGCAGAGATAGAAACATGAGCACTTTTTAACTGAAAACCAGCCATTCTTTCAGCTGATTCTATACTTTGAGTAATTGTTTGAGTGGCTTGATCGAGATTTATTATCTGACCTTTGCGAAAACCTGAAGCTGGAGTGGAAGCTACTGCGATAACATTAAAACGATCTTCGACCTCAAAAAATTGCCCAACAATGGTGGTAACTTTTGAAGTTCCGATATCTATTCCACAAATGATTTTAGAATGTTGCATATGGACGGCGGGAGCTTAGATCAACGAATGATAACTCCTTACCCTCAATATTAGCGATTTTTATGAGTTTTTGTAAGGCAGCAACTTGGGAAAGGGGGGGGAGTTGGGTTGAAATTATGGTTTTAAAGCTGTGGTTGGGCTGGTCGATGATAATCATTTCGACTTCGTTACGGTGATCAAAAAAATTTAGTTGTTGGTATTGCAACTTGCTTAGCCGAAGAGTGTTGGTGAGATCTGTCAGATAACGGTTGTTGTCTGAATAGGGCGTTATCTGAGGTTTTAGGGTAATCCCGAGTAGATAAATTAGCTGAAATGTTAGAAATATAATGGGAATGGTGAAGAAATATTTAGAGAGATATTTCATGAACTAGTTTATATAATGGGTGAATAAGGGGTAACTTTTTGGGGTGTGAGGTGTGAATAGTGGTTACAAGTTCGTTGATGGTTTCGAGTATCGTTGATGGACTGGCGTTTGGTTGTGAAACTATCTTAATCGACTTAGGGTGATGGTTTTGTAACCAGAGTGCATTTAGCTGCTGCTCGTTTTGTTGGGTGAAGGGATGGGGAATCAATAGTGCTTTTTTGTCGAGGGTATCTATTTCTTGGCAAATATTGGCACCAGATCGACTGACAATAACGTCGGCGTTGCTTAGAACCCAGCCAATATCTTCACTCTCGATAAACTCAGATGAAATGTATTTGTATTTTTTGGTCAACTCGTCTTGAAGTACTTGATTATTATTTTTCCCAGTTTGGTGAATGACTGTATATTTGTTACCTAACAGTGGGACGAGTTGATATATTAACTCGTTTAGAAAAATTGATCCTTGGTTGCCGCCAGTAAAATAAATTATTGGATGGGTGGTATTCTTATAATTTGTTGATGTAGTGTTAAAGATTTCCTGTCTTAAAAGATTACCGGTGACGACAGTTTTTTTGACAGGTAATTGTTTTTTTTGAGTGACATTATCAAATGAAAGGGCTACTTTTGTGGCAAAGTAACTGTTGATTTTGGTTGCTAGACTATTGGTAACTGTCTGTTCGTGAGTAATCGAGGGAATCTTATTGAAATATGTAGCAATAACAACTGGGACAGAAACATAACCACCAAAAGAAACGACTATTTGAGGCTGGAGATTTTTTAGAAGAGAGAGGGATGTAAAAAACGCTTTAATGATCTTAGGAATACCCATCAAGGTTATGTCCAGATTTTTGCGATCAAACTTACCACAGTCAAGATTAAAGAATTCCACTTTTAGTTTGGGAATTATGGTGTGAAGAAGGTGTGTTTCGGTCTTATACTGATGAGCGACATAGACTATTTTCCAGTTAACTTCCGGATCTTTTTTGAGATGGTTTATGAGCTCGATAGCTGGTGTGTGATGAGTTCCGGTTATGATGATGGTCTTGCTGATCTTCATATCTAGTTGAGTATATCAAGTTGTTGATGAGACCAAGCCCAAAAAGAATAGTTATCAGGGATGATCCTCCATATGAAATAAGTGGTAAGGTGACTCCGGTGAGTGGAATGAGAGAAACTACTGTGGCCATATTGATAAGACTTTGGTAGGCAATCCAACAGCCAATGCCCAGTATCAGTAGGTACTTAAAACTATATTTGACCTGAAAAGTACTGAGAGTAAAAATGTCACTAACTAAGATGTAATACAAACCTACTATCAAACTAACTCCTATGAAGCCGGTTTCTTCGCCGATAACAGCAAGAATTGAATCAGTAGATATTTTGGGTAGATAACGATATTTTTGATCTGAGTTTGCAAAGCCCTTACCGGCCAACTGACCTGAAGTGAGAGTGAGAGTCATCTGATTTGAATGATACGAAGTTTGGTCAAAACGGGCTTTGCGGTATGGAGAAATAACGATTAGCAGAGTGCTGATCATCATGGCTACAGAACAAATCGCAATAATGCTAGTGAGGTTGCCATTGGCTAAATAGAAAATAGTAATGGTAATGGCAGCTATAAGAATAGCAGTGCTCATATTTGGCTCGAGAACAACTAATGAAAGTGGAACGGTTAAAAATAAAACTAGATATTTTAGATGGCGGTATTTTTCTTGAGAAAAAACGTTGGCGAAGAAAATAATAGCAGCAAGCTTAAATATTTCAGATGGTTGTATGCCAACTATTCCCAGATCCAACCACCGCCTCGCACCTAAAGCGCTGTTACTCAGACTGGGTATTAAGATAATTGCAAGCAAGGCAGTGGAGATTATATATAAAGGCGTGGCAAATTTTTTGATGAGGGACAAGGGAATGGTGGAGGCAAGGCTAAAAGAGGCAACCCCAACGAGTGACCAAAGGAGCTGTTTTTTTATAAAAAAGAATTTGTCTCCAACAGTATTACTGGCTTCAGTTATGGAAGAGATTGAAATAAAAACCAGCCCAATTGTTAATAATATGGATACTAAAAAAATGAACTTAGATGACTTCATTTAGTACCTCACTCAAAACTATTTGATCAATTTTTGTAGGGTCACCTTCAGGTGCAAAGTCTATAAAGGCGTTGTATTTTTTGATGGTATTCCCCTCTTCACTCTTGAGGGTTATTTCAGAACCAACAATAGTAGAGTCTGTGAACCGTCGGTTTTGTTCAATTTGGTTTATGGGATAAGTGCTGGGTAAAAATGAAAGCAGGTGATAAAAAAATAGGGGTTCATAGTTACTATTTTTTTCTATTGCAGTATAGAAGGAAAAAGAAGCAGTTAGCCTTGGGTTACATTCCAACAAAAAAACTTTGTCTTCATTAACAAAAAAATCTAACCCAAAAAAACCTAAGTAGCCTTTGGATTTTAGAACTTCACTAAAATTGATGGTTATTTTTTTAATCTGGTCATTAATATTAGAGCCCGAGTGCGAAGGCCATTGTCGGCCGGTGGTAGCAAGTGGATTTTTAGATAAAGCAGAGATACCGGTGTACTGAAGTCCTGGAGGGCTTTGGACAAGACCTTGTGGAGTAAGACAGCAGTTATTTATTAGAGAAGTGCCGGTGAGGAATGGAGATATTTTTATAGGAGTATCAATAGCAATTTTGGTCGATAAGCTACTAAAGTCATCGGAGAGGTGGGAGCTATTGCCCGCCCAACCAAAATGGGTCTGGACTACTAACAAGGAGCCATACTGCTCCTGTGCGACCGCGAAATTGTCTTTTGTAAAAGTGGTGATAGTGTGAGGTATTTGGGGGAGGAAGTGTTCGTCTAATAGTTTTGAAAACAGGATCTTGTCTTCGAAAAAACGATTTAATTTGCTGGGATTGCTGATGTTAACCCAACCGTTCTGTTGACAGACCAGATCAATCTTTGGTGATGGTTTAAATGGAATAATTGCTGGGGTAAGTCCTTTGGGGGTGTGAGTTTTTATGAAACTGATGCACTCGGGATGGGAAAGCAATCTGCCAGAATTTTTTTGTTCAAGCTGGATGCCAAGTGTTTTTGGCGATATCGAGACGAAGTTAGTTAGATTTGGTAGATTGATATCTAGAAAGTTATCGACCACCAAAAAATAAAAGTGGTAAGGGAGGGTATTTAAATAATTTTCAATCTTGGTCATCTTTTGGTGCCAGTGATAATAACTAGTGGTTTTGGTCCGATATCAAATAAGGATTTTGCTTTGAATAGCCCAGCTAAGGTTAGTCCCCCTTCATAAGAACAGCGCACCCCAAAACTTTCTAGCTTATTTTGAGCATCCATGATTTCTTGATTTGATACAACTTGTCCCGTTCCACCAGTGGCTTTCAGAACATTATGTACACGTGGTTTGAGTGGGACATATTTGGCGGTTAGGGCGTCGGTTATATTAATAGGTTCTTGGATAAAGCCAGGGTCAAGTTCTTTAGTAATGGGACAGTTGTAAGCAGATTGGATGGCAAATATTTTGACATTTTTAGGTATTGCAGAAGATACTCCAACTAAAGTGGCCCCACTTCCCACGGGGAAAAAGATACTGGTAACATCGGGTACTTGTTCAATAATTTCACTACCAAGATAGCTATACCCTATTAGTGCCGACTCGTCAGTTGACTGGCGTAGTAAGTAGCTTTTATTAGCCTTGGAGTACTTAATGGCATCGGAAACTGGTTTAAGTGTTGTTTGGTAATTATTAATAAGGGAGAGTTTGGACTGGGGTGTGTGAGGAGAAACAAACACGGTTAAGGGAATCTTTTTTAGATTGCAATAATATTGTGCAGCAATAGCAGCATTTCCAGTGGAAGAAATTACTGCAGATGAGAACCCTTGGGCGATTAAGTTGTCGATCTGATAAGGAATGGCTCTATCTTTGGCGGAGCCAGTAACTGACTCGTCTTCACGTTTAAAATAGATATCGTCAAAACAATTGAGTGGTGTCATATAATAGGTTTAGTTATATTTTAACCAATAATTATGGCTGATGCGAACTTAAAAATTACTTGTCCGGATTGTAATAGTGAAATACCTCAAATTGAGGGAATGGTAGTTGGTGATATTTTGGAATGTAGTGAGTGTGGAACTGAAGTAGAAATACAATCTTTAGAACCCTTGACTTATCGCGAACTAATTGAGGAGAAGTAGACGGAAAAAACCGTCGTGTTTGAAAACTGGGTTGTTGATATTGAAACTCCCGTAACGAACTCCTCTGCCTTCGAAACTACTATCGATATAGTTGATTATATTGCCGTCTTTTTCGACGATAAACAATAGATGCTTACCGTTCTTTTGTTGGACTAGGTCGCCGGTTGTGGGGTCTTCAATTTCTTGTGAAAGTGGCGATGAGGTCAGCATCTGTGCAGATGTGCGGCGTGGGTCTAATTTGGTATCGAAATAAAAATTGAGCAAATGGCACGCTAAACCAGAACAATCGATGCCAAGGTGGTTTTTTTTCTGAAAATTATAGATGCGGTCGGCGGATAGTTCCAATAGTTTAATATTTTGTTGATTGGCTAAATTGATTGTTTCCAGAGCAATTTCTTTGGCTGTGCCTTTACCAACAAAAACATTAGAACCAGTTGTTTTAAATTTACCCTTATTGGTGAAATAAGGAATACCAAGATATTTTTGGATTTCCAGTTTTAGAAGCGCTAATTTATCCCCAGCCATAGACCAAAAATAGCTAATATTATACCGGCAAGCCAAGCTCTAAAAACAATTTTTGGCTCTTCCCAGCCGTTTTTCTGAAGTGTTAGGTGGATGGGCGCTGCTGGAAAAATCTTTTTATGAAAGTAGCTTTTACTAATTATCTGAACGGCACTGCTTAAGCCTTCAATAATAAAAGGGGCGCCGACAATCATTAGAGGGACGAGTTTACCCAGAATAATTGCGATGAGGGCAAATGTGGCACCAAATGAAAGTGAGCCAACATCTCCTAACCAGATGCGGGCTGGATAAATATTGAAATATAAAAAAGCGATAAGCGCGCCAAGCCATAGAGCTAAAAATAAAGAGATGGGTGTATCAAGGGAGGCATTGGAAAGAAACCAGAAGGCAAAAAGGGCAATCATTAGTAGACCGCAGGAAAGACCGTCGAGTCCATCACTAATATTGAAAAAGTTGGCGAATCCGGCAATAATTATTGTATAGAGCGGTACAGAAAACCAACCCAGAGCAACTGCTCCAACAAAGGGGATATATACAAAACTTATGCCCAAGTTAAGATAAAGGTAGACAGAAATCGAGAAGGCAAGAAGTATTTGGAGTATCAACTTGTGTAACATTTTTAGCCCAAAGAATCCCGTTTTTTCGAAGTTAAAAAATTTTAGAACATCATCGTATAAACCTAGAACAGCGAAACTGACAAAAGTAAAAAAAATGATCAGAATTTCGTTGTCTATTTTGTAGTTACTGGAAATATAAATGTTGGAAAACTTGAGAATTGGGAATAGGAACGCGAATAGGACAGATACTGTAAAAATAATTAACAGTCCTCCTCCAACGGGAGTGCCTGACTTCTGGCTGTGGTATTTGTCAAAGACTGTGGTGTGCTTGTTTTGAAAATCAAGAGTGGTTTGTTCTTGTCGTTGAAATTTTAGTTTATATAGAAGGTTGATGAAAGGAATCACCAAAATGCTGTTGGTGAGGAAAGAGAATAAGAGAAGTCCTAGGTAAAGATGAATCATAAAGACACTTAAGTATATGGTATTTCAGGGTTGAAGTGGGAGACTAGACGCTTTAGCGTATTGAGTCCATCAAGACCTCCTGAACTAAAATGAATTAAAATATCACCTGGTTTTAGTGAATTCTTAAAATGCTGGAATATGTCCTCGTAGATGGGAATGTATTTGAGTGAATCCCCTATCTCATCAGTAAAACTACGTGCAGTAACTCGGTCACCTTTTATGGATTTGCGATAATTAATTTGGGAAAGTATAACTTCTGAACATGTAGAAAAAGCATCTTTGAAACCATTCAAACCGGAAACACTTTGGAGAAATGAGGCGTGAGGTTCAAAAAAAACTTTTATAGCAGCTGATGGAAAAGTTTCGCGAATGGAATTTATGGCTGTGTTAACTCTGATGGCAGACTGAGCGTAGTCATCTATTATTGTTATGTTTGAAGTTTTGGAAATAATTTGGAGTCGTCGTTCTACTCCCAAAAAGGTGGGTATTAATTCGATTGCCCTTTGGAGGTCAAGTTTTAATGCCTTAATAAGGGTAAGGGCGGCACGAATGTTTTGATTATTGTGCATACCAATAAGTGAAGTATCGAAACTAAAATTTTCGTACGGAACCGTAGTAGCTTTTGTGGAAGAAAAAATCTGATTTATGCCACTATCCTCTGGGTTGTAGACAACTATCCCATCAGGAGGGACTAAACTTAGTAGGTCTGAAAATGCCTGCTGGTTGGCTTCCTGGGTCGGATAAGAATCTTTGTGCTCCCAACCAACTGAAGTGAGAATGAGATATTTTGGACCGTATGAAAAGAATTTTGCTTTTGTGTCGAGACCGTTGATAGACTCGTCGCCTTCAATAATTGACCAGTCTGAATTTGAGGAGTGAACTGAGGGAAGGTTGTTGATTATTTTTTCGCCAAAACAATAGCTTGGATCGAGTCCTAGTTTGTCAAAAAGAAAAGCTAGGAGTGCTGTTATGGTCGTCTTGCCGAAAGACCCGGCCACGACAATTGAATTTTGTTTGACTAGCATATTCGCTAAATATTCAGTTGCTGGAATAAAAGGAATACCAAGTTTTTTGGCTTGCGCTAACTCTTGGACGCATCTTGTAAAGTGAGTATAAGAAGAACCGACTATAACAAGATCTATATTTTTATCGATAGTCCTGGTGTTTACTGATATGGAGTTTTTTTCTAGAGTGGTACTAGCTGGTGGATATATTTTATCTTGATCAGAACCGGTGACAGTGTGACCCAATCTCTGAAGTTCGACAGCCAACGGTGTTGTCATTTTTCCGACAATAGCCAGTATGTGAATTCTCATATTATTTTTTAAACTTTACCCAAACACCGTCTTGAAAGTGTTCGAATCCGGGCATGTTCCTTTTATAGTAACCGACCTCGCCTGAAAATCTTCCTAAATAGCAGTACTTACGATGTTGTTCGTAACTATTGATGACGAATTGGAGGACTAGTCTGATTGGTAAGTCCCCGTGGGAGTATTGTGGGTCGTAGAAGACATAGGCAATGTGAGAGATGTGAGGTGAAGTGTAGCAAATAGAGTAGGCGATAACTTTTTCGCCATCTTGCCAAATGTCCAGATGATTAAAGATATGAGAGTTAAAAATAGTCTTGACTGAGCTTATGGGAAAATCCCAGCCGAGTAATTTTATCCAATTATAAATTTGTTTTTGTATTAAAGGGGTATATTCAAACTCGCAAAGCGGAAGAGAGCGGCAGGTATATTGATCGGTTTTGCGAAGAATACGCCGGTTTTCTGAACTTAGTGAATAGTTGGCTAGATTGCAGCGCCCACTGGTGTCTTTATAGAATTTTGTTTTATCATTTCTTTGGGGAAGCATCCCTTGCTCATAAGATTGGTCGATGGTTGGAAGTTGGTCGAGGTTATATGTTGCCATTATTTTGATTGCGATGACGTAGGGCAGTTCTAAAAGCTTCGGACTCGGACCAGGGGTACTCAGTATTGCCGTGAAGAATGGTGTTTTCATGTCCCTTGCCACAGGCAATGACAGTATCACCTGGTTGAGCTATCTTTAGGGCGTAGTTAAATGCGTCCTGACGTCCAGGAATGTTGTGGTAACTGAATTTCTTACTTTTTACACGAGATTGATCGATACCGCTAATAATTTGCTTGTTGATTACTTCTATCTTTTCATGACGAGTGTCGTCGGCGGTTATAATGGCAATATCGGCAAGTTCGGAGACAATTTTTCCCATAATCGGCCGCTTACTTTGGTCTCGTCCACCAGTAGCTCCGAATATAATTATATTTTTACCCTTAGAAGTGGCTCGGATAGTTTCAAGAGTAGATGAGATGGCTGCAGGGGTGTGGGCAAAGTCAACTATACAACGGATACCAAGATCGTTTTTAACTTCTTCACGACGGCCTTGCATTGACGGAAATTGACGGACTACTTTTTTAAATATTTCTACGGATATATTTAAAATATTTGCGGCTGCGAAGGCGGCCAGGATATTTGATACCTGGTAAAGATAGTTACTATCAGTATTGATTAGGGTTTTGTTGATATAAAAACTTAATTTGGTGGGAGTTAGCTTTATTTCTGCAGCTCTATAGTCTGCTTTTTCCTTTGTACTATAAGTTGTTAGATTTTTAGGATTTAGGTCGGTAACTACTTTGTATGATGGGTCGTCCTTGTTGAGGATGTTGTGAGTAGCTTGGGTAAACAGTTTAGCTTTAGTACTAATGTAATGAGCCATATCAAAAAAGTCGTCTAAGTGTTCGTGTGAAGTATTGGTTATAAGAGCAACTTCAAAGTGACACCCCCAAAAACGATATTGGTCGATGGCGTGCGCAGTGACTTCAATAACTGCATGAGTAATGCCCTGCTCCACCATTTTCTTAAACATCTCTTGGACAACTTTGGAATCGGGAGAGGTGGTGTGAAGACCGACGCTAGTATTTTTTTCGCCAATCTTGGCGCCTAGGGTAGATATAGAACCCACCTTTACACCGGACTGGAGTAGAAGTTCATGAAGGAGGTTGACTGTAGTGGTCTTTCCGTCGGTTCCGGTTACAGCAACTAAAGTGAGTTTCCGGGAAGGAAAACCATAGTAAAAATTAAAAAAAATACTTTTAGGTAAATGCCAAAAAATATTTTTGAGTTTTTGAATATAGATCTTTACAGTTTGAGGGGTCATTTAGTGCATAGGAATTATAACAGAGACGGTAGTTTTCCCGCTATTTTATACCAGATTGGAGCTGCAGTGCTGGAGCCCCAAGGTGATGTTCTTGGGTTGTGGATTGTGACGATCATTGTAAATTCGGGATTTTTACAGGGGCTAAATCCAATGTAGGAAGCGATGGTTGATGTGTCAGAATATCCTCCCTTTACTGCAACTTGTGAAGTTCCACTTTTTCCACAAACTTCAAGAGAATCTGGTTTAAACTTTGCGACTGCCCCGTTCTCAACTCCATAACGGAGAATGTCTTTTATGAGCTCGACAGACTTGGCTTCGTACACCTTGGTGGAAATAGTTTTTTGGTCCTGTCTAAAGTGGGGACCGACTCGAACCCCGTTATTGGCGATGGTGTTAAAGGCAGTCAGCATTTGGACTTGAGTGACCGCAAAACCTTGTCCAAAAGAAGCCGTAGCTAAGTCTATTTCAGGCCAATAGCTTTTCAGGAGTGGCCTAGCTTCTCCTGGTAGATCGATACCGGTTTTTCGATCGAGTCCTAACAGTTTGAAATATTTTTGAAATTTTTCGAGCCCCACATCTTTGATGATATAACTCATTCCGATGTTGTCAGAGTTCTTGATAATATCCTTTAAATCCGAGTTGGCATGAAAATTACTGTCCCAGTTACTAACGGCATATTGGCCGATTTGGTGGGGACGATCGCACTTAGTACAGATAAAATCAGGTTTTATAGAGTCCGAATCAAGTGCCAGAGTCATGATTAAAGGTTTGACAATTGATCCTGGTTCAAATAAATTGGCAATGATGGGGTTTGAATGTAAAATGGTGGCACTGGCGGTGGCCTCTGCACTCGAGGTCGCTTCTGTACTACTAGATGCTGTTTGAGCACTCATGGCGATAATACCGCCAGTACTGGGATCTATTATAAGTATTTCTCCGGAATCGGCGGAAAACTGTTTGATCCCTTCCGCCAGAGTAGTTTCTGTCAGGTATTGAATTTGTCGATTGACATAAGTGGGGATGTCGCTACCTTTAACGGGGTCAATTATCCAGCCTGGATGAGTAAGAATAGTGTTACCGACAGCGTCTTTGGTTTCCCATGAAAATCCTACCTTCCCGGAGAGTTGTCTTTTGTAGTAGCCGGCGAGTCCACTAGATCCCAAAAAAATGTCGCCAAGATTTTTTTCTGTAAATATTGGTTGACTTACTTTTGTAAAGACTATACCGGGATCATCAACCTCTTTGGATTGACGCAGGTCAAACAATCCAGAGAGACTCAGCCATTTTTGTTTGTCGTTTTGGACAAACTTAGTTAGCTTGTCTATGTCGGACTGGGGCAGTTGTGGGTTTTTAGATACCAGCAGTGGAGTAAGGGCGTCAGTTTTTGTTTTGAGATCTGGTTTGTAAATACTGGCTTGGAAAAATGTTTGATAAGAAACGAGCGGCTTACCTTGACTGTCCAGAATACTGCCCATTTCTGGCTTGATAGTGGTCGTTTTAAAATTTTGTGATAATAACTGTCGTGATAATTCTGGATATTTTATGATCTGGATGTAAAAAAGTTTCACTACAACCGCCAGATAGCAGAGGGCTAAAGTCAGGACTACTGTTTTTTGGCGATCAGGAATCATGGATTAATAGTAACGGTTTTGGTAATTGGTAGAAGACTCTTAGTAGAGGGGTCTTTTTGAATAACCATGAGGGAACTTTGTTCCAAGTATTTGGCTTTTAATAACTGCAATTCAATTTGGCTAGTTTCAAGTTTTTTTTGGACTTGGTTGGCCTCATTGCTAATATCAACGATATTAATCGAGTAAAAAATAGAAAAGCCGACTTGGAGGAGAAAACAGATTATCGTAAAAACTAAAAGAACAATGTTATACATTAATTTATTCTATATGATCTGAGGACGGCTGACCTACTGAGTGGGTTTACCGCCGTTTCTTTGTGGGTAGCAGTAATGGCTTTTGACGAATGGGAAGTAATGAGACTCGGATGGTGTTCTCGGATGAACTGCTTAACAATTCGGTCTTCTCCAGAATGAAAAGAGATTATGCAAACAGTGGCATTATTTAAGGAAGGAGTGTGGAGTGTTGAATCCAAAAATTGTTTGAGGTTTTCAAATTCTTGATTGACGACTATTCTGAGAGCCATAAATATTTTGGTACTAGGATCGATCTTGGTTCGGATACCTTTTGCAAGATAAGCATCGCGGATAATTTTGGCTAAGGTAGCGCCATCTTTGATGGGAGATGACTTTCTTTTGGTGATGATTTTTTGAGCGAGAGGTTTACTTAATTTCTCTTGAGCAATCTTAGAAAATATGTTGAAAAGTTGCTCAAAAGAATAGGTATTGATTATTTTCTCTGCTGTTAGTTCTTGTGTGGCTGGGTCAAGTCTCATATCAAGCGACTGCTCGTCATTAAAAGAGAAACCGCGACCAGATGCCTTTTGCTGATTTGAACTTAATCCCAGATCTAGAAGTATTCCGTGTATTGGGGAACTGATATTTTTACTAATTATCTGTTTAAGGTCAGTAAAGTTACCCTTGATAGGGTGGAAATGAACCGCATAGCCTGAGTCGACTATCCTTGACGTGGCTAAGTCAAGATTATTTTGGTCACTGTCAATTCCATATACTTCACCGCCTTTCTTGAGAATTTCTAGAGTATGACCGCCGTTACCTAGAGTACCGTCAATATAAATGTTACCCAGCTTTACAGAAAGCAGGTCTAAAACTTCGTTGAGCAACACTGGGACGTGATATTCCATTAGGGCTTGGGGTAGTCACCTGCGAGTGGACTGGTACCACTACTAAAAACAGAGTAACCCCCGCGGAACTGTTTGATAAGTGTGAAGTAGTTGCTACCGGTAAGTTTGGCTGGAAGTGGAACTTCAAAACTATCAGTAGTTAGTTTGAATACCTGATCTTTCTTCAGTTGAGCAGTAGATTTTAGGTTGAATGAAGATTCGTAGGTGGACATCTGTCCATTACTGTTAAAAAATTTTAGCGAAATTGTGCCACCACCAACACCCTCATCATATTTGTACTTACAACCATTGGTACAACTTTCTGTACCTAGTAATAATTTACGCTCAATACTTCCACTAACATCTTTAATCGTGTCACCGAGCCCTTTTTCGATTTCGACTGATTCGTCCTTTGCTGAATAGATCAGCTCGTACTCGATGGAAGCTACACTTTTGGGAATTTCAGAGATCTTTAAGAAAAGCATATGGCCATCTTCCCTTGGTGTGAGATTGATTATTGGTCTTTCACTTACAGGTATTTCAATTAGCTTAGGTGTTGGAGTCGGAACGACGACCGGGGCTTTATTTTTTGGAGTACAAGCAGACAGCAGAAGTGCTGACGCTAAGATAAGGGAATAGTAGGTAATTTTATTTCTCATATATGGAGTTTAGTTGGGTTGATAACCACTTGTCAACTTCGTCTAACTTTATTCTGGATTGGATCATGGTATCCCGATTGCGGATAGAGACGGTATTATCTTCCAAGGTTTGGAAGTCGACCACTGCACACCATGGTGTTCCAATCTCGTCTTGTCGGCGATATTTTTTACCAATATTACTGCTATCATCGAAATCGACAGAGTATTTTTTAGAAAGTGTTTTCCACAGATCTTGGGCTTTGCTGACTAGTTCTGGTTTGTTGGATGCTAGTGGGAAAATTGCCACTTTATAGGCGGAAACTAGCGGATTGATTTTTAATACTGTACGGATGTCACCACTCTCGAGTTTTTCTTCCTGATAGGCATCGAGGAGTAGGAAGAATAATGAGCGGTCGACTCCTCCAGATGTTTCAACAATGTGTGGCAAATACTTTTCGTGAGTGACTGGATCGAGATAGGTGAGGTCCTGACCACTAAATTTGCTGTGTTGAGTCAAATCATAATCTGAACGCCAGTGAATTCCCTCCATTTCGGCCCATCCCCATGGAGCGTTGTACTCAATGTCAAATGCTTTTTTGGCATAAAAGATTAGTTCATCATCCCCATGAGCACGGAAACGCAAACTATCTTTTTTATTAAACAGTTTGAGATACCAATCCATTCTGTCTTGTTTCCAATACTCGTACCATTTATCCATTTCAGAAGGGTGGGTGAAATATTGGATGTCCCATTGTTCGAATTCGCGGGTGCGATAGAGAAAGTTTTTGGGAGTTATCTCATTGCGGAAGGCTTTTCCGATCTGGGCTATGCCAAAAGGAATTTTGACGCGACAAGAGTTAACAACGTTTTTAAAATCGAGATAGATAGTTTGACAAGCCTCTCCACGGAGATAGGCTGCCATCTTTTCACCTTCTATAACCCCTATTTCAGTGTGGAAAAGAATATTGTATTTTCTAGGTGTAGTAAATTCTCCACCACACTCGGGACACTTTGGTGCATTATCGATTAGGTCTGGTCGAAATCGTTTGTGGCATGATTTACACTCCACTAACTCGTCACCGAAATTTTTGACATGACCGGAAGCTTCCCAAACACGAGGGTGGGTAATGATAGTCCCGTCAATCATAACAACATCCGGGCGAGTGGTGACATTTGAACGGATCCAAAGGTCTTTCCAATTCTTTTTCATGATAGAACCTATGGGACCATAGTCATAGAAACCCTGGACTCCTCCATAGATTTCAGAGTTTTGAAAGATAATCCCTCGGCGTTTACAAAGTGAAACAATGTTGGCGGTCAGATCGTTTTGGTTTGTGCTCATAGTGCCTAAATTATAAATGATAAATATAATTTAGGGCCTCCGAAAGCTTTCGGAGGGGTTCCACCCTAATTGTTCAGTATTCACTGAACCACTTAATCTTGGTTGTTAAATAGGGAGCCAATCCCCTACTTTGATATTGAATTATAGCAGAACTCGAAAGGAGTGCTTATTTAAAGAGCTTGCTACTGTGAAGCGGTCGCTCGATGATCGATTCTAAAAATAATTTAATTTGTTTTTGACTTTCAGGATAGTCCTGTTTTTGATAGCTAAGAGTAATTGGTTCTGGGACGCCAAAACCTAATGCTTCCAAAAGCTGGATCTCATGTCGAATTAGTGTTGCAAAATCGTTTTTGTTGACTGACTCGAGTAGAGCGCAGGTTATAGAAAAGACATTATCAAGGTGCTGATTTTCGGCAATAAAATGATTGGTTATTTCTAAAAAATAAAAAATCAAATTCAGTTGAGTCAGACTTTTGGTCAACAAAAGGGTGTGTTTTAAAACGACAGTATCGGCGAGCCAATAGCGGTCGTTTTTTTCATACAGTTGAGTTTTAATAAGGTTCCCTAGTTCTAGACTCCCCTGCCGATGGCTTTTATTGGACTTAACACCTTTGGCATTCACCACCACTTTTCCCAGAGATTCGGTTAAAAGAGTAATGACTTCATCTGACTCAAGTGACCGTCGGTGGTTAACTACTATGGCCTTGGTAGTGAGATAGCGAGGCATTAGGGAGTAATTTTGAGTGTCTTGTCACTGTTCCACACAAAAGTATCCTTTTGTTTGCCGTTGACCCAGACTTCATAGTCGATGGGTTTTGTGCCTGGTTGTTTTTGGAGCAATAGACTGTAACTAGGTGACATCTTGACACTACTTTTGTAGTTTACTGTCGTCTTGCTACTCGACTTGGCATAGAGAGGATATTTGTCTCCATAAAAGCCTTCAAAGACTGTTTTGCCAAGTTCTTCGTAGACTAGTGGTTCCACTTCAGATCCGGTCATCTTAATCAGCTCACTACCTTTGGGTACATAGAAACGGAAGAGGTCGCGGTACTTGGGAGCGTTAAGACATAAGTCACCTTTTTCAAGATTGCAGTTTGAGCCAGCGCTAGGGTTGGTGTAAGTCGTAGTTACTTTGTGTTCGACTTTGTCACCAGTGACAGTAATCTCATGTTTTATTTTCTGTCTGATAAAAATATTACTTTTAGCAGAGGCAAAGTTGGCATCGTTCAGATGGAAATAATCTGTGTTGGCATCACTTTGAGTGATATTACCAGTGATATTGATGAGAGAGGCTGACTTTTGGAGTTCTTCATCTGGGAAGTAGAAGAGGATGTGTTTTTCATTGACATTATTGAAAAATGCTTCGCCTAGAAGTGGGATTTTAGTTTTCTCAGAACCTAGCGCATTGCTAAGTAAGGCTTGCATCAGTGGTGCTAAGAAGTCTTTTCGGTTTTTCTCGATATAGTTACGGGGTCTTCCGGAAATCCACTCAAGGTCATAGATAATCTTAGGACAGCCGTCACAACGCTTATCAGGTTCGGTGGTAAATGTACCGACACGAGTATCAAGTTTTCCAAGTACACTGACTAGGTCGACTAAGACATTGGTGTCAAGGGCGACGACAGCATCGAAGGTGTCCTTTTTACCCATTGTTTTGTAGTACGTCTCTAAGAATATCTTGGCATCGACTGGAAAATCAGGGGAAAGGTTGCTATCGCGAAGGTTAAGGTAAGGTACGTTGATATGATAAGACTTGATTAGACGAGGGGCTGGGACTACAGATTGGAGCTTGTCATCAAGATCGTAGATGTTACTGGCTGGACCTGGGACAACCTTACCCTTGTCCATTTTAATGGTCGCGTATGCAGTCCAAAATCCACCGCTAGGTCGGAGCTCCCCCTCATTTTGGAAGATAACTAAGTAACTACGAGGCTTGTCTTTACCTAAGAGCCATGAGGTCTTGGAAAGAATTGGTTTTCCGTTGTCCAAATATTTTTTAACTAGCTCTAAGGTGGATGTTAACTGATTGAACTTGTCATGAATAGCAATTCCTTGGTACTCAGTAGGATAGCGGTTGATATCAATTTCTTCTAAAGTAGTGGTGATGTTTGATATTTTCTTGTCGATAGTATCAAGATGTGGTACCAAACTTTCAATTGAGTTGGTCAGAAATGTTATCCGGTCTTCGGTGGTTTTGGCACTGCTAGTGGCTGTTCCTTTGAGACCTAAAAAGTCTTGGTATGGCTCAATGGTTTGAATAAGTACTGTACCAGTATCAAGGCCTTCAAGGCTAACTGAGATCATTCGCTTGGCATCGGCGTAATAATCTTTGGCACGAGTAATAGCGGAAAGATAGGCAAAACGACTAAGTGAAACATCGAGTAATTTGATTTTGTTTTTGAGATTGTCGATTTCGGTTTGGGTTTTCTTTAAATCTTTTTGGGCTACGGCATCTTGGAGTAATTTGGCATCCTCTTTGAGGTCCATGGCTTGGGAATAAAGTTTTTTACCAGGAACATAAACTAAAAAGAACCCGGCAGTACCGGCTATGGTGATCACTATTAAAAGAACAGAAAGGACAGATATGAAAATCTTCAGAGCTTTGTTCGTTTTTTTGGTATTCTTTGACATGTCCAATGGTGAACTATAAGGTGTAGCAGTAGATGTAGTTGCTGGGATTCTAGCTTCCGGAGCACTGCTTTTAATGATGGGAGGAATATCAGTCATAGTCTAGTTTATAGAAAAAAAGAGGATTTTACCAGCTGGAGATCATTTTAAAGGGAGTTTTGAAGATGATGAATATCTCCTGTCGCATGGATCGATTCTTAATGTAGTTGGCATCGAGTTGGGCTCGTTGTTCGAAGCTCATGTCGTTGCGACCTGACGTTTGCCAGAGGCCAGTTATGCCTGGTTTGGCAGTACGAATTATGGCAATATTTGCTTTGGCATTTGGATATTTTTTCTCATATTGTTCGAGTTCTTCTTTGCGGTAAGCTCGGGGGCCGACTAAGCTCATTTCGCCTTTTAGAACATTGATGAATTGGGCCATTTCATCTATTGATGTTTTACGGATAAACTTACCGATAGGTGTAATCCGTGGATCAATATTGATTGGTAGTTTCCAGTCGTCACGGATATATTGTTCCCAAAGTACGGGATAGTTGTCTCTTAGAAAAGCGTCCATATCATTTTTATATTTGGAGCCGTTGTACATGGATCGGAATTTGTACATTATAAATTCACCATTGTTGCCGACTCGTCTTTGACGAAGTAGTGCTGGCCCTTCTGAAGTAAGTCGAATAAGTATTCCCACGACAATTAGTATAGGAGACAGTAAAGTGAGTACTAGGATGGAAGAGATAATGTCGATGGTTCTCTTGGCGACGTTAAAAAGAAATATTCTCGTCTTATAGAATGGTTTTTGGGGATTATTTGCGGTCATAATTTGTCAAAAAATATTTTTTTAACTTAGGGTCCTCGACAATTTTTTTAACCAGTTCACGTACCGAAAAACTATCATGGAGGTTACAAACTAACAGGCTGTCCGGGGTATCAATGATTGCTAAATTATTTAGTCCAACTAGTCCCGTTAATTTCTTCTTGTCGCCGTAGACAAGGCAGTTTTTACTATTTACTGACACATAATTTCCTTGATTGTTTAGAAGGCTTAAGCCTTCTGGTTGGGGTTGGAGATGTTGCCAGATGGCATTCCACTCGCCAACATCGCTCCAGTCAAAAGATGCTTTGAAGATGACTAGGTTTTTGGTCTTTTCTGAGACTGCCTTGTCGATAGCTAATGTGGGTGAGAGTTTGTAAATTTTTCGGGCGGTAACGACTGAAGTAGAAATGTTTAGGGCATCAATAATCGGTCGGTATTCTGGTGAGTGAGTGTGTAGTTCCTGGATAAGTACATCTGGTCTAAAAGTGTACATACCAGAATTCCAAAAAGCATCTTTGCGGATAAGAATCTGCGCATCTATAACAGATGGTTTTTCGACAAAACGATTGACTGTTTGAAGTTCGGTTTTACCGGAGCCATGTAAAATATAACCAAATCCAGGATTGGGATATGTGGGGTGGATGCCGATAGTGACAATATTGTCGGTGTCAGTGGCGATTTTAGCTGCTTTACTTAGGTCTTTTTGAAAGTTACTCCCCTGTTTAATGAAGTGGTCAGAGGGTACTGCTGAGATGACTGCGTTGGGATTGAGCTTTTTTATTATTGTGGTCCCATAAAGTATTGCCATCGCAGTATTCTTTTTCTCTGGCTCGGAAATATAGTTTTGACTAGGGACTGACTTGCCAAACTCTTGCTTGAGTTCTTCGAGGTATTTTTGATGACTTATAAAAAAAATATTTTTGACAGGAATAAATTTCTTAAAACGGTTGTAGGTATCTTTAATAAGTGAGTTATCACCGAAAAGTTGGAGGAATTGTTTGGGACGGGTAGCGCGGGAGAGAGGCCAAAGCCTGGGGCCACTACCACCACACATAATCAGAATGTAATGGTTCATTTTTTTGTCCATAGTTTTTGTAGTTGGTCGCTAAAGTTTAGCATAAATGTATTATCGGTGAACCTAAGTGTGTTCTGTTGACAGACAAAGGGATCAAATCGTTTTTGTTGAAATTTTTTAATAGCAATTTGGAGCGATACTGGGGTTTGGTGGTAAAAATAGACAGCGGTTTTATTTTTAATAGTTGTTTCAAGATTGCCTCCCCTCCCGTAAGCGATTACAGGTGTGCCACAGGCCTGAGCCTCGATAGGAGTAAGACCATAATCTTCATATTGGGGACAAATTAAGGCCGAAGCGTTTTGATACAAATTCAAGAGTTCCTGGTCTGACGGTTGGTCTATAAATTGAATGTTTCGACAACGCAAAGCTAGCTTTGTCAGTCGGGAATGATCACGTCCGGAACCTGCGATGATAAGTTTCAATGACGGATTATTTTCAAAACACTTGATGGCGATATCAATTTTTTTATGGGGTACTTGGCGGCCGACAATTAGAAAATAAGATTCTGAATTTGACTTAACCAAGGGAGTGGTAAAGTGGGATAGATTGATGCCAGGATTGATGATGATTGGATTGATACCGTAAGCCTTTTGGAGCCTTTTTGCGACTGTTTGAGAGTTGCAAAAATAGGCATCTGGGCGACGAATTAGGACTTGATCAATTTTTTTATATAAAGCCAAAAGTGGGATGAGGAGTTGGTAAACTCCGGGTGTGTAGTAGACATAACGGTTTATATTATGAAAGTAACAAACAAACAAAGTCTGAGGAGAAGTTAGTAGGCCATGGCCGACTGTAGTGGTAGTGGAGATGACAATATCGTATGATGAAAAATCAAATTGTTCGATGGCAAAGTTGTATAGAGGTGTGTAAAAAATTGGATTTGTTTTAGAAAAGGGCAGTTTGTTTAAAAATGATGTGTGAATTTTAAAATGACTCGGTAGCCATGATGTTTTCTTGGGATCGTGAACTAGAGTATATATTTCGGCTTGTGGATAAAGAGTTAATAGATTTAAAAGGACACGCTCGGCACCTCCCCAGTTATTTAACCAATCATAAAAAATAGCAATTTTTAATTTGTTCAATGTTAAAAAGAATAATAAGTCATATTATATTTTTTATTTAACCAGTTGTAGAATGTCGGTCATTGGCGACTAGTCAGAATTTGGTGATAAAAACTCAAGGTTTTGGTTGATGTCTTGGTCCAAGAATATTTGGCAACTTGACTGTACCCAAGACTAATTAGTTTTTTTCGTAGAGTGGGACTTTTTTGAAGTCGCTTGATAGTCTTGACTAGTTCGTCTGGGTCTTTGGGGTCAAAGTAGAGTACTGACTTTTCGTATATTTCCGGAAGGCAGCTACTGTTAGCGGCAATAACCGGAGTACCTAGAGACATGGCTTCCAACCCAGTCAAGGAAAAGCCTTCAAGAAATGCAGGGTGGACCAGAGCCAGGGCTTTTTGATAGACGTTTATAAACTCTTCATCAGGAACATAACCCAGAAATTCAACTTGCTTTGTCAGCCCTAGTTTGGATGTAAGTTTGACTGCTCTTTCATGAAAGACATCACGGGCACAAATAATTTTTAGTTTGAGTGAGGGTAATTTTTGGAGTGCCTTAAAAACAATCTCTATGTTTTTATGAGGATAAAGATTGCCGGTATAAAGTAGATAATTCTGAGGTGGCGTTGATAACTTTTGACGTGGGGCAATAATGGATGGGTCAACGGCTTCGTGTGTAGTCACAATACGTGATGGAGTGACTTTGTAATAGTCGATAATATAGTTTCTCCAAAAGTCACTGGGAACTATAAGGTGATTGAATCTGATTATAAAAGATGACATTAGCAAATATCCCCAATATTTTGGCCAGTATAGGAGCGGTGAACGAGTAGTGGTGTCTGAGCCCTTACTAAAGTGGCGGATAAGATCATGGACAGTAACTACTGATTTTCCGAAGTAGAGAATGGGTTTATCAAGGTGAGTGAAATGAACAAGTGATGGTTGAAGTGACCAGAGAATAGCTGGTAGGAAAAATTGTTCTGCAAAAGTATAGTGACGAATATGGGTGACATGGTATTCAAATTTGTTACCCAAATCTTTTTTGATTTCCGTCTTTAGTTCGGGGTAGATAATCAGAGTAAAGCGGTAACGATCAAATTCGGGAAGATTGGTCAGAGCAATTAGTAGGTTTTTTGTATATCTGCCCAGACCGGTATGTCGTGGTCCGTAGAGACGAGCGTCGATAACGATGTGAGGATGATTCTTTGAAGGCATTTTATAAATAACGGGCTTTAAAGACCCGATAGAATTCTAAAAATGAGATTCCAAGCTTGATAGTTGGGTGCATAAATACTGGATAGTCGCCCAGGAGGTTTTCCTGATAAAAAACTCGCATAGCATTGGTGGTGGCTTTGGTAGAACGAACACGCGTCTCGCGACTAGCGGCTGACTTGGTTTTTTTTATACCTGAGGAAACGCCTTGGTAATGGTTTATTTTGTAAAACGGGATAAAGAATAAGTTATATCCAGCTTTTTTGACTTTATAACAGATGTCGAGATCTTCACCATACATAAAATACTTTTCATTCCACCAACCAATCTTATCACCTACTGGTCGGCGAAGCATGTAAAAAGCACCAACACAGCAATCTATAGGTTGGACTTTGGAATAGTCCTGATGTCCGAGAAGGTAGCCATTAAATATAGCTACTTTAGGGAAAAGTCGAGACATAAAAGGTAAGAAAAAATGACAAAACGAATTCCAAGGTGTGGGAAAACCACGGTGACATTCTGGCTGGAGTTGTCCGGTGAGCGCTAGAGTTACGTGACAAGTGGCAGTATCAATTTTGGGGTGTTTATCAAGATAATCGATCATTCCTTGAAAAGTATCTGGATCAACTGAGGTGTCGGGGTTTAGAAAAAGGATGTACTTGGAAGCTGGGTCGGTAATATCAACTGCTCGATTATTCCCTGCTGCAAAACCAATATTGTGGCCGTTTTGGAGATATTTAAAGTTAATTTTGGGATGTGAGTACTTAGTTTTTTTTAGTATTTCCAGTGAGTTGTCAGCGCTGGCATTGTCGACCAAAATAACTTCTATTTGTGAGGTTAAAACGGAACGGCATATCGATTCGAACAATTTCTGAAGATAAGTCAGAGCATTGTAATCGAGAATGATGACAGATAAAACTGGTAGTTTATTTTTTGGTAATGGTTTCATAAATCTGGTTGAGCTTTTTAACACTAGTTTCAAAAGAATAATCTGTTTTTATCAATTTCCTAGCGGACTCCCCCATTTGTTGACGATATTTATGATCGTCGAATAATTTGTAAACATTTTTAAGAATTTCTTTTTTGTCACAGACGATAGCATCTTGGTAATTGGTTATTTTAATATTACCCATGCCACCTTCTGGATTGGTTATAACAGGGATTCTAAAAGTCATCCCCTCGAGGAATTTGTTACGAGTGCCTCCACCGCTTCCCATGGGAGCGAGAAGAAGCCAACAATGCTCATAATAGTACTGGAGATCGTGTGGTCCAACTGAATCTGCTTCGGTGACGATAATATCTTTTGAGTTGAGGTGGCCAAAAAAGTCGGCTGAGTTACGACCGACTATATAAAATTTGGCGGTGGGGTATTTTGCCTTGATTTTTGGCCAATAATCACGAAGAATAATTTCGGCTGATTCTCTGTTTTGCATCCACTTCATATTTGAAGCTCCGGAAAGAATCGAGGGATAACTCGATCGAGGTGTCTTTTGGGGTAAGTCAAAGTGTTCTGGATCGACTCCGTCTTCAAAGACATGAATATCTTTGCGACCGGTAGCCTTGATGACAAACTCGCGATCTTCTTGGCTAAACATCATAACTGTATGAGTCTGTTTCCAAAACCTGGTTTCCCAGTATTTTAGTTTTAAGACATCGATCCAAAGTAGTGGGGCTACTAGTTTTTTCCAGCCAGAAAGGGAACGGACAAAATGTTCGTAGATGGCGTACTCGATAGTAACGTCAACCAGAATGGTAGGAATTTTTACTTCAGGGATGTTTAAAATTGGGTAAAGACAATCGCAGTGAATAACATCATATTTCTTGGTGTTAATTTCATTTTCAATGGCCGATTTTAGATCGGCATTTATGTAATTGACCAGTAGAAATGGGTACCAGCTAAACCCGGTTATAAGGATGTTTTTTAGACTCCAAGTAGGACCTCTTTTGATTAGAATTACTTTTTGACAATATTGTTTTAGATCGCTTAAACCTTCATCGTTACGGCTATAACAGATAAGGGTGATATTGTTGGTCTTAGATAAGTATTTGAGTGTGAAAAAGGAATGACGTTGGCCACCACTTTGGTTAAGTCTGGGAATATAGGGAGTGATCACGAGGATATTTCGCTTTTTTCGGATCATGGAGAGAGTTTTAGAATAATATAACTATCATTTTTGACTACTACGGGATATTTGGCAATCAATGCATTGGTATATTTATCATAATTGAGAGATAGAAGAAAGACCGGCCGGGGTGAAAATTCTTTGACCTTAGTATCGATATCATAGATCTCAGTAGGCCATCCAAAAAAACCTGTGTGATAGAGAAGGGTGGTGTCGCCGTTGTTTGGGGCAATTAAAAGACTGTCTACCGGAAGAAGTTTTTGAGCGTCATTACCAGCAGTGATAATAGTCGGATTGTTGATACGGTAGTAGTCTTTTACCTTATAAAGAGAAAAATAACTGGAGAATATAAATAGCGCGCCAATAACAATTACCCTAAGCGGAATAGAACTAAAAATATATTGTGAAATATAAAAGTAGCCTATGCCACCAAGAATCGCCAGAGACGGAATGATTAGGGTTTGATAGTAATCGTGTTGAATATTACCTTGTGCAATAAAAATGAAATAAAGTAATATTCCGGCGACTAGGCTAAGAGCTATCGGCTGAGAAAATTTTTTCTGATATGCTAGACCTAAGAAAATGGGAATTACTCCGAAGTTACCGAGGATAAGTATACTTAGTCTTTCTTGAAATAACCACTGCCACCAGTGAGGTCGAAAGGCGATTAGTTTATTTAGAAAACTAAGATTATATCCGTGGAACCAAGCGGGAAAGGTGGTAGTGACGCCATTGTTTAGTAGCCAATTACTACTGGGAATACCTTCAGGAAACTGAGATATCCACCCACGCCATAGAGCAAAAGGGATTAGGGCAATAAGAGAAAAGATAACCAAATTCAGTAAATGCTTGTGAGTAAAATATTTGGATTTATGCGTCAAAATAATGGTAAGTAAAGTGGGGAATAGAATAATGCCGGTGTATGGCTTGACTAGAAGTGATATAGCCAGAGCTACCCCCGAAAATAATAGGTGATCAGAAAATAAGTAAAGAGAAAGGAGCATGAAAAACACAGCAGTTGGTTCGGGAAGGGTGACTCGCGAATAGAAAACATTAAATGGCAAGAACATAAAAAGGGCTAGACTAAACAGAGCTGCCAAGTACTGGGAAGTGAACCTGTGCACAATTAAGAATATTAGAAGACCACTGCCAAGTGACAGGATGATGGATATGAGTCTGGAAGCGAGGGTGACGTTTATACCCGTAAGATTGGAAAGCCAAAGAGATAGGGAGTTGTAGATGGGGGCTTCAACCATACGATACCCTTGTGGATTTTCTTTACCAGACTGGGTAGAGGAAATGTCAAAGTATTGGGGGTGGAGAAAATCAAAACCATGATTAGCGAAAATTTGAGTAACTGCTACTGTATCGGTTTGGCGGTGGGAGTGCCAGTCGGCGATGGGTTCGTTGACTTTGTAAAGACGAAGAAGGAGGCCAAAAAGTAGAACAAACGATACTAATACTTTTTTCATTTAGTAACTTTTTTTTGGTTTAAGACCTGGTAATAGAAACCCATCATGATCCAAAATAAATAGGCGGCTTTTGATGCCTCAAAGACGTCAATTAGAGTGGCATTGATCATAAAGGTAATCATGGCAGCGAAGAAAATTATGGCAGGACTGGAGCGGTTTTTGATTGTACGGATGGTAAAGTACACAAAAATTAACATAAATGTAATAAACCCGACTGAGCCGCTTTCACCCAATAAGCGCAGATAATCATTGTCAGTAGCTAAAGTGATGGAACCAAGGCCGGTACCAAAGAGGACGTTCTTCTTAAAGGCAGTAATTGCCCGGGGCCATTCGGCGTTGAAACGAATTTCACCAGAACGGGCAACTCCAACGTCGGTGTCTATGGGGATTTGCTCTTCAATCGGACCTTTGCGGATAATAGTTGGGAGTGGAGTTATCTTAACGATAATAGGGGTGACGACTACAGCTACTGGCGGAGTGGTTGGAAGGACGACGAGGACGGGGGTGGCGGTTGGTTTTGGGAGTGGGAAGAATTGATTTTTTAGAGCAGGAATGGTGGCGAGAAGTCGTTGATTGAGATCCTTGGAGTTGGAGAGGCTAAAAGCAAAAACAATGGTAACCGGGACAATCCAAAAATATTTTTTAAGTAAAAGTATTGCCAAACACATGCCACCGTAGAAAGCAAAAATTGAGACTCTGGAAGCAGTTAGGGTTAGAACCTGGAAAGATAAAAGCCATAGAATTATATTGATAATCTTTAACCATATGTTCTTTTGAGTAATGATAACTCCCCCGATTAAGACCAGAACGATACTTAAAAAAGCTGCCAGGTCATAGTGTCCGGCAAATGTCGAACTAATTCTGGTCCAGTTGTCCATTTGGAGTAGTTGACCTTTACTAAACTCGGAATTCATGGTGGAGATGACTGGCAGACTATAATATTTTTGACCAAATCCGTAAGCCAGTACACCGGCTGTGGCCAAGGCAAGGAATATATAGAATTCTCTGAGGTGAGGGTATTCTTTGGTGGTAGAAATAGTTAAGAAAAACAAAGAGATGTATTCAAAGCGGCGAAGTAAATGGAACAATAGAATATTGGTAGGTTCGGTTTGATTGATGAAATAGGCATTGACAAAACTTATAATTATGGCCAAAAGATAGGCGACAAAAAGCTTGGTAACCGGTTCGCGTAATACTGGAAATTTGTGGCGAATTTGATAAATAAGCCAAAATAGAAGGGCCACACTGACGATAATATCGTCCAAACGGATAGCAACATAAGTGCCGGTGACTGAGGCCAGAGGAAATTTTGGATACAGAGGAATGAAAATAATCAGTACCGCTAAGATGGGGCGTAGAATAGAGAATCTTTTAAACACGGCGTAAATATTTGTAAAGATGTAACTGGAGAAAACGATTGATGGATATGAGGTATTTTAAAAGCCACTGTTCAAGACGGGATCGATGCATTCGGAAAAACATGATGATACCTTCATATTCCCGGTCATAAATAATTTGTTTACTGGTAGAAGAGGCTCCGCCCAAGTGAATTATTTGGGGACTGACTAGATACCAAAGTTGAAGGGTGGGAAACTGTTGGTGGATGCGGTAACACATTTCCATTTCTTCCCCGTACATAAAAAAGTCCGGATTGAAACCTCTGACCTTGGTAATCATTTCGCGACGCACCAACATAAATGCACCGGTTACCCAATCTTGGGGATGATCTTTGAGATAGTATTTGTCATGAGTATAAAAGTCGGGAGAATGTGGGTGGTAAGGGGGAGTTAGGGAATTAACAAAAGGCAGGTCGTCCAGATGGAGTAGCAGAGAAGAGATATTCCTAATGTTGGGAAAGTAACCGCCGCTGGGTTGGATGGTTTTGTCTTTATTGAGAAGCTGGGCGGTGCAACCATAACTCTCGGGGTGGCTACTAAGCCAATCAAGCGACTGGCTAATGGCACTATGAAGAATGAGAGTGTCAGTATTAAGGAGGAGAATATAATTTCCTTGGGAGATTTCTAAACCTTGGTTGTTGGCTCGACCAAAACCAATGTTTTCTTTATTGACTATTATTTTAATTGGTCCTTTGAGTTTTTTTACCTTAGCAACACTATCATCGGTGCTGGCATTGTCGACCATGATTATCTCGTAAGGGGTCTCTTTTAGACCCTTATCGGTAAATATAGACTTGATACAATCGACGGTAATATCGGCAGTATTCCAGTTGACGATGATGATTGAGAGGATGGGTTTATTCATGTTTTGTGAGGAAACTGCGATAACACCAAAAAATGGCGAGTAATAATAGTTCGCTTCCAAAAAATCCAATCAATCTCTGCGGGAGGGTGGTGGGGTATGTTTTGACGGTAATTTTTGATTGGTACTCTGCCCCGTTATAGATCAATTTGTTGGCGATACGCTTTTCCGGTTTGGTGAAGACATCATTTTGCCAATCGTAGCCATTGATAAAAACTGAGCCTTTGAAAGGAAAGACAAATTCTTCGAGATAATAGCTTTGAATGGTATCGGTGATGACTTCTTTAGACTTTTCGGGAGGGTGATTTAGTTGAATTCGCATTGGGCCATTAAGGTTGGCTTTGTAGAAAGTAATCACTTCTGTTCGAGAAAGGTTGGTAAAGAAACCAGAGACATTTACTAGCTGAGTAGTGTCACCAGGGAGCGTTGAGCGGACTGAATTAGTGAGCTCAGGAATGTGCGGAAGAGGAACCGACAAATAAGCGACAGCTAATATATTGAAAAATACCAAAAAGATTATCAGAACTTTATTCATGTTATTGAAAGAGCATCACTCGTCCAAGGTTGTAACTGGGTTTTTTTATGCGACGATCGGAGATCTTTTTGGCAGGGACTCCGCCCCATACTTCAAAAGCTGGGACATCTTTTGTTACCACTGCTCCGGCAGCAATAACTGCGCCGTTACCAATAGTAACGTTAGGTAAAATAATCGAACGGGGTCCGACAAAGACATAATCGCCGATAGTAACTGGGCCGAATGAATTATCGTAGGTATTGGAGTGGATGTTGTGTTCGTCGTTGTAGATCATGACCTCAGATGCCAGACTACTGTGGTTGCCGATAGTGAGGGCTGCCCGGCCGTCGAGAAAACAACGACTACCAATGATGGAATCATGACCGATCTTAATACCACTAGGATTAAAAAAATTGGCTCCGAGGTGAATGGTGGAGTCGAGGGGGAGATCCATTCCCGAGAGGTTGTAGAAAAATTTGCGAATAAGATGACTAGGGATATAACCAACAAGGCGGAGGATGTAGAGCCAAAACTCTAATCCAATAGTCATCAGACGATTGATAGTTTTGGGGATAATGTTGCTCAAATTTACTTTTTGACCAACGTACTCATTCATAGTTGAATTATACCTTATTGAACGTCTTAATAAGCTTTTGGGCTGAAGCTGCCCAGGTGTAATGGTTGGCTTGGATTGTTCCCAGGACTATTAGTTTTTTGCGAAGTGGCGGGGATTGGATATCGATCATGGCTTGGGTTAGGGAAGAAGTACTAGTCGGGTCAATAATAATGGCAGAATCTAAAAGAACTTCTCGGTATGAGGGAATGTCACTGGCGATGACGGGAACTTTTGACTTTTGGCTCTCTATGGCTGGAATACCAAAACCTTCGTAGGTGCTAGGAAGTACCGATGCGATGGCGTTTTTATAGAGTGTCCACTTTTCTAGTTCACTAATATAATCGGTAAAGATGACAGATTTTTCCAATTCTCTTGCGGTTACCTGAGAAAAAATAGAATCGTACTGCCAGCCTTTTTTACCGGCGATAACTAATTGGTACTGGTGAACTTTAGAGCTTTGGAGCTTTAGAAATTCAGAGAAGGAATTTATTAGGAATGGAATGTTCTTGTTTGGTTTGAGGGTTCCTAGATAGAGGAAGTATGGATTGGCAATGCCGAATTTTTTCTTCACATTACTAAAATCTTTGTCAGAAGTAATCGGGATTTCCCCTACTCCATTGGGTACTACAGTTATCTTTTTTAAATCAATATTATAGATACGATTGATTTCACTCTTGGTAAATTCGGAGACGGCCACGATGTGGTGGGCTTTGTAAAGTGAATGCTTAGTCCAATTTACTAGTTGATAGATATCTTTAGAATTAAACTGATCAAGGGATTGGAGGTAACCCAAGTCATGAATGGTAGGAATGGTGGGAACCGGGGAAAATCGTGGTGAATAATGACTAGGTGACCAGAAGATATCCAGTTTTATTGATTGAGTGAAGAGCCTTAGAGGTAGACCGATAATAGTCCATAACTTTTGCGGACCAAAGACGTGATAGTGCCAGTTTTCCCTTTGCACAGGCATATCTAAGAGGGGTGGTTGTTTTAAGTAAACATGATAAGTATTTTTTTGGTCCTGACGGTAAAGTTCCCAAATGACATTGAATGCATACTGACCGACTCCGACACGGACGGTCAGGTTGGCTTCGTTGGCATCTATTCCAATGTTCATTGATTGGTGCTCTAGAGCTTTAGTGCTATAGATCTTTAGAAATAATAATTATTTGCTTAACATATTATTGTGAGGCGACTTTTTCATAAATTGCCAGGGTTTGTGAAGCGGTTTTAGTCCAAGAAAATTTGGCTGCTTGGCGGTAACCTCGATTTATAAGGGTTCTCCTAAGTGTGGGTGAATTAACGATTTTGGTAATAGCGTCGGTTAGTTCCTTGGTGCTAGTGGGGTTGACAAGGAGAGCAGCCAGTCCGGCGACTTCAGCGAGTGAGGAGAGGTTACTAGTGATGACCGGAGTACCAACCTTCATCGATTTGATAATGGGCAAACCAAAACCTTCGTAAGTACTGGGGTATGCCAGGCAAAGGGCACTGGCATGGAGGGCTACCAAATCTTTTTCAGGAATATAGCCAAGTACTTTGACGGAGTTGTCCCCCGGTGGAGAGACATCTTCTCCCCAGCCGTACTTTCCGGAGATGGCCAGTTCGACTTTTGAGGTGGGATGCTCTTTTTTGAATAAAGTAAAAGCTTTGATAAGTCGGTGCAAATTTTTACGGGGCTCACGAGTGCCTTGGGTTAGAATAAAGTTAGATAACCCGTATTGTTGGTGAATTTTGGCAATTTTTTGTTGACGATCTTTTAGAGACAGTTTGTGAAATTGGTCAAACTTTTTTTCAGCAGCTTCATAAATGACAGATATTTTATCGAGACTAATGCCTGGGAAAATCCGAGTTAGGTCATCTTTGGTGCTTTGAGAAACACAGATAAAATGGAGACATTCCCGGGCAGCATGTGAGAGTTTCTTTTTAAAAGTAGCAATTGTACGGGGGTGTTGATCTTCTGGAAATAGAAAAGGTACAAAGTCGTGGACAGTGGTGATGGTCTTAGCTTTGGTTGTGGGAGGATGAGTCCAGTCCCAGGTGTGAAACACGTCGCAGCGACCAATAAACATTTCAATTGGAAGTATATGAAGATCATTCCAAAGATATGATAGAAGAGTTGGTGGTAAGTAATGATGGTATATGGTGACGTTTTTGTATTTAATTAGCTCACTAATTTCTAGAGGTAGCGGTTGGCGAAGTGAGGAGAAAAACAGTTTGTATTGATTTTTATGATCTATTAAAACAAGGTTACGGACCAGATTTGAAGTGTAATTACTGACTCCGGTGCCATAGGGAATTGCGGAAACGTCAATACCGATAATCATATATTATTGTTTAATTATAAGAGAAGATCGGATCAAATACGATAGATTGCGTAGTCTTTCGATCGAGATTGATGGTAAGTTGGTAACTAATTCTCTCTTTGAATAATTTTTTGTAATTAACTTTATCCAATTGCGTAGGGTGTAGTATTGGCGGAGTGTACCCATACTGTCGCTGGTTCGACCACCCATATGATAGGAAATTGCCTTGGGGATTAGTAAGCTTTTGAAGCCACTTTTTTGGAGGCGATAAGCCAAATCAACGTCTTCAATATAAGCAAAGAATGATTCGTCAAACAGGCCGACTTTGGTTATGGCTGACTTTTGGTAGACAACTACAGCGGCAGAGCTACCCCAGACTGGAACTTTAGAACTTTTGAGCTTTAGAACTTTAGTTGAGAAGGGCTTTCCATTATTTATGTTTTCGCAGCGACCAGACATAAAATAGCGAAGTCCTTGAGACTCAATCTTTGATCCGTCATAGGATAGTACAGTGCCACAGAAAGTTGAGAAATTGGGATTATTTGTTATCGCTTTGGAAATATGATCAAACCAGTTTGGTTCAAGGTTTAGATCGTTATTGAGTACACAGACATAATCGTATTTTGAGGCGACGATGCCTTTGTTGACTGCGGTGGCAAAACCATGATTCGTCTGGAGACGAATAATTTTCAAATTTACCCTGCCTGCCGGCAGGCAGGAATTTTCAATTTTCAATGAACTAAGAACTTTGATAAAAATATCTGTGCTTGTGTCAGTGGAGCCGTTATCGACCAGGATTATTTCAAAAAGTGAACTAGGGCATTGGGATATGGCTTTTTTAAGAGCCAATAAACACGGTTCTATAAAGGCAGCACCGTTGTAGTTGGGAATAACAATACTAAAGTATGGGACTTTAGAACTTTGGAGCTTTAGAGCTTTTGGTTTGTTGGTCACATTCCAGAAGGTACATTAATTACATCACCTGGAACAAGGTTTAGTTTTTTAGCTTCGCCACTGTTTAGTTCGATGACAAATTGTGACGGTGCGGTGCTACGGTACAGCTTAAGTTGTAGATCGGGAACAGATGGTTGGGGTACAGCACTCTCGATATTGATAACTTTTCCATCAGGATCAAGGAAAATAATATCAAGGGGAATTAGGGTATTTTTCATCCAAAAGATTTGTTCGCTAGGAGCTTCGGAGACGAAGATCATGCCACAGTTTGAACATAGTGAATTTCGTTTCATTAGACCTTTTGATTTTTGAGATATAGTCGAAGCGATTTCCAGTGTATATTCTTGGCCTTTTATATTTACATTGGCTTTTTGAAGAGGAATATTTACGAAAAAAGTTCGATATATAATGAACGAAAATATGCCAAGAGCGATTATGAGGATGATATTTTTTGCCATAGTGACTCTCCTATTCTATCCCAAGTATGATTGGAAGCATAGCTTCGCCCTTTGGAACTATAGAGCTTTAGATCTTTGGAAATATTTAGAAAAATAATTTTTTTAACCAAATCGACAGGATCTCCTGTTTTAAAGGTTAGGCCGGCACCTGATCGACGAATCAGTTCGGAAGTGGCGGGGATGTCCGAGCCAATAACGGGGACACCTCTGGCCATGGCCTCAAGTAGGACTATGCCAAAACTTTCTTGGGATGAAGCAGAAATTAAGACAGAGCTCTGGTCGAGGAGGAACTTTAGATCTTTAGTTTTGAATTTATAAACTACATTAATTCGAGAACGAACCTTTTGTGGAAGTTTTTTGATCTTACTTTCGATAAATGAGGAATATAGAGTGGGTTGACCGGCAAGAGTCAGTGTTAGTTCTTTAGAACTTTTGAACTTTAGATCTTTAGTTAAAACAATAAAGGCATCAATAATAGTTTCGATGCCTTTGTGGGAGGCGAAAGAACCAAGGAAAATGAGCTTTGGAGCTTTAGAACTATGGAGCTTTGGAGCTTTAGTTAAAAGGGAACTATCGACGCCATTACCCACGTTTATCATTTTGGACAATGGTATTCCAAAATGCTGATGAAAATAATTTGTTTCATAGTCGGTTAGAGTCCAGAGAAAATCGAAGGATTTGAGAGCTTGAATTAAAAGTGGGTTGTGGAAATCTTTGTCGGTAGGATGAAAGGAAGAGTTTATTAGAACTTTAGTACTGTGGAACGTTAGAGTTTTAGATAGAAATTTTAGAAAATTGGCATAGAGGGCGATGGTGGTTGGGAGTGGTCCGGCAATAATATAGTCAGGCTTAAATCGGAGGTAAAAAGTCAAAAATTTTAAAAAGGGAATAATTTTAAAGACAGGACCTTTGGCGAAGACATTAAAAATAGGAAGGAGTCGAGAGAGTAATTTTAATGGGCGGTGAAAAATTGTGTAGACAGGAAGACGAAAATATAGAGCTTTAGAACTTTGGAGCTTTGGAACTTTAGAATACGGGTGGGAGAAGTCATCAGTGGAGCTGGCGTCACTACTGAGTGAGGCTACTTCATGTCCACTGCGTTCAAGATACTCCCCTACTTTGTGGATAACTCTAGATCCACCATCAACGGCAGGTGGGGAAATGTGAGTGATTAGTAATATTCGGGCCATTTGATATAGTATAGATTACGATTATGCTCAAAAAAGTATTGTCCTCAGAGTTGCTTAGGGCGGTGCTTTCAATAGCACTAATATATTTTGCGTTTAGAAAGGTAGACGTGCTTCATCTTTTCAGGGAATTTACCATGGTACCGACTTGGTTTGTGGTGGTGATGGTTGTGTACTTTGTAATGACTACATTGATCGGTGGGATTAGATGGAGTTGGTTGTTGTTTGACAAGACTAGTTGGAGAGATTACTGGAATTTTACGAGAGCAGCATATTTGGGTGGATTTTATGGACTATTTTTCCCAACTGGTCTGGCGGCTGATGCAATTAAATGGGTGCCGCTTTTGGGTAAGTACCCTGATTTGTCAAAATCAAAAATTGCGGCATCGGTGCTGATAGATCGGATTATCGGACTGATGGCTTTTGTGATTGTGGGATTTGGAGCGCTACTATTGGGAAAATCTTTGGGTTATGTGTTCCCGCCGATATTATTACTGGTATTTGGTGGGTTGTTTGTCGGAACTATTTTATTTTTGGTAGTAGTTTTTTACTTTGATTTTGAAAATTTTGCAAAGAGGTATTTGCCGAAATTTGAACTGATTCGACGAGGCATTCAAGTAATGGATATTTTAAAGAAAGGTAATCGCCGGAGAATTTTGCATTGCTTTTTATTGTCGCTGTTGGCAGAGCCAATTTGGATGATGCCGATGTGGTTTTATAGCAATGTTTTTGGGGCAGGAATTAGCCTGTTGCAGGTATATATATTTATTCCGGTGATATCGCTAATATTGTTGTTGCCAATATCGGTGGCTGGCTTCGGTGCTCGAGAAAACTTGTTTTTGTTTTTCCTGGTACCGCTTGGGTATGCTCCGGAAAAGGTACTGCTTGTATCAACCTTTGGTGGTGTGCTGGCGGTTATAAATAGTTTGATCGGCGGGCTATTAATATTTGTAAAGAAATAATCGACATCTTATCACCGACGCAACGATTGATAAATGATTGAAGAAATCTTTGGGACTGCTGGAGTCGGGAGTGGGAAAAAAGCAAAAAAGAGTTATAATCTTGTTAATGTCACTGAAGACACGATTTTTCCGTACTTTTGCTAACTTACCCATACCGGTTAGGAACGAGGTGGCTGTGGTAGTTGATGGTCAGCCGATTAGTTGGAATGTTTTGAAACTGGAAGTGGAGAGTGAAACGAAAGTTGGTATGCTGGGACTAGAAATATTAGATAGATTGGGTTTTTTAAAGATAGATGAAAAATAAAATAGATCCTGATTTAAAAAATATTGTTCTGGCTAAGATCATGGCGTATGACGATGATTATGAGTTGGTTATTGGTGGTGAGGCTCCGTTGAATAAAGAGGATTTGGTAATAAATGTTAAGAATGAAACTGAGATAGGAAAAAAAATCGTGACGATTCAATCTGATTTTATGCGTGATTTGGTGAATGGAGAAATATATAAAATTCTTGAGACTGTATGATTCTGGTGACTAGACCGAATGATGACAACGGCTTGAATTACCTGTACTACTGGTCAAGAGAAGTGATTGATGTGGCCAAGAAAAAATCATTCCAGATAATTGATCTAGCAGAAAAGAAAGCAAATCGAAAAAATTTTAAAAGTTACATAGAAAGGGAGAAGCCAGGTTTAATCTGGGTGAATGGACATGGGGATTATGGTTTGGTAACAGGTCACGATAAAGAAGTTTTATTGGATATAAGCTCAAACTGGTTTAGGATTGATTCAAGAGTGTTTGTTGCCAGGAGTTGTCGCTGTGGTTCGGAGTTGGGGAAGCGTTTGGTAACCGAAGGGGTGGGTGCATTTATTGGATATGTTGATGATTATATTATCAAGACTTCAAGGTTTTACTTTACCCGATCATGGATGGATCCAGTGGCGGCACTATTTCTGGGACCGTCAAATCAAATAGTACTGTCGTTATTGAAAGGTCACACAGCAGAGGAATCAAATACAAAATCAAAAGAACTTCTATTGAAGAACCTTAAAAGAGTATTGGCAAACGATGCCAATGATCAGAGTGATGTAGGTAGATGGCTGTGGCACGACTATAAGTGTCAAGTAATTCTGGGTAATAGCGGAAGCAGAATATAAGGTATTAGGAATATTAAATTTTTTCGAGAGTAACTACTTCGAGATTTGGTTGACAGTTAAGTCTATTTATTTCTTTGTGTTTGCCAAATAAATCAAGTTCGTAATAGTTGGTTTTAGTATCAAAGTTGCTTGACTCGACGATGACTGACATGTATTTGCTGGCTCCATTTTGGGTTTCGATGTCGAGGATTTTGCAACCAGATCGGGAAAGTGCATAACGGTGATCTGGGCCATTGTGAAATGGGAGAATTCCCGATTGAACACTGACAAATGTTGGTTCTTTGAATTGGTGGCAATAGCTGGTATAGCAAGAGACCATTTGACTGTAGGTACGAGGTGCTGGTTGAAAATAAGTTTCAAGTTGGGCTGGTTGAAGATAGTTATATAAAAATAAAAATACGATGAGAGCAGAAGTAATCGTCGGGAGTGTGCTAATTACCAGAAATATTAGTGATGTGAATCCAAAAATGTAGTGAGAGTGAATCGGGAAGGGAAAGACCATGGTAATTAGGGCATTTAGAAGATAAAGGGTTGAGGATATAAACACGAGAGAATGGGTATTTTTTCGGTGTTTGATTACTAGGTATAGACAGGTCAAGATAGACAAAATCAAAAGAAAAGTACTCAAATTTTGGCTATTTGTAGGGAATACGAAACGAGCTAAATCGTAATATCTTTGCTGTAATACAACATCGCTAATTGTAGGTGGACTTTTGGTAAACATTGAAGTGGTGAGGAGAAAGTTGTGTCTTATCTCAAAGAAAATGGTGGGTAAATTTAATACGATTAGCGATCCAATTAGGAATATAAAATATTTTAGAAAATGCTGACGGTCAATAATTAACCAAAGGATAAAAAAACAGAGAAGTAATGGAGTGACAGAATAGGAAATTGATATGGCTAGTGCAGTACTAGAAGAGAATACTAGCAACTTTTTTAACGTGAACTTTTGGATTAATAAATAAAATGCAAAAACGGAAGTAATCACTAAGGGAGTGACAAAGGATGGGTTCCAAACAAATCGACCTTGCAAGATGTATTGGGGGTGGATTGAAAGTAATAAGAATGAAATCAGAAATGTAGAGAGTAGTCGTTTGTCTTTATGAAGAAAATAGTAGCCAGCTAAGAGAAATGATAAGTAAAATACGGCTGAGGTGTAAACAGAGGAGATGGGATGTCCGCCGGATAATAAAAATCCCGGGTAGAGAAGGTAGAAGTACACTGCACTTTGGTTAAATGGCATGACACTGGTTTGGGGCCCCAGAAGTGGTGGTTTACCTGTATCGTGCCATTTTTGGAGTACGAGCATGTCGCGCCCCATATCATTGAGGAAGAAAAAAGAATTGTTGAGGCTGTAAAATCGAAGAAAGATAAAAAGTCCAGCGAGGATGACAATGCCGACCAGGTGGATATTTTTTAACACAAGCTATTTTAGTACAAATGGCTGATTGTGATATAAGTAGTCTATGGATATTTTTGTAGTTATTCCTGTTTATAATGAAAAAAGTCGAGTAGTGTCAACTGTAATGTCGGTGTTGGCTAACTCCAAGAATAAAGTGGTCGTAGTGGATGATGGTTCGAGTGATGGATGTGACATACTCTTGAAAGATGCTTTTGATAAAAACAAGCGAGTAACTTTAGTTAAACACGATATTAATCAAGGGAAGGGAATGGCCATGAAAACAGGCGCAAAGGTAGCCTGGAAGAATGGAGCAGAGGCGGTGATATTTATAGATGCTGATGGACAACATGATCCAAAACTTATTTCCAAGTTCGTTGACTCACTTAAAAGTGGCGATGAAGTAGTAATTGGGGTTCGGATAAATAAGGGGCAGATGACAATGATTAGGAAGTTTGGAAATTGGATGATAAGAGTCGTTTTGGCAATTCTATATGGTCAGACAATTGAGGACATGTTGTGTGGATATCGGGCTATGACTAAGAGAGCATATAGTAAAGTAGTCTGGACAAGTCACAGGTATGGAGTGGAGACTGAGATGATTTGTAATATGTGGAAATATGGCTTGAACTATCGAAAAATTGTGGTTGAAACAATTTACGCAAAGAAAAAAGAGAGGAAAAGAGACTGTTTTACACCTGTGGATGGTATTAAGGTTTTGCTACTAATCCCCTATTGGAGATGGAGGAATAAAAGCTCTTTGATAAACCTATAAATATTGACTATGATTTGTAAGACGTAAAAATTGATACAATGAGTCGTTATATAAATTAACTAATATTTTTTATAGGACAAAAATGAAAATCTTTATTACAGGAGCCAATGGTTTTATTGGTCAGCACTTGGTAAATTATTTGGCGAGGCAAGGTTATGAAATATATGCCATGGTGCGATTTGGGGTGATACCTGGATTCGAGTTGAGTCAAAATGTAAATGTAGTTTGGGGAGACTTGCAAGACTCAAGATCGCTTCAAAAGATTGTCCCTGTTGGGGCGACCGTTATAAATCTGGCTGCCAATCCCTACGATCCAAAATTAAGTCGACTTGTTAATGTGGATGGGACAAAAAAGTTTGTTGAAATATGCGAGTCAAAAAAAGTTAGTAAATTTATACAAATAAGTAGTCAGGCGACAAAAATTAAAAACAAGGGTGTCTATTCGATCACCAAAGGAGAAAGTGACGAGATCGTAAGTCAATCAAAACTTGAGTGGGTAATACTGAAGCCGAGTTTGGTGTATGGTGGGGGTGATAAGGGCTTGTTTAACAAAATTAAGGGAATGGTTAATATGTTGCCTTTTATTCCAGTGTTTGGTAATGGTGAGATTTTGGTAAACCCAGTTCATGTTGACGATTTGAGCAAGTATTTGGAGTTGGTGGTTAATGACAGAGCGGCAAACAAAGTGGTTTATGACATTGGTTGTCTTGAGGGCGTTAGTTACAACCAGTTGTATACAAAAATATTGGGTTATTTGGGAAGGAAGAATCCCCTGTTACATATTCCGGTGTGGATAGGGTTGATGGCGGGAAATTTTTTTAAACTGTTGGGGATGAAGACACCACCTTTTTATGTTGATAATGTTCTTGGTTCAACCCAGCCAACGAATTGTGACGCATCGGCAATAGTAAAAAAATATAAACTTGTACCGATGAATTTTGACGATGGACTTAAAAAAGTATTTTCGAGTGATGATATTAAAATAGGAGTGGTAGGACTGGGAAAAATGGGAATGATGCATTTGGCTGCCTTAAGTGCAATAAAGGGAGTGAGAATTGCCGCATTGGTCGACAGCAACACGAAGTCGTGGCCAGTTATAAAGAGTATGGGAGTAAGTGGTAATTTTTATGATAATTTAGATACTGCACTGGATAGTGAAAAACTAGATGGTGTTTTTATATTGACACCAACTTTCACACATCTAAATTTGCTTAAAAAATGTCTAAAAAAGGGTTTGTCAGTGTTTGTGGAAAAACCGTTAGCTATGAATTCTATTGAACTAGATAAGTTAAAAGTTTTGGAATCAAAATATTCAGGTAAAGTTTTTGTCGGATATACATTATTATTTAAACGATCTATTAATGAGTTTAAGCGAATAATCGACAAGAAAAGTTATGGGAAAATTAAATCTTTTAAAGCGAGTTATGAGCATGGTGAAGTATTTGGAGTAAAAAAAGGTTGGATGTTTAACAGATCAAAGTCTGGTGGTGGGGTGTTGATGAATCCCGGTCCACATTTATTCAGTGTGACATCATTTCTTTTAGGTGTTCCAAAGTCAATTAGTGGAAAAATAGATAAGATTTTTTCGACCACTATAGATGACGAGGCAAACTTGACCCTTGATTATGGTGAATATGTAGGCGAAATGTTTTTATCTTGGTCTGTAAAAGGAGTGGATATCCCCAAAATGCTTTTTGAAATTCAATTTGAGAAAGCCATGGTGACTAGTGACGGGAAATCCTTAACGATAACTTCTAATGGTAAGTCAGTGACTTATTTAGAAAAGGATCTTCCGGCTGTTGTTCCGGGGATGTTTGAGTTAAATCCTGATGCTAGCGGCGAGGCGTACTCAACGGAGGACTATCTCTTTATAAATTCAATAAGAGATGTGAAAGATACTAAGACAAAGGTTGTGGCAAACAACCTGAAGTGGGTTATAGGTACGGAGGCAATGATTCATGAAAGTTATAAAGTTAGTCAAAATTAAAATATGATTACTGAAAATAGCAATGTTATCCAAAAGTATAAATACGTTGACTTTGAGTCTGGTAATACGTCGATTATAAATCCTTATATTGTGCCAAATGTGGCGGCAATTGCCCGCCAGATGACTAGCAGTTCGCAAATCATGTTGATTGTGAAAAGAACATTGTCATTGAATCCCCTAAACATTATTCGGTTTGGACTAAACAATTTACCTTTTGCCGTGAGTATCTTGAAGATGAACTTTGCAGCTGGGGTAAAGGTATTGTGTGAACTAGAAATATTGAAACAGTTGGAGAAAGAAAAAACAAACCATTTTGTGTTCCACTATCAGATGGTAGATATGGCATTGGCTTTTGGTAATAAAAGTGTCTTACTAAACTTTTTCTATTTAAGCAAGAAATATGGATTTGTGCCGGGCTTAATTAGTAATAACCCAGAAAGAATGCTGAGCTTTTTGAGTGGGTTTTCCAAACTTCCAGAGGGATTGATGGTCTATACTCCCCTACGATTGATATCAGATAATGTCCGAAAGGTTATGGATGGTTCTGGTGTACATTTTGTAGGTATTTAGACTTCATGACTGATCAAAAATATTTTCTGGCAAAGATTAAAAGCTATGGAATTATGGGGTTGGTCACCATGGAATTGGAAAGTTACCTATTGTGGTTGGTTCGGGGTTTGCCGGGGATAGTTGGCTATGGACTGCGGTTTGGTTTATACAAATTAATGTTTGGTAAGTTGGAATCTTTTTGTATAGTGCAACCAAACGTATTTTTTGTGTATTGTAAACGGTTGCGTTGTGGAAAAAACTTTGCTGTAAATTCAAACACCTATATTAATGCGATTGGTGGTGTGGAAATTGGAAATGACGTCTTGCTTGGTCCAAATATTGTTATTTCAAGTGGAGAGCACCAATATTCTAATGGAAGAATTCCAGTGACACTCCAACCAATTGAGCCAAAGAAGATTGTGATCGAAGATGGTGTCTGGATTGGGGCAAATGCAGTGATCATGCCTGGGGTAACACTAGCGGAGGGAACAGTGGTGGGGGCAGGAGCGGTAGTAACCAAATCAACCGAGCCATACAGTGTTGTGGTTGGAGTGCCAGCGAGGAAAGTTAAGATTAGGGAAAAGGAAATGAATCAATCAAGTTAAATTTGCTTTAAGTCTAAAGTTATAATTTATTAGTTGTTTGTTATATTTAGGAAATGTAATTAGATTTTTTGGAGTTGTTAGTTTATCAAATTACATAATTATCTTGAAGCAAGGGAGAAAATTATTCGGGTATATTTTCTTGATTTTGATATTGTTGACTATGTTTTCTCTCGGCTTTTATTATTTTTTTTTCAATAAACGAACTTCTTTAATAAGTCGTGGCTCCACATTTAGAATTGTTGCTGATGCTACAGCCAGATTTGACTATGGACTTACTTATCCACTTACCTACAAATTCCAAATTCCCCTTTCGTCGAGTGGTATTCAGGTTTGGAAGAAAGATAGTCCCGGAGGCTCTTATATACAACTTACAGAAAAAACTTCGCCGGATATCTTTAATGGTATTGAAGCTGTCAGATTTGATTATACACTTGGATATGCCTATGTTTCAATTCTTTTTCCCCAAACGTCCGACTCTTTTTATGTTAAATTTATCAGAAATAATGGAGACGGGTTGACTGGTGTGACCTTTTTGAATTTCACTCAATATTATGACAATCGGGTTTCTGCAGCTGTTTTTACGATGGACGACTGCGGAGTGGTCCAATTGTCTGACTTTGAGACGGCCAGTGATACTTTTGCCTCTAAGGGTGTTTGGGTTACCGCGGGATTTTTTCACATGGGAGATTTTACAGCCGAGACTTGGGAAAATATTCAGTCGAAAATCGATAACGGATATATTGAACCAGCTTCACACTCTATGTCACACTTACCTATGTCCGACGATTTTAATGTTGGTGAATCAAGGCAGACGATATTGGATAACCTTACGATGCCACCACTGAATAAAAAAGGCTCGAAAGAATATCTTTTTGCATGGATTACTCCTCTTAGTAAATACAGCGAGGTAATGCAGGCAAAAGTTGGAGAATATAAATATTTAACCAACGTCGCAGGTTTTGGGACTTATGTTTATGAAGGTATTTTTCCTGTTTGGGATGAGATAAGTGGATTATACGAGCATTGGGATCGATACGCATTTGCAGAATCGGTGAGTCTGGCAACGATGAACGCCCAGTTTGACAGCGACCATGCTGCCGGAAAGATATATCACCTTGGGCTTCATCCACAAAATGTTTCATGGAGAGCTGATGGTGATTTTCCTCTCCACCTGGATTATGTTAAAAACAGAACAGATGTTTGGTATGTTGGTATGGGACATTTGATGGTTTACCGTTATGCAACAGAACATATAAAAATTGAGATAATAAATACTAACTTTGATGAGATATGACTAATATATGAAAAGGGAGGGGTTTTTTCTTAAAGTCGAAATTAATTAATTTCGTCAGATATAAAATAGCTTGGTCGGTTTTGGACTTCGGTATAAATTTTGTAGATATATTGGCCAATAACTCCCAAAAATATTAGTTGGATACTGCCAAAAAAATAAATGCTAAGGAGAGTTGAGCTCCAGCCGACAGTGACATGGTAGTTTAGTAGTCTAGTGACTAGAGCGTATAATCCGATCAATATTGAAAAAACAGTTCCGGCTATTCCTAAATAAAAACAGATTTTTAGTGGTAGATCAGTAAATGAAAAAACAGCGTTAAAAGCTAGTTCAAGAAGCTTTGAGGTGGTCATTTTAGGTGGACCATCGTGTCGATCGAGGCGTTTGTAGTCGATAAAAGATTGTTTGTAGCCGATAAGATGTCTGAGACCCGGAAGATACTTGTTTTTTTCCTTGAAGGAAAGAATGGCGTTTAGAGCACGCCGATTCATAATTGAAAAGGTACCTACATTTTGCGGTGGTCCGTTTTTACTCAAGTGGTGATAAACATAATGAAAAAGTTTGAATATAAGTTGTTTGGGTAGTGATTCTGAACGACTGGTACGGCGACCATAAACAACGTCACTGTTGGTTTTAACTAACTGAATTAACATTTTTTTGATTAGTTTTGGAGGTTCTTGAAGGTCACATTCGAGCATGACAGTGTAGTCCCCTTTTGCTTTATTTAATCCTGCAGTAAGGGCTATTTGCAGTCCGAAATTTCGCGATAAGCTAATACCTAGAATATTGGGATTTTGTTGGTGGAGTTTTTGTATACTACTCCAAGTATTGTCTTCACTGCCATCGTTAACAAAAATTATTTCATAACTATCAACTAATGATTCCTTCTGAATTTCGACAATTTCTTTAACTACTTTTGTTGCAGAATCAAGGATAATTTTGCTTTCGTTATAAGCGGGAATAACAATACTTATTCTTTTATATATTTTTTTCATTTTTTGATAGCTACCATCATAATGCTCTTACCAATTGGAACTGGGAAAAGTTTTTCGATAAACTGAGATATGGGGAAAAGTTGTTTGTCATAAAAATGAACCGCACTGGGATTTAATTCACCGTTTGAAGTAAACTTGTTAAAAACTGCGGCAAAATAACCCAAAAAGTCATGATATTGTATTTTTTGGATAGTAAAACCAGCTTTTATTGCTTTTGATCTTAAGTCCTTGATAGTGTAACGACGATAATGTCCAATGTTTTTATCAAATATCGAATATAGTTCAGGTCGGGCTGGAACATAAATAAAGAGTCGTCCACCAGTTGTTAATTTTTGAAACATTTGTATTAAAATTTCAGTATCGTTTTTGTTGTGTTCTAGCACATCATTGGCAAAAATATAGTCTATTTTTTGGGTTATCTGTATTAAGTCGATATAGGATTTGTGTTTTTGTTGAAGTAGTTTTAGATATGATTTGTCAAGTTCGGTGGCAAAAGTAGTCAGGTTTTTAAATTTTAGAAATCGGTTAATAAATTCGCCTCTACCGGCGCCAAATTCGAGAATTGATTTTGGCTTTGATAAATTATTTATATTAAAATATTTGACAATTAAGTTATAAATCGAATTGTTTCTGTTTATAGCGCAATTGGCCATAGTATCAAGCACGTTATCGCCAGTGTATTTCATATATTATTTATTTGATTCGTTTAATAATGGCAACATCATTATAAATTAGGGATTGATTAAAGTCATATTTGAGTTTAACCATTCTATCAAAAAGAATATTGTCGATTTTGGTGTTATTATCTGAGCCAATAAATGTATATATTCCGTAGTATGTAAATGGAGAAACGTTTTTGTTAACATGAAGCACCGCATAGTCGGCATCATCAATGCCAAGTGGGTAGTAATAAACTCTATTTTTTTGAAAAAGATATATCATTAAGTTTTCGGGAACCGAAACTTTTGAGTTTAGAGGAATATTGTCAGCAATAAATTTTTCGAGTTGCTTTTGTTGTTGATATTTACCCTGGGGATTAATTGAATCTCTTAAAATGGTCCTGGTTGTCATTGGCCAAGAACTATAAACTGTTTTAGTAATTGAATCTTGGTTTAATTTAAACGTTTTTAGGTTATAAACATTGCCATAAATGATAGTTGTTGATATCAGAATTATGTTTAACAGCAATCTACCAAATTTGTTTAGCCATTTTTTTTGGAGATTGATGTAGCCCAATACTCCTGCCCAAACGAGAAATGGAAAGTAAATGAGGTGATAGTGGGTTACCCAGCCGACTTTTTCGGCTCCACCTAAATTGCCAAAGATGTTGGGGATTATCATTAAAATGGCAATTAATAGAGCACGCCATTCAAAAAATCCTAATAATAAAAACGGAGCGTTGATCAACAAAAATGTTACAAGATTTTGATAGGCGTTGGGGTAAGTAGAAAGATAGTCAGCAAATCCAGTGATGGAGGACAAAGATAAAAACGATGAGTAGTAACTATTGTCAAGAAAAAATCTGACAATAACAAAACCATATAATCCGATAATTGAGCCCAACAAAAATATTTTGAATTGAGAGGATGTATTTTTCCGGTTCCAAAATAATCGTGAATATGAGATCAGAAGAATGCCGGTGATAATAGCGGTTTTTTCAATTATCAGAGCTGAAATTAGACTGGATACTGTGATGAGCAGTAAGGATTGTTTTTTTTGACTTAGAGCAAATAGCAATATGGTGGCTGTCAATAAGAATACTTTATCAACATATATTTGACCAAAGATAGATATGTTCCAGGCAGGATGTAAAGAAATAAAAATGATTAAAATGAGGGCACTAACTATAGGTATTTGTTTTGTTCTTAGCAAGAAATATGTTAAAAATAGTAGTGATAAATAAAAAAGGGCGGTTAGGCTTTCCCATAAGATATGAAGGGGAAATATTTTTGATAGTAAAGCAAACAAGTATTGGATCGGAGTAAAATGAAATCTAAAAATGTTTTGATTGTACAGGTGTGTTTCTAGCTTTAAGTTGATAATTTCAGCTGGAGTGATAGTAACTAGTTTTTGGTTAAATATATAGTCGATGGTGGTGGAGAGTACTTGGCTTTGGGTTTTGCCAGTTTTGGCTATGGTCTGGGTAATATCGGCATATGTGGCATTATCACCCATACCATTGTACCAATTAATACTTAGTGCTTTGGCAAGAAAAATAAAAGTAATTAGAAATAGCAGAGAAATAGTTAGTATCTCAAATTTTGATATTTTCATTTATTTGAACAGAAATCCTTTGAGGAGATCAACTTCGATTAGTTGCCAGATAACTATTTTGACATCTTTGGGTACTGCTGAGGGGATTTTGGCCATGTCGTTGCTATGAATCATCAGAGTCTCAGAAAAGTGGTCAATAATGCCGGTGTTGAGAAAGTTGAGAAAGTAGGAATTACCGATAAACAAGGTCTTTGGTAATAGTTTTTGATTAGTAACAGGTGACTTAAAATAGTAGAGAAAAGGCTTAGGGGTGGCGGGATCTGGAACTGAGCCTTTGGGAGAGTTGGCTACATGAACGGCATCCTCTTTGGGGGATGTCAAGGTGGCTAGGTAATTGGTTTGACCGCCGACAAAATTGGTGTCAACCCGAGTGTTCAATTGATACATCCATGGTGTCGAGTTATTTGTCCACTTATTAATTGATTTGATGGTCTCCTGAGAGATCAAATAGGCAGCAGTATCGTTCCAATGGAAATCTGTTTTGTAGAATAATTGGTATTGGTTCTTATTTTTTGACAGAATTTCCGGAACATCGATGGTATTTATCTTCGGATGAGATTTGAGGTAGGTCATAAACTTGTCGAACTTAGTGACGGTGGGTCGACGAGTGGTGGGATTGATGTAATACTCGGGATAGACCGAATTCTTCATAGGGACTGGCATCATGACAAGCAGGATGCCTCGATCTTGGAAATACTTGTTTAATGCCAAGATCTTGTCTTGGATATTTTGAAAATCAACATCGCTTTGTTGTTCTAGCAGGATTTCTTCACGTTCGACAACGCTTTTGTAAAATAGCCAGTTATCTTTGCCCAATAATACTTCATCGGAAACTCCAAAGAGAGAATAGTCAATTTGGTTTTTGAGACGGATAAATAGGTCGCGTAAACCGTAGTTGTCATTAAAATATTTTTCGTAAGCAAGGGTATAAATTTTTTGATTGTTATATATTTCGGTAATAAAGTTACCTGGAGGAATAGTCAGTTTTTTCCTGTTTTCCTCTAATGGTCGATATCTAATTATATTAGTTTTAGTCTGAATATGTGGAAAAACCAGCAGTAACAAAAAGATAGCGATGAATAAGACTTTTTGATTAATTTTTTTACGAAAGATAAAAACAGAAACACTCCCAATTAATGTAGATATTAGAATTAATTTTAAATTATGCCAAAACATGACGGATGACATTAAAATTGAAAATAAATAAATGGGGTAAATGAGGTCTTGGAAAGAAAAGCCAAAGAGGTAATTAATATAAATATTGCAATTAACCCGCAAACAATTGTATTTTTTGGTTTGGAAAGAGGAACAAAAGAAAAGACTAATCCCAGTACTAAAAAGAAGGCGATGTTGTTGGGAACAAAATATCGGAGGGTATAAAATTGGGGTAGGGCGGTAGAGAATGCAAATATATTATTGATATATGAAATGGCAAAGGAAAAATTGGGCGAGCGGAAAATTATCCAACCCAACGAAACGAGTAAGAAAGTTATTAACTGAAATATCTTACCACTAGGCACAAATCCAAATTTGTTTTTAGCAATTCGTTCGATAGCCAGTAATAGACCGTGATATAAGCCCCAAACTACAAAGGTCCAGGCAGCACCGTGCCAGAGACCGCAGAGTATGAATACAATTAGTAAATTGAAATAGGTCCTGATTGATCCTAGGCGACTGCCACCAAGGGGAATGTAAAGATAATCGCGGAAAAATCGCGAAAGAGACATGTGCCAGCGACGCCAAAAATCGGTGATTGAGGTAGCCTGATATGGGTTATTAAAATTTTCTGGAAAGCTAAAACCAAAAAAAGATGCCAAACCAATTGCCATATCGGAATAGCCGGAAAAATCAAAATATATTTGGATTGTATAAGCAAGAATTCCCAGGATGGCTAATACAGAGCCAATTTCGTTTTGTGGAAGAGAAAAAACTTTATCGGCCAGCTGTCCAACTGAGTTGGCAATGATAACTTTTTTTCCCAAACCTATCGAAAATCGCCAGAGTCCATCGAAAAATTGGTCGATGTTTGGTTGTCTTTTTTTGATTTTGTCGGCAATTTCTTGATAACGAACAATGGGGCCGGCGACAAGGTGGGGAAATAAGCTGATATAAAGTGCAAAATTAATGATGTTGGCTGGTTTTTGCTTTTGTTGATAGATATCAACGAGGTAGGAAATGGCCATAAAAGTATAAAAGGAAATGCCGATGGGAAGAAAAATAGGATTAATTTGAGGTAAGTTTAAATCGAAAATAATAGATGATTGCTGGTAGAAAAAGCTGAAATACTTGAAATACACGAGAAGAGACAGGTTGATAATTATGGCAGTTGCAAGGAGGCTTTTCTTGAGTGCATTCAATTTCCCAATTAGTTGGCCAAAGATAAAGTTGAATATTATTGAGCCAAAGAAAACGATGATGAACTTACCACTTCCCCAATAAAAGAAAGAAAGACTGCAAAAAACTAGAAAAAGATTTAGAAAAATAATTGGCAGCTTGACTATTTTTTGAAGACAGTAGTATGAGATTAAGACTAAGGGCAGAAAAACAAATAAAAATATATTTGAACTGAAAAGCATTTGATGTGATGATATCATGAAGTCAAGTTGTGATGAGATCTATATATATCAGTTTTTTGATGTCTGGGGTTGTAGGTTTGGCTATGGCTTCGGTTTTCCCGGATATTGATAAAGATATTTTTAACTGGAGTTTGGTGTTATTGTGGTTAATTTTGTGGAGAGTTTTAAGGAAATGTGGCATTGACAAGTACAAAAGAATTAGATTAATTGACCTTTGGTGGACAGTGCCATTGTGGATAGTGTTATTGAGCCGTTTTCCGATTTATTATCCAGTCTACGACGATTTTGCGTTCCATTTGGAGGTCGGTGGATATGCGAAAAACCTATGGCAGGCGACAAATTTTTTACCTCTGGATTACGGTTCATATGTTTATCCTGTAGCTCAGCTGATATATCCATTTTTATTGAATATCTTGGGTTTTCGTTTGAGTTTGTTGGTTAATGGTATTTTGTTGATTGGATGGTACATATCCATAAATTTGAGATTAAAGCATGTTGAAAAAAATAAAAATAAAAAAATTGCTTGGGATTTAATATTTTTATACGTCTTTTTTGTACCCCACTTGATGGCGACACACACGACGTTCATGGTAGATTTTTTGACGTTGGTGCTGGGAGTAGAGATGTTTTATCAGTTGGCGACTAATAAAGGAAATCGAACTTTGGGGGTGATTGTCGGTTTGTTGTCCATGATTATTAAACAATCGGCAGGAATAGTCTTGATGCCATTGTTTTTGTATTTGGTTTGGCAAAAGAAAAAAGATATTAAATGGATTTGGGTGTTTTTGTTTTTGATACCGATATTTATCTTTTTTGGAGCATCATATATTAATACCGGTAACCCGATTTCGTTTTTGTACAACGGTTTTTTTAAGTCCCCACTTTACTCTTTGACGAGTTTTAAGGATGCAAGATGGGGACCTCAAAACTGGTGGGAAGTTTTGTTGTGGCCGATTGTTGGGCAGTTTACGTTAAGATATGGAGAAGGTTTGGTAAATGATAATGCCAAGTACTTTTTTGCCAGTTTTTGGGCAGTCCCCTATTTGTGGTCGTGGTGGATGTTGTTGGTAAAACGAAAATGGAAATATGCCATTTTCGTTTTTAGTTATTTATTATGGTCGGTATTGATGGGATATTCACGATATTTGTTGACTTTTGTGGCTGTCTACTGGTTGTACCTGATAAATGAACTTAAAGTTAAATATGATTTTAAGTTTAAAAAATATTGGTGGTGGTTGCTGATATTTGTGGGTTTGTGTTTTAATTCGGTGTCGACTGATTTTGGATGGAGACCCGACTTACAGTGGTTGAAGAGTTCGGCCGACAGGCCTTACTTCATAAAACATTATGTTGATGGTTGGCGATTAATTGGTAAAGATAGGTTGGAGGATATCGAAAATAGCTATAAATCGATATTGGATAAAAAGAGAACGGTGATTATTGCCTATCGTGGGCAGGAGTCATTTTTGGCTTATCTGGCTAGCGTGAATGGAGCATCGGTAGTTCAAGCGGTTGACACAGCTAAATACAATGAACTGACAAATAGTAATCAGATTTCGGATGATTTTAAATCATTGTTAAAAAAGGTTGACGAGGAAAGTGAGATTTTGGTGATAGGCAACACACAATGGTTGAATTTAAAATCAATTTATTGGACCAAAAATCGAAACTGTGACCAGGTAAAAATAAATCCGGCGGCATGGTATTTTCAAAGCCCGACTTTATATGCCGATACTGTCTTGTATTTGTGTATAAAGTAACAGATGTTGTAGAATTATTTATGAAAAATATCGCAAAAACAGCTTGGAAAAAGGAGGCTCAGCCGGGAGAACTGATCTTTCATCAAACGAATGAATGGCGGAATACAGCAGGTTTTATGGAACAAACAATAAAGTTAATGGAAGGTTTTGGGTACAAAAGAACAATGTTTAAAGGCCAGGTAATAATAGACTTGGGATGTGGTTCAAAATTACGTAGTAAGTTTTTTACCGATGCCTTGATTGTAGGAATTGAACCACTGGGAAGTGATTTTATTAAGACTGTACCCTGGAATGACTTGAATGATGCTTATAAAGTATTTTCAGCACCAGCTGAGAAGACAATAAAAGAGTTGGAAGGTGCAGTTAAATTTATTATGTGTATTAATGTATTTGACCATATGTTTGATGTAGATAAGGTTTTGGAAAATTGCTACAAGTATTTGCAGGATGATGGTGAATTTTTACTATCGGTCGACATTCATAAGGAAACTAATCCAATGCATCCTGTTAGTTTGACCCCGAAAAAACTTGTAGATAAAATAAAAAAATCCGGTTTTAAGATAATAAGGTCAACTAAAGGATTGGGTCTTGTGGGTGATAATTATGGTCACGGAATAGCGTATACACACGTTTTGCATCTAAGATGAAAAAAAAATTTATACTGCCAATAGTTATAAGAATAGAACCAAGCGGATTATGTAACTTTCGTTGCCAGCATTGTACTGTGGGAATTGGTTTAAATAAAAGCGCAGGTATTATGTCGAGACAAATTTTCGATTTGGTCTTTAGCAAAATAAATATTTATAGATTTAAGTCGGCTGTACTCTATCATGGTGGAGAACCATTAATTTCAAAAGATCTGTTTTACATGATAGATAAAGTGGCAACTATTTCTGAGTTTGTCAAATTAAATACAAATGGTTCGTTGATGACTGATGAAATCATCGAAAAAATATTATTATCACCATTGTCTCGAATTGAATTTTCACTAGATGGCTCGTCTGTCGTCGAAAATAATAATATAAGAAGAGGTAGTGATTTTTTGCAGATTTCAAATCAAATTATTAAATTGCTTAAGAGAAAGAAAGAATGCGGTTCAAAGGTTGAAGTTGTTATTCATAATATTCAAGTCCCGAGTCGGAATACAGACTTAAAGGTTATTTATTCGCCTAATAATATACTTGAAAAATTTGCTGATTGGACTGACGAAATAGAAATTAAGTCATATTATTCATATATGTGGCCTGAATATCCCGGAAGAAACAAGACAAAAAGTAAGCTGATAGCAAATTTTTGTGATCACATTATTAGTACATTGACAATTAGGTGGAATGGAGATGTCGTCCCTTGTTGTTATGATTTGACTAGCCAAAGTGTTATGGGAAATATTTTAGAATCTAGTTTAGAGAAAATATGGACTAACTCAAAATATAATGATTTAAGGAGTAAAATTGAAAATAGAACTCCACCGAAATTGTGTCAAAACTGTTTTCAGATTTATGAAAAACAGTACTTATATAAGGATCAGGTTAATATTTAGTAATATAATGAGAAGATGAAACTGGTAATGACTTTGTTGGTGCGGGATGAAGAGGATATCCTTGAGGCGAATATATGTCATCATTTAAATCAGGGTGTTGATTGGATTAGAGTAACTGATAACGGATCTGTAGATGGAACCGTTGAGATTCTGGAAAAATATAAAAGGATGAAGTATTTGGACTACACAATTGAGAGTAAACATACCTATGAGCAAGATAAGTGGGTAAGTAGGATGGCAAAACTTGAAATAGAAAATGGTGCAGACTATTTAATACATTCTGATGCAGATGAGTTGTGGACAGCAGGCAGGGATGCTAGTTTAAAAACACTGATAGGTCAAGTAGATAGTGTTGGATATGTTAATGTAATTAACTATCTTCCTCCACCAACAAAAACGATTCTGGATTTTAATTTTGACAATTTCAAATACATTGTTTCTTGTCCTTTAAAATATCCCGATAGTCTATACGATATGAAAAGCAGTAAGTTTTTGCTCTACGAATACTCACCTAAAGTGGTGACTTCAAATAAGTTTTGCAAAATTTCATATGGTAATCATTTTGTAAAAGATGTTGAAATGAGTGAAAAACAGATTTTAAGAAATTTGTTTATCCACCACTTTCCGATTAGATCGTATGCTCATTTTGAAAAAAAAGTGATAAATGGAGGCTCTTCCTACGAGAAAAATCCTCTTGGCGATCCAAACATTGGTTGGCACTGGAAGGCATGGTACGTGTTGTATAAAAAAGGTGAGCTAAAAAAAGAATACGACAGATTGTGTCTAAAGACCAATTTGTTAAAGTTGGTTGACAGTGGTGTTGTTCGCGAATCACGGGTGCCGAGAATAATTAAATATAGCACAAAAATATTTCCGTTAACCAGACTGAAGAAGTTTTTTTTGTAGTATTTTTTTTAAATACTTTACACATAGCTTCGCAGATGAGGATTTTGTAGTTAGATGGTTTTTAATAAATAGGTTGTATTCTTGATTATTTATGGTGTAATCGTAGTTTTTTAGTGAGTGGAGAACATGTTTTAAGGTGTTATTAAGTTGAGTTTTTGAATTTGTTTTGAAAAATAGGTGACTGTTTTTTTGATGTTCGAGTGGGCCAATTGTTTCATTAAAGAGGTTGTAGACAATTACAATTCTGCCTGCCTTTATCGCTTCGTAAATGATGGTGCTGCTCCTGGATATTACAATGGTGCTGTTACGGATTAACTTGGAAATTTTTGAGGCGTTAGATAAAACTGATGGCAAACTTTTGTTAATTTTAGCTTCATCTCGGGGGTGCTTGGCAATTAAAAAATCGATTGAATTTTTTTTGCATACTGTTGTAGTATCACCAATCCAGATGTGACTCTTATCTTTTTGGTTACCGTAGGCAAAATTTGAGTTTATCAACACTCGTTGGGTTTTTGGAAATGGTGTTTTTTTAATTTTGTCGAATTTTGGATTACCGGTATTGACTTTATTTTTTAAATAGTGAAGGTCTTTTGATGGAATAACACCAAGTGAGAAAAAATAGTCGACTGTTTTGTAGGGAATTATTTCTTCGATTTTACACAGTCCTTCCATGATCCCAACAGTGGTAATCCTAGTCTCATGACACTCTTTAATTAGATCCATCTCTGACCAACCCCAGTCATTGCCGACGATGACAATCTGAGGTCGTATTTGTTTGGTGATGCCAACCTCGTATTTATAGTAATCTAGTTTTAGATCCTGCAATACCTTTTCAGCATTTTCATTAATTTTTGGAAAAACAATGAATGAACTATTTGGTAGATTCTTATAAATTGGATACATCCAGTAGACCATGGTGTCGTTTGAAGGTGCGAAAAGAAACTTTATTCTTTTATGATTAGATATAAAATCCCACAACCCCATAAATGTTTTTTTTGAGTAAGTAATTATGGGGTTGGTTTGAAACGGTCTCATTTAAAGTGGTGGTGGACTTGTTGATAGTATTTGTCAAAAATACTTGACCAAAGAAATGGCTTTAGAAATGTTTTTAACTTTATAAGGTTTGAGGGAACGTTGATGGATGCAAGCTTTTTGGTAGCATTGACGTATTCTTGGGGAGTGTGTGCCACTGTCAAAAACGGGTTGCTCGTTTTGATGCCTTCGGCACCAATGGGACTGGTGATAACTGGTATACCAAAACTGAGGGCCTCAATAATTTTGACTCGGGTACCGGAACCTGAAAATATGGGGGCAAAAAGACAATCAAATCCTTTAAAGACACTTTTGGTACTTTTTATAAACCCTAGGTTATGTATTTTGGAATAAATCTGAGGATAGATATTGTTGACTATACTCTGTATCTCAGGGGTGGAATTATTACCGACTAAATATAAATTAAAGTTAATTTTCTGTCTATTTAAAAGCGGAGCGATATTTTCCAAAAAGTAAGAAAAAGCAAAACGATTGGGAGGATGGCTGAATGACCCGAGCAAGCCAATTTTGAGGGGAGATGGGTCAACTGATTTATTGAGGAAGTTGATTGATTCTATACCGTTCGGGACGCTTATACTGTTGGTAACACCGAAAAGACGACGGACTTCTTTTCTGTCAACAGGCGACATAACTACAATTTTGTTAAACAACTTTAAATATTTTTGTTCATAAAAATATATTTCAAGGTAGCGGATGTAATGAACTATATATGTTTTCAGATTTTTGACTTCGGCTAGGCGACGGATAAATGAAGTAGTGCAGATATCGTAAGCAACGAATATCGAAAAAACAGTTCGGGGGATGGAGTCGATGAGATAAGCTATTTGGGTTGTATCAATTTGAGCAAATTTAATTTTGTTCTGGAATATGATCCGACGAGTAGCCAACAGAGCGTCGGGATGGTACCAAGGGGAAAACCAATATGGTTTGGTAGTGGAAAAAAATGAGTCCTGGGATTGGTGATCAGTTGTAACAATGATTTCGTAATATCGAGTGTGCTTTTTTAGAAAGCGGGTATCGGCTGGTGATAGACGATAGTAACTTGGTTTGAAAAGTAAGAGGTAAATATCAAAATATTTGCTTAAGTTCTTTATGGTGTGGTAAAAGCGGGTGGCACCTCCACTACTTTTGGGAAAAGGGAATACCCCACCCGCCAAAAAAAGTTTGTTTTTTTTAGAATTGATCATTTTTTACTTCAAATTTTATAAAGTCAAATAGACTGGTGTCTTGATGCATGTATTTGTATTTTAGCGAGCGAACTTTGTAGAGATAAATTGACGGTATTATAGGTAACACTCCAAGTAGATAGTTAAAATGATGATCGTCTATTATGGATAAAATCGGAAAGTAAAAAATATGTTTTAGAAAGAGGGAGAAGCTGGTAATGTTTTTAAGGCTAAATGTGAGTAAGTTTTTGAACAAATAATGTGATGGGTCGGTAGTTAGCTTCTTGGAACTAGAACGATGATGGTGGATGATGTGTGACTGGGGAACAAAATATGAAGGAAAACCGTATTGCCATGCTAGAAATCCCTGGTCCAAATCTTCACAATACATAGGCCGGTAAATAGTGGAATTGTAGCCGCCAAGTTTTTGAAAAATATGCTTGTTGAGAAGTGATGAACCACCCCCGGGATAACAAGTGGGCGAGGGGTCTTGGAGGTTGCTGGAGTTGACGATGTGACCAGCGCGGATAATTCCAAAATAGGGATATATATATGTTTTACCCGATTCCTCCCGTCTTTTGTTCTTATCAAAAAAGAATATTTGAGATGATATGCCAAAGAATTTTGAGCCTTGGTTAATTTTGGCTTGGGCAAAATTGATGATTGACGAAAGAAAAGTGGGGGTGGGAATCATGTCGTTATTCATCAGATAGATATAGTTGTACATGGATTCAATGACTCCAAGATTAATGGCGGAGGCAAATCCGACATTTTTGGGAAGATTGATTAATCTAATTGAAATTGAGCTATTGATCGAGGTAATTGATTTGATTGTATTATCGGCTGAACCGTTGTTGACGATAATGATTTCTTTTTTTACTTTTGGCGACTCTATTTCGAGAATAGAAGACAGTTTCTTGACACAGTCGGTAACCATCTTTGCCTTGTTCCAGGTAGGTATTATGAAACTGACACCATCAATTTCGGCCTGGAGTGATGAAAGTGGTAATGGTTTTGAGAAAAAAGAGGATGAGAAGTGGAATATCTTATATATAAAATATAGACAGATGGTGATGGCTAGGTAAACTACGATGAAAATTGATTTAAAGGGGAATAGAAAAACCGGTTTTACAAGATACTTTTTGAAGTGATTGTACTGTTGCCACAATCTGAATGATATGACGGAGGTTAGCTTGTTAAAGTCATTCCAAGCGATAAAGCGGTGGGTACGTAGACGCCATATTTTTTTTTTGAGGCTAGCGTTTAGTTTCTTTTGAGTAATGTATTGAGAATACACCTGGGTGAACGTCTTTTTCATTAACTGAGAATGGTTGATTTTATAAAGTTTATAAAATGGTAATATTTTGATGATTTTATTAGTTTAATATTATTTTCGAAATAAGATATTTGTAGCTGGATGTTGTTAATTTCCATTAACAGCTGTTTGTTTTGCTTGTTTATGGTCTGGGTTAGTCTACTAATGATGGTGATTGCCTGTTTGGGATCAAGTTGATTTGTAAGTATCCGGTCGTGTGACATAGTTTATTTTAGCAGTACTTAGATATGACAGCTTCAGGGGGACCATCATGCTGGATCTGGTGTTGATTAAGATAAATAGCTCGACTGCAAAAAGATTTTATGTGTTCCATTGAGTGGGAGACAAAAATTATGGTTACACCGTTTTTCTTGAATTCTTCCATTTTGGCAAAACACTTTGCCTGAAAAGCAGAGTCTCCTACTGCGAGAATTTCGTCGACGATAAGTATCTCGGGATCAACGTGGATGGCAATACTAAAAGCAAGTCGCATGTACATGCCGGAACTATAGTGTTTGACAGGTTGGTCGATAAATTCGGATAGTTCGGAAAAGTCTAAAATACTTTGAAAATTATTGTTAATCTGCTGACCGCTAAGTCCTAAAATTGCGCCATTGAGATAGACATTCTCCCTGCCGGTAAGTTCGGGGTGCATACCGGCTCCTAGCTCGATAAGGGGGGAGACTTTACCGTGGACACGGACTTTGCCTTTATTGGGACTCATGACACCGGCAATGAGTTTGAGAATAGTTGATTTGCCACTTCCGTTTGGACCGATAATACCAACACACTCCCCTTTTTTGATCTCAAAAGAGATATCGCTAAAAACCGTGAATCTGTCGACTGTTTTTTCACCATAGAAAAGGGCGGGAAGGAATTCTTTGAAAGTTTTTTGATTGTTTCGGGAAAAATCTTTGGTGACATGATCAAACGATATAACCGTTTGATCATGAGCTTTAGAGAGTTGGGGCTTTAGATCTTTAGACATTTTTTGCTTTGAGTTGAGTGATAAAGGAGTTTAGCATTTTAGCTAATATTTCGTATTCAAATATTAATTTCTCGATTCCAATATTATCAACATAATTTAGATCTTTGATTAATATTAAAAAATATTCTGTTTCGGTAAGTGATCCTTTCGCCTGGTATAAAAATTGAATAAACTCTTTCTTGCCTTTTCTTCCAAATCCTTCGGCAATGTTGGCAGGGATCGATGAAGACGATCTTTGAATCTGTGATATTATTCCGAACGTTTCGGTATTTGGTAATTTTTTACAGAGTTTGTAGATTTCAATCGTCAGCTTATGACTTTTTTCCCAGATTTTTAAGTCTATAAATTTCATTCTAAAGATCCATAGAACTAACGTTCCAAAGTTCTGTGTTTGGATGTGGATTTGTTGTTTGATTTTTCATGGGTTGTTACTTAGCGTGTGTTGTGTGGCAAATCTATTGTTCATAACATTTTAACATCTTAACAAGTTCGGTATGGATTCGGGTTTGGTTTATTGACTTCGGGTATTCTTCGGTTTAGTATTAGTTATGAAAAACAAAATTGTGTTATATAAATCACCAAATGGAAACATTGATCTCAGAGTTAGTTTTGATGGAAAAACAGTTTGGCTTAGTCAGAAACAAATGGCGGAACTATTTGGTAAGGATGTTCGAACCATAAATGAACATACTTTAAAAGTTTTTGATGACAAAGAACTAGATAGAAAGTCAGTTATCCGGAAATACCGGATAACTGCTGGTGACGGAAAGAGCTACTTGACTAATTTTTATAACCTAGACGTGGTTATTTCTGTGGGATACAGGGTTAATTCAGTACAAGGTACAAAGTTTAGGATATGGGCTACAAAGATACTGAAAAATTACTTAGTAAAAGGATATGTTGTTAACAAGAAAAGATTGCTTGAGCAGAATCACCAACTAGAGATGCTTAAGCAAAGTGTTGGTTTGATTACATCAAAGTCCAAACTTCCTCAGCTAAAAGGTGAAATCGATTCGATGTTGGAACTGATTTCTGATTACACAAATTCTATATATCTTTTAACAAAATACGATGAGGGTAAGCTGACACTAGGAGAACTAAGCTACAAGACAGGATTTGAGCTGTCGTATACAATGGCTATCAAATTCATCGAAAGCATCAAACGGAACTATGAGGGTAAGTTGACGGAATTTTTTGGTCAGATGAATGGTGATAAGTTGAAATCTGTTATCGGAACAATTGATCAGACATTTGGTGGTAAGTATTTATATAAAAGCATAGAGGAAAAAGCTGCGAACCTGCTTTATTTGGTAATTAAAGATCATCCGTTTATTGACGGTAATAAACGGATTGGTTCAATGTTGTTTGTATATTACTTAAATCAAAACAAATTATTGTTGAATACAGTAGGCCAAAAGAAAATTAATGATCGTGCTTTGGTGGCGTTGGCACTCTTAATAGCCACTAGTGAACCTAAAGAGAAAGATATTTTAGTAAAACTGGTGGTCAATTTAATAAAGTAATATGAGTACAGATAACTATATTTACATATCTAGAAAGCGATTCACTGTTGTGGAGCGTTGTGCAAGTGACGGTAGAGTGATTGCTAAACTTGGGAAAGGGAATAATATTGGTGATGCTATTGATATTGCACAGATAAGAGTTGACGAAGGTAATGTCGAATATGGGATATTGTTTGGAAAGTGATTTGTGTAGTAATGGGCAGAGGTCCAAAGATTGTCACACTCATTCCTTTGCTCGCAATGACGTGACTAAATATTATCTGCAAATATTTTTTCCCTGGATTTGAAATATGAAAGTCCTATTAAAAGTGAAATAATCGAAAGAATAAAGGCAATAGATAAACTTGTAAAGTTTGGAGCACCATTACCCAAGATAGTTTGCCTATAAGCGTTAACTATTACAGTCAAAGGATTGAACTGAAAAATAAATCGATAGTTTTCTGGAACAATATCTATAGGATAAAAAATAGGGGTAAGGTACATCCAAAGTGTAAGTATCAGTGTTAAAAGATATTGAATATCTCTATATAGTAGGTTTGCTGCTGCTAAGAAGAGTGATAATCCCAAAGTAAATATTTGTTGGATAATAAAAATTGGAATTACCCAAAGTATATTGAATGATATTGGTATTTGGTATGCGACCATGTAGAAAACAAGAATCGACAGGGCAAATAAGAAGTCAATTATTTTGGCAATAGTAGTGGCGATAACTAAAATTGTTCGAGGAAAATAGATTTTGGTAATAAGTGGTGCCGATCCAACCAAAGAGGCACAGGAAGAACTGAGAGAGTTTGAAAACAATGTCCAGGGAAGTAAACCAACAAATAGGAAAATTGAATAAGGGATATTGGATGAGGCGCTGGTAGGAATGCGCATGATGATAGAGAAGGCAAAGGACATGACCAACATCTGAGCTAGGGGGTTTAGGATAACCCAAAAATATCCGAGAATGGACTGCTTGTATCGGGCTATGACCTCGCGGCTGACCATCTGCCACAACAGCTCTCGCCATTTGACGACTGCACGAACTTCTTTGAGTAGAGACATCACGAATCTATTATATATGTTAGAACGATAGAACGTTAGAGCTATAGAACTTTTGAAAGATAGAACTCTAGTGCTCAGTGCCATAGAACATTAAGTGATGGATTTAAAAAATTAAGTTAAAATAACGGAATGGAAAAAAGAATTGTGGCAGTAACTGGAGCATCCGGAGTGATCGGAAAAGTGGTGGTTAAAAAGCTTTTGGAGAGAGGTTGTATTGTTCGGGCATTTGTGAGGAATGAATCAAGTTTTCATTGGCAAATGGATGAGAAACTGGAGATTATCCGAGGAGATATAAATGATAATAAAATTCTATATAAATTGTTTACCAATACTTATGGGATAATCCACTTGGCCGTAGAAATGGATAGTAGCCTTCCCTGGAAAACATTTAAGGACGTAAATATAGATAGTGTAAAGACAATACTAAAATTAGCACCAAAAACTAGCCGACTACTGCTCGCTTCTAGCGTAGTGGTTTACAGTGATACCGGAAAAGATGCTAGGGACGAAAAGTGGGATCTTAAAAAAAGCGGTGGAGTTGATAAATATATTCGTTCAAAACTTCTGGCATTGAAGTTAACCCGTAACTCAAAACGAAAAGTAATCACGGTAATGCCAAGTACAGTAATTGACCATGAGATTTTTGGGAGAGAACAGTTTATGACGACTAACCCAATAATAAAATGGCTATGGAACAATGTGGGAGGTGGGATCCCTGGTGGATTGATGGCGGCTGTAGGGGATCGGGGTCGGATTATGAATTTTGTGGAGGTTCGTGATGTAGCCGAGGGGATAATTCTGGCACTGGAAAAAGGAAAACTAGGTGAAGAATATATATTATCTGGAGAAAGTATTACCACTGGTGATTATCTTGAAGAAATGTCCAAGAGGTGCGGAAAGAGTTATCTAAAGATCAGAATCCCCCGATTTTGCCTTAGATTGTTTGGTCTTGGTGAAGTGGTAAACATGAACTTTACATACGAAAAGGCAAAGAGATATTTAGGATATACTCCTAAGTGGAAACTATGACCCAAAGAAAAAAACATGCGCCTTTGTCATAGTGAGATTAAACTGTCCACAAGTTTAAAAAATCTAATAGAATAAATGAATATATGTCTCAAAAAAGGCTAAAAAAGATACGTAAGCTTTCTGAGTTGAAGGTGGGAGTAAATTTGAGTCCAGCATTTGGGGGTGAGCCTTTGCAGATAATTAAAATAATCAAAGAAAATTGGATATTTTTGGTAATGATAACTGTGGCTGTTGTGGCGGTATTTGCCAATGGAATGAATGCAGCTTTTGTCTCAGATGACTATGCCACAATTCTTAATAATCCGGAAATAACTAAGTGGTCATATGCATTTCGTGGCGGGGCCTCGACCTATTTTATAAATAGTGTGGTGGCAAAGATGTTTGGGGTGGTGCCGCTCCCCTTTCATTTGAATAGTTTGTTCTTGTATTTGATTACTTGCTACTTGGCATTTGTTTTTATTTATCACTTGTTTGGTCGTGGTGTAGCGTGGATCACTTTGAGCTTGTTTGCAGTCCATCCAATTCATGTGGAAGCAGTGACTTGGATATCGGGAAAGCCTTATCTACTGATTGCGATGTATGTGCTTTTATCGATGATTTGGTTTGTTAAATTTGTTGAGACAGAAAACATCTGGTACTTAGTTGGGACATTCGGATCATTTGTGTTGGGTTTCCTAACTGACAATCCCAGACCTTTTTCTTTGTTTTTAATAATCCCCTTGTATCTGTGGTTAGCGGGAATTGATATCCGAAGAAACAAGTGGTGGAAGTATTGGCCTTTAACCTTAATTCCGATGGCTATAATTGCGGTGATTGTTTGGCCCCATATTATGACCAGGGTAGGTGTAGTTAACGCTGGTGTAAACGCTTCAGATAGTCTGTTTTATAATCCGTTTTTTCAGTACCCTACCGGAGTGGCAAAGTACTTACAACTTTTGTGGGTGCCGATTGACTTGACTCTATATCACACCATGTATGTTTTCCCGATTTGGTTAAATTGGGCAATACTGCTAACTTACTTAGCACTAATAGGTTATTTTGCCTGGAAAGATAAGCGACATGCTTTTGCACTAATGTTTATATTTGTAGCGATTCTGCCCTCGATGATGCCAGTAAAAGTTAGCTGGTTGGTGGCGGAAAGGTATGCTTATCTTGGTTCCTTGGGATTTTGTCTATTCTTAGCTTTAATTCTTCAGGAGATGTCTACAAAAGTAAAGCTGATGACGGGCGGAATTATGGTGGTAATATTGTCACTTTTTAGTGTCAGACTAATGCTGCGAAACATTGATTGGACGACAAATCACAAGTTGTGGGTTAACACCTGCCAAGTGTCTCCGAACTCACATAACGCTTGGAACAATATCGGGGATGACTACGATAAGCTTAAGCAGTACGATGATGCAGTGAAGGGGTTTTCTCAATCTACAGTAATTAAACCAAACTATGCGGATGCCTATCATAACCGAGCGAATATTTTCTTTAAAATAGGAAGAAATGATCTGGCTCGACAAAGCTACAACACTGCACTGTACTATAATCCTAGTTTGTACCAGACATACTTAAGCTTGATAAATATCGACTTGATTGAAAAAGACTTAGATAGTGCCCTTAACCACGCCAAGACTGCGCTGCAGGTAAATCCGAATGATCCAACCACTCACTATATCTTGGCCGTAGTACTGTCACAACGTAACGAGACTCAACAAGCGATAGATGTACTTGAAAGGTTAGTTAAAGCTTATCCACAGTATCGTCAAGCACAAGAGGCGTTAGTACAGCTAAAAGGACAACCAAAATAATGAAACGGATATTAGTACTAAATCCACCATCAATGGATAAGTCGATTAATCGCGATATGGCTGGTGGCTTGGGGTACAGCGCTGGAGCTGGTGTAGTACTGCCTCCAATAGATCTACTTAATGTAGTCACTACCCTAAAGCGGAAAAATAAAGTCTATTTTGCAGATGCTATCGCTGAAAAGATCGATGAATTGTCATATTTTGTTGACCTAATAAAAAACAAAAAGATTGAAGTTGTAATCTCAGGTTTGGCATTACCAACCGTGTCGGAAGATACAGAATTTGCTAGAAAGTTGATGGAAAATATCCCAGGTCTTCGGGTAATTTTTAAGACCGGGATAAACTATAAACAAATATTGGAAAGGGTGCTTAAGGATTCTGGGGCTGAGTTAATAATTTTTGGTGAATGTGACTTAACCATCGAAGAATTTTTGAGTGGAAAAAGAAGAACGGGCTGTGTCTACTGGAATAATGAAAAAGTTGGGCTGTCGCCAATGACTGTGGAGGATAGGATTAAAAATCTCGATGATCTGCCACTATCAGCTCGAGAGGAAACCAAAATTGACCGGTATCGCTATGTACTACTTCCTGGGGTGGTGACGACTATGCAGACAAGTCGAGGCTGCCCCTACCCATGTGGATTTTACTGTCCTTATCCCCTAGTCCAGGGAAAGACTTGGAGAGCTATGAGTAATGAACGGGTAATTAAAGAGTTAAAAGTAATTAGTAAACTGGGAATTAAAAGTGTGCTATTTCGTGATGCAACTTTTACTCTGGATAATAAAAGAACTGAGGAACTCTGTAACTTGATAATAAAAAATAAACTGAAGATTAGGTGGTGGTGTGAGACACGGATAAATGTATTAACTCCAGAGCTTTTAAAAATAATGAAAAAGGCTGGGTGTTTGGGGATTAATGTGGGGATAGAGACTCTTGACCAAGAATTGATTATCTACCAAGGTAAGCCGGGAGTGACTTTGGAATCGATTCAAAATATTCGAGAAGTTGCCAAAAAAGTTGGAGTGAAACTTCACTTTTTGATGATAATCGGGTTGCCTGATGATAATTTGAAGACAATGTCAAACACATTTGATTATTTGGTTAGACTCAACCCAGAATCGGTAGGGTTCAGCACAATTACTCCATACCCTGGGACGGAAATGTTTGCTGATGCCATGAAGTCGGGACTAATTCAAGATTTTGATTGGAATAAATTTAATGGAAATATTAGTAACATGAGGACTAAGTATCTATCCTCTTTTGACATGATAGTACTTCGAAAAATGTTACTGGGCACGGCGTTTATAATGAAGCAATCACCGATTATTTCGGCACCGGTAGTGATAGTCATAAAAATAATTCTAAAGATATGGAAAGTAGCCAGAGGAGAGTAAGGTTTAGTATTATTATCCCGACACTTAAGCGACAAGAGATATTAAAAGAGGCCCTGGCACTTTTAGAAGCACAGATTGACAAAGATCGTGACGAAATCGTAATAGTAATTGGTAATAATGGACCCGCAAAGGCTAGAAATGAAGCGATAAAAAGGTCAAGGGGAAAATATTTACTGTTTTTAAATGATGATAGTTTTATAGAAATTGGGTTTATAAAATCCCACTTAGATTTTCATAGTAGGCATAAATCAGAATCGGCGGGGATGGTAGGATTGACAGAAAATCACCCTGAGACAATCAAAATAAATGCGATGAAATGGTTGGTGGGACAAAGTGGGCTACATTTTAATTATCGATTTAAATATACCGATAAAATTCGAAGAATACCTTGGTATTATTTGTGGACGTGCAACTTTTCAATGAAGAGAAATTTTGTAATAAAAAATGAATTGTGGTTTTGTGAAGAATTTCCGACAGCAGCGTGGGAAGATATTGAGTTTGCCTATCGTGCCAAAATAAATGGTCTAAAATTATATTTTGATAGCAACGCTAAAGTTTGGCATTTCCATCAATTAAAATTTGAGGATATTAAAAACAGATTTATTAGTCACGGACGTGGTTTATATTATTTAAAATCTAAATTGCCGGTGAATTTTTTACCTTTTTTAATTAAAAATAAATTGGGTAGATTTATTATCTTGATATTGGAATGGCGAATAATGAATCGTATTCGAAATATAATGGAGTGGATAGTTAAAACAACTGACAATTATCCGAACATAATTATGCAGTGGTTAGTTGTTAAGTGGAAATCAGATGGCTACACAAAAGAAGCAAAGAAAATGTCTGGTATGTGAGTCAGATAATACTCGTCAGTGGAAGATAGATTCAAGTTTTGTGGAGTGCTTACAGTGTAGAAGTGTGTCGATGAGCGGTGTGGTGAAAAGTGTCTATGATAAGGAATATTATGGTAGGAGTAAAAGTGGATGGCTAATGAATATTGTTGACAAATTCGCATTTTGGGATAGATATCAAACTCTTAGTTTGTCAAAAAATGATAAGGTTTTAGAAATTGGTTTTGGTGAAGGTAAATTTTTAAAAGCTCTTAAATCTATGGGATATCGGGTCTTTGGTGTAGAAAAGTCAAAGTATGCCAGGAGGCAAATAGAAAACGTCTTAGGAAAAGATCATCTGTTTGACGATATTGATAAAGTTAAAGAAAAGTTTGAGTTGGTGGTGATGTATCATGTTTTGGAACATATCGAAAAACCAGCAGAATATATTAGAAAAATTTTAGGGATATTATCACCTACGGGTAGACTAGTTGTCAGGGTGCCAAATGTTGAGTCGTGGGAGGCAAAATTGGCGGGTGCTAATTGGTACCATTTGGATTATCCGAATCATCAGACTTTGTTTAGTGAAGCGGGTCTACTCAAGATGTTTGAAGATGTAGGTTTTAAAGATATTAAGAGCAGAAATTATTTTGGTGAATATCGTCAGGTGATGGGCTACTCAATATTGTCGAAGTTTGGGTTTAAACTAACTATTCCAACAATGATTGTATTTCAAACTATAACTATCCCAATACTTTGGATCTTTTCGGTCTTAGTGGCTCAACATGGAGTAGTTGAGGTTGAGGGAAAAAGTGGTAAGATTTAACAATGAAATCCAGGACAAAAGTGTTGATAGCGAACTCTGTAGGTAAAGATGATGATGGAAATCATTACATTTTATTTCCTTCTCGATGGTCGACTTGTGTTGGAAAAACCAAATCGTTTAACTTTTATCCATACGAGCTAGGATATCTGTCATCGATGTTAAAGCAAAACAAAGACTTGGAAGTGAAAATGGTAGATGGGAATTATGAAGAACTAACAGCCGAGGAATATTTTGAGAAGTATAAAAAGTTTATGCCTGATTATCTGGTGGTTGAAACATCATCGGTTGTCTATAAATACGATCTTAGATTTGCTCTTAAGTTTAAGGAAAAGTACGGTACAAAAATTATTTTTTGTGGTCAACATCCGACTGCTTTTCCAAAAGAAGTGTTGGCTGATGGTGTCGACTACGTGGCAACTGGGGAATACGAACCGGCTGTAGTCAAGCTGGTTAGTGGTGAAAAGCCGAAAACAATTGACGGAATTTATCCTAACCCAGTAAAGGAACTTTTAGATGTACACACACTCCCCTTTCCTGAGGACGATGATATCAGTCGGATGAACTATACCCGAATTGGCGGTTGTGACTATAAGGAAATTGAGTTCTTTGCAACCCGTGGGTGTCCGATGAATTGTAACTTTTGTGTAGCTCGACAAACTTATTATGGCAAACCAAATTTTAGAGTCCGAGAAGTTCAAAATGTAATCGATGAAATTAAATATCTTAAGAATAAATATCCGGAAATGGATGGGATTTTCTTTGATGAAGAAAATCATAATTCGAACAAAAAGTTTGTCATGGAACTGTGTCAAGCCATAATTGATAATGGATTGCAGGATCTAAAGTATGATGCCATGTGTGGGTATTGGACTTTCGATGAGGAAATGCTGACCATGATGAGAAAGGCTGGTTATTACAAAATTAGAATTGGGATTGAGACAGCATCGGTAAAGACGGCCCTAGGAATGGTAAAAAATGTGAATGTTGACCGAATTATTGAAGTTCTTAAGATGGCTAAGAAAGTGGGGATGAGAATGTATGCAACATTTACATTTGGTTCTCCTGATTCGAACCTGACAGAGGATGGGAAGACATTGGATTTGATAGAGAAATTAACAAAAGAAGGGCTGCTGTGGGATTTTCAGGCATCGGTGTGCACACCTCAGCCAGGGACACCTTTTTATAACTTATTGAAGAGTCGGGGAAATCTGTTGACCGATGATTGGAGAAAATACAATGGGAATACAGCTGTCTATGAATACCCTGACTACAAGAAACGAGATATTGAGAGTAACTTGCCAAAAGCTGCTTGGCTTTATTTAAAGACTAGAGTCAGAAGAAGGGGGGTGGCAGAGACGGTTATGGAGATTGTTCGGCGAGATGGTTGGAACTCGTTTGGGGTAAAGCTAATTGCATTTGGGAAAGCGTATTATCGGGCGATGACAGCATAGTAGAACGAGATAGAACTTTAGATCATTAGAACGTTAGAGCGTAAGAGATAAGCGTTTTAGATAAATAATCTTTAAGTCTGTGTATTTACACTGAGATTTTTTTGTAGATATTGTCAAACCGGGTTTTCCAGTTCCAATTTTCAATAGTTAGATCCCGGGCGTCGTGGGAATGTTTTTTGTAGAACTCTTTATTTGTCAAAAGTTTGACGACTAAGTTGGCAAACTTGTTTAGATCTGAAAGTGGTACTTTGACCATGCCTTTGGGATAGTATGTCTTTAGCGATGGGAGGTCAAAAGAGACACCAGGAAGTCCCCATGCCATGGCTTCTGCTGCGGCCATTCCCCCACTGTCATAGGTGGCAGGGTGAAGAACTATTTTACTATTTTTGATGAGAGCAAATTTTTTGGGACCAACCAAAAAACCGATGACATTAATATTTTTTTGAAGTTTTAATGCATCAATTTTCTGGGTCATTTGGGACATTAACTCTCCGTCACCGACGATGACTAAACGAGCTGCGGGTATTTTTTTGGTAACTAAAGACCAGATATCGATCATTTCCATAACACCTTTCTGGTTGTGGAGACGACCAAGGTAAAATCCGTCATATGCCCTCTTGGTAATGGGTAGAAGTGTTTTGATAGTTTTGCTGGTAGGGATGTAGACACCGCCCTGGACGATAATAATTTTTGATGAAGGTAACCGGTTATTTTTAAATGGGACAATATCTGGTTTGGAAGTGACAAATACATAATCTGCTAATAGTCGAGCAAGTAGAATGGTTGGTCTTTGGGCTAAGTAGTAGATAAGTCCACGAATTGGATGGTGGTTGGTGAGGTAAGGAGAATTGGTATCTGTTGGAAATGGGGCTAAAAGATAGTAACCACAATACCAAGTAATTTTGCCATTAAATAATTTGGATAAGAATCCGAAAGTAAAGTCACCGTAAAAATCAGAAGATGTGTAGACGTGGGTGTGTTTTTGGAAAAGAGGAGGGTGAGTAAGACAGAAAGTAATCGCGGTCAGGAATCTAATGGTATGGTGTAGGACTAAGTGGAAAGTCGATAAATTAGTGATTGTTGGGACATGGGTAGTACTGATGATATGTATATTCAACTTATTTCTTTGAATAAGTTTTTTGGCTTCTGGGGATGCTAGGGCGGTTATTTCAAAATACTTTTGCCAATATTTGATAAGTTTTAGAAAAATCCTGTCTCCTCCGCTGAGGCTGGTACCCAAATTGGTGTGGCAGACTACGAGAAGCTTGGGAAGAGACATACTCTGATATTATATAGCTATGAAAGGGGAAGTGAGAATTAACTTGGGTTCGGGGCCAGACGGGGTACAGGGGTGGATTAACTATGACTGGGGATGGTTGCCATTTTTGGCTAAGATTCCACTATTACGAAGATTATTGGTGTCGTTGGGTATTCTTGACAAGAGTTATCAAAGAGATTGGAGGGAAGTAGTATTACATGATCTTCGAAAAGGAATTCCTTTAATGGCAAATAGTGTTGATTGGATTTATAGTTCAAATTTTTTAGAGCATCTTGAAAAATATGAAGCCGAGGAACTCTTAAAAGAGTGTTTGCGGGTACTGAAACAAAATGGAAAAATTCGTTTGGTTGTCCCAGACCTAAAAAAGATAATGGATAAATACTTAAAAAATGGTGACGCGGATGTTTTTTGTAGAGAGTTTTATGGATTTGATAAAGACAAAAACATGGGTCTTGGTAAATCGGCAATCAGAGGTCACCAATGGATGTATGATTTTGAAAACCTTAGTCGACTGATTAATAAAGTTGGGTTTACTAAAATAAAAAATTCGGCATACAGAAAAAGCTCGATGAAGGATGTTGATATTCTTGACTTACCGATTCACCAAGAGCTGGGTTTGTATATTGAGGCAAGCAAAGTTTAATAGTGTCGGGTGATGTAAGTAACATTATCTGAGGAATAGTGTTTTTTGGCGTATGTATGGCAATTGTATCTAAGTTTTCGGAGTTGGGACGGATTTTCAAATAGTTTTTTGATGGATTTTTTGAAATGATCTGAAGTGGGAGGTACTATAATTGCTACAGAACTGTCGACGGCTTCAGTGGTGCCGCCTAAGTTTGAACAAATCACGGGGGTGCCACAGGCAACTGATTCGGCAAGTACCCTACCCCAGCCTTCGTGATAGGTAGAGGGCATACAAAAAACAGTTGCTTGTTGATAAAACTGTGGCAAGTTTTTATAAGGAACATCGCCAATTAAATTTATATTGGAATATTTTTTGGCTAAAGTTTTGAGATTTTCTAATTCAGGACCGGTACCGATAAAATCAAATCTTATCTGAGTAAATTCTGGGGCTAATGTGGCAAGAGTTATGGAGTTTTTTTGAGGAATTAGACGACCGATAAATAATACAGAAAATTTGGATGATTTTTTTGGAATTGGTTTAAAGCGTGTAATATCAATCCAATGATAATATCTGGCGATTTTATTTTTGATAACTCCTAAATTTCTGAGTTGTATAACTGATTGGTCTGACTGAGTAAGAACTTTGTCGGTATTGTTGAGAATGTGGACAAATAATTTTGTAGTAGTTGAATTTAAGGGAACATTGTCATAGGTAGAGTAGATAGAGGTGATATGTTTGGGAATTCTCAGGAATTTTTTTATAATATTGCCGATTAGAGCGGAGTTTAGACCGTGAGAATGGATGGTGTCGATGTGAGGGTGATTGACCAAAAGCCAAATAAGGGAGTGAAAAAGTAAACAAGGGGTGATGTATAAAAAATTTAATAGAGGAAATTTTTCGAGAGAATGAAATAAATTGTGACCAGGTAGGTAAAAACGATGAATGAGTAAGTTGGTCGACAACTCTGATTTTTGATAGGGAACAATGGTTGATAGTGGTGAATAAGTAAGAACAATCTGTTTGTATCCCCTTTTGTGTAGTTCATAGGTAAGGTCGTCTAGATGAGTTTCGACCCCTCCAATATTGGGGTGGAAAAATGGAGTGATGTGGAGGATAGTTTTTATTGATGCCATTGTTTACGATCAAGAGGCTTGAGTGAACCAAGTTTATACTTTATGGTAGTTGTGCCGTAAGTGAATAGAGTTATAACACATGCCAGTGGGTGAAAGAACCAAGCAATGTCGGGCTTGATTACAAAGCCTCTGAGTGTATCGATGGTCATGGGAAGCAAGGTAACCACGTAAAGACAGAAAATGACTGTGGGGAGGAAATTGTTTTTGGTTAGGGGGTAGGTTCGATCGTTTTGGTGGGTATACAAGTCGACTGCCCGACGTAACTGTTTTTTGTAAAATTTGGATATTGATGACTCACAGTAGGTGTGGATAATTCCAACCTTGACCTTGGCAAACTCAAGTGATTTTTTTTTGGATAGAATTGTGGACAAGAAATCGATATCAAAAAAGTAATCACCGCTTAGATATTGTTGAGCGATGATGGTTTTGTAAATAGTGCCGTTGGCACCAATAGTGGGAAGTGATGAGTTACTTTTAAACCGGATTGCTTGGTAATATTGATGATCGACGATATTTAGTTTTAGTCCGGTCCACTTGCCGGTGAGGACATTTTGACGATCATAGTTTCCGACGACTAAAGTGTAGGGGTCGTTGACCCCAGTAAGGGCACTGTATCGCTCTATAAATCCACCTTCCGGTCGATAAGTGTAGCTCCATGGTTCTGAGCCAATAATGGCGGGGTCTGTTGTTAGGGGTAAGAGCATTGATTCAAGCCAAGTTGGGGTGGGAAGAATATTATCCGAGTCGATTAAGGCGATGAAGTCTGTTGTTGATTTCTTGATGCCTAATGACTTGGCTGATTCCGCTGTTTTTAGATGGTTATTGATGATTATTGTACGATATAATTTGGCAATCTTAAGTGTGGAATCAGATGAGCCGCCGTCAACTATTAAAATAGTTATTTTATCTTTTGGATATTTTTGATCGACAATTGACTGAAGACAATCAATCAAAACTGCACCAGAATTTAGGGTGGGAATGATGAAAGAAATAGAAGGTGTTTTAGAGGATGCCGCCATAGCGATGTACAAGAGAAAACAGCCAATAATCTAACGGGAAGTCAAAAAACTTGAGTTTCCAGCGAACTGTCACCATGGCAAGAGCAATATAATATCCGGATGTGAAGGCTGCTCTTGAAATAGGATTTTTAAGTCTAGGGTATAGCATGGTGTAGGTGTCACGATCCATTATTCCAAAAATATATTGGGTTAACATTGCGGTTAGTCTTGCATCATGGGGACTAATCCACTGTTGACGAATGGTTTCTTTGAAGGCATTTTCGGGGGACATAAGGTAGTTGGTCCAATCTTCAAAACTTTTAGGAGCCTCTAGTCCAAGACCGACGGCACGGTTGTATAAAGCAGCGCCAGGATAGGGTAAAAACACGTAATAAGTATACCGGTTACGATTACATATTTTTAACAACCTGTCGATAAGGGAAAGAGTGGATCGGTACTCTGTGGCCACAAACTCATCATTTTCTTGGGGATCTTTTGACCAAGGAAGTCCAACCAAAAATGAATAGAGGATTTTAATATTGTGCTTGTGACATAGTTCTGTGAACTTGACGATCTCTTCTACATTCATGTCTTTACTAATAAAGTCGAGAGATTTTTGATCACCTGACTCAGCTCCAGTGAGAATCATAGTGCACCCGGCCTTTTCCATGAGCTCCCAAGTCTCTGGTTTGTAGCGACTTAGTTGACCAGCCCGACCGTTGGCATTACCAAATTTTATTGGTAAATTGCGGTGGATTAGTCCTTCGCAAATCTCTCGGACTCGGTTTTCATCTACAAAAAAGTTGCTGTCATAGACAGCAATAGAATCGGCACCATAATTGCGATACAAACCTTCCCATTCATTCAGGACTTTTTCGGCAGGAACGGCTTTCCAGCTACGTTTGTTGACGATCTCTTCGACACAAAACGCACAACGATGAGGACATCCATAACTGCTAATGTAGGGGGCGGTTCGCAGACCGTACTCAGTCGGGATGGTGCACTGGGAAACATCGACAAGATGATAGGGAAGGGGCGGCACCGTGGTAAGGTCGACTGGTCTCCGGTCTGGAGTGGCAATTATTTTTTTACCTTTCTTGAAGACAATTCCTTTTACATTTTTTAGATCTGATTTGGATTCCAGAGCATGTACAAGTTCGGTGAAGGTAATATCACCCTGTCCTTTGACTACAATATCGACCCGATGGTCTTTGATTGTCTCAAGGGGTAAAATTGAAGGGTGCCAGCCACCCCAAACAATTGGTACTTTGGGGTATTTTTTTTTAAATTTTTTGGCGAGTCTCAACCCGTCGTATATTTGATGTCCAGTCATGGCACTAATTCCCAAACAAATAGCATTTTTGCCAGATTTTAGGAGCTTCCGTTCGTAGTTTTTTTGAAGGTAACGGGTGTAAATCTTAATATCGTAATTTTCGTTGACTAGATAGCGGGATATGGCCAACAGCGCAAGCGGTACACCGTGCCAGTTTCTTTCATAGGGAAGTGGGGAGGGAAAAAAGAGAATAACTTTTTTGGACATATAGGCTATTAATTGGGGTCTTGTGGACTTGTTTGTAGCCTAATTTTAGCAGATAACTATGTAATGAGTGGTCTGACTGAGTCTCAACACAAATTAGTCTAGGACAATATTTTTGCCAGTTGTTACTTTTGAGAACGGTTAGATCGTGGCCTTCGGTATCGATTGATAATAAGTCGATGGTTTGTCTTTGCGGTAGATAACTGTCGAATAACAGTGATAGAGTTGTTACTTCTATACTGGGCGTATCAACAAGCAAAGAATTGTGTTGAAGATTGTGGAGATATTTACTTTTTGAAAAAGTGGAGTTGACATCGGGGTACATTTGATAGAATTTCATGACACTTGGTTTTGAAGATATGCCTATGTTTAGATTGGTGTCGCCTGAGCGAACGGTTGAATATTGTTGCAACAAATATGGATTTGGTTCAATGTTTATGCCATGACTACCGTGTCGATAGAAAAAATAGGTATTGTTGAATTTCTTAGGATGGTTGGCTCCGATATCAACATAAAAAATATCTTTGGTTTTCAATATTTCGCTGATAATCAAGTCTTCGCCATATTGAGAGTGAGATTGGCGAAGTAGTTCGAAAAATAGTTTACGATACAAAAACTGAAAGGTTAATTTGATTGTCCAGTAAAACCCGTAGATGCGATATTTAGTGAGTAGCTGGCTTGGAAGCGATGGGGAAATCGCGGAGTTTTTTGAGGTATTTGATGGCATAGGTAAAAAGATGTTTAATGTCGTCAAGCGAGCGGATGGAGAGGACTTTTCGAATTAGAAAACGTGGGGTGAGAATACCATGGAAGAGACTCTGGACAAGCTCAAGCTGTTCACTGTCTGATAGGGGTGACTTCATAATAGGATGACGCATGTCGTAGGCGTCCCAATCTTCGGTTTTTAGCCAATTGTTTTCTTGACACTGTTTGAACAAAGGGGTGCCAGGATATGGGACAACGATAGTTGCCTGCATACTGTCGGCTAAACCATCACGGAATAAGCTACGGGCTTCCTCTAGAGTGTTTTGGGCATCTTCTTTGGTTTCCCAAGGGTAGCCAATCATAATTGTTAGGTGGGGTTCTAGTCCAGCTTTTTTGGCCATGATTAGGGTTTTGCGAGAGTCTTCAACTTTGGTATTTTTGACAATCATATCGAGGGTCTTTTGGTTGCTGGATTCTAGACCGTAGAGGATAAACCGGAATCCGGCTTTACCCATCAGATCATATTGTTCTTGGTTGAGGGCACCAAAGCGCATATTACAACCTATAACAACCTTTTTGTGGAGTCCTCTTTTAATCATCTCGTTGCAAAAGTCTCGAAGCCAGGGGCCAATGGGGAGTGTGCCGGCGTCATCAAAAATTTCACGAATACCAAGAGAAGCCATGTACTCGATTTCGTCGACCGTGTGTTTGACCGAGAAGTTTCGAAAGTTGTTGCCAGGGAAGATGCTGATCCAAGAACAAAAAGTGCATTTTCCCCACCAACAGTCGCGTCCGGTCATGAGATAGGCGCCGGGATGATATTTAAAATTGGTGTTGTCGTTACCGTATAGTTTCCAATTGGTTAGTTCCCGGTTGATTGGTGGAAGTGTATCTAGGTTGTGATGTTTTAGGGCAAATTTACCAGTATTTATAATAGTACTTTTGAACTTTAGAGCGTTAGAGCGATAGTAGAAGCCGGGTTCAAGTTTGGTGCTGTTGACTAAGTGATCAACTAGGTTGAGTAACATGAAGTCATAGTCGCCACCAGTAATGACATAGTCGACGGGAGAGTTTTTGAGTGATTCTTCAGGCATAGCAGTGACGTGATCACCAAAAAGAACTACTTTTAGTTTCCACTTTTTGTCCTTAGCAGCGGCAGATTTTAGATCTTTGATAATAGCCCAATGACGCTTAATTGTGGGAGTTTTTGATTCGATGGCTACTAGAGACGGGCGCCACTTGATAATGCGGCTTAACCATTTTTGATAAGAAATTTTTTCAGCAATGGCGTCGTCCCAATAGACTTTGTAACCTAATTGATGTAAGGCGGAGGCTCCGTATGCGGGGATAACCGGCAGGATTACATTGCCCGTATTTGTCCACTGAAATTGTCTGTTTTGAGCTAAAAATGGAATTCCTTTTGAACTCTCCAGTGGTGGGTAAGAAATGGCGATGGAGAAAGGATGTTTCATAAACTAATACTATATTTATAGGAGTATAAAATCAACCTCCGTGGTATTGATCTTGAGAAAGACGGTGGGGTTTGAATAATAACTTTACTGAAAAGAAACCCCAAATAAATAATAAACCATAATAGAGATGAGTGATGGGAATGGTGATGGCGGCTAAAGCTGACGAGTAGATATTGTTTCTTTGTGCAATGAACTTTACTAATGTAACGAAAAGTAGAGCCAGATATAGATATAGTGGCCAGGTAAAGTAGAATAGTTTGTTTATGAAAAGTGGGATTAGTAGGCAATAGACGGCAAAAAAACTAGGTGTAAGATACCCTAATCGAAAACTTGTCTCAGGGTAGATTCGGGCAAAATTACCACGATGGAGGGCATATCTGGTTATTTGTTGGAGGTGTGGAATAATGACTTGCCGACGATGGTGATAAACAATGATTGAGGGGTGATAGTAGATGACCTTATGTAATTTTTTGGTTAGATCTAAGCAAAGAATAGTATCTTCTCCTGGCCAGTGGTGAGTATTGAACCCGTGGACTAAGTTGAAGTCGGCTTTTTTGACAATTAGATTGACTGAAGGAAAATCGTCGACTTCTTGTGATTTACTAATTGTATTGCGATAGACACCGGCTCCCCCACTGCCCAAAAAGGATGCCCAAACTAAACCAGATGCTTTTTGGTAGACATCATCTTCAGGTGGGGTTAGACATGGACCACAGTAAGCAGCGTAGGCAGGATGGATTTTTATTTGCTGGTGGATGTTTTTTAACCAATTTGGGTCGGGATAGGAGTCATCGTCAATAAAAGCAAGGTAAGAACCTTGGGACTTTTTGGTGCCGAGATTCCTTTTGATTGCGGGTGAGACAACTCCAGACATTTTGTCATCAACAATAATCAATTCGAAATTCTTGAAAGTTTGGTGCTCGAGAGCGGCAATAGTTTCCCGAAGATATGGGGTAACTACTCGTATTGGAATAATAATAGAAAAAAATGGTGATTTATTCATATTCACCGGTGTTGATTCTCATTTCTAAGTCTTTGTCGTAAACCCACTTTCGTCTGTTTTTGTCATCATAGTAGTGAATAATGTATAGTCGATAGAAGACTGCTAGGGCATCTTTGAGACAAAGCATGACTGTTTTTAGGAAAGAACCATCAAGATGGGTTCCGGAAAAATCATAGTTTAGTTTGATAGGTGCTTCGTAGATTCGGGTAAAACCCAGATGTTTAGAAACAGCTAACACTTCCAGGTCGAAGGCAAAAGTTTTGATTAAAAGCCTGGGGAGTATTTTGTTGAGCACTTGTTGTTTGAAGATTTTGATTCCAGCCTGGGTGTCGTGGAGGTTGATGCGGAGAAGAAAAAGCGAGATTAGGTGGGCACCAAAACTAATAATTCGTCGATGGAATGGATACGCTATTTGGGAGGCGGGATGAAATTTACTGCCGACTACAATATCTGCTTCATACCACTCCATGTGTTCAAGAAGCATAGAAATTCCGTTTGGATCGATCTCCATACCGGAGTCGATAAAGGCGACATAGTCTCCGTGTGTATGAGCCCAACCATATCGGATAGCATAGCCTTTGCCGTGGTTCTGGTTGTAGCCGGTGACTTTTAGGTTGGGGTGATGGATAGAACTGGCAATCTTGAATGAGTTGTCGATACTTTTGCCATCAATAACAGCGATAAGCTCAAAAGGATAGCGAATCTGTTCTAGTGTCCGGAGAATAGTGGTTAGGTCTTTCCTGATGGTAGTTTCTTGTTTATAAACCGGAACAATTACTGATAAAAAATGCAGTTGGCTTTTCATCGACTGAGAGCTAAGTCATAAACTGCTAAGGTTTGCTTGGCTGTTTGTTTCCAGGAGAAAAACTTGGAGCGATTAATACCCATTTTAATTTGTTGGTCTTGTAAGGTTTTGTCAATCCAGAGTTTTTTGAGTGAACTGATCAGACCATCAGTACTATACGGATTAAATGATATACCAGCTTCACCCATGATCTCAGGGAGACTGGTATCAGAACTGTAAACAACTGGAGTGCCGGACTGCATAGCTTCCAGTGGGCAAAGTCCAAAGCCTTCTGCATATGAAGGTTGGCAGTAAATTGTAGCTAAGTTATATAGAAAAGGTAAATCTTCACTATCAACAAACCCTAATCTATAAACCAGCGGACTATGAAATATTTTTTTTAGGGTTGTTAAATGTTTTAACTGAGGACTGGGAATATCTAACAAGTGTCTAAATAAGTCCATGGGTCTAGCTATACTTGGTTTTTCAAGTTTGAGATTGTCGATATCGATTGCCTGTTTACCGGCGATAACCAATGGGTAGTTTAGGTCGATGCATGCTTTAACTAATGAGGGAATGTTTTTATTCCAATTTATATCGCCAGTGTAAAAAACAAACTCTTCAGGTAATTTATATTTTTTTTTGATTTGAGATAACTTTTTGTGATCTATGATCTTCTTAAAATCAGGGGTGGCTCCCTCGTAAGTCACGTATATTTTATCTGCAGCAAATCCTAGACTTTCAGCGATGACATATTTGGAATAATTTGAAACTGTAATGATGTAATCTGACTGCTTAGCTTTATGTTTTTGAATTTGCCACTTAAGGAACCCTCTTATGCCGGAGGGAAAATGTTGCTTGAATTGGATGGGTATTAGGTCATGAATGGTGATTATTTGAGGGATATCTTTTTTGGTGGGGAGAGTGAGATAGAACGGATCAAAATAGGGATAATGAACCAGGTCATAATTTTTAATTTTACCCTGCCTGCCGGCAGGCAGGAATTTACAATTTTCAATTAGAACAATTTCGAAGTTTTTATATAAGGGGTTTAATTTAATTTCTTCTTTGAGAGAGCTAACCAGGTTGCGAGTATAAAAACCCACCCCCCTTTTGGAGTTGCCGTCATTTAAAGGTGAAACATCGATAGCGATCCTAAAAATTTTACTCATGTTAATCCCAGTCCTTGCCAACAGTTATTTTTTGGTTGGTGGATGTGAGTTCAAAATATTTTATATAGGCAATCGGGAAACGGAGTGATGAATACCAGGAGAAGACAAAACCGGAAAAACCATCAAGGATCCCTTTGTGTCGAAAGTAGGTAAGTACAAACCACCAAATTGGTTTAACCATAAAATAATTTAAAAACGAAATAAAAGAGATGGGGAGTTTCTTTTCTTGTAACTCAGTGGCTATATTTGAGGTATAGCGACTATTTCTTAAAAGATACCTAGAAAAGGTGGGGTCGGCAAAATGGAGTAGGTCAGAACTTAACCAACCGACACGACCGTCAGTATGAATTTGTTCATGGACGTCCTTAGCTGGTTGATGACTAACACTTTTTCTAAAAAGTCGGATTTGGCCATCGGGATAGACACCTCCGTAGCGGATAAACCTTCCTAGAAAATAGTTTAGTCGAGGAACAAAAAATGCCGTGTATTCGTTTGACTTAGAGCCATATTCACCGTCTCTGTCCTGAAGTATTTGTTGATGTCGTAAAAATAAAGGATGGGATTGTAAAACAGCATTAGACTCTTCTACAATTTTTTCGGTACTGAGGGTTAGAAGTTTTTTTATTTCTGCAAAAAGTTCTTTTGAGACTGCTTCGTCAGCGTCGAGTAGAAGTACCCAATCGTTTTTACACTCATCAATGGCCATCTGTTTATTGATGTGAAAGTTTGGTTTGTTGGTCGTCGATATGACCTTAATAGACGGGTATTTTTTGGCAATAGCCACAGTGTCGTCGGTAGATTGTCCATCAACAATTATGATTTCACTTGCCAGCCCCTCGATGCTTTTTAGACAACGACCGATATTGGCTGATTCATTATATGTGGCAATGGCAATGGAAAGTGGGGTGTTATTTTTCATAAACTCTGAATCCGATAGTTCCTCCGGGAAGAACTAAAGATGCCATTGGTACAGCTTTTATTTCTTCATCGCCGGCGATTACTAAACTCTTGGGAGGAATGGAATCCCAGTTGATTTTACCAAAATGGAGATTATCTATCATGGTTACTGTTGAAAAACCGTATTTATCGGGTGGGGTTAGCTGGATTTGAGATTGTATTTTTTGAGGCGGATAGCGGGTAAAAAATAAATACAAAATATAAGGTTGATCATATGTGGAGGTGAAGTAGATATTGTCATATTTTGTCTTTTGACTATCAATAAAAGGCATCAGGCTAGAGAAGCCAGTGTTCCAGGCATATGGATAGCGTTGGGGAGCATGAACAAAGTAAGCGTCGGCAAAGTAGAAAATGGAATAAATGTAGAGAACGGTGATGACGAATAAGTTGTGTGGCTTAAATGATTTTGTGGTTTCAATAAGACTATAAAGACCGGCACCTGTAAAAATTGCTAATGGTAAGACCATGGGTAAGGCTCGAAGAGCTGATGGGGCTTGAAAAGTGAGCGACGATGCCAGCGGAGATATAAAGAGTAGTGCCAGCGAAAGATGGGAAAGTCGTTTGGTATTTTTGTCTTTGAGGAGAAAAACAATACCGATAATTAATAAAGGTAGCTCAATTAAGTGGAGCTGGCCAATGTCGGGCGACTTTGACCTAGGGACTTCATCACCTTTGAGAAAAAGAAAATTAAGATCAAAATGAGAAACATATTTTTGAGCCCAAGACATTAGATATAAAACCCGTCGATTGTGAGTTATCCGGTTGGATAAAAGTGTGTTGCCGTGGTGATTTAGTAATTCTTCTGAGCGTGCGACTGGTCCATAGTCAGCGGTTAATCCTACCCCACCAAATCTGGCAGCGCCACCACTGTTCAGAAATGAGACAAGTACTGGAACAGCGACTGCTGCAGCAAAAAGTGTGGGGAGAATAATCTTTTTGAAATGACTTAGTAAAAATTGAAAATTAGTGACCAGTAGAAAAAGACAAATAAACGGAGCGACGATACGAGCCGAGTGATAGACGTAGAGTGAGGCGACAAAAGAGAGGCATGAGAAGAAAAAGAATCTTGACTTATGATTTATGATGTATGAATAGAACAAATAGATACCAAGGATTACAAAAAACAGGGCAGTTGAAGACTCCCAGGCGCCACGACTAAAGTGGATGTGCCAAGGGCTGACCGCTAAAATAAAGGCGGTCAAAGTTGAAAGTTGAAAGTTAAAAGTTAAAAGAAAAACAAGTTTATAAATAACAAATATAGTTAAAACAGAGAAAATTAAATTGGGTAGACGGACGGCCAGTGGAGTAAGCCCTAAAATCTTTATAAAAGGCATGGCTAGATATACGTAGCCTCCCGGTTTGTAGTCACCAAAAGAGCGGAAATGGAGAGGGTAGCTGATACCATGCTCGTCTTTACCGGTCTTCAGCAAAGAATAGGCGTTGTAACCAAGCGCTGCTTCATCAGGATTTAGTTGAGGTAGGGTGTCGATACGATATATGCGAAGGACAGCAGCTAAAAGTAGTATTAGTAGTAAAAATATTTTAGTTTGTTTCATATGCGTAAAATGTTGAGGTATTGTTGATGGGACTTAGTGGAGTAAGGGTTTTTAGATCAATCCCCTGCCTAATGGCGTCATCATAGGAAAGGATTAATACTTGGCCTGGTAGTGTTTTTTGGTAGCTGAAACTGGGGACTTCAAACTTAATATTGTCTATCTTTAATATTTTTCCAGTATCTTGGCCTGAGACTGAAAGATTGGCCTGAGACTGATAGTTTTTAGGTGGATACTTGGAGTAAAAAAGATAATAGATATATGGCTGACCATAAAAATCTGTAAAGGTGACTTGCTTGTCTTTACCACGATCAATCACATACTGGGCTGCTTGGCTATAACCGTAAAGTAAATGTGAGGGGGTGATTTTGGTCAGGTGATTGTAATATAGGTCGGAGTAATAGACAAAAGAAAAAAAGTAAAAAGTAAAAAGTAAAAAGTAAAAAAAATGATATAGTTTTTGAGGAATTTTACTAAGGGTAAAGACAATGCCTTTGGCGGCAAAATACATTAGGGGAATAGATAAGGAAAGAGTTCTGACGGGTTGAATAATGTCCCGCGTTAAGGCTCCGGGAAGTGGGCTAATGAGAAGCCAAAGAAAGAATATTAAGCCAGGTTTTTTGAGCGATGTAGACAGAGTAGAGAATATCCCTAGAAGAATAAAGATAATTGATGGATAGAGAATTACTCCGATATACGGGGCAGAGTGGCGTTGGATTTGCCAGTCGCCCTCAAACAATAAAAACTTTGGTGAGAAATGGTTGAAGTAACGAGTTAAAAAATTTTGAGTAAAAAAGATAGCTTCGTTGTGAAATAACGAGAAGTTAAGATCATTGCCTTCACCGACGATCTGACTAATGTCATTTGCGGGACGGTGGTAGTTCCAGAGTGCAAACACGCTAAGACGATTGGAATCGTTTTGAGTTACAAGTCCGTAGAGGATGGGAACAGCTAGTAATATCAGAGGAAGGGCGAGTTTAAAGATGTTTTTGAAAGATTTGAAAAGAGATAGATGGGTAAAGAAAAGAATTGACAATAAAAGAGGGGTCATGATCTTCCCTCCTTGGTAGGTGTAAAAAGTAAGACCAAACATAATGGAGGACCAGACTATTTTTTGATTGATAAATAGTAGTGAAGCTAGGGTCAGTTCAAATAAAAGGATATTGGTCTCCCACGCTCCCCGACTAAAGTGAATATTCCAAGGGTTGAAGGCTAAAAGAATGGCGGTTAGTAGTGCGATAGTTTTTGATTTTGGACTAAGTTTTAGAACAAGTAGGTAGGCAATTAGGGGAAGTAGTGATCCGAGGATGATCGATGGTAGTCTAACCGACAAGGAGTTTAGACCAAATAAGGCGACAAAAGGAACAGTGAGATAGACATATAATCCTGGTTTGTAATCACCAAATGATTTGAAAACTAGAGGTAGAGTAGTGCCGTATTCGTCTTTGCCTGTTTTAAGGATGGAGTAAGCATTGTAGCCGATAGAAGCTTCGTCCCAAAGTAATGGGGGGTAGTTTGAGCTATAGAGTCGAACTGCTAGGGCTAGAACTGTAATGATAATAATTGCAAACCTAGTCATAGCTGATGATATCAAACGCTGGCGAACTATCGAGGAAGTCAATGGTTTTTAACTGTTTGGCTCCATTAGAGGGATAGTTTTTTGGGCTGGTGATTAGTAGAGTTTTGGGAGAAAAATTTAGTTCTTTAATTTCCCAGTCATTTTTGAATTCAAACTTATCATAGGCATCTACCCAGTACCAATCTGAATGAAAATTAGTTGAGAGTAAGGGGTCTTTTTGATACTTCTGCGGAGGCCATGGCCAGTAAAACAGGAAAAACTCGTGCGGTTCACCATACTTTTTAGTTATAACAATATGGTCGTATTTCGAATAATTTTCTTTGGCAATTTCAACAGCTTGACTATAGCCGTATTGCCAGGCGTAAGAATATTTTTGACTGTAATTTGTGTATTTTGTCCAATAAAATATGAAAAATACGAAAATAGTTAGTATGGTTATCCGATAATCAATTTTAAGAAGGGATATCCCTATGGTTATGAATAGAATATAAAAAATTAGGGCTGTGCTAGATCTGAGGACTGGAAAGTCACCGACGGTGAGTGCCGCAGGAAGTAGGGTTATAAATAATAGTGGGAGTAGATAGAAATAGCGTCCGTCGTTTAGTGAGAAAATAAGTCCGGCATATAAAAATGGCATAAGAATTAGAAATAAAATACCAGTCTGAGGCACGGATAGTTGTTGGTTTTCGGTGCCATTTAAAAATAAAGGAAAAGGATTAAGTTGATTGAGATAGTTTAGTGACAGAGTTTGAACAAAATAAACCGGTCGGTTGTTGATTAGTCGATTTATAATTTGCGGGCCGGTAAATGAGTTTCGCTTAAGATTGATTAGATTAACTGCGTTGGGATTGATAATACCGACCCAGCGATTGCGAGCAAAGGAGGAAGGTGAAATTAGATTAATAACGTTGGGAATGACTAGTATTAACAGAACAATAATTGCGGGTAATATTTTTTTAGATAATTTAATTGGGTGAAAAAAATATAGAGTTGGAAGTAGTAAAGGAACAATTATCCTGGCGTTATGATAGGCATACATCGAAAGTCCAAAAAAAATACTTGAGAGGAGTAAATGCTTGGACCGGTTTTTATCGATTAGAAAGTGATAAATACCCATCAGAAGTAGCGTTTGGGAAAAAGTGGACTGAAAAACACCACGAGAAGGGAAAAATGCCCAAGGTAGGAAAGCGGCTAAAGACATGGCGATGAGTGAGGGTGGGATCTTTTTGAATAATAACTGTGCAAAGCGATAGGTATAGATTACGAATAACAACGAGAAAATAACAGTCGGTATACGGATCGAAAGTGCGTTTAGGCCGAGTAACTTAATGAAAGGAATGGTGAGGTATAGATTTAGGGTGGTGGGATAATCGCCATAGGCTCTAAAGTTAAAAATAGGAAGCGAAGTCCCCCACTGATCACGTCCTGTCTCTAGGACTGAATAAGCGTTGTATCCATGAGAAATTTCATCCCAATTTAATCCTGATGGCATGGTATCTAATTTCCATAAGCGGAAAAAAGCGGCCAGTAATAGAATTGTCCAGAAGAGCAGTTTATGATTTGGCTTCACGATATAGTTTGATTATAAACAAGAGCAGACCAATAAGGCTAAGGACGTTGGCAAAAGTGCGGATGGGGGTATTTAAGAATTCGAGTTTATACTGGTGACTGCCTTGAGGCAGAGTTAGTTGCATTTGGCCAGTGGATGGGTTGACTTGGTATTCTGATGGATAGCCGTTAACAGTTAGCTGCCAGGTTGGAAAATAAACGATAGGGAGATTGATGGTGGCTTTTTCGGAAGTGATATTAATAGAACCGCTGGCAATATTTGAATTCTTGAAGAAGTCACTGGCATAAATTTCACCGTTGAGAACTTGTGGCTGTGAAGGTGCCATGGTAGTGGGAAACTCTGTGGAATATTTGGGCCAGTAGTCTTTTAAACCTGCGCCACTTTGACGATAAACTTCCTCAGTGGTAAGTTTTTGACTATCCGTCAGGTTGGGATACCAAATATCTTCTTTGAAGTAATTGATATTTAGTCCTACGGTTAGGGCAATAATTATGACGAGAAGAAATTTGCTTTTGGTAACTATCCCAGAAATGAACGAGAAACAGAATATGGCTAAGCCCAAGAAACGCCAAGGAAACTGGTAATAAGGCATAAAATAAAACATTTGCCAGATGAAAGTGGAACGGTTGTGTGTCAGAAAAAGTGAGAATAGTCCGATACTAAAAAAAGTAAAGATAGTTTTTTTGCTAGGAGAACGTATAGCAAAAATTAGAGCAATGAGTGGGAGTATCCAATGAAGATATCCTACCTGAAGCGAGAGATCATCAATCGGACCCCAAAGCGAAGCGCCATAACCCCAGAACCGGGAAACAAACAGTTGGTAAAGAGTGGCAAAGTGAATGATGTAATTAAAATAGCCTTGAGTCATAGTGCTCACGGTAGTTAAGTTTTTCTCAAGAAAAGCGGGAAGAATAAAAAAGGATGCCATTAAAAATGAGTACAACGAATTTTTGATGAGATATAAAATGTTTTTGTGGATTAAGGAAAAGACAAACAATACCGGAAGGAAATAGACCAGGGTTAGGTTGTGACTTAGTAGAAGGGCTGTGAGTGACAATATAAAAAGATTTGATTTTTTGCGATAAAGTGAATAGAGAATTAGCGGGAGGAGGTTTATAGCCCAGTGTTCTGCTAGAGCACCTCGGACAAAACTGTCGAGAGCATGGTAGGGAGCGAAGGTATAAAGGACACTACTAATAAGCCCACCGACTGGACCAAAAAATGTAAAAGAGAGTAGATACATTCCGACTGAACCAACAAAAAACGGAATGATAAAAGATATCTTTAGACTATCGATAAGCGAAAAACCGACTAGATGAAAACTTTCAGCCACTGCATAAGGTAGTGGAGAATAGAAATTGAACAGAGGATAAGAGTAGCCCAGTCCCCCATCGGAAATCAGTCGACAAGGTATTTGGCGGTCAAGGAGACATTGGTGAAATTGAGAGAGCCTGAAGACGTGCATATCATCCTGCATACTAAAATAACCGGGACGCCATAAACGATGTGATGCCAGAAGTGCGAAAAGTAGTGGGATTAGTAGTACAAGATTAAATTTTTTGAACATTTTAATTTGAGTAGATATAGAATATTTCACTTTCCTGATACTTTTTTGGAATAGTATTAATAAGTGTAAACCCAGTAGGTGGAATAAATTGTTGTGATTGAGGGACAACTAGTAGAGAGGGTGGTGCTGTTAGTGGAAAGAAAGACGGGTCTATCTGCCCAAAACAATACTTACTGTCGATACACTTACCGGAAAAATAAGGTGATTTCACTTCGGTGAGATGAGAAGTGAGGGAATCAGTGGGGAGATATGGATAGTAATATAGGAAAAAAGGCATAAATGGTTCGGCTGTGTCAGAGAAATATATTTGGTGTTTAGGATAATTATTGGTAGCTAAAACAGTTTCTTTTAGATTGGTATGCCATGTTCTAGCGGATAGCTGGGGATAATGGTTTTGATAGTAATGCCAAAAATTTATAAAGAGTAATAAATATATGGGGGTAATAAGAGGAATTTTGTGAAGGGTAAGAGAAGAGAAGTAAACTAGGGAAGGAAGAATAATAATGAGGCGGGTGGCGTGAGGTCCAAGTGAATCACGAGTTAAGGCAAAAGGAATTGGTCCCAAGACGAGCATCCAAAAAAAAAGCTTGCCCAGAGAAGTAGGTTTATGAAAGTGAAGATAAAGACCATAGAGTATTATAAAAAAGTCGAGTACGTAGAGCATGCCATGTTGGCCAAAGCCTTGGCGGATGTTTTTGTCCCCTTCTATAAATAAAAATTCGGGAGAGAAAGATATAAGATAATTTTTGATAAATCGTTCGAGCACTAGTTGGTATTTGTTGTGAAAGATGTAAGACAGGGGTGGGGTGGGAACGCCAACTTCGTTGGGATGTTCTAGGAGAATGTCTTGATATCTTTGAGTGTTGGTTATCTGTTCGCGATGAGGCAGCGTAAAGATACTGATGTAAGAAAAGCGATAGCCAGACCGTCCCTTAATAGTGTCGATAGCCAGTGGAGAAAGCGCTACAAGAACCACCATAAGGGAGATCATCAGTGATTTTGTTTTTGGTTTCCAAATATGATAGCAAAGTGGTATCAGAAAAATAATAAAAAGTTTGGCGGTGCTATAAAAGTAGGCCGAAAGTGAAAAGGCAATCATAGAAATTATAAGTAGGATTGTGTTGCGCTTCTGATGATGCTTTTCCCAAAAATATATTCCTGTTAAGAGACTCAATAGCATTCCGGGTACCTCAAATCCGGTGCGACTATAGTGAATAGCCCAGGGAGAAATGGCTAAAAGAAAAGCCGCGGGAATGGACTTAGTTAGTAGAAAAAATACCGCAATAGATGATATTCCAAAGATAGCTGAAGGAAGCCTGACGCTTAACTCTGGGGAAGAGATAAAATTCTGAACTGCAGCCACTGAGTATATATATAGAGAAGTCCGCCAGTCGGAAAAAGATTGAAAATGAACCGGAAATTTATTGCCAAAGTAGTCAGTATGGTTTTGGTTGAAAGTTTTGGCCTGGTAGCCAGCGTCGACTTCGTCAGAAAACAGTGATGGTGGAAGAGAGGTAATATTACTTATCCGTGGATAGACAGCCAAGACGGCTAGGGTGACAAAAATAACGATGGTTAATAATCGCCTGATCATGTGATAATATTCATTTTATACCATCCTTTATATGATTAGTCTGTTTAATTATCCACCAACTGAAGAACAAATTTGGATTTTGATGAAGACGGGAACGGGTAGTGAAATTGGTCTTTTGTGGTTGAGGATACTGACAATATTATTAATGGGAATTGTTTTTTGGTTTTGGTTTAATAAGTTAAGGACAGTTGCGTCAGTAAAAAGTTCAGTAATTTCGATCATTTTGTTAGTAATGTCCCCGGCGGTATGGGGGATCGGGTGGTCGTATCCACTGATGGTAGTTAAGTTGGTACTAGTACTATGTGTAGTAACATTCCTAAAAACTAAGTGGTGGATTATTTTACTAGTATTGGTGGGATTGGGTTTTTATAACGTGAGTTTTCTGAAACAAAATCCGGCGATTTTGTCGAAAATTACTATGTCCGACGCTAGAAATGAAGTAAATAACAGATTTATGTCTGAGGATACGCTCCGTATCAAAATGGAATTGCCACTTATGTGGAGAAGAATTGGATATAACAAACTTTTTATAACTTATCGTCAGGTTTTGGCTGAGTTGTTACCTTTTTTTGATTTGGAAACTCTTTATTTCCAGGAGGTTCATCCAATGGAACAAAAATCAGTTGTTTTATTTTATTGGCCGGAAATATTTATTTTGATATTTGGAATATATTTTTGGGTTACTTCAAAATTAAAAAATGATTCCAACAATATTTTGGTTGTTTTGTTGGTGATTTCGTTTATTGATTTTTTATTTTCAAACACTGTTTTGTATCAGAGATTTATATTGTTGCTGATACCCTTGTCACTATTGATGGCATATGGGGTTGAAAAAATATTAGTTGCCAATAGGTATGTTGGAGCAGTTGTGGGGGTGGTATTGCTTTATGCAACTTATGTAAATAGTTATGACATTTCTAAGAGGGCTGATTTCTGGCTTGATAATCGGCCACTAGTTTATCAGTACTGGTATACGGGCATAAAACCACTGGGGGTAGAAAATTTTGAAAAAATATATGTCTCTACGCTAATTGGTAGTAGCCAGAATTATTGTTGGTTTTATTTGGGAGATATATGTAAAACTGATAAGTTTGTTTTTAATAGTTTCAATCTATCTACAGGTAATATCGATAACGGTCTATATGCAGGTTTTGCAGGTGAGTTTGTCGGACCTAAGTTTAAAAACGATTTCAGTTCAGACTGGGATTCACAGCTTCCAGCAAAAGACCTGACTTTGATTTCTAAAGAAAATATTCGTGATACTGTAGCTTATAAATACGGTAATGATATTGGTTTAGTCATAAAGAAATGAGAAAAAAAATAGCCATGATTATTGTGGTGGTGACTATGGTGGTAGGAGTCGCGCTTCGTTTTACTGGTTTGGACAAGTCCCCTCCTTCACTGGGGTTTGATGAAGCGGCACTTGGTTATAACGCCTATTCACTATTACTGACTGGGAAAGATGAGTATGGTAATTTTTTGCCAATATCTTTACGTTCTTTTAATGATTTTAAGCCAGCACTGTATGGCTATCTAACTGTTCCTTTTATAAAACTTTTTGGGCTGAATGAGTCAGCTGTTCGAATGGTATCTGCATTAGCGGGAATAGTCTCGTTGTGGTTTTTGTACAAACTATTGTCGGTTTTTATTAAGGACAAATTGGTTTGTAGTCTGATATTTTTATGGTTATCATTCGAACCTTGGAGATTGCATTTTTCTAGAAATGCATTTGAGACTCACCTGTCATCAGCGTTTTTTATGATGGGGGCGTACTACCTGATTAAAAATAAAAAAATATTTTGGAGTTTGTTATTTTTCGGACTGTCAGCATACAGTTATCACTCAGCCAGACTTAGTGTACCGGCTCTAATTATCCTGTGGGGTATCGATCCTCTAAGATGGTTTTGGACGAAAAATGTTTCTGAGGTGATTACTTCCACTTTGAAAGGGATTAAAAAAATGTGGTGGATGGTGGCGCTATTTGTTGCAATGGTTATACCGGTGTTTATGGCAAACAGCAGCTTGGTATTGACACGGTTTAACCAAGAGAATGTTTTCAAACGATTTTATCCTTACGCACCTAAAGAGTTAGTAGAAGGAAACAATCCCTTTTTGTCTATCAATTCAAATGCTTTGTATTACTTTGGCGGAATTATGAGTGGACATATAATGTCATATTTTTCTCCGATAAATTTGAACTCCCGAATCTACGCTTGGGTTAAGATGTCGCCACAATTTATTCCTGGTATGGGAATGTTGGGGTGGATAGAGGGAATTGTATTTGTGTTTGGATTAATAGTTGTTATAAAAAACCTAAGGAAATCATTTCTCCACCGCTACCTTATATATTGGATGATATCTGGAATTGCTCCAGCCGCAGTTACTTGGACTTGGTATCACCCACTTCGATCATTAAATATTTTCCCGGCAATTGAAATAATTGTGGCATTAGGTGCAGTGGAGATAATAAGACTAGTCAAAAACAAACTTTGGTATGGAGTCATCGCAGCAGTTATGTTTGTAACTGTGGTTTATACAATTAATAACGAACTTCTTTATAGTGCTTACGAAAATCATGGGGAATACCAGCCTGGAGGTTTTAGAGAAGGAATGATGGAACTTAAGGAATTGTCAAAAGATTATGATCAGGTGATTATTGATTCTCCTCATGCCCAGAGCTTTATATTTGTATTGTTTTATCAACAAATTGATCCGAATATTGTTCATAAGTATGCTGATATTCGGCCAAAACCGGGTATTGAGGGAAATCTCAACTTTAACTTTGAAAAGTTTGTATTTAGACCAATCGACTGGCCAAAAGATAGACTCTTGAAGAATACAATCGTTTGGACTGACGATACTATGAGCAAAGAAGAGATCGAGTCAATTCCAGGTGCTAAACTACGTATGGTAGTACCGAATGCTTTATACGATACTGCCAGAATAATAACCATCGAATAAGATGAGAAAAATATTGTTATTTGCGGCGACACTGTATCTACTTATTGCTCCGTTTACTTATCATCCTGATAATAAACTGGTTTTATATTACGCGACACTAGGAAACGGGAAAGTATGGGATATATATAGTTATTTGAATACAAACTATGATGCAGCACCAAAGTTTCACTATCCTCCGGTGCACTACTGGGTGGTAAAAGCGGAATACCCAATTGTAAGAATGTTTGGCGGGGAGGGTCTTGATAGCTGGTTGCGGCGGGGAGCCAATGAAGCTTTTGATGACTCAAACATATTCCTTTATAACTTAGCTACAAAAATTCCATTATTAGTGATGGTGCTGTTGACTGGATGGACAATATATAAAATTTGTTTGCAGCAGGGATATGACAAATATAAATCAAGACTGGCAGCTACTATTTGGTTATTTAACCCAGTCACTTTATACAGTGCTGTTCTAATGGGTCAGAACGATATGCTGGCTATCACTCCATTTATGTTGGGATGGTATTTACTGGCGGCTCACCCTTGGGTGGCCTTTGTCATTTTTGGAATAGCTGGAGGGATTAAAACATATCCACTAATTTGGGCAATATATTTGGCGATGACATATATCAGGTTTCCGGTTTGGAAAAGAGTCCTGTTGGCGGTGACGAGTGTTGTGGTTTATTTTCTGACAATGGCGCCGTTTTTAAAATTTGAATATTTTAGAAATGAAGTACTGTATTCAGGGCTCTCGACACGAATGTTTGAAGCAGGAATCGATATAGGACTAGGCGATCGGGTATTGATAGTACCGTTACTGCTGGGGATATTATTACTGGTGGCTATTAGAAGAAAAGTGGGAAAATCTCTAACAGATATTGTTAAGTTATTGGTTGCAGTTAATCTAATAATTTTGGGATTCATACATTTTCATCCCCAGTGGTTTATATGGGTTTTGCCGTTTATGTCTATCTATCTGGCACATAGACGCAAGGATTTTTTAAGTCTATTGATGATTGTGGGGGTGATGTTTGGAGTGGTGCTATTATTTGATGATAAATTTTTGTACTGGGGAATATTGAGTCCTCTGAATAATGGACTTTTAAATCTTCCTTTAATTCGTGATGTTTTGATCGGACGTGGGGTGGATGTGGTGTTACTTTCCAACTTACTCCATAGTTTGGCAGCAGCTCTTAGTGGTTATTGGTTTTGGAAAGTTTTAAGTGAAAAAAACAGATAGAACCTCTAGAATTCTGACGGTGTTGATTGGTAGCTTACTAATACTCGGTGGATTGTTTATGGTGGCAGCGATTATTCCATCAAAGTTGTCGGTTGAAGAGTCAAAGAATTATCCGACCTATTTTGATAACTTGTCTGAAAAACGCTTACTTAGGACAAGTTTTCGAACTAGCTATAGTGAACTCGAGCGGATTGATGTACTTTTTAAAAACCCTAATTTGGAAAGTAGAGATGAGCTGAAGATAAGAATATTAAAGACTGACGGGACTGAAGTCGTTCAAAAAGATTTCTCGGGTTTTAACTTAGGTGATACATCACATGCGAGAGTAGATTTGCCAAAAGGAGTAGTATATGGTGAAAACTTAGTAGTAGAAGTAGTAATGACGAAATACGTTGACGGAAAGCTGATGGTTGGTACTAAAAATGAAGTTGTGAATATTATTCAGTATTATGATTCGAACAGTGTGAGTGCCGTCATGACCCGCCTTGTAGACATTATGTCTAAGGTTATGTCCCAGCCAATTGTTTTATTGTTGCCATTAGCGGTTTCGGTGTTGGCAGTATGGTGAGTATCATCAAAAAAAATATTTGGTTAGTGTTGATATTGCTATTGGCAATGGGACTGCGGTTGTATCAACTGGATTATCTCGAGCTTTTTGGTGACGAGGTAGATGCTGGATATCAGAGCTACTCGATACTATTACATGGTCGGGATTATAGAGGAAACCTGTTACCACCTTACATGGAAAGCTTTTCGGAATGGAGAGCTCCGGGGATGATGTATGCGATGGTGCCTTTTATAAAGTTATTTGGATTAAATGAGTGGGGGGTACGGACTGGTCCGGTATTTTTTGGAATGTTGTCTATCATAGGTTTTTACTGGTTGTTAATTCGATTAAAAGCAAAAAAAAGTGTGGCTCTATTGTCGGTCTTGTTTTTAGCAATATCTCCATGGCATATACAATATAGCCGGTCGGCATTTGAGCTGACATTATTAGCTGCTGTTTTAATATTGGGGATTACATTTCTGCATATAGGAATAGCTGAGAAGAAAAATACTCAAATTATTTTAGCTGCATTACTTTTATCAGTTGCAATATATACCTACAATACAGCAAACATTTACGTACCATTATTCTGTGTTGTTATATTGCTTATATATAAAGCTAGTTTTAAGCAAACTGCCATTTTGGTAGTTTCGGGGATACTAATATGTTTACCTTTAATACTCCAAATATTTTTTGGGCATGCTGCTGAGAGGTTTTCAAAGGTCTCTATTACCAATAACAAAGAGATTATCGCCCAGATCAATGATTATCGTAATGCTGATAATTCTTCATTTGTCTCAAAGATTTTTTTTAACAAGTACAACGTTTCATTTCGTAGAGTATTGTTCAATTACTCGAACGCATTTTCTGGTGATTTCTTGTTTAGAACTGGTGATGTGACCTTTAGACATTCACTGCATCAAGTAGGTTATTTCTATTGGATTATGTTGCCACTGATCATCATTGGATTAATGAGTGCAAATAAAGTTATGGTGTTATGGCTATTGATTGCGCCGATACCTTCTAGTTTGACTTTTGATGGTTATAACCATGGTTCCAGGCTGTTCTTGTTGGTATTTCCGTTATGTTATTTGGCGGCAAAAGGGATTGGAGAGATTGGTAAAAATTGGCGTATTCTGGTGGGGTTGGTGTTGGTTTTTGAATTTGTATTTTTTCAATATTATTATTGGGGTTTTTATAGGACTGAATCTTGGCGATGGTGGCATACTGGGTATAAAGCGGCGATGAGTTATGTATATGAAAATAAGGATACATATGAGCACGTACTAATTGATAATACTTATGAACCGGCACTAATTCGATATTTGTTTTGGAATAGAGTTGACCCAGCAGTAATTATGGATCTAGAAGATAAGGGTAACTATTGTGTTGATAAGGTGTGTTTTATGGATTTTAGTAACAATCTTGACATCAATCACTTGGACGATAAGACTCTTTACTTACTTTCTCAGGAAAAGAACATCGGTGGTTTGAGAGACTTGGAGAAAGAGCCTCCTGAAAATGCTGAGGTGCTTAAAACAGTCCGGAATTTTTATGGGAACAGTGTGTTTTACTTAGTTAAGGGTAAGTGAAGCTTTTGACTTAGCCAGATAACTCCATTGATCAAATAGTGGGTGAAATAGCCATGATATTTTATACTGCTAGGAATAAGTCTGCGCCACTGGTTTTGAGCAGTGGCTACCGCTGTACCAGAGGCACCGTGACGATGAATTACTTGGCACTGGGGGTAATAGATGACTTGTTTTCCGAGATTGCGGATTTGACGACAAAGCTCTAAATCTTCGTAATAAAAAAAATATTTTTCATCCCACCCACCAACATTTTTGTAGTCGCTGAGACTTATCATGACTGCCCCGCCAGATACTGCCCATACTGGTACTGGCAAAGTAGTTTTCGGAGTGTATTTTGTATACGAGCTCTCTTGACCCAGCCAATACTCTTTAAATGCATTTACGGCGTTTTGAGGTGGCATTACCGAGCCTTGTGGGGTCAGATCGGGATTCAAAAAACGGGGACTAAGTAAACCAATAGTGGGATTGATAAGAAAATATTCCACCATGTCGACAATGGTGCTATCGATTAGTTCCATATCGGAATTAAGAAAAAACAAGGTATCAGCAGTTGCTTTTTTAGCACCAACGTTATTACCTTTACTAAAACCGAGATTAGAATCATTACGGACATAGGTTATGTCTTTTAACTTACCTATCTTTTGTTGAGTATCATCAGTAGAGCCGTTATCAACTATAATTATTTGGAGAAAACATTTTGGAGTGTGTTTGAGAAGAGTGTCGATACACTTTAGGGTAATATCGGCGGTATTCCAGGTGGGGATAATTATGCTAAGTTTTGGTTTCATGGTTTTTTTCTGATTATGTATAAATATATTATAAAGGCTATGACAGATAGAAACGAAATGTAAATACCATATAAGAATGGTCGGTTTATATATCTTAGAATGAGGTTATATTCTCCAGAAGGTAAATCAACAGATTTAAATGCTCCTTTGTAATTTGTTACTACGATATCTTTGGTACCGATATTGGCTAACCAGTTTGATGGGTCATTGTTTTCAAAAATTACTAAACTATTTTTTGTTGAGGTAGATATTTTAAATTCCCAAGTACTATCGGTTTTGTTTATTAGCTTTAGTGAACCGGGGTGTGTCAAATGATAAAGGGGTTTGTAGTTGGGATTGGTCATCACAGCAACCGAACCGGACTCCTTATATAGTTTCCAACCATCATCTAAAAGTGTTTGAGGTGGCAATCCATTAGGGCTGATGTGATTATCCTGATCTTTTTTGAGTACCAAGGCGTATTTGACACCAAGTTCACTAAGTAGGGGTATTTCATCAGTTTTCCACTCAATAAAACGAGTGGGGTCAATGACAAGTTTTTCTAGTTGGAGATATTTCAGATAAGAATAGCTAAGTGTTGGATCATAGCCTTGGGAAGAGCTGAGATTGTAGGCTTGCCACATATTTGGAGGTAGCAGTTCTGACTTTTCTCTTTCAATTCGATAATAGTCGTCTGTGGGTCGGATGCTATCAAGTAAATCATTTTTTGGGAAAAAATATGACTTAGGTGCAAAAGGAGTATATTTTATTGAAAAATATAGTAAGTCAATTACGGTTAAGCAGATTACGGCCACATGAAATAACTTGCCTTTGAAAATACCTAGGACAAACAATAGAAAAAGTATTCCGGTAGAAAGACTCAGATTACGAATGGATACGGAATAGTTTTGAGGTTCTACTAGCCCAGAATATTTGTAAATAAATATTGATAAAAACAGCGAAGCTATTACTGTGAACGGAAGAACAAAGTTTACCTTTTTTCCAGAGGAAAGGTGCTTGGTTGCCATAACGACACCACTAAATATGGTTAATATGATTCCCCTTCCGGCGGGTGAGGTTGATAATAAGGGAATATTTAGTTTGTAGACCAGGAACCCGACTGGATACTTGGTGGATAGTAAGATCCCGGCAATAAAGAGGAAGGCTAACCACTTATCGACAGCTTCGAATTTCTTATTCTTAAACTTATCAATAATCCAGCTAATGCAAAATGTAAAAGGAACTATCCCAAACCAAACTAATTTTTCTTGAAAGTTTGAATAAATGCCCCAGTAATTATAAGTGGCTGGAGTTCCAAAAAAACCGGGAGTTATCAGAGAACAGATAATTTCGAATGGATGGATAAATCCATAATTATTGCTTTTTATAAACTGATCAAGTGAGCGGATCGAATGGCTTAAGATATTGGTGCTAGGCAAAAGAACAAAAGAACTCGCCGCCAGCGATAAAATGAGATTCGGAATAGTTTTTTTAAGTAATTTTTGAGAAAAAATAAATGATGTGACAATAATTAAATAGTAAAGATAAGTTTGAGGATGACCAGAGAGTAACGCAAAAAGATGGCTAATAAATAATAAAAGTTTGTATCCGAAGTGATTAGATTCTTTTGTTTTTAGAACTGCATAAAGAGAAAGGGGGATGAATGCTAAGGTGGCTGAGATAGTCCCCCAAGTTAACCAGCCGATAAAGTACGAGGAAAATGAAAATGAGATACTGCCAAAAACTGACGCTGTAGAAGAGGCGGTAATTTTTTTGAGAAATAGATACGAAAAAATAAGTGAGATTAGCAGTTGCGCTGCCACAATCGCTGACATGGCATTGATAGTGTTGAAAATAAAATAAAAAACGTTCAGAGGAGAAAAAAGAATGGTATGAAACCATGGTGACATTGGTTGGCCTGACAGTGAATATGGATTCCAAATCGCTATATCACCAGCTTTAAGGGTGTTAATGGCCCAGTTTCGCCAGATCCAAAATTGAGACACTGTATCAGTTAGCAATGGGTTTTTGACTGGTATCCCGGCGGCTGGTCCTAGTTTTTGTTCGATAAATGGGTAATACATGCCGGCGATAATATCACTTGGAATAGGATGGAGGTGATTAAATATCCAGGGCGAAAAAAAGACACTCCAAACTAAAACTAAAAACCACATTATGGTGTGATTAATAGATATGAATCGGGGAAAGTGGAAACGTTTCTTAAGGTCGTGGCGTTATCAAGATGGTTTAGCTGGGTGAGTAGAATTGACCTTGGTGGCATAGGATCACCTAATTTCCAGATGTTGATGGGTTTTTTAAAATAGGCTTGTTCGTAAAATAAGTTGGCATCATTGTGACCAAAATATAAGTCGGACTGAATATATGGTTCAAGGTTTCTGGCTTGGGACTCTTTTGAAAGGTCTAAGAATAAAGGATAATAGTTATTGGAAAAGGCTTTTTGGGTGGTTATTTGTTTTGGATATACAAAAAAGTAATAGTTGAAAAAATCTAGGGAATTGAAGGCGATAAATAATGTTAAAAGTATTAAGGATAGTTGTTTGTATTTAAAGTGTTTGGAAACAATTATATGGCGAATCCCAAAAGTGCTGATTAGAGAGTAGAGGGGAACTAGTGAAACTAAGCGGTGACCGTATTCGGTGGATTTGGCAATTCCAAAGAGTATTGGGGTAAGAAAAAAGACAGCCAGTATGAATCGGTGTAAAGTGGTTTTAATTGCCAGGGCATAGATACCAAGAATTAGTAAGGGCATGGTACTTATCAGCATGGCCCCAAAATATTTCATTTCATAAATCTTGCCGATATCAGCCTCGGAAAATAAGGCATATAGGTTGATATTGGCGAGCCAATAATGAAGGTAGTAACGATATCCTTCAATGGGAATGGAGCTTCTATCAAAGATAGCTCCGGGATACTTAGATTCTAAAAGTGGAATTATAAGAGCAAAAGGAGCCATGGTTAATCCGAAGATGAGAATAGGCTTGAGAGAGGTTTTGGAAAAACTATTTTTTATCGCGATTAAGAAAATTGTCAAAATTGACCAAACGGGAATTATAATCCGCATTCCCTTGAAACTGTAGAAACCGATTCCAAGGGCTAAAGCTCCTAGAAATAAGTAGCTATTTTGATTTTTTTTATAATACAAAGTGATTAATAGTAACCAAAGTGAACCGAAAAATGCCGGAAGAATACTTTCATTCCCAATACGGGTAGTGGAAATAACTATCGGTGAGATGGCATATAGAGCCATAGCAAAAAGTGCGTAGTTTTTTTCCTTGATCAGTAATCTAGCAATTAAATAAATTAGCAAAGTTGCTCCGATAGAATACAGCACATTAACTAGTTTAAATCCAGTGAGACTAGCACCAAAGATTTTTAAAAAAATAGCAGATGAATAGATTAATACTGGTTGTTTCCAGTCAACGCGGTCACTAGATAGAATAAAAAAAGGTAAAAATCGCTTATTTTGATCTCGAAGATTTTGAGAAATGAGAATGGAATTATAGGCTATAGAGCCCTCATCGGTTTCCAAGCCAGGTGGAATCTGGAGGAGCTTAAAGGTGAAACAAAAGAAAGCTGTTACAAGGACAACGAAGAATAAGAAGTAGTGAAGCCCAGTGGATGTCATTTGAACATGTCAAAAATTTCCTGGTCCGTTCTGACGGGAAAAACAATTGGAGGCGGATTGGATTTTATTTGACGTTTAGCAGCCATGATTATCTTAATGTAGTTTGGTCCAAAGGCTACTCGGAAAAATTGGGTAATATTATTTTCTCTGAGGAGTTTTGGGTCAGTTATGTTGCGCCAAACAGTTAGAAGTCGGTTACGTTCTTTGACATAGTCTAGATGGCGCTTGGGAAACTTGGACATAGTTGATTTGTGCTTATGTTCGATAATACTTTGAGGATCCCACAGGAGGGTGTATCCTGATTTCCAGGCGCGGTAACCTAGGTCAACATCCTCAGAATAGAAGGGTGCATAGACATTATCAAAGCCGCCTAGTTTTAAGAATTTTTCCTTGTCTATAATGGCACCTCCACCGGAGATCCAGCCGCTGATATGTAATTTGTTGACTGGCTGGCCGCGATTGTATTGGAGATAGCCATCTTTCCAAAATATACGAGACCAGTTTTCGTTACCAAGCTCACAAAATCCGACTCCAAAAACTTTTGGATCACTCATATGTTTATAGGCGGAAGTGATATAGCCTTTATGTGGAAGAATATCGCTGTTTAAAAGGACAACGTATTCACCTTTGGCTGCTTTTACAGCATTGTTTGAGTTTTTGCCAAACCCGACATTATCCTTGTGGGTGATAATGCGTATTTTTGGGTTTTTTTTTTGAAGGGTGTGTATGTAGGCGACACTTTCGTCTAGTGAGGCGTCGTCTGCAAATATAATTTCATCAGCCTCTGGTGAGTTTTCGACAACATGAATAAAGTACATCTGAAGTAAATTGATGGTGTTCCAATTGGTGACTATGACTGAAATTTTTTTCATATGTTTAAGATACTTTTAAAGTTAGTTTCAAATGATTCTTTTGAGTATTTCGAGGCTATCTCGATTGATTTTTGAGATATCTGCAACATGGTTTGTGGGGAACCTATTAGTAATTGAGTTTTTGCCACAAGCTCTTCAGTTGTATTCCAGAGGTATCCTGAGATACCGTCAGTAACAATTTCCCCAAGTCCCCCTTTATCGACTAAGATTGGAACAGCACCAGAGGCCATAGCTTCGACTGGAGCAATACCAAAATGTTCAGTATTTTCTGGATGTAATTCTTGGTCAACGTTGTAGCCAGTAGCGTGCCAATAGATTTTGGATGACTCGTAGATACTTTTAAGAATAGTAAAATCTGGATTTATTTGAAACTCGATTGGATAGCCGCTGCCCATTTCTTTTAACCGGATTAGAAAACTATTTTCTTCCATGTGATTTAGAACACCGCCGGCTAAAACTAGTTTCCAGCCTAAAATGTTTTTTTGATCATACATTTTTTTAAATGCCTCAATCAAGACTTCTTGTCTTTTCGAGTTGAAGAGTGTGTCAAAACGTCCCACAGAAAGGATGATATTCTCCTTTGTTCCATTGGGATTAAACTGTTTTGTGTCGACAGGTGGGTAGAGGACTGTACATTTTGATCCGAGTCGAGGTGCTGCGACATTCATAGTGAATTCTGAGTTGCAGAGAATTTTATTGTAGTTGTATAGTTTAATTTTGTTGATTATTTTTTGGGGAAGAGGAATGGATTTGGCAAGTGGAAGTTGAATGTGGAGTAGATTGTTGCGGGAAAAAAGAAAGGGAATACTCCAATCGCTTATATAGAAGAAAACATCATATTGTTGAGTGATTTTTATTTTGTTTACAATTTTCTTTATTTTTGTAATCCTGTCGTCAGTAGTAAAACGACGACTGGCAATACTACTTAGGATTTCTTGGTTTTCGACACTCTCTATTTGATGAGGATGTTCTTGAAATATGTCAGGAACAAGGTTCGCCCCGGAAAGCTCTAGTCCGAAACGCCTCTCGGCTTTTGGGAGAATTTCCTGGTCGCCTGACCAAAATATATCAACGTTGTAATTGTTTTTTAGAAGTACTTCGACGACACTTAGACAATAGCGCTCACCGCCTCCTAAAGTATCTAAATAGGGGTCATAGATACCTGCTTTAAGCATGGTTATTCCTTTGTAGTTCGAATAATCTGGCATATATCATATATGTATCAAAAATTTCAAAAATTACTGATGTCCATCCTACTATACCATCACGCCACATGTTTTGGATAATAAGTCTTTCCCAAAACTTAGTAAGCATCATCCGGGGGAAACGCCACCAGACTACTGGTGGGTGGTTGTCGTGATAGAGTGCTTGTGCCTCCATGTCTGTCCAGACAATGCTTTTTTTAAGCATAGAATTGAGGTCTTGGTGTGTGAAATGAAGAAATGCTGACGTGAAGTAGCCAAAACTACCAGTGACGACCGGTTCTTCGTGGAGAATTCCTTTGAAGCCTTGAAAGTCGGGAGAGTGGAAAAGTCGCTTGACGTAATCGGGATATGTTCCACCGTGACTAACAGGATGTCCCAAAAAATGGTTTTTTCGAGGAATTACATAGTATGAATGGGGTTGGTTATTTGAATTTATAGTCTTGATGATTTCTTCTTGGAGTTCTGAGGTTATGACCTCATCAGTATCTACATAAAGGATCCACCTTTTGGTAGTCATTTTCCATCCCAAATTTCTCCACTTACTAAAGTTGCGATTGTAACCATCTGTAGAATGGGTAATTTTTACATTTGGAACAACTGATTTGGCTATTTTTACCGTGTTGTCGGTAGAATTGGCGGCGACTAAAATGATTTCTTTGGCAAATGTACAGGATTCGAGACATCTTTTAATATTATTTTGGGCGTTGCCTGAGATGATGACTATTGATAAGTCCTGTTTCATTTCCAACTTCCCTTGTTGAGTCGATTGATATAAAAGTCACGAACTCCAATCCGCTGCCATGGATATGGTGAAGACAGGATGATTTTAATTGAATCTCGGAAAAGGGCAAACTTGGTACGAAATGAACAGTAGCGAAATCCAAAAAGGAGTCGGTTGCGTGTCAGAAAATAGTCATGAATAGGTCCCCTACCAGATGAACCAGAGTTTACATGCCATAAAACTGATTTCCAAATATAAGCTATCTTGTGGTCGTGTTTAAGAATTTTTCTAGAATAATCTGCATCTTCGGAATACATAAAATAACGACTATCAAATGGTCCGATTTCTTTGATGACCGAGGTTCTGATCAGAAGACAGCAGCCACTTAGATAGTCTATGGAAGGATTGTTGGAGTCGTACTGTCCGTGGTCGACCTCGTCAATTCCTAGGTTTGAGCCATAAACATTTTGCCAATCAATCTTGCCACCGACACTCCAGAATACTTTGCCTTTTTCCTTTTCGGTGTATCGTTCTTTATGAAACTCATAACCAGGTGCGAAGTAAATTTTTGGTCCAACCATACCATAATTTTTGTTTTTTACCAGGAAGCTGTGAAGCACTGAAAGAAAGTCTTTTTTGGCGATAACATCGCTATTTATAACAAGTATATAGTTAGGTTTTTCTTTAATGGCAATATTAATTCCATAATTGTTACCATCGACATAACCAAGGTTAGATCCGGTGTCGTGAATGGAAACTAACCGGTTATTGGAAAACTCTTTTTTGAATTGATCGACAGATCCGTCACCTGAGCCATTATCGATAATAAATATTTTGTATTTGAAGTCCGTATGTTCAATCTTGAGTAGTGAGTAAACAGTATCTATGGTTAGGACAGGTGTTCTCCAGTTTAAGACAATTATGCTGATGTAATCCATTATAGATTTTTGGTAAGCCGACAAAAAAAGTGTCGAATGCGAATAATTAAATTGGTGACGGGATTGTGAGAGTATTCCTGAAAATAAAACTTAGTAAACCAGAAACTATGTTCAAAAAGTCCTTCCTGGGTAGCTGAGACAAAAGACTCTTTTGATAATACTTTGTCAGTAAAACCGTACTTTTCCCAAAGTCGAATGTAAATGAACCCGATAGCAAAGCTTTGAAGTAGACAAAAAACCAGTCCGTGCATACCGTCTTTGAATCCTTCAGCGAAATAAAAGCGACTATTGAATTCCTGCATCGGTTTGAGGATAAGGTCGGAGATCTTTAGCTTATAACCCGCAGCTTTGAGCTCGTCTGCTTGGATATGGCTATAGCGGATAGTTTGGTTGAGGTATTGAGTAATGGTGGAATAATTTATATGACGTAGAGCTAATTTTTCACTGTCGAGAATAGTTAAGCCATTACCTGTAGTATGAGGTTGCGAATGAATTTCATTCTTCCAAGTGACATGATTTTTTTTGAAAAAACGAATAAGATAGTCAGGCCAACAACGCGAGTGACGAATCCACTTGTCGAATATAATGTTTTTTCGGGGAATACGGACCCAGTCGACATCGGAGCGTTTGGTAATCTTGAGCAGTTCAGCTTTGAGCGTTTTATTTAGATATTCATCTGGGTCGAGAAGTACTATCCACTTACCGGAGGCTTTGCTAAGACCGTAATTACGGGCAGGTTCGACGTGCTTTAGCCATCTATAGTCATACACCTTGGCTCCGGCGTTTACAGCTATTTCACGACTATTATCGGTGGAATGCATGTTGGTAACGATAACCTCATCGGCAAACCCTTTTAGTGTTTTAAGACATTTTTTAAGATTTTCTCCTTCGTTTCGGACATTTATTACGGCGCTAATCAGCGGTTTTTGTTTCATAAGGTGTGTATATTTTATCATCTAAGGACTCTGTAGATAAGTGTATCGCCTTGATGATAGATCTCCTTGATCGAAAGTTCTTGACTATTTAAGGGGAATTTAGCTACTTGCAAGCCGGTGAGATAGATATAGTCTATTTGATTATTTACTAGGAATCCCCTATCTTGAAAGACATTTTTTTGTTCAAAAAATTTAGTTGAGGCATCTAACAACGGTTTATATACAATTCCGGAATTGCCTAAGTTCATTTCATCCTCTAGAAATGTTGGATGTTTTGAATAGGCTGAGACATAGCTGGTGGTTTCATAAGCATAGAGTGGTATAGGAGTAGTATCGAAATTATATTTTTGAAAAGAATCGAAGGGGACTGTTAGAACTATACCTTTTGGCTGTGATGACAAAAATGTAAGGGCGTTTACTTCGTTAGCTGGTAGAGCTGATGGTGGCAGAGAACCCAAATATTGAGGGAGAGAACCAATTAATGGTAGGGCTGATGAAATGATGATGCCTATAAGTAGGGTATGGCGAATCGGTTTCTTTTGAGAAAGTATAAATATAGTTAGGCCGATGTTACCTAGAAAAAGACCATAATACATAAATTGAATGGTGTTCCAACTAGTCCCCTTTTGGATAAAAAATGTAGGAATTAGGATGGTAAGTAGAATGAGAATATTAAGTACCCAATTAAGGTATCTCGTCTTCTTTTGGGGAATAAACCCTAAGACACGCCAGCCGAAATTGCCGATGATAAATATAATAAAAGTGAGAGATTGGAGTGCAAGAAATCTGGGTCCGATATTTCCAGATGACTCTAATGTATAGCGCATATTTGCCAGACGAGGAATGTATAGTCTATCTGGTGACTCAATCATACTGTTGATAAACCAGAAAGGATGAAACTCTAGTAGAGATAAACTGGTTCGGTTGTAGTTAAAGAAAAGTGCCGCTGAAAAAATTAAAGAAACTATCAGGATGACTAGAGGTCGGAAATTTTTAAATAGGTAAATGTTATAAAAGGCGTAGAAGAAAAACAGTCCAAATCCGAGAGGTGCTGAATAAACTTTAGTAATAGGCAGGAGGACCAGTATTAGAACTATCGTCAGGGACGAAGGAAGGGTTAGTCTTTTCAGTTTTAGAGCCCGGAGAAGAATGTAGATAAGAGCTAGTATTAAGACTAGAGAAAGTTGATATGGTGGGTTAATTTGATTGGATGGAGCTTGCATAGCCCAAAACATACTTTCTCCAGAAAGAGTCCCATTTCTCAGGACAGAGACTATCCAGCCAAAAGAATTGGCAGTGGTGTTAAGTATCAGTAACGTATATCCACCAAGTTTTTCTTTAGTCAAAAGGACGCCAATTTTATAGCTTAATATACAAAAGGTAATTGCAGTTAATATTGGAATAACCTGAAATATTATAAGACTTATAGGCAGAAACGTAAGGCGATGGAGTGTGTTTACTAAAATGTTATAAAAAGGATGGTATCCCTGAAGAGGAGTGGAATGGTACATAGGTAAGGTAAGGTTTAATGGATTAGTTATTTGTGAGCTTAGACTTTGGTGCCAAACTCCATCATGTCCCATGGCTCCCCAATATCCAATACCATAACTGTAGGTTAGTCCACTTTTAATTAGAGGAATTATCTGGATAATAACGCAGATAATAAATAGTACAATAGTTATGATTTTTTGACTTTTAGCCATTTTAGCTGTTTATAAAACCAAGTGATCTCGTTAAATGTAAATCGATATTGGTAGCTGATGTAAATAAATGTCCCGATGAATATTTTTATAAATATACTATTCAAGTGAGAAACTTCTAACATATCTATAGCTAGCGCCGAGATAACTATCAGGAGAGTGGCAATTAGGGGGTGAATAATTGTTTTGAGGACATTTATACCAAATATATCTCTGGCGATAAGCCAGACGATAAAAGAACTCAACCCAACAATTAGGTTGGCTGTGGCAGTACCAATATATCCATACTGTTTACTAAGAATTGGGAAAAATATCCAAGTCAAAACTGTCCACATTATCATCAGTCGAGTGGTAATTGTTATTTTACCTACCGCGTTGAAGGCATTGGTAAGTGGAGTAGTAACGGCCGCAATTGCCGCATTGATGGCAAATAAGTACATAGGAAGAATTGCTGGTGCCCATTTGGAATACTTGGGAATTATGCTAATTAGATCGGGGGCAATTACCGATATGCCTGCCAGAGCGGGGAATACAACTACTGCAATAAAGAATATACTTCGAGACAGGGATTTTTTAAGAAGTTCTGGCTCGTCTTGAATTCTAGCAAAGGTGGGGAAGGTAACTTTCATAATAGCATCCATAAAGTTAAGAGGAATTCGGGGACCTTTTTGAGACCAGGCTAGTAGGCCAAAAGAATCACGACCAATAATGCCAGCTACAAGTAGGTTTGAAAGCCTGTCTTTGGCCATGGCAATAAAGGAGTTCAGCTGGAAAGGTATGCCGTACTTAAATAATTCTTTGGCTGTATCGAGAGAAAAATAAATGCCAATACTCCAAGGGGCACGGTAATAAATAATTATCAAACCTAAGATACTCCGACAAAAAGTTGCTATTGCGTATGAATAGCCTCCAAACCCCATAAAGGCAAAGGTGACTGCGACAATATAGAAAACAAGATTTTCAATTATGTCGATGGTTGATAGTAATTTAAAGTTTAATTCCCTTTCTAGAAGAATTGAGGGGACTGTCTTAAGCGAAGCGGCTAAAAAAGAAAAACAGAGTGATATGGTGATCCACATTTCTTTTGATCCGTAGGAACGCGAAAGACTTATTTTAGGGTAGATGATCGCAACAACTATTAAGGCTATTATGACCAAGACCTGCTGGATGAAAAAGGAGGTGCGAAGTTGCTTTATGGTGGGTAGGTGTTTTTGTTGGATTAGAGTAGGTGCTAAACCAACATCGGAAAAATATCCAAGAATACTAACTGATTCGGCGACTATGGCAAATAACCCAATTTCTCCAGTTCCGAGTAGAATGGTGAGAATAAAAAAACCAAGCATGGAAACTGCCTGGATCCCAAAGTTCCTTATAGTTAAAAAAATGATACTGATGGTCGTCTTGATTTTTATATTTTCTACTTCTTGGATTTCCATAGGGTGGTGAACAGTAGACTTGAAAAAAGAAGTATGGAAAATAAGGATAAAATATTAGAGGTAGTTCTAACAGGAGTGTCATGAAGTTTTAGATATACTTGATGATCTCCGGGAGTTAATTCAAAAGTAATTCTTCCGAGGGATGATTCAGGGCTGATGCTTGTAGTGATGTTGTCAACGAGTAAAACAAAGTTTGGAAAGTAAAGAACAGGTAAGGTAACTTTAGCTGGTTTTTTTAGGCTAGTATTAAAAAACATCCAGTCAGTACCTTTCTTTTGACCAGATAACGTATATTCATCTGGAAGGAGGTTGATTTCATCAACATATTCTTTTGCTGGTGCTTTAGCTGCTGTAAGAGCAGTTTTGGGTAGATAATCGTAGATACCTCCGGTAACTTGATTTACCCAGGCTTTACCTGCGAATTTCTGGTCATCGTTTATAGGCCCGGAAGTGACAGGTGTAAATAATGGCTGATATAAAGCAAATATGAGCAGAGTGATGGTGAATAAACTAAAAAGTCGAATGTGTGGTTTTTGAGGGAGTAGTGAAATGACAGTGCCGGCAAGTAGGGACAGTAGAAATGCTGAGATGTTTAGAAAACGCCATGGGAACTGGACTTTTTGGATGATACCTATAACGCTCCAAATAGGTGTGGATCGCTCATGGACTAAGAATATGCTAAAAAAGGAGGCGATAAATAATATGATTGGTAGCCAGGTGATGCGACGAGTTTTTAGATAATTAAAAAATACTAGAAGTAAGGAAATTAGAGCAATACCCCAATGGAGGTACCCAACTGAAAATGACATTCCATCGGTAGTCCCCCAAACCGATGGCCCATCGCCCCAAAAATTGCTAATAAATAATTGATAAAAAGAGACAAAATGGACTGAGAAGTGGTAGTAGTTTTGAAACATGGATTCTATTTGCACCATTTTAGATTCAAATAGGACTGGGAAGGTGAAGAATCCGGAAATTAAAACTGAAAAAATAAGTGATATGCCGAGTGTAAAAGTCCTAAGAAAAGTTTCTTTGGTAAAGCCATAACTGCTGATAAGCCAGTAAAGTAGCCAGATACCCAAAAACGGACTGAATGTAAGCGCCATAGGGTTGTGAGATAGGAGTAATAGACTATAGGAAAGGGTTAGGAGAAGGTGGGAGAAAAGATTTTTTTTGATGATTGCAAGGCGTCCAAAGTAGAAGATAAAAGGGAAAAATGTTGCTGCCCAGGCTTCGTTCATTGCTCCTCTTATATAAACGTTTACAGAGTGATACGGTGCGTAATTGTATAGAAGCGAAGCTACGAGTCCGGAGATGGGTCCAAAAATAGAAGTGACAAGTAAATACATTCCTAAGGCGGCGACAATGAATTGGAGAGCGGCGGTTAGTTTGATAGTGGATATAAATGAAAAACCTAATACTCGAAACACCTCACCAACAAAATATGGGAGTGGTGGGTAGAAGTTGAACAAGGGGTATCCGTAACCGTAGCCAAGGTCAGGTGTCCAACGACAAGGAATTTGTCCGTCGAGGATGCATTTTTCCATTTCTAACTGTCGAATAAGCTGCATATCATCGTGCATGTTCCAATAAACGCCTGGTTTAAAAAAGAAAGATATACTGGGGATTATTAGAACTAGCAGGATTATTAGTGGCTTGAGGCGGGTGAACATATTAGTTTAGCTTTAATAATAGTAGTTCATCTCCATCCGGCTTGGAATAGGAGGATACTTTTGTGAGCAGAGATGAATCACTTGGGGTGAGTTTTAGTCGGGAACGGTTAAATAACATATAGACTTCGTCTCCGTGATTACGAGCATCAATAAGTTTTTCAGGAACTGAAGTTAGATCTAGTCCCACACCGAAGACAGTAAGCTGAGGTATTTGGTTTGTGTAGATTTGAAGTCCGTCGGGGAGAGTGCCAAAATAGCCTTCGGTACCAACAATGACGTTGGCACTGTGTGAACGACTAATAAGATAAGTGGAAGCTTCCTGAATCCCCCAGCCCGATGTCCAGCTTGAGACATAACCACTTTCAGTGCTATAGAGCTTGACTATGAATGGGTTGGTTGACATGTTCCAAATAAACATAAGTCCGGGAGTACATAGTACTGTAAGAACGACGAGTGTATATTTTAGTGACAATTTAAACTGACTTAGTCCGATGGACATGAGAATGATTAGAGGTGGAACGGTGAAAAGAATGTACCTACCAGTGAAAACTTTGGCAAACATCATGTTGGCTACAAGTGGGAGAACCCACCAGGATAAAAGAATGAAAAATATTTTGTGATTTAGTTTTTGGCGATAAATTAAAATTCCCAGTAGTGAAACAATTAATAAAGGAATAGAAATATATTGTGAATACAAAACAAATAAGTCTCGAAGGTGGGGAATAAAAGGATCGAGTGGGTGCGAGATTATATCAGAAATTCCCCAAACATAGTCACGGTTTCTAATATTAATCTGCGAAAACTGAGGACCAAGTCGGAGAATGTTGTAGATTACAAATGAGAACACGACTGAAACAGCTGGTAGGTAGATTTTTTTAATGTTTTTAGGATTGTAGAGAATAAAAGTGAAGGCTGACAAAGTTATAAAATATATCGCCGGTGACTTAGTCAGCCAAGATAAACCAAGAATTATTCCTAAGATCATGGCTAGATCAAGCCGAGGATACTTGGCTAGTAAAATACTAAATAATAAGGACAGTGAACCCAGGGCCGACAAAAGGCTGTCGGGAAGAGAAAGTCTGTCGAAAAAAAATGTAAAAGGTAATATGAGGTAAACAATCGAAGAGATAATGGCTACTTTTCGAGATATAAAAAACCGGCCAATAAAATAAAGACTGAGTAAGTTTAATAGTCCGGAAAAAACAGATAATAAGCGTCCTGAGAATAACGGGTCAGAAAATATTTTAAAGAAAGCCACGGTGATCCACATGAAAAGTGGTTGTTTGCCGTCAGTTACGGGAACAAAACGTAAGGTATCGACGCTTTTGATAATTTGTGACCAGCGAAGATAGATGGCTTCGTCGCCAAAAACAGGTAAAATGGTTAGAGACTGAACCCGTGTGAATAAATAGAGAGTGGAGATTAATAGAACTATCCCCAGTTCAGGTATTAGTTTATTTTTCATATTTGCCCAAGATGTCGTTACGCTTGACCCTAATGATTTCCCTAATCATTTGGACTGACTCTTTCTTGTAGCGGGAAGTATCGTCTCCCTTGGTATTACTGGTATCTTCGTTACGCCAGTCAACTTCAACTTCTTTGATTGGATGACCCCATTTGCGAGCCATAAATAATAGCTCAACGTCGAATGCAGAAACTCTCCAACCAGTCGGGTTTTTTTCTTTCTGAAAAAATTGCAGGTGGGGAAACAGTTCTTTGGCTACTTCGGTTTTGAGGAGTTTAAAGCCGCACTGGGTATCGATAATGTTGGGAAGAATGACTAGTCGCCGTAGTGTAAGAAAAACAGGGCCTCCAATTTTCCTTAAAAACGAATTGCCATTACGATGAAGTCCTCGAGATCCGATGACGATATCGCTGTCTTTGATAAATGGAAGAAACTTATCGAATTCACTAATTGGGGTGGACTGATCAATATCAGTCATGAGAACGTAGGGATATTTGGCGGCTTGGATGCTATTCCAGATACCACCTGGTTTGCCGCCTTTTTTTTCAAGGTTTAAAATTCGAAAGCTTTTGTTTTTTTTGGCAAAACTAAGTAATAATTCGTAGCTTTTGTCAGTAGAGAGATCATTAGTTATAACAACTTCCCAGTTTAGATTTGACCTAGAAATGTAATCGTTTAATTCGGAAAGAACACCTCTCTTGAGATTATTTTCTTCGTTGTAACAGGACATTACAATACTGATTGAAGTCATAAGAGTGATTATACGTGGTATTATCGTTTTATGGAAGCTAGGTTCAGAGTACCAATTTGGGTAGTCTTGTTGGGGGCCGGGTTATTAATGAGGTGGCTTTTTTTTGAAAGATCTTTCTTTTTTGCTCATGATCAGGATCTATATTCGTGGATTGCTAAAGACATTATCGTTAACGGTCATCAAAGATTAGTTGGGCAAATTACAAGTGTGGATGGGGTTTTTATAGGTAGTTTTTATTACTATGTCATGGCGATATTTTATCGACTTTTTGGGATGAATCCCCTATCGGCTATTGTGCCAATAACACTAATTTCTATTTTTAATATAGTTAGTATCTACTGGGTGATTAAAAGAAATTGGGGTATGAGAGCGGGACTAATAGCTGCAGCAATATACGCATTTTCGTTTGGAATAGCGAGGTTTGATAGATGGTCAGTACCAACACTGCCCACCCTAACCTGGTCGATCTGGTTTTGGGGAGTAATTATGGAATTAGGAAAAGGTAATTTGAAATGGCTTCCAATATATGGATTTTTAGTTGGGTTCATTTGGCAGTTGCACATAGCTTTGCTGCCGATTGTTCCTTTACCAATTCTGGCATTTTTTGTCGGAAAGAATAAATTTTCAAGTTTGTTTGATAAAAATATTAGTCGTTATGTGTGGGGAGGTATCTTGATATTTTTGATAACGATTTCTCCTTTCTTTGTATTTGAACTAAAACATAATTGGTCACAAGTTAGGAGCATGGCTGCCTCAACTCAAAAGGATATAGGAGCACCGACTGGTAAAATGAAGTTAATAAAGGTGATCGAAGCCTCGGGTAGGGAGATCCAACAACGAATTGTTTTTGATCTTAAATACAGTAACAACTATGTTTACTGGCTGATGTTTATCGCAATTTGTGGTTACCTAACTTGGAAAAAACATATCAAATGGCAGGAAGTTGGCTTAATGTGGGGATGGATTGGACTTATAATGGTCGCACAGTTTGTGTCAAAAAGAGTAGTTTCAGAGTATTATTTTACTAACACAGTACCAATAGTGATTGCGGTAATGGCAATATTTTTGGCTAAAGTTATTACAAAAAACGCAGCGATACTAGTGATATTTCTGTATCTGGTAATTAATAGCTATTGGCTGGTTACTAAAACTGATGAAGATCAATCGTATTTATACAGAAGACAGGTAGTTGAATATATAAAAGCAGATAAGGAAAAAAACAACTATAACTGTATCGCGGTTAACTTCATTGCGGATCCTGGGGTTGGAGTTGGGTTTAGATATCTCTTTTGGTACTACGGGGTAGATATTGTAAAGCCCGGTTCACCGGGTGTACCAGTATATAACATTCCTATTCCTTGGCAACTTAGTCGTTATGAAAAGCCGGTGAGTTTTGGCAGATTTGGAGTTTTGAAGCCAGTGGCGGGTGACTATAAGGCAACCGAAGCGGACTGTAAAAATACTTCTGCTCAGCTTGATCCATTGCTTGGATACACTGAGTAACTAGTCGAGAAAGACTAATTTATTACTTTTTCACCTGTTTGGTTGTGGACTAAACGGAATATTTTTATTCCATTCACTTCCCACTCTTTGTCAATTTTAGCCCAGCCAAAGGCAGCTATCCCCCACTCAGGGTTATTGATGGGGTTACAGTCCATTTGAAAAGGCTCACAAGCGACAAAGAGTTGTTCGGTTATTTCATCTTGAAGTAATCTGACTGGTGCATTTGATTCGGAAAAGAAATAGCGGTAACCAGGATCATAGTTCATTTTTGCTAATAGGGAGAAGTTGAATGGTTTATTTTCTGAAGAAGCAACTATTTGCTTAGTAATTTCTTGAGTTGTCCATAATTGACGCGGTGGTGACCAGCGTAACGGGTTTTGAACTAAAGATATAATGACTACAAAGATGGTGATGATAGTTGATAAAAACTTTGGCAAACGTGTGATTAGGTAGGCGAAAAGAATAATGATAGCGGGATACAAAAAGCCAAAGTAATGATCATAGATGTGCTGTTTGTACAACGCTAATCCTACTAGACCAATCAATAGCCAGGAGGAAAGCATTAGAAAATGAGGGTCGAATTTACGTTTTTTAAACTGCTGGTATAGAATAAATATCAAAGTTGAGCCAAAGATAGTGCTGATAAAGTAGCCGACAATTACGTCTTTTCCGGCAACTAGCCTAGTGGTAACTTGATTAAAAAGAGGCACCATTAGCGGTATGGCTTTATATGGTTTTAGGTTAATAGTAGTTTCTCTTTTGGTAAAAAAGGAAACAAAAGCATTAATATTTTGACCTTGGTGTTTAAAATCAAAAAGTAACTGCGGTATAAACGAAGCCAAAAGAATGACAAATGGCAGTATTAGGGCACGGTAAGGAAATGGTTTTTTGAAAACAACAATGATAAAACCTACTGGTAGAAGTAGAAGCGCTAAAAAGTGGGCATTGAGACAAATTATGAAGGCGATGGTGGCTAAAATATATCGAGATTTTAGAAGATAATGGATGAATAATAGCGAAAACAGAGGCATGACATTGGGATTCCACGAAAATGTGGAATATTTAATTACTACTGGCGATAGGGCAAAGATAAGACTGGCGATCATGGCTGTTTTATGGTCAAACCATTCTAAGGAGTAAGTATAGACAAGATAGACAGTAAGTACCCCGAGAATAGCCACTACAATGGCAGGTCCAATTGGATTGAACCAGCTAAGAATAAGTCCGGGGGCGACAAACAAATAGTAATAAAATGGTCCCAAATACATATTGCCAATACTAGTTTGAGGGCCGATAAAGAAAAGATTACCGTGTCTGAGAAACTCTCTAACAATGACTACGTCTCGGCCTTGGTCACCCAGGAACTCAGCGTAATCGTAAAGATGGAAAAATCTAACAAAACTGGCTATTAGAATAATTAAGATTATTTGCCAATTTTTACGTAAAAATATCATTTTATGATTTGGTGAAGTTGACTTTGAACCAAAGACGAAGAAGATCTACTAGTCCGGCTAAAACTACATCAAAGTTGGCTCCAGTACCATTACCGGCTTGGCGACTAAAGTGAGTGACACCTATTTCGACAATTTTAAATTTCTTCTTTTTGGCTTTTAGAAGGAATTCAGAAGAAATAAATGGTCCCCTTTCAGCTTCCAGATGAGGAATGGTGTCGATGACTTCTTTGCGAAAAAGCTTAAATCCACAGTCAATATCTTTGACTCTTAGGCCAAATAGAATAAATACGGCTAGTTGCCAGGCTGCTGAACCCCAAATACGGAATGCAGGGACTTGTCTGACGTTATAAAAACCAATGACCAGGTCAGCATTGGTTTTTTTCTGAGTGGCAACTAGTTTATGTATTTCATTAAAGTCAAACTGGCCATCAGCGTCAGTAAAGGTAATCCAGGGATATTTAGCGGTATAGACACCTGATTTGAAGGCAGCTCCGTATCCCCTGTTTTGGGTATGGTTGACGATCGTAACTTGCTGGGGATGGGCTTTTTTAAGTTTTTGAAGGATCTTGAGGGTATTATCTTTTGAACCATCATTAACTAGAATTATTTCCCAGTTTTTAGCTACTTTTTGTAATATTGGCAGGGCTTTGTTGAAAGTTGATTCAATATTTTTTTCTTCGTTGTAACAAGGAAAAAATACAGAAAGACTTTCGAGAATGTAATCTGACATATATTTTTGAGTATAGCAAAAAGAAATATATAGAAGTGACTTGACAAATGGATTTAGCTTGATATAATATCCTGTAATTATTTGCTATACACATTTGCGAGCAGATTATGAAAACAAAAACAATTATCGCTTTACTCTTAGCCATCGGTGTATTTTACACACCATCTAATGTCATGGCGCAATATTATGGTAATGATTCTAGTGCCCCAATTATCGTAGTAGATAAAAAAATTAAGTTGCCTAACAAAGACATCCTGTTGGACAATGTTTCCAAGTCAGACTACGTCTTTAAAGAGGGTGATCAAATCGAGTTTTCTATAGTTATCGATAATCGTGGATCAAGCACTATTTATGATTTGAATGTCGTAGATAGATTACCTGCTTATTTGAAACTACAATACTTTTTTGGAAAGGTAACTTCAGATAAAACAAATATCGAGACAGTTATTCCAGTACTAAAACCTGGCGAAAAAAAGAATTACTACATAATTGCAATAGTTAGGGACTTACCAAAAACTAGTTATTCTCAATTAATGAAATTGACCAACAACGTTTGTGCTAAAAACGTAACTGTCAGCGATTGTGATGATGCTAGCTATTTTGTGGAGAAACCTTCAATGCCAGTAACTGGTAGCTCTGCAGGTTTGATACTAAATAGTGCCTTTATCTTGTCACTAACTTCTGGAGCCCTAGTGCTCCGAAAATTGATTAGAGGGTACTAAAAGTTACTTGTAGAACTTATCCAAGTGTAGATAAAGCGTCATTTTGCCATCGGCGTGAAATAGCTTGACGTGATTACCGTTACCTACTCTTCTCCCGGGATATTTATCTCTAAAGAAATAAGCAACGCCGTCTTCAACTGCATACAGTGTCTTGTTGGTGTTTGAGGCCATATCTATGCCATGGTGAAAACCATCACTGTACATACTGGAGTATTTAGTGTGACCTCTTCCCTGGGTAATAATGTAATCTTTCATTGGCCAACTGTGAGCATTTAAAAATCCTGAAGCGTCGATGTCATTTGGGTATGAGAATGATGATAGTCCGCCTTCAGTTAGATTGTATAAACCAAAGTGCAAGTGAGCACCATATGAAAAGCCTGTGTTACCCATGATTCCAAGTTGATCGCCTTTTTTAACGGTTCGTTTGCCGTCAAAGACTGCGGTTTGAAGGGCTTCAAGTTCAGATTGTGCTTCTGCTTTGAGTTTTTGATATGTTGCTTCGTTGTTTTTCGTTACTTCAAGAAGGTTGGCTTTGGTAAGTTTTTGCTTAGTAAGACTATTTTTCTGATCGGCGAGCCTGACTTTTAAGGCTTCTAATTCTTGTTGTTTCTTCTGCTTTTGTTGTTTTTGAGTGTCGTAATTTAACCTGACAGTTTCCATGTTCATAAGTGAGTCTTGGCTGTTTTTTTGAATCAGGCTGATATATTTGTACTGTTGCCAGAATTCGTTGAAATTATGTGAAACAAAGATACTTAGACCAGAATATTTTTTTGATAACTTGTAGTTCTCAATAATTTCGGCAATAAATTTCGATGAAAGCTGATTCAGGGAAGTATCGAGGACACTAATTTTACCCCCAAGGTCAATGATTTCTGTCTCAGTTATTTTGATTGAAGATTCGGTTTGTGAGACTTTTAGAAGTGTAAGGGAAACTTGAGAATTGAGAAGAGTTATCTGATTGGCTAAGGTATCCTTTGCCTTTCCAAGTTCTAATATTTTCTTATCAAGTTCGGCAATGGTATTTTTTAGTTCGTCGATTGTTTCTTCTGCCCTTACAACTTGTGGTAAAAATAGACTGAAACATAGGAACAAACATAGTAATGTTCGTTTCATTTGATTAGAATTTTATATACCTATTTGAGCCAATCCAGCTACTAAGATAGCCAATGGTGACCCCGGCTGCTTCGCAGATTAGCCAAATAACCAGAATGAATTGAAGATCGGTCGAAATAAATAATACTGGGTCGAAGAACTGATTGATTTGTGACTTATAAATACTAATGAGCGTTAAACTGACCAGTGGGCCTAGAAATCCACCTACTAGACCATAGATAGTTCCTTCAATTAAAAACGGGGCTTTAACATAATCCTTTGACGCGCCTAAAAGACGGCTAATATTGATCTCTTCTTTACGGTTGGTGATCTTCATACCGATAATGACCAGAACAACTAAGAACGTCAAACCGCTAAAAATAGTAACGGTAACAATACCAATCTGTCGGATAATATTAGTCCAGGATAGTATGGAGGTAATAATATCTTTTTGATAAATAATCTCGTCTACTTGATCTTTTTTTGCAGAGAAATTTTGAGAGATTTGTTCTAGGACCTTGACGTCAGATACTGAAACCTCAAACGAAGCGGGAAGGATACTGGCAGTGACCATCTCGGTAAGGAGTGGACTGTTTTTATTTTGTTCTTTATATATAGTCAAGGCTTTTTCTTTTGAGATGAATTTTATTTCTTTGATCGATGTGTAATTACTGATCTCGGTCTGGAGGTTCTCAATGGTGGATTTATCAAGGCCATCTTTAAGAAAGATGGTTATTTCGGGCTTGGTCTCGAAATAGTTTAGTAGAGAATTCATGCCATTACTGACTATGGCAAAAGTACTTAAGGCGAAAAAGCTTAGAGTCATGGTAACTATCGCCGTAATACTTTGGAATGGAGAACGACGGATGTGATGCCAAGTGTTGCGATAGATGTTCATTTTTTGATTTTTTTCTTCTTTAATTTTTTGACGACTTTTTTAATTGTGTCATTGACAATGGTTCCATTTTTCATAGTAATTTTACGCTTATTGAGTGACTCAACAATGTCAAAGTTGTGTGTAGTCATAATAATAGTAGTTCCCCTTGACTCATTAATTTCCTTTAGAAGCTTAATTAGATTCCAAGAGTTTTCAGGATCAAGGTTACCGGTGGGTTCGTCGGCTAGAATAAGCTTTGGATCAATAGCCAGGGCTCTGGCTAGAGCTGCTCGCTGAAGTTCACCACCTGATAACTGAGCCGGGAAAAGGTGGCGACGGCTTTGAAGAAATACCTGATCTATGGCCTTATCAACACGCTGCGGGATCTCCCTACTTGGAAAGCCGTTGATATCTAAAGCGAGGGCGATATTTTCTTCGACTGTTTTATCAGCTATAAGCTGATAATCTTGAAAGATTACGCCGATATTTTGGCGGAGTTTGTCGATTAGATGTTTGTTTTTAAAGTTAAGTAGATGGCCATCTATGTAGATTTCGCCGGTACTAGGTCGGTACTGACTTAAGATCATCTTGAGTAAGGTAGATTTGCCGGCACCAGAAGAACCGACTATAAAGACAAAGTCACCTGTCTTTACTTCAAAGTTAAGGTTTTCGAGCGCTTTGATAGAACCAAAGTGCTTACTGACATCTTTAAATAATACATTCATTTTTATTCAAGTACCTTAAGACTACCAACGTCCAAAAGCCAAGATGTTTTATTTGAGGCATTAGTTTCACCTTTGATCTCGACTTTTTTACCAACAAATAAATCTAGGTCTACCGTAGAAGAAATTAGTGAGGCTCGCTGACTAAGTCCACCCTCTCGGTTGAGTATGTGGGTACCCTCACCATTGATTGATCCCTTCTCAACGACGCCAGTAGCTGAGTCTTTAAAGCTTTTTTCGGCATTGCCATATACCTTGCCAGCTTTAATTTCGTCAGCACTGCTGATTTTATCGGTGGAAATTACGGTCTGACCCTCGGTGGTGGTAGTTGTAGCTTTGTCTGCTACGGTTTTATTAATTGGGAAAAATCTTGAGATCCAAAATCCGGAAACAAGCGCCAAAACTAATACAATAACAATAGGCATGAGTGAAAAATTTATATCTGCAGGTGGGGTTTTTGGCTTATCAGTAGAGAGATTGGGTATGTCCATGTGAATCAATAAATGCTAATAATCCAGTATAGCAAATTATTGGTTAAGAAAACCGGAAATATACTCCTGAAGACCTTTATATTCTTTGTCGACTGGGATATAAACCCACTGCCTGTTGATGAATGACCGAGGGTGATAAAGAATATCTTTCTTGGGGTTTTCTCCTACCGGAACATTGGTTTTGGTTAGGGTAAGCCCGAGTATCTGTTTTTTGCCGGAAAGTAGAAGGCTAAATAAATCACTATCACTAATATTTGTGCGGATACTCTGATGCCAAAAATTATATAAAGTAAGAACATTGGTTGGACTTGATATAAACGCAGGAGATTTTAGTTTTGATATCAGAGCTTCCAATAATAGTTGCTGGCGCTGGATTCTTCCCTGGTCGCTACTACCACTTCCTTCTTCATTTTGGCCTTTGCGGGACCGAACATACTCAGTAATATTGGACTCGTCTAAGTGGAGTAAACCCTTGGGAAAGATAACTGTTTTGTAGATGGGGATTTTGGGCGAGGGATTTTTAACATATTCAGGATTTGGATAAAACAAGTCCGTGTAAGTCGACTCCTGAACAACATCGACTCCACCGATTATTTTTGTGAGCTCTATAAGGTTGTCAGTAGTTAGTATCAAAGTTCGGCTTATTTTTTGACCTGTTAACTTGGTGAATTCGTCTTCGATATATTGATAGCTCTGAACTGGACTAACCTTATCTTGTGAGAGCGGGTAAATTTGGTTTACTTTTGTTTCAAGTGAATAAACCCATAAATCACGAGGTATTGAAATAAGTTTGACTTGCCGAGATGAGGTGAGGCGGCCGACAATAATACTATCTGAAACTTGGGTTTTCTCAAGCTGGTCGTCTCTGGGATCAACTCCGAGCATAACAAAGTTAAAACCAGGAGCTAAAGTGGGGTGCTGGTATGACTTTATTAATGTTGTGGGAAAATGAGAAATGCGGGTATGTGTATACGACGATATCTTGTAAAATAAAAAGTAAAAAATAAAAAGTAAAAACGATAAGACGAATATAACTAAAATTAAAATGTTTTTTTTCATTACAATTTTAGCTCGGATTTGATAAATTCATCAAGATCTCCGTCTAAAACACCAACTGTGTCGGAGGTTTCGTGCTTTGTTCTTAGGTCTTTGACCATCTTGTATGGATGAAGAACATAAGACCTGATTTGGTGTCCCCACCCGGCGATAATATTGTCTCCTTTTATTGATTGATTTTCTTTTGACTGTTTTTCTTGTTCCATTGCCCAGAGCTTAGAAGATAACATCTCCATAGCTACTAGCCTATTTTGATCTTGTGAACGCTGTGATTGGCAAGAAACAGTTAGTCCAGATGGGGTGTGAGTAAGTCGAACTGCAGTGCTTACTTTGTTGACATTCTGTCCGCCATGTCCGCCGGCTCTAAAGGCTGAAAATTCGATGTCTTCGGGTCGAATATCAATTTCGGTCGCATTGTTGATTACTGGGGTAACTTCAACCTTTGCAAAAGATGTTTGACGCAACTGATCGGCATTGAATGGGGAAAGTCTGACTAAGCGATGAGCTCCGTTTTCGTTTCGAAGATAACCATAGGAATTTGGGACAGTGATTTTAAAATAGGCTGATTTTATCCCTGCTTCATCTCCCGGATTCATATCAAGCATTTCGTATTTCCACTCTTTGCGCTCGAAATAACGCATATACATTCTTTGAAGCATGGACGCCCAATCCATGGCCTCAGTGCCGCCTTGCCCGGCGTGAACTGAGAGAAAAGCCTGGTTCTTATCGTACTTACCACAGAGGTAAGTCTCTAGCTCTAGTTCTTCAATCCGCTTTTGAATGTCAGAATGAGATTTTTCTATCTCTATTTGAAAGTTTTCATCCTTTGACTGGCCAAACACATCAACAAGTTCAGTAACTTCAATTAGTTTGTTTTCTACGTCTTTAATATTTTGAATAGTTTTGTCCCTCGAACTAAGGCTTTGCATTGTCTCGCTGGCCTTTGCTGGGTCATTCCAAATATCAGGGTTTTCAGACTTGCCTCTAAGTTCTTCAGCCTCACTGACTAACTGTGCATAATTAAGTTTTAACTTAATACTTTCCAGGTTTAGTTTTAATTTGTTTAGTTCGATCATTTCTGACTGTCGATGCGATTTATTAATTCTTTTGCCAATCGGTTGATAATATCAATTTTTAGTTGTTTTAGATGTTTTTGGGGAAACTCTTGAACATAGGATGAAAACTCAGTAAATTTGTCTGAAAGTTGAGATGAGTTGATATACTCTGAAGTTTCTCCCAACACTTGCTGTGAACGGGGAGGTAAGTATTGAACAAGGTTTGGAAGTGGTAAATTAACTGTTACTTCGGAAGCACTAAAATAACTAATTGAAAGATAGACCACAATTACAAAAATTATAAAGCGTAGGAGTACCGCAGGACTAAAGTGAAACTCCTGGCCTTTTGAACGTTTTGTCACGATTTATTTTAGCATTTTAGTTTTAAAACCCATATCTAAACCTGCATTCTACTGCAAGATTACTATTCCTGTTGCAAAATATTCATTACTCCTTATTGTAGTCCAACTACAACTTCGTCGTAATTCATATTTTTCACTTGGGAATATTAATCTTTCGTAACGAAAGAAGGTTAGAGATGGGTTTTGAGCCAATCGATGATAGGTGTGTCTCCATAGAGACAAGTGTTATCGGATTTGACGAAAGCAAGGGGAACCCCAATTCCCTGGGTTGAGTCGATGGAAGGACATTTTTTGACAGTTTCTTGGAGCAGGTTTTGATTAGTCTTGTTGTAATAGACTTCCTTGTAGGAAATCTTAACTTTTTCATCTGTTTTATTACTAGTTATATACTCATCGACAATTTTACAATGGGGACAGCCATCTCCCCAAAATAGGATGAGTTCAGCCTCTTCCTGAGAAACGCCTTTTGTTTTTGGTGGAGTTGAGAGGGTTTTGAATGTGAAGACTATTACGAGGATGACTACAATGGCAATTAATATTTTTTTCATTTGGTACTGGCAGTAATTTCTAATATTTTGTCGCCCTGTTGAATTTTGTCGAGTATATCTAAGCCACTAATGACTTGACCAAAATTGACATAGTCTCCGGTTAAGTGCTGACAACCTTCAGTGGTAAAGCAGATGAAGAATTGAGAGTCGTTACTAATATCTTTGCTGACTGGGGTTCGAGCGAGTCCGAGGGAGCCACGGACGAAAGGTATAGAATTGATTTCTGACTTTTGACTACCACCACCTGTACCGGTACCAGTGGGATCTCCGCCTTGAGCCATAAAACCTTCTATCACCCGATGAAAAGTGAGACCATTATAAAATCCACTGTTGACTTTACCCATAAATGTTTTGACAGTTTCGGGGGTTTCCTTGGAAAATAGTTTAATAACTATTTGACCATCTGTGGTCTTGAGGGCAACGACTGTATCGCCTTTTTGGGTAGTAACGGTCGGACTTGGTGATCCTGATGAGGTAGGAGGAACCATATTTTGAGTAGGTGAAACTGATAAATTTACATTTTGATCTGTATTCTTGGGAAAAAGAGTACAGGACGATAATAAAAGAGTAGCAACCGATGTAACAATTATTTTTTTCATTAGTCTATTTTAACAAAACAAGGATTCGTTTGGCTCCAGTGTCAATTTCTTCCTTCTTTCCTGAGACAGGAAAATCATGAACGCTGTCGAGTAGCAAATTATAAGAATATTTAAAATAGGCACCGTGCTGGGTACCGACATCGTGAACTATAAATTTTTGGCTGTTATCGTCATAACCGAGAACAACTAAGCTGTGATACCAGGGACCTCCGGAGCGAAAGTTTTTGTTTTCTTTATATAGAGTTTTACCATTGGCAGTGATAATAACCGGATGGTCAAGTGAGAGTTCTTTTTTTATATCTTTAATTGTAGGGTTTTCTAAAATGTTTGGGGTTAGTCCTAAGTATTGGGATGATATGGTGCTCATGTTGTCGATGTTGATATCGTGTTTGAATTTATTGTCGCTCTCGAAACTGAATAAAAGCTGATAATCGGCCACCATAGTGGCTACATCCGGAGTTTTGCCTGAGTAATAATATTTTAAAGTCAAAAGAGATGCCTCTTCGCAAGCGTCTTGCCAGGGTTGATGCCAATTCTTCTCGGGAGCTTGAGGTATAAATGACGTTTTAATAAGGTGTTTGTTTGGTAATCCGGACTCGAGAATTATTGTTGGGACTGGTGCGATAGTTTCGGTGACATTTTCGATAAGGCTTTTAGCTTTTTCAATATGAGGTGAAATTTTTTGGGTACAACTCGATAAAAACAGTGTGGTGATAAGTAATAGAGCTATATTTTTCATAGTTATATTTTATCCTATTTAGTGGTAAAATGGAGGAATGTCCAATTATAAAGATATCCGTAACGTGGCGGTCATCGCCCATGTCGATCATGGTAAAACAACCTTGGTAGATGCAATGTTAAAACAAACCCATACTTTTCGAGAAAACCAGTCGGAGATGCTAGAAGAACGAATAATGGACAGTAACGATTTGGAAAGAGAAAAGGGAATCACAATTTTATCTAAAAACACTTCAGTTTTTTACAAAGATATAAAAATTAATATCATTGATACTCCCGGTCATGCAGATTTTGGTGGTGAAGTTGAAAGAGTTTTAAATATGGCAGATGGGGTACTTTTGATTGTAGATGCGGCTGAGGGTCCGCTATCACAGACAAAGTTTGTACTTAAAAGAGCCCTGGACTACGGACTTAAAGTTATTTTGGTTATCAATAAAATTGATCGTAAAGACGCTGATGTTAAGAGAGTCGTCGCTGATGCTGAGAATTTGTTTTTATCTCTAGCCTCTGATCCGGAACTTTTGAATTTCCCAATAATTTACGCAATCGGTAGAGAAGGTAAGACGTGGGACAAGATGCCAGAGGATATGACGGCACCGGCTGATACCACTCCCCTATTTGAATCAATTTTAAAAACCTTAAGCAGTTCTCGACAAGATGAAAACAAACCATTTCAAATGTTAATTTCGGCGTTTGAGAAAAATGGCTATTTAGGAAGACTGGCTGTTGGTAGAGTACATCAAGGAAAAGTGAAGAAAGGTCAATATGTGACTCAACTGAACCCCAACCAAGTTGCAGTGGGCAACTTTAAGATTGAAAGGATGTATGTAAATGAGGGGATGAATAAGGTGGAAACTGAAGAAATCGAAAGTGGAGAAATAGCCTATCTTGCTGGTATATATCAGATTGAAATCGGACAAACATTAACTGACCCAAACTTCCAAGTAGCTATGCCTACTATTCAAGTAGCTGAGCCAACACTCAAAGCTAGTTTTGGTCCAAACACATCCCCTTTTGCTCGTGATGAATCTAGATTTTTGACTAGTCGGGAACTTAAAGAACGTCTAAAGGAAGAAGTGGAAACAAACTTAGGACTAAAATTAGAAGATGATCCGACTGATAGTATTCGAGTTTTAGTATCTGGACGAGGAGAGCTCCATTTAGCAATCCTTATCGAAAAATTACGACGTGAGGGGTATGCCATGGAAGTGGGAAAACCTGAGGTTATTTTGAAAACTATTGATAGTAAGGTGTGTGAACCTTACTCCGAACTTACAATATTAACTCCTGAGGAATATGTAGGCGCTATCACTTCTGAACTTGGAAAAAGAAGGGCCCAGATGCTTGATATGAGTACAGATGATAAAGCTGGAGTTAAGATGATGTACAAGATTAGTGAAAAGAATGCACTAGGATTGCGAAGTATACTAGTATCTGAAACTAAGGGATCAGTATCGTTAAGCTATTTGTCGATGGGATATGAACCTAAGACTGTTGATACTATCCGTGAACGAAATGGTGTTATGATCGCTTCAGAGTCCGGAAAAGCACTTGGCTTTGGACTTGATCTAGCACAAAAACGGGGAATTACTTTTGTGTCCCCCACTGAAGGGGTTTATGAGGGACAGGTTGTAGGCTACCGACCGGTTGAGGGAGATTTGGAAATCAATGTGTGCAAGGGTAAACAATTGACCAATATGCGTTCATCAGGAAACGACGACGCGCTGACTTTAGCTCCAGCGGTCAAATATAGCATTGAAGAGTCACTTGATTTTATTGAAAGCGATGAGCTTATAGATGTGACTCCAAAAACTATTAGATTGAGAAAAAAGTATTTGACTAAGGTTGACCGGGTTCGAGCTGAAAGAAAAGGAAAGTGAGAAATAGAAACAAGAAATAAGTAACTTGTAACTAGAATAAAACTAATAACCGGTGGGGATTTCGATTGTGGGCGTGGGAATAACCTTGTTCCAGTTGACTTGAGACATCATTGATTCGAGTGATTTGCTTAGGGCTCGGGTCCAATCAAACTGGGATGCTAGGTAGATAAAGACAAAGAAGATGACTGCTGTTCCAAAAAAATACCCCAAAGAGTGGAAAAAACCGAATGAAAAACTTTTGAGAACGGAAGAGTTTTGACGACTCAACTGCTGGTTAATTTTCTGGAGTTCGGCGAGGATTTGGCTTTCGGTGATCATATTAAATATTGTGAACTACTTTATCCTGAATTGCTATGTACTCATCTTTGGTAAATTCTATGCGGTTGGTAGTATTTATCCCAGATCCCTCGTGAATATCTCCCTTAAATCGTGGAACTATCCAGATATGAGCGTGCTCAACTTCAATTCCAAAAGTAACAAAAGATATATAATCGGAGTTAACAGCCCGTTTGGTGGCTAAAGCTACAATACGAGCGACTTCAAAATAACGCCCAAACTGAGGGACATCATATGTCCAACGAAAATGTTTTTTGGGGATGATTTGGACATGACCATTGGCAATTGGGTGGATATCTAAAAAAGCCATGAAATCGTCGTCTTCATAGACTTGATATGAAGGAAGCTCCTTGGCGGCAATTTTACAAAAGACACAGTCAGACATTAACTAATGTTAGCAGATTATGGTTCTCCAAGTTCTGGAAAACATTTATGAATGGCGGCTATTAACTGTTTTAGAGCTTCCTTTGGACTAGCCTCTATTAATGCTCCTGCGGCTACCTTATGACCACCACCTGAGAATCTTTTGGCAATTTTTGTAAGATCATATTTTTCATTTCTAGATCTCATTGAGAGGGTGTTGTAATTTGATTTTGTTTCTACCATAGCTATGGTAATTTGCCAGTCCTTACATTTACGTAGAGTTTCCGACAATTGAACTTTGTTAATTGACTCAACATCTAGGTTATTTTTTTTAAGATCTTTTAAGGTGATGGCTGAAATAGCGACTTTGTTGTTAAAAAGTATATTATTATTTACTAGCCCTAACTTGATAAATTTTAATTCCTGGGCACTAGAATTATTGCGAAACTCAAACATTACTCTAGGAAGATTATTTATATTTTTTGCGAGTATTGAACATTTATATATTGATTGTGGGGTTGTGTTGAGATTTGAAAATCCTCCGGTGTCTGAATATATTCCCAAAAATAGACAGATTGCCATATTTGTGGTTATTTTTACTTTCCATAGATTAAATAAATCAAAGAGTATTTCGGCCGTTGAGGTGTGTTTGGGCAATACTAAATTTAAATCACCAAAGTTTTTATTTGTGGGGTGATGATCGATGACGATTTTTTTTATATTCGCAATATATTTTTGACTATCGCCCAGTTTTGATATTTGACTGGGTTCAGATGAATCGAGGATAATAAACAGATCGAGTTTCGACAAGTCAGTTTCAAATATGTTTTTTGCCTTAATTGACTTGACATTTGGAAATATCTCTAGATGGTTCTTGTCTTTTGAATCACCTGCAATTATGGTAACTTTTTTATCGAGTGATAGCAAAAATTCCTGTAGTGCCAGTGCACTTCCGATACTATCAGGGTCTGGGCTAGGATGAAGATGGAGCAGAATATTTTCGGAGAGTTTGATTTCTTTCAAAATCTTGCTAGTTATTTTCTTATCGATCACGGTCTATTGTACACAATCCTTGTTGTAGTCGTAAAGGTTCGAGAGAATTCTGCTATTCTCTACCCAGTGGGAGTGCGTCCTTCTTGAGTATATTATCAGGTAGTTTCACATCTTTGCCGTTGAGTATTTGTAGTGCTTCTTCTCTGGAAATACCTAATTTTATTGCTAATGTATCGGGGATGACTTCTAACATCAACTTCTTTTTAGCTTCACCTGATAGGTTATAAGCAGGAACATGTTCTCTTGGAGTGATTGGGTCACTTTCACCTTCAGTTGAAGAAGGAATACCCACCATTACTTTGTTATAAAGTGTCCTAGCGTTCTCAGAAAGGTTTGGAAATTTTATTTTTTTGTCTTTAGCAGCCATAATGTGAATGGTGTATTATAGGTATGTGTAATGAATATGTCAATACTTAGTCTTATTTTGAAATAGTATACACCACAGCACGGGTAGTTCCAAGTTTGATGACAAGACCTTTTTTCATCAGCTGCAAGAGATCATAATGAAGAGTTTTTGAATTAACCTGTGAAAATCGTCGTTGGAGAAAATTAAAAGAGCAATTGGGATGATCGGTGATAATAGATAATATTTCTTGACGTCGAGGACTTAGTTGTGGCAATGAGTCAAGAGTGTTTTTGATTTTTGTCAACAGCTGTTTACCAGTAACAACTAATGACTTTAAAAAATATTCTATAAATTCGGTAATATCTGTACTTGGCTCGAGAGCATAGTAATAAGCCTGGCGATGAGTATCAGTATATTCTTCAAACGGAAGCATACCACGAAAGTGATAATTGGCTTGCTTTAAAATTAACATGGAGATAAGCCGACCGGTGCGTCCATTACCATCTGCAAAAGGATGAATTTTTTCAAAGACAAATTGGGCGATAGCTGATTTGATAACCGGATGATCTTGAATGCTGTCGATATATGTTAGATATTCCTCCATTAGTTCAGGTAGTTTTAAAAATGTAGGTGCCAGATGAATGACGTTACCGCTTTGATCAAAAATAGCCCAGGGTTCTTGACGAAACTTACCGGTCATTGGTGAGAGATTGTTCATAACTTCTTCATGTAGGGATTTTATTTTTTTAATTGTTAAAATGGGAACGGTATCTGAATTATTTAGCTTTTGGTAGGTTTTTAACAGATTATTTATTTCAATTTTATGAATATGTTCGTCATTATAGCGATCATAATTTTGGAGACTGAGAGGGTTGCCTTCAATCCGGGCGGAAAAGACTGAACTGCGTAATATTGACTGACGGAGAATTTTTTCTTCTAGCTGGGGAAGTATTTTGGAATTTTCAAAGCTTATTTTGATGGCCTCTATATCTATAAGATGCTTATTTATATCTAACGTACTATTAAAGTGATACGAAAACATTAGATAATGTTAGAAGATATTGGAAGATATGAGAAGGTGTCAATTTGTTTTGGGATAATGGCATTTTTTCCACTTTTTACCACTGCCACACCAACAAGGATCGTTACGATTGATTGATGTTGATTTGACTATGGTCTGATTTGATTCCGAACGAGATTGCTTCGTCTCCTCCGAATCGGAGGGTCCTCGCAATGACGAATCATCTTCAGTCAGATCGCTTCCCCTACCTTCAATAATATTTTTGGGTTGTTCAATGGTGGGAGCAGCGACTGGTTCTAGCCTGAAAATTGTTCGACACAAGTTGTATTGGTATTGACCCATGAGTTTTTGAAACATCTCGTAGCCTTCCTTTCGGTATTCGACGAGAGGATCTTTTTGAGCATAACCTCGGAGACGGACACCATCACGAAGGTCATCAAGTGCGGTGAGATGTTCTACCCAGAGAGGATCGATTGTCTTGATAATGGCGTAACTACTGATAGCGTTGGTTAGGTCTTTACCAAAGTAATTTGATCGTTCTTGCCATTTTGTTTTAACTAATTCGATCATGTATTGAGATGGATTATTTTCTTTTTCTAGCTGAGTAACCAGCTTAACCCGATCTGATTCTGTGAATGGTAGTATCTCTGATAACTCAAGTGATATTTTTTGAAAGTCGGCAAGTCCAGTATCAAAGTTGGCGTTGATCGAAAAAATCTTGGTGATTTCAGCTTCAAGATTTCGACTAATTTCTACAAGTAGTTTTTCTGGGGTGGTAACGCTGTTAGCCAATGTCGTATCTCTGAGGTTATAAATAATTTTACGCTGTTTGTTGATGACATCATCGTATTCGACAATGTTCTTGCGAACATCAAAGTTGTAGCCCTCGACCTTTACTTGGATTTGTTCGATCACCCTAGATACAAGTGGATGTGTTAGGGCTTCTTCATCGGGCATATTGAATCTAGTCATGAGGGACGATATTTTTTCACCTCCAAAGATTCTCATGAGATCATCGTCGAGGGCCACATAAAATTGGGATGAACCAGGATCACCTTGACGACCGGCGCGACCACGAAGCTGATTGTCGATACGACGAGATTCGTGTCGTTCGGTGCCGATTACATGGAGTCCACCAAGAGAGATGACTTCGTCATGGGCGGCTTGCCAGTTTTTGGTGGTAGCTTTTGGTCCACCCAAAATAATATCGACTCCCCTTCCGGCCATATTGGTGGCCACTGTGACAGCACCCTTGATACCCGCCTTGGCAATTATCTCTGCTTCAGAACGGTGATTCTTGGCATTGAGCATTTGGAAGGGAATTCCATTCTTACGGAGCAAGGATGCGATGATTTCATTTTTCTCAATTGAGGTGGTTCCAATTAATACTGGTTGACCTGATTGATGTAGTTTTTCGACAGTGGCGGCGATGGCAGCGTATTTGGCTCTTTGGGTTTTGAAAATATAGTCGTGACCATCGAGACGTTGCAGATTCCGATAAGTGGGGATGGTAATAACATCGAGATTGTAGATTTTTTTGAACTCTTCAGCTTCAGTAGCGGCGGTTCCAGTCATCCCGGCGAGTTTTTCATAAAGACGGAAAAAGTTTTGGAAAGTTATGGTAGCCCAAGTTTGGGATTCTTTTTGGACGGTAACGTTTTCTTTGGCTTCGACTGCCTGATGCAAACCATCAGACCAACGACGACCTGGCATCAGACGGCCGGTAAATTCATCAACAATTATAATTTCGCCATCTTTGATGACATAATCTTTATCTTTATGAAAAATTGCTCTAGCTTTAATGGCATTTTCAATAAAATGAATAGTTTCAAAAGATTCTTCGTAAAGGTTGCCGACTCCGAGAATTTTTTCGACTTTACGGATGCCAAATTCAGATAAGGAAGCTGAACGTGACTTTTCTTCGATGACATAATCTGATGATTGCAATGTATCGGCGATTTGGGCAAATTTGTAGTACTTGTCGACTGGAGAATTGTTTGGGGACGAAATAATCAAAGGAGTTCTGGCTTCGTCGATAAGGACAAAGTCGACCTCATCGACTATGGCAAAATAATGGTAGTCACGCTGGACTTTTTCAGTTTGACTACCAACCATATGATCCCGAAGATAGTCAAATCCAAATTCATTGTTGGTTCCGTAGGTAATGTCAGCTTGATAAGCTTCAGTACGTGAGACAGGTCGAAGATGGGCGAGACGTTCATCTACGTCTTCTGACGCGTCGGTGAATGTCGGATCTAGAATAAATGATTGTTCATGAACTATGCAAGCAGTACTAATACCTAATAGATTTAAAGCCTGGGGATACCAACCTGCACCAACACGGGTTAGGTAATCATTTGGGGTAACTACGTGGACTCCTTTCCCAGTTAGAGCGTTTAGATATGCCGGAAAAATAACTGAGTGAGTTTTACCTTCTCCAGTTCTCTGCTCAGCAATAGCACCTTGGTGTAAAGTAATTGCGGCCATTAATTGAACATCATAGGCACGTTCACCGATGGTACGACTAATAGCTTCGCGGCACACAGCATAGGCCTCAGGAAGAATGTCATTAAGTTTTTTACCATTTGACAATTGTTCCTTAAAATAGACTGTTTTTGCGGATAACTCCTTGTCAGTGAGTTCTTTAATTGCAGCTTCAAAACTGTTGATTTGCTGGATGATTGGCTTAAATGAACTGATCCGACGACGATCTTCATCAAAGATATTTTTTAGAAAAGAGAGCATGAGGCTATTATAGCTTAACTAGAGATAAACATTAATAAAAGTGATGATAAAGATGCTCTGGCCCCGGTGCTATAGCAAGCTATAGACCGGGGAAAGAGTGGCTCCTCTATAATGTAGGGCCGATATCTTTAAAGCCGGTTAAGGGCCAAAGAACCTCGGGAATTTTAATACTTCCATCTTTTTGCTGGAAGTTTTCTAATATAGCTAGGAATGGTCTATCTGAAACGGCGGTAGAGTTGAGAATATGAACAAATTCGTTTTTACCATTGATTTTTACTTTTGTATTTAGCCTTCTGGCTTGGTAGTCACCACAGTTACTACATGAGCCGGTTTCTTTGTACTGACCAAGACCTGGAAACCAGGCGTTGATGTCATACATTCGTCGGTTAGGTTGAGGTAGATCTCCAGTGCAAGCTTGGACTATTTGATAATGTAATCCGAAATCTTGCAAGATACCTTCTTCGATGCCGAGCATATCAAGACACATTTGGTCAGATATCTCATAGTCTGGTAGTGTAAATACATTCATCTCGACTTTGTTGAAATGATGTACCCGGAGCATCCCCTTCATATCCTTTCCATAGGTACCTGACTCACGACGAAAACAGGGAGTAAAGTTGACGTACTTTATAGGGAAGATACTAGAGTCGAGAACTTCGTCGGAGTGAAAAGGGACTACTGAGTGTTCTGAGCTACTGATGAAAACCAAATCATCTTCAGGAATAGAATAGTAGGCATTAAATAAATTTTTATTGCTGGCATAACCACAACCCCACTCAGTTTTTGACTTGACCATCAGTGGTGGAAGCATGGCGCTAAAACCCATTGAAGAAACTTTCTTCATGGTGTAAAACATCACTGCCATTTCTAGAATTGCACCTTGATTTTTGTAATAGCCAAAACGTGACCCAGATAATTTACTAGCATGCTCTTTGTCGATAATATTTAGTTTATCTCCGAGATCTTGGTGATCTAGCGGCTGAAAATCAAATGTTGGTTTTTCTCTATAAGTCTTAATTACTACATTTTCTGAGTCGTCTTTACCAACTGGGGTATCGGCTGATGGGATATTAGGTATCTCTTCGAGGAGAGAATTTAGGGCAGACTGAGTTGTATCGAGAGTGTCTTCCAAGCCCCTCAGCTTTTCTTTAATTTCCTTGCCTTGTGATAACTGTTCATCAGTTGGCTTACCTTTAATTGTTTTTGAGAGTGTGTTTTGCTGACTACGTAGTTCTTCAACTTCTAAAAGTAACTGACGATACTGAGAATCTTGGGTAATTACTTGATCTAATATTGCAGGATCTTTTTGACGATCGACGAGGGCTTTTTTGATAGTGTCAGGTTCCTTCCTGACTTGGTTTATATCTAACATAGTTAATTTAAATTCAAAAGTAAAAACTGGCGTCAGTTGGTGTGGGGGAGACGCCAAAAGCACCCCAAAGTAGATGAAGAAAAACTTACCAAAGAAGTGCGAAAGATTCGTTTCATTGATTAGATATTCTAGCACAAAAGGAATGTTTTTTTACCGCAAATTTGGAGCAAATTTAAATACATATAAATATATCAAAGTGGTATATAGTGAATATGTAGGAAGATAATATTAAAGTCCGATTTCTGTGGCGATTTTTTGCATTGAAGTGAGACAAATTTCGATGAATTTTTCGAGAGGTAGGTTTAGACCATCTGGGTTGGTGCACTCGGTAACCTCGTCGCGCCTGGTGCCAGCCGCAAACTTTGGTTCTTTTAAAAAACGTTTTAGGACGGAGGAAACTTTGACTGAGGCCAGTTTGCGATCCGGATAAACGAATGCAACGGCGGTAATTAGACCAGTGAGGGAATCGGCACAATAGATGGACCACTTGGCTTTGCTGTCCATTGAAATCCCCTGTCTTTTGTCGTGAGATAAAATTATTTGTTGGACGGTGTTGTTTATTTCCAGACCGTATTTGGCAAGTACTTCGCGGGTACGAAGTGGGTGCAATTCCTTGGTATCACCGGCAAAGTCGATGTCATGAATCAGTCCTGCTATTCCCCATTCTTCTCGAGTTGGCTCGGTGTCAGCTAATAAATTATTTGATTTGAAATAATCGTAGAGCCCAAACATACAAGCTTCGAGTGATAAGCTGTGATTGTAAATGTTATTTTCTAAATTTGACTTGACTGCACCCGCAAATTTTTGACGATCCATACTTATTTTAATAAATTTAAATAATTTTCAATTGCAATAAATTGATATTTTAGTTCATTTTTTACAATATCTAAAGTTACACAATTTCTCTTTTCATTGAATTTGACTTTGACTAGAGATATGAAGTTTTCATCAGGCATTTGACGGAAATATCTGAGGGAATAATAAAATCCTTTAACGGATGCAAACCGGTAGCAATCAGAATTGCAAACAATTTCTGACTCTAAAGTTGTGAACTTGGGAACACCGTGGTGTTCGAGGACACAAGCGAGGACATTATTTTTTTCTTCTGGCGTGATGTCTGGATCCTGGTCAAGTAGTTCTTTGGCTTTATGTTGACACATACTTACATGTTCCGCCATTCTATTTTCTTGGATGGCAATACCAATTACACAATCCATTAATAATGTGCCTAGCAAAACAATATTTGGGTCGGCGTGAAGTAGTTGAGAAATTTTCTGACCTGCTTCGTTAGCAATTAGTTGGTGAGTTTCCATCGGGCCGTCGACCTTGGCAAACTCACGGACTGAGGAAATTAGTGATGAGGTGATCATTTTTTAAGATGTTTGTTGACTGGTTCGCCGAGGTGTTGAGATAGTTTTTTGTCGAGAAGATATATCCCATCATGATCTGGGCCAAGACCGAGTTCGCGGGTGGAACAGAGCATTCCGTTCGACTCGACTCCACGTAGCTTGGATAAACCGACTTGCCAGGGAACCATTTCGTCACCATAGACTGAGGCGCCAATTAGAGACACAGGGACAATGTCGCCAACTTTTATGTTGTTGGCACCGCAGACTATCTGTAAAGATTCTGTACCAATGTCAACGTGGAGAACATGGAGTTTGTCAGCGTTGGGGTGAGATTCAAGTTTGGTGATTTTGCCGATGACAATGAGGTTGGAGGCGAGACCGATTCCCAACGAGATTGCCGCGTCGCCCTCAGTTCCTCCCTCCGAGGCGGGCAGGCGCAATGACGCAGGCTTTTCTTCACTTCGCATGGAGGGGAAGAGGATGACGTCTTTGATGGTGGGTGAGTTGGTGACGAACTGGGTGAAACGGTCGATACCCATACCCCAACCAGCGGTAGGTGGCATGCCGTATTCGAGGGCACGAATATAATCGTCGTCCATTTGCATGGTATTTTGAGCGCCTTTTTTCTCGAGGGCTACCTCGTCCATCCAGCGGTCGTATTGATCTTTGGGGTCGTTTAACTCATTGTAAGCTTTAAGTAACTCGGCGCCATCGGCCAACAGTTGGAATGAGGCAATTTTTTTGGGATTGTCAGATTTTCTCTTGGCGAGAGCAATCATTTCTGCTGGATAATCGGTGATGTAGACGGGTCCGAGTAAGTAAGGACGAACGTATTCTTTATATAGAGCATCGAATAAAGCACCTAGCCCAATTACTCCTTTGGTATCTACTTTTAGTTTTGAGGATTTTAATTTGTCAAAAAACTCTTCTTCGGTATTTATTTCGTCAATGTCTATTTTGGTCTTTTCAAGAATGGCATCTCTAAAGGTTAATCTTTTGAAAGGTGGGGTGAAGTCTAAACTTTTTCCCTGGAATTCGACGATATAGTTACTATTGATTGTTTTGATAACGTGAGAAACAAGTTTTTCAGTAAACTTCATCAATTCGTCGTAATCAATATATGCCCAATAAAACTCGATTTGAGTGAATTCTGGATTATGAAAACGGGAGACACCTTCGTTTCTGAAGTCTCGAGAAACTTCGTATACTTTTTCAAAACCACCAACAATTAGTCTTTTGAGATACAACTCGTCGCTAATACGGAGATACATATCTTGATCAAGTTCGTTGTGATGGGTAACAAATGGTTTGGCTGAGGCACCGCCATAAACCGGTTGGAGTATAGGTGTTTCCACTTCCATAAATCCATTGTCATCGAGGAACTGACGCATAGTTGATAAAATCTTGGTACGTACCGTGAAGACTTTCCGGGATTCTGGGTTGGTAATTAGGTCTACATAGCGTTGACGATATCTTTCCTCAACATCAGTCAAACCATGCCATTTTTCAGGAAGTGGTCTGAGGTTTTTGGCAAGTATCTGGAATTCAGTAATATCGATAGTAGTCTCACCAGCTTCGGTGGTAATGACCTTTCCCTTGGCACTGATAATGTCACCAATATCAAAGAGTTTGGTCAGAGGAAAGGAAGTCCCCAGAGACTTTTGCTGGAAAAAAAGTTGGATTTTACCAGAGTCATCATGAAGATCAGCAAATAAAATCTTGCCATGACCTCGGAGAAGCATTAGCCGCCCAGCGACTTCTACCGTTTGGTCTTTTTTGGAGGCGATAGTAGCAGCAAGATCACGCTTGGCCAAATTTGGTTGGGGGTAAGGGTCGTGTCCAGCTTCGATAAGCTTACCCAGCTTTTCCTGGCGAATCTTGATTAGATCGGTCATAATTGATTAGAGAAGTTTACCATCAAACTTCTAGCTTATAGCGACAATCTTGTAGGTGATTTTACCAACAGGGGCGGTAACCTCAACCAGATCATTGATTTTACGACCAAGTAAAGCCTGACCGAGTGGAGACTGATCCGAGATTTTTTGCTGGACCGGATCGGCTTCAATGTGACTAACGATGTGAAATGATTTTATAGTGTTACCGGTAAGTTTAATTTTAACTTTGGAACCAACTTGAACCTGGCTTTTGGAAAGTTTTCCGGAAATAATTTCAGAATTGCCTAAAGCTTCTTCGATGGAGTCAATTTTTTCATTGACTACTTCCAACTCTTCTTTTAGTTGAGTTGCCAAACCATCCTCACCTGACTCATCAGGTTGAGCAACTTCTTCGATTTGAGTAATCAAGTGATTACTTTTATCTTTAAGGACTGACAACTCTTCGGTTAACTTTTGGAACCCCTCTTGTGTCAATAGAGTTTTACTCATTGTTTTCATTTTAATAAACAAAAAGCCTCCCGATTTTTATAAGTTGGTTGTATTAAACCAAACTTATTTGGAGAGGCAAGTAATGACGCAGAAAATAAAAGAAACGCGATCCCGTGAACGGGATGAAAGGTTTACTTTGGTTAATATTTCTTGGGCCACAGGTAGTTATATTAAGTGAGTTCTCGCCGTTTGTCAACTAAATGTTTTTTGTGATACACATTGAATACTTATGGATATTTCCATCGGTTTTTCTTCTGATACAATAAGAATGTGCTTGATTTTTTTAGACCAGTACCTAAAAGAAGAACAATAAAATTGATTAAAAAAAGTGGCGTGCTGTTTAACGATCCTGGCAAGTTAGGAAGGTCTCTTTTTCACCTAGGAAATGGCCTTTTAATCGGGGCTCTGCTTTATACGATCTACTTATATTATCCTTTGGCGGATGCGGTACTGGCATATTGGCAAATAAGCCAAAATACTTCACCTACTGTAGTAATTTCGGGTGAGCCCACGAGTGCGCCAATTCCAACACCAACTGTCACAGAAATTGGTACAACTGAGTACTCCATTTCCATCCCTAAAATAGGGGCATATGCAAGCATAGTTGATGGAATATCCCCTTTTGACCAGAAGGCATATTCTCAAGTTCTTAAAGATAGGGTGGTGGCTCAAGCAAAGGGCTCATCTAGACCGGGAATGGGAAATGGTAGCTCAACATTTATTTTTGCTCACTCGACAGAACAAGGTTTGAGCATGGTAAGACAGAATGCAATTTTTTACCTACTTGGTGAACTTAAAGATGGTGATGTATTTTTTGTAAACGACAAGGGAAAGATTTTTACTTATAAAGTTTATATGAGGAAAATTGTGAATGCCTCTGAAATTGAATACCTAAAGTATTCCGATCCCTCTAAAGAAGTCTTGATAATGCAGACTTGTTGGCCTCTAGGGACTGATTGGAAGAGATTGTTGGTGTTTGGAGAAAGAGTCTTATAATATATTCTTGACAAGAAATTTCCTCGTGATAAACTTGACTAAGTTTGGAACGCGTTAAGGAGGACATAATACACCCTCTGAGCATACCGACAAAATCGGTAAGGGAGCTCCCTAAATAGAGCTAGAGTATCACTGCAAGTCCGCCAGAGGCGAGGTAAACAAGTACTCGATAATAAGGTAAATAATTATCGAGCTCCTGTGGGAGCTTTTTTTATTTACGAAACAAGGTGGTACCGTGAGAAGCCCTCACCCTTGTGAAGCCATTTATTGGTTTTGCAAAGGCGAGGGCTTTTTTGGTTCTACGGAGGGGGCAGGCCGGTAATGCAACTGTCTGTAAAACAGTTTTATAGGGGTTCAACTCCCCTCCTCCGTACTAAGTTTATTATTTATTAATAATATGTTTATAAAAACAACAGAAAAAATGATCGGTTTCGGTAATACTAAAAATTTGGGGTTTTTGCCGATTGGTAGGGAGAATGGGAGGTTACCTTATTGATAATATGAAAATATCAAATCAAACAAAACATAAAGTTGCTAATTTTTTGTTTCCTCAAATACCTGAGAAGGAAATTGGGCCTGCAATTAACGCAAAAGTAAATGAAACAATTCGTCCACTAGTCATTCATGATACTAATAATGATTTTGGCTCAAAATGGGGAGAAATTACTGCTAGAATGTCCGCCGACAGGTTGGGCTTGACCGTAAGTGAAGTAAAGAAGCAGCTGACTACAGACCGACCAACAAAAGCTAAAACTGAACAAGGCATTCAGTCAGGTATATTAAAACGGAGAATTAGAGATGAACTTCAAGGTAATGGAATTGAAATTGCTAGAAACATAAGATTGGATGGTCAAATTGAATCATGGAAACTCAGGGCAAAAGAACTTGGTTGTACAAATTCTCAGGCGGATAATGTGGTTAACTGTTTGGTTGAGCTGGTGTCGACTCAAACAGATTTTGGTGATATGTTGAATATGGCGTCATTAGTAAAATCATTGGCAAATGCCGCTTGCGGAAAAAGAGGTTTGGACCTGAATATATTAAGATGTCCACCTCAGCGTGACTCGGAAACTGAGGGGATATCGGTTTCTCCGGAAATTTGGTTTGAAACTACTACGTCGAGTGGGAGGAAAGCCGTTGTTGATCAGGAAGTAAACTTTGCTTCTGTTCAGGGAATTACGAAAATATTAAACAAGTGGAAAATAATGAATTCTCCAAAGGTGACTTTAGTGGACATTGACGCTTTTGTCATTGATTCCCCAAATAGGGAACAAGCCGTTGAAGAATTTGAAAAAAAATTTGAGCCCTTAACTAGTAAGATACTGCCAGGCTCAAAAATTGAAAAAGTATCGAGACAATTGGGTGTAAGGAGTAGAGAAGAATTTTTCTGCCTCCCTGATGTAAAAAAAATTATGGTACATCCTGAGACTGTGTTTACTGAAAAGCAGGTTGAATCTGAGGTTGATGGAATTTTTACCCGTCTTCAAGAAAGACGTCTACCTGAAAATTTAAAAACAAGGGAGTCAGCAAGAAATTTAGCGAAGAAGAAAATGGCTCTGGAATTTGTAATGGGAAAAGAACTAGCCGGTGAAGATAACGTAGTTTTTGTTCAAAGAGCGAGAACTCCTGCAGCAGCAGATGTCTTTCTAAATGGAGCTAAAAAAAGTAACAATAAACCTGCCTTTTTGTTTTTTTGGAACGAGAGAGTAATGGAAGACTGAGATATACTACTTTATGAAATTTATGAATTTTGAAACAGTAATAAAATTATTAAAACAAAAGAATATTACATTTGATGTAGTAACTTTTACTGATGAGGTAGTTGCTGCCAGGAAGAGTGATACTTCGATTGATCAGAATTACGATCCTAAGAACGCTATAAAAACTTTGGTCATCACAACAAAGGATGGATTTAAGGCGGTGGTGCTAGACGGTAATGAAAAAATTGACAGTCTGTCGCTGGAGAAGTTGGTGGGAAAATGGAGCGTAGTCGATGAGGAAACTCTGCTTGATGAATTTGGATTTGTTCCGGGTACAGTGTGCCCACTGGTATTGGGAATTCCTCTAATTGTGGACGAAAATGTACTTTGTAAGGATGTTTGGAGTATGGGAAGTGGTGAAATAAAAACGGGACTGAATGTAAAAACTAAAGATGTCTTGAAAGTGTTGAAGTTCGAGAAGATGAAGGTATCTTTGAAGTCGACAGTGTTTTCTGAGAATACAGAAGAAAAGTTTAGACTAATTACTAGAAACTGTCAGGAAGTGCTGACTGAGGTGGATTTAAAGGAACTTATCGAGTCTGGAAAAGAAATACAGCATTACATCGGTTTTGAAATTTCTGGGTTAGTTCATTTGGGAACCGGATTAATGTCGATGGGAAAGATTGCTGACTTTCTGAAGGCTGGGGTTAAATGCAAAATATTTTTGGCTGACTTTCATTCCTTTTTAAATAATAAAATGGGAGGTAATTGGGAGAATATTAGAACTGCGACAGATAGCTACTTTAAGGAGGGATTGATCGCCTCGCTGAAATGTTTTGGGGTTAATGAGGACCAAGTCGAATTTATTAGTGGAAAAGAACTATACGAACAACATCCGGAACATTGGGAAACATTTATGAGAGTAGGTAAACACGTTACCTTGTCTCGAAACCTAAGGTCAATTTCGATTATGGGCAAGAAAATGAAAGAAGATGTCGATATGGCAACTCTGTTTTACCCACCACTACAAGTGGCAGATATTTTTACAATGAATGTTAACTTGGCTCACGGAGGAATAGACCAACGTAAAGCTCATGTAATAGCTCTAGAAGTTGGTGAGAAGATTGGCAAGTGGAAGCCACTAGCGATTCATCAAAATTTGATTGCGGGGCTGACTGCGCCTGAGACAGGTGCAAATGATGAGGAGAGTTTAAAGATGAGCAAGTCGAAGCCAGGAAGTGCGATATTCATACATGATACACCTGATGAAATTAGGGATAAGATCCGAAAAGCCTATGGTCCACCAAAAGTAGTTGAATTCAACCCTCTTCTAAACTGGGTTAAAACATTGGTATTTTGGGGAGAAGAGAGCGGTGAATTTGTGATTGAAAGACCAGACAAATTTGGAGGTAATATTACTTTTAGCAAATTCTCTGATGTAGTTAACAGTTATTCTGATGGTTCTCTTTTTCCACTAGATCTTAAAAACGCTTTAGCTGACTGGATCATTAAAAAACTTGAGCCGGCTAGAGCTCACTTTGAGATACCTGAGGTGGCTAATGGCTTAGCTAGAATGAGGGAGCTTTTGAGAAAGTAGGTTGGAAGTTACTGCCCTAAAGTTTTCAGAAAGCAACCTAGGTAAGTTCATGGGGTTAAAAGTGGTGCTTTTAAGGTGAACCCGAAAGACGCTGAATTTTTCGTTAACTACCAAAATTGGGATTTTTTTTATTAGGCGAAGCCACTGTTCATAATCGAGTGAATTGCCATAGCTTTCATCATACAAACCACCATGCTCGTAGACCTCTCTGTCGTAAAACATGTTTTGGTGTGACATCCATGGTAAAAGCCAGATCAGATACTTACCCAATTTTTTGGCTAAAAGTCTGTTCTCAAGAGTAACGACTTGTCCGTCAACATCCAGTAAATGATTACCTACAATCCAAGTAGCACCTGGATTGTTTTTAAAAACCTTGACAGCCTTACTAACCGAATAACGGGAATAGTAATAATCATCGGAATGAACAATATGGACAAACTTGCCGGATGCTTTGGAAATACCATAATTTAGGGCATTAGCTATTCCTTTGGCTGGACGTATATACAATTTAATGTTTTTATGTGGATGGTCGGAAATATACTTTTTTACTATCTGAAGCGAGGTATCGGTGGAGTGTCCTTCAACGATGATATGTTCGATATAGGGGTAAGTTTGAGAAGCTATCGAACTAAGGCATTTGTGGAGATAAACTTCGTTATTTTTGACACAAGTTATGACTGAAACAAGTGGCGGTTTAGTTACCATTGATTGATTTTAGCATCAGTGATTTACGGTAACGGTTGGCAAATCTATGGGCTTCATCACGAAGTGATTGGAGTAGGTTCAAGGCTGTTGAATTTTTAGGTAAATTTATCTCGATAAACTGTTTATCCGGTTTGATAACGATGGTTTCCTGTTTCTTGGCTAATCCGATAATTGGTAGATCCTTCGACTCGCTATGCTCGCTCAGGATGGCTGCAGAGAGTGCCGCAGCCACTTGAGGCTTTCCACCGTCTACGACAATAAGGTCAGGTGTTCCCCATTCTGGGTGTTGCAAACGCCTGTAGACTACTTCTTTGATCATATATTGATCGTCAGGTGTTACCTTAGTATTTATTTTGAACTTTCGGTATTGGGAGTGGTCTTGTTTTCCATTTTGCCAAACCGTCATCGATCCGACAAAGTATTTGATTCCTAGTTGGGAAATATCAAAACACTCTACACGGTCTATTTTGGTGATGTTCAGATAAGGTTTTAGGGTGGTAACTAACTCAGATACTGCTGAGCTTTGGCGATCTTCAGGAAGATTGATTTGGTCAAACAAGTTATTAAGATTGTGCCAACCGGAGACAATATAATTAATCGAATCTAATTGATTTCGTATTATTAGTGCTTGTTCGAAATTGTGCAAAGAGGAGGCAAGAAGCATCTCTTTTTTAAGCTGTCTTTGGACAGTTGTGAATCTGCCTGAAAGTATACTTTTAATCTTTCGGATGTTTTGTCTATAAGCTACCGGGTCAGGTAGTGGTCCTGGGCACATATTGAGATGGCAATAGAGACACTTGGTCTTTTGGTGTTGTTTTAGACCGTAATAGGGAAATATATGCCGGAGGATTTTGAGTAGCGACCGGACAGCCAAGCCACTAGGAAAAGGTCCGTATAAGTTTTGACTAGCATCGGCACGAGATTGAAAAACACTAAATACCCGTGGATGCTTTTCCTTTGTAATACAAATATATTGGTAGCTTCGGTCGTCTTTGAGAAGTGAATTATATTTGGGATGGTACTTTTTGATAAATGAGGCTTCTAGAATCAAAGCCTCAATTTCTGAGCCAACGACTTTGGTTTCGATAGTGTTTATCTGAGCGACAAGTGTTTTGGTTTTCGGGCCCAGGGCATCATCACGCTGAAAGTATTGAGTAACTCTTTTTTTAAGATTTATAGCCTTACCGACGTAGATGATTTCACCAAGAATATTTCGATAAATATAAATACCGGGAGATGCAGGAATTTTTTTTAGATCAATATTAGCCATTTTATATCTTTATGATACTATATGGCATGAAATTATTAGTGGAAAAATTTGCTACTGATGAATTAGAAGTTAATAGCAATAACTTATATTGCTTAGGTGCACGGGTAAGTAGAAGAAGATTATTAGCTGATTTGGATGGCGAATATGCCAACCTCTTTGTGGCCGCAAGAGTGAATAGTGGCTCAATTGTGATTAATTTGGAAAAACCTTGGTTGAGAGACCATATTGAAATGAGAGGTGGAGAAATTGAACTAGAAGTTGATGCTAGAATGCCTAAAGAAAGACTGATTTATCGATTGAAAAGTGTTGGTGCGTCTTTGACGATAATTGATGACCGTGAGGTCTTTTCTTTTACCGCAAACGATTAGTTATTTTTTTAAAAAGTCTTTATAATATTATAAATATATGTCACTTATACATCGGAACATTGACTCGGGGGTGAAAAGACATGTTATTGAGGAGGGTGATCATAGGCTTAATGTCAACGCCGTGTTAGGTGTTGATTCTAGCTCGGTCAACCAGTTGGTGGTAGTACATGAGATAGCAAGTATTAGATTTAGGTCAGATGCTCCCGATTTAAGATTGAGGACACTCAAAGGGAGTCCGGAAATAACCATAAGTGCGATTGATAACGAAGTAGTTGGGATGGTAGCACTGAGACAGAATCAAAAAGTTATGATAGGTGCTGATTCATTTGAAATGAAAGAATAAGAAGACGGAGGGTGATGTATTATTACTGGGTTCTTATCGATTTACTTTTTTTGGCCGGATAGCATCTAATTGGTCAAGATGTTTTTTTAGGTAGATACCGGTATAACTGTTTTTACAAGCGATAATATCTTCAACAGTACCTGATGTCAAAACTTCACCACCACGATGACCACCTTCGGGCCCAAGGTCAACTATCCAGTCGGAATTTTTGATGACATCAAGATTGTGTTCGATAACAACCACAGTATTACCCATATCAACTAACTTGCGAAGAACTTTGATTAACTTATCAATATCGTAGAAATGTAATCCAGTAGTAGGTTCGTCGAGAATATAGAGGATTTGTCCATTAAAACGCTTGACTAATTCGCGGCTGATTTTGAGTCTTTGGGATTCTCCTCCTGAGAGTGTGTTGCTAGGTTGACCTAACTGGAGATAGCCTAGGCCTGCCTCCTGAATAGTAGTAATTTTGCGTCGGAGGGAGTTGATGTTCTTAAAGAAATCAGCAGCCTCATCAAAAGTGAGCTTGAGAATTTCGTCAGTGTTTTTTTCTTTATAGTAGACTTCCAAAGTTTCATCTTTGAATCGGGAACCGTGACACTCGTCGCAAGTGACGTAAATGTCGGCTAAAAATTGCATCTCAATTTTGATTTGTCCTTGACCTTGACACGCCTCACAACGACCACCTTTGGTATTGAAAGAAAAACGAGAGGCACTATATCCTCGGATCTGAGCTTCTGTAGTTCGGGCTAGAAGGGCACGGATATCATCGAAGACTTTTGTATAAGTAGCTGGATTGCTTCGGGGAGTACGACCAATGGGTGACTGGTCGACCAATAAAACATCCTTGACTCCATCGGCACCGGTTATTTCGTCATACTCACCTATCGTCCCAAAGTAGGTACCAAGAGTGGATTTTCTGACTCCACCATAGAGGGTGTCGTGAACCAAAGTTGATTTACCTGATCCGGAAACACCAGTGACGGAAATAAGTTTATTTAGGGGGAAAGAAACATCAACGTTTTTTAAATTCCACTGACGAGCCCCTTTGATGGTGATTGATTTGTGCTTGGGTACTATTTCAGGCTGGAGAGAAGTAGAGATTATTTTTCTTCCTGAGAGATACTGACCGGTCAGACTATTTTTGTCTTTAAGAATAGATTCTAAGCTACCTTGGGCGACAATTTGACCACCGTTTTTACCAGCATGTAGGCCAAAATCAACGATGTGATCGGCACAACGAATTACTTCTTCATCGTGTTCTACAACCACAACTGAGTTGCCAGTATCACGTAGCTTTTTGAGAGTGCCAATCAACCTGTCATTATCTCGAGAGTGGAGACCGATGGTAGGTTCATCAAGAATATATAGAACACCAGTGAGTCCGGTACCTATTTGAGAAGCTAAACGGATGCGTTGTGACTCACCAGACGAAAGCGTTCCAGCTTCTCTTTCAAGTGACAGATAATCTAAACCAACTGCCAGTAAGAATTCTAAACGGGTGTGGATTTCGCGATGAATTGAATCGAGGATTTCTTTTTCCTTGGAACTGTTTAGTTTTGATTCCAGGGCATCTACCCAGGTGGTCAACTCTCCTATGGGTTGTTGGCAAATGTCATGGATGTTTTTGCTTTCGATTGTGACTGAAAGAGCATCTGGGTTTAGTCTAGAGCCGTGGCAAACGGGACAGTTTGTCTTGATCATAAACTTTTCCAGCTCTTCACGAATTGTTTCTGATTGAGAAGTAAAATACCGTGATTCTAAGTAGCGGGCTTTCCACTCAGGATACTTACTGCGGTCAATCTGATATTTGTTACCTAGACCTTTACATTCTGTACAGGCACCTTCGGGTGAGTTGAACGAAAACAGTCTGGGCTCGATTTGGGGAAGAGATAAGTTACAGACAGGACAGGCAAAATTTTCGGAATACAGGGTATCAGTTAAATCCTTGGGGCTATCAGGAAAGTCGAAACCAATATCATTTATTTGAGCCACCATACACAAGCCATTACTCAACTTGAGTGCCTGTTCGACGCTATCGACTAGTCGGGAAAATATCTCTTCTGACTTTTTAAGCTGCTCAAAGTTCAACGATACTCTGTCGCAGACAGCCTCGATAGTGTGTTTGTTAGTCTTAGTGAGGCCAAAGTCAGAATAAAGATCAATTATCTTACCATCAGCTCTAATCCACTTATAACCTTGTTTGCGGAGGTTTTCGAGTAATCCATGCAAGTCACCTGCCTTGGAACGAACAATGGGAGCGAGGATAAAGAAACGATAGTTTGTAGTAGGGGTGCAGTATTTTTGGGCGCTTTCGATAATCTGAGTAACTATCTGCTTACTAGTCTGGGGCATGACTTCACGACCACAAGTGGGACAGTGAGGGTGACCGATACGGGCAAATAAAAGTCTAAGGTAGTCGTATATTTCAGTGACTGTACCAACAGTGGAACGAGGATTATGTGAAATAGCTTTTTGGTTAATAGCAATACTGGGGGAAAGTCCTTCAATTTGATCTACTTCGGGTCGATGCATGTTGCCAAGAAACTGACGTGCGTAGGATGATAGTGATTCTACATAACGACGCTGACCTTCGGCAAATAAGGTGTCAAAAGCCATGCTGGATTTACCGGATCCGGAAACACCAGTAAAGACAACCAGTTGGTTTTTAGGGAACTCAAATGAAACGCTTTTTAGGTTGTTTTCGCGGGCACCTTTGACAGTTATTTTGTTAATCATATATTTCTTTGGAACTATCCGCCTCGGCGGATTGCATTTTGACACAAATTTTATCTTACAAAAAATTTATGACAAAATTGCAACAATTGTTAATTATACGTCAAAGTCTTCGGTTTGTCTTCGGGTATTTTATTTATTGATTTAGTTAGTTTGGTGATATAATCGCCATTATGTCTACAACAGTTGCATTTTTTTCTGAGACTTCACCGTTAACAACTGCATTGACTGTAAATCAACATGGAGTTGTCAGATTTGTTAGTGGTTTTGAAGCGAGGCATGAAGAGCTGAAGGCTGTTGCTATGACGGCGGCCATATCAGCTAAAATAGGTGATGAAAGAGGTGTTCGATTTCGAGGATTTTGTCGCGGAGGCGGATGGCAAGTTCGAAGTTTAGGTCAGCAGCTGCTGTGCGCATTTCCTTTTTGAGTGAAGAGATGTGGTGTTTACGTTGGTTTGGTGTAAGTGATAATGTATCGACGGAAATGATGGGTATTTCTAAGGTTTTGTCGGCAGGTTTTTCGATAATTCGGGCCCGAATTGATTTGATGATAGTTTGGGGAGTAATACCGTGTTCCTGGTTGTACTTGAGTTGAATTTGGCGACGACGGTTGACTTCCTTAATGGCGGCATTCATAGCATCAGAAATAGAATCGGCATAGAGAATTACTTGACCTTCGACGTTACGGGAAGCACGGCCCATTAACTGAATCAGTGAAGAACGAGAACGGAGAAAACCTTGGGAGTCAGCATCGAGAATGGCGACAAGTGATACTTCAGGCAAATCGAGACCCTCGCGAAGCAAATTAATACCCACCAAGACATCGAAGTCACCAGAGCGGAGCTTATCTAAGATATCTGAACGCTCCAAAGTTTCGATATCTGAATGAAGATAGGCTACTTTTAATTTGACTCCTGTCTTTTTTTCGTCAGAAAGATAGTTGGCCAGATCCTCGGACATTTTTTTGGTGATGGTCACGACTAGAGTCCGCTCCTTTTTGGCGACACGAGACGCGATCTCTTTGATAAGATTGGGAATCTGATCTTTGGTGGCTTTGATGGTGATGGGTGGATCAACTAGTCCGGTAGGGCGGATAATTTGTTCTATGACATTGTCATGGGCGTCTTTGATTTCAAATTCAGATGGAGTGGCAGAGACGTAAACAACTTTTGAAAGACGGTCGTTGAATTCTTCCCATTTTAAGGGACGATTATCAAATGCACTACGAAGACGAAAACCAAATTCGACGAGATTAGTCTTACGGGAAAAGTCACCACCATACATCCCATGGACTTGGGGAACGGTGACATGCGACTCATCAATGACAGTTAAAAATTTATCTCTCCATAGGTGGCGGAAATAGTCGATTAATGTATACGGAGGGTCACTTGTTTGTCGGCCTGGCTCAAAGTAAAGCGAATAATTCTCAATACCATTGACATAACCTAGTTCTTGGAGCATTTCTAAGTCATAATCGACACGTTGTTCCAGGCGATGAGCCTCCAGTATTTTTCCCTGCGATTTAAATTTTTCAACTTCTAGAGCACAATCACTTCTGATCTTGGCAATAATATCTTTTAGTTCACCACTGGCACCGACAAACTGTTTGGCTGGATAAAGACGATATTTTTGAAGATCAAATTCATGGCCAGAAAAGGGGTTCCTTTGAGTTATGGAGATTATCTTGTCATCTGGACTAAATTCGATGGCGATAATCCAATCGGCACTACTTGGCCAGATTTCGACATTTGAACCACGGAGGCGAAACTGGGAACGTTTGAATTCCAATTCTGACCTGGTGTAATAAAGCTTGACAAATTCTTCAAAAAGCTGACGCCTTGACCAATTGTCACCTATTTTTAGATCAAATGTTTTGTCTCCAAACACTCGCGGGTCTCCAATATTATAGATACAAGAGACTGAAGCGATGACGATATTGTCAGCTCCTTCAAAAAGATTTGAAGTGGCCTCGAGCCTGAGCTTGTCAATCAGATCATTAATTTCGACTTCTTTGGCAATATAGGTGTCGGAGGCGGGAATATAAGCTTCAGGCTGGTAATAATCGTAGTAAGAAACAAAATATGAGACTTTGTTTTTGGGAAAAAGTTCTTTGAACTCCTGGTACAACTGGCCTGCTAGGGTTTTGTTGTGAGAAATTATTAGGGTTGGTAGCTGGGTCTTGGCTATGACATTGGCTATGGTAAAAGTCTTACCCGAGCCAGTTACTCCGAGTAAGGTTTGACGATCAATACCGGCGTCAAAATTGGTGGTTAATTTGGAAATGGCTTCAGGCTGATCACCTGATGGGATCATATTGGTTACGAGTTCAAAAGACATTCTTGATTTTAACAAATTATTTGGGTTTGTTTCGGGTCTAATATCAATGGATGATGCAAAGGCTATATGAGTTGATTGTTGGCAGGTAGTTTTGGTTATAATCCATTATGACGTTTGATGTAGCTGTGAGCGAACCGAACTTAATGAGTGTGCCAGAAGCTAATGAACATGTACTTACTGGTGTGATTCATAGAATGAATAGTTTAGTTGTCTCATCGTTTGATAACTCGAAAGGAATCAGGGATAAAAGGGAGTGTCTTAACTTTGTGAGTTTTTATATTGACCTCGTCCAAAATCTTTCTTCTTTAGTTCAATCTGATACACCACTGACAGTGGATATAATTCGAACTTATGTTTCAATTTATGCAGAAAAAGATATGGCTGAAAAAGTTTCTGGAGCACTTTTTCATCAACAATCAGACGATTCTCCACCAACTGTCCAATCAAGAGTACTCGACAACGCCTTAAACAAAGTTGAGTTAAAAGCAAAGTCATTAATTATCGGGATGCCTTTTCAAGCCGACTCTAACTCAAAAAAACAAAAATGTATTCGTTTAGCCAGCTATGTGTACGAGTTTGTTCACGAAGTTAAATCAGTAACAGCAAAAGGAGAACCACTTGAAGAGACATACTTGTTCATAGGAGGATATTCAGGTGCAAAACCTCCGGCCATGGGTATGTTTTTGAGTGGGGTATTGGGGAAATACACCCCAGTAAGATTGGTTGATGGCGATCAAACAAGTTTGATATCACGGACTCATTTTCCTGATCTGTTCCTCGTTCACACCCTGAGGAATACTTCGATTGCTACAGAACTAAGTCATAGTTTTTGTTTAGTGGGAATAAACAATCTTCCTGCCAGATATGACTACCAACCAGAAATGAGAGGGTTTGAAAAGTAAGACTTTCATTTGAGGACTTTTATGACTATAGTTTAGTAATAATGCTTACAAAAGTGTCATCGGTGGCTAACTATGGATTAAAAGCCGTAGAAATAGAGGTCGAAGTAAATGTGGCTGAGAAAGGCTTTCCCTCATTTGGGATAGTAGGAATAGCTAGTAAAAGTGGGGAAGAATTAAAAGAACGGGTCAAAACAGCAATTATTAATACTGATATCGACTTTCGGCCGATGAAGGTCACTGTAAACCTAGCACCGGCCGATTTACCAAAGGATGGATCAGGGTATGACCTGCCAATTGCTGTTGGAATACTGTCATCAATGGGTGAGCTGGATATGACCAGAGAAAAAGCCTATTTTTATGGAGAATTATCATTAGATGGGACATTGAGACATACCAGAGGAGTTTTTTTGCTAGCAGTGCTAGCTAAAGAGCAAGGGATTAAAAATATTTTTGTACCGCGACTGTGCGCTAACGAGGCAAGCGTCGTTGAGGGAGTGAGTGTGTATCCAGTAGATAGTTTAAAATCTTTGATATTACATTTACGAGGTGCCAAAAAAATTGTGCCATTGGAGACAGTGATAGTAGAGGAAGTACTGAGTGACATTCGCCCTGAGTTTGACTTTGGTGAAATATTGGGACAAGAGACAGCCAAGAGAGCCTTGGAAATTGCGGCTTCAGGCGGACACAATATTTTTATGATGGGACCACCGGGAAGCGGTAAGACAATGTTGTCAAGGGCGACAGCCGGAATACTACCTGATTTGAGTGAAAGAGAAAGTCTCGAGGTAACTAAAATTTTTTCTATTACAGGTAATATTCCGGCTGGTGGCTCACTGATTCGTCTGCGACCGTTTCGTTGTCCTCACCACACAACTTCTTTAGTGGGACTGATTGGTGGAGGGTCGATCCCCCACCCCGGAGAAGTGTCGATGGCACATAGAGGTGTGTTGTTCCTGGATGAGTTTCCGGAATTTGGGAGAAATTCGTTGGAAGCTCTTCGTCAGCCGCTGGAGGATGGATCGGTTAATATTTCCAGATCGGCAGGATCAATATCTTTTCCTGCCCAGTTTATGCTAGTAGCAGCTGCCAATCCCTGCCCCTGTGGATTCTTGGGTGATATCAAAAAGGAGTGTCATTGCTCGGTTCATCAAATTATGAATTATCAAAAGAAGCTGTCTGGACCCATAATGGATCGCATTGATTTACATCTTAATGTACCAGCGGTGGACATTAATAAGCTAATGTTGGACAGCACAGATGGAATTATGTCTGAGAAATCGAAGAATATAAAATTACGAGTGATACAGGCCAGAGAAGTTCAGCGAAAAAGGTTTGATAAGGTTATCGATATTCATTGTAATGCCGATATGAAAAACGTACATTTAAAGGAATTTGCTAAGTTAACAACTGACGCTAATTTACTGCTAAAACAGGCAGTTAATAAGTTTAATTTGTCGGCACGTACCTACTTTCGCTTAATAAAAGTGTCAAGGACAATTGCTGACTTGGCTGGATCACTAAATATTGGAGATAGTCATGTGGCGGAAGCGTTGCAATATAGAGTCAGAAACGAATGAAAAAACATAATTATAAAAAAGGAAGGGGTGGGGAAGATATTGCAAAGCAGTATTTAGTTAACAGAGGATTTGAGTTTATAGTAAGTAATTTTGAGGTGGATATTGGAGAAATAGATTTAATTATGTCTGATCATGATTGGCTGGTATTTGTAGAGGTGAAATATAAAAGTGATGACCACATGGGAATGCCTGAAGAAATGATTAATAAAAGAAAAATTTCTCAGGTAAAGCGGGTGGCAGAAATTTATTTAATGAAAAATCAACAAATGAGAAGTGTATTTGAAAAATACAGAATCGACGGGGTGTGTATCTTGGGATCTGAAATTAGATATTATAAGAATTTGGGCTATGAATGAGTGGAAAAAATGGCCGATAGAATTATTGACTAAAGATGATTTTCCAAAGGGATTGAGGAACATTAGTAACCCGCCTGCGAGAATGTTTTATAGAGGTAGTTGGGATGAAAAGTTGTACGAGAAGACAATCACCATTGTAGGTAGCCGCAGGATGACAAAATATGGGGCTGACATCATTAAAAAAGTTATACCCATCCTGGTAGCAAACGGAATCACAATTATCTCTGGATTTATGTATGGTGTTGATATTGAGTGTCATAATCAATGTCTCGACTGTGGTGGAAAAACACTAGCAATTGCCGGCGGTGGGTTGGATACAATTGAATCTCAATATAATGAAAAGTTGTATACACGAATATTGGAAAGTGGTGGGTTGGTTATGTCGGAGTACGAGCCAAATTTTAAACCAACAATCTGGTCGTTTCCCCAAAGGGACCGACTGATGTCGGCAATATCAACAATTGGAGTATTAGTAATTGAGGGAGGAATTAAGTCTGGAAGCTTAATTACTGCCAAGTTTGCCCTAAAACAAGGTAAAAGGGTTATGGCTATCCCAGGGCCAATTAATTCGATGGTGTCGGAGGGAACTAACTGGCTAATTAAAACGGATGGAGCAGAAATGATTACTGAAATTAGCGATATTTTAAAAGAAACTAATTCAGTGCATGTACAAACAGATCTATTTAGAGATTACGCTGACTTATCGGAAATAGAGAAAAAGATTATTGTAGTTTTGGAAAATGAGGCAGTGACAGTGGACGAGTTAGGACAGAAGTTGAAAATATCAGTAGCTGAGATAGGTCGAAATATTTCTCTTATGATGATGAGGGATCTTGTCGAGGAAAACGGAGGGAAAATTTATTTAAGCTGATTTAAGTGTGGTACTGAATAGTTTAGGGGGAAATATCAAGAGAAGTTGACTCAGGTTGGTCGAAAATCAACCGTTCTAATGATTTTGAGGTTAGATCACTACTCATAGATAAGGAGTCCAGTCAGAGATCGGTGCGGTATTGCCGATGATGAAGTTGACAGCAAAAAGAATAATGGCTGGAAGTATTAGCCAGAAAATATATTTCGAGCTTTTTTGTAATAAAAAATGGCTAAAACCTAGAAGTAGAAAAGGATAGGCTGGGGCAATGTAGCGACTAATATCTCGATGAGCGACGAAAATTGTGGCCAAGACAAAAAGAAATGGATAAACAAAAATTAGATTAAAACGGTATTTGGTAAAGACTGATTTTAGACCAACAAAAGCTAAAAGGAATATGTACAACACATCTTCTAGCCAGATGGTATTAATCCAAGTGTGATTACTAATGAATACGAGGTAAGGAAGTATGTTTAAGTGGATATTGTCACCACTGTGGAAATAAGCCAGAAAATCACCTGTTTGAAGATAGTAGCTATAGAAGATCAGCCCGAGAACGATAGGACCAAGTAAGTATATAAAATATTTATTTACTACGGCGGCGATGTTTTTATTTTTGACATAGTCAAAAATGGCCATACAAAGATAGGCCATAAATAGAATTATCCCTGGACTTTTAAGAGATAGAGCGAGTGATGCTAAAATAGCCGAAATTATATAGCGCTGTTTTTGGAAGTAGATAATAGAAAATAAAGTCAGACCAATAAATAGTGTTTCAGGAGCACCAGCTAGACGGAGTACTAACATTCTAGCTGGGAAAAACAGTGAGAGAACGGATAAATAATAAGCGGCTGTATCACCTAGATAATTTTTAAAAAACTGATAGACAGCCAGGGTAAAAACAATGGAACCAAGAAGACCAGCGATTAACATGGCCTTGGGAGTAGTAGTATAAAGTCCAAAGTATTTTACAAGTATAGGAAAGCCGGGAAAATGGGCCGGATAGTATTCAAGAGGCTGAGGTAAGGAAAACTTGGTAGCGATACAATTCTTGACATAGCCACACTTGGCAATGACCATATAATTGGGACCGTCGTAATTTGAAAATACAGTTTCAAGAGTTGTGTGGGGAAAGCCCATCTTTCCGGGTATGTCGTAGTAGAAGCCAAACCAAAAAGTTACGCTTAGGAGGACTGTAAAAATGGTGAGGTAGATATAATGCGAATATTTGATAAAATTCATCTGCCTTAATTGTACAACATATACCTACTTGGGTAGGCATCGATGAACATTTAAGGCCCCATCGTTGCCGATCACGACTTCGTCGTTGATCGAGCATCCACGATCTGAAAGATCGGGACTAGCGGAGTAAATAATGTATACATACATTTTGCAATCCGAAATTGACAATAGCTACTATATTGGATCTACGAATAATCTTTCCATAAGGTTGGTTTACCATAATAATGGGAGATCGAAATATACTTCCAGAAAACGGCCGTGGAAATTGATATACTACGAAGAGTTTTTAACTCTATCTGAAGCAAGAAGTAGGGAAAAACAAATTAAGTCTTGGCATAGTAGGAAGGCAGTAGAAAGACTATTAAACAAGGCCCCATCGTCTAGCGGTTAGGACAGTAGATTCTCATTCTACTAACCGGGGTTCGATTCCCCGTGGGGTCACCAAAAACTTGATAAAATTGGGAGTGGATGTAAAAATTGAACCGACTTGGAAAAGTGTACTCGAGAAGGAGTTTGATAAAGATTATTTTGGGCTGTTATCTGAATTTGTCAAAAAGGAATACGCGAGCAAAACTATCTATCCCCCACCCGGATTTATTTTTAGGGCATTTTGGCTAACACCTTTTGACAAAGTTAAGGTAGTAATAATCGGACAAGATCCTTACCACGGGCCAAAACAAGCAAATGGACTTTGTTTTGCCGTTAATAAAGGCGTAACTCTACCACCATCAGTTCAGAATATTTACAAAGAAATAGAGTCTGACCTAGATCATAAATCAAAGTATCCAGAAGGTGATTTGGAAGAGTGGGCTAAACAGGGAGTGCTACTACTGAATGCGACGCTGACGGTAGAGGCAAATAAGGCTGGTTCACATCAAAATAAAGGTTGGGAAAATTTTACAGATAAGGTTATTAAACTATTATCAGAACAAAGAGAACATCTAGTATTTATCCTCTGGGGTAACTATGCCAAAAAGAAAGGAGTGGTAATTGATAGGCAAAAACATTTGGTCATCGAATCACCACACCCATCACCGTTTGCGGCCAGAAGCGGATTTTTTGGATCCAAACCGTTTTCAAAGTGTAATGAGTATCTTATATTAAATGGATGTGGACCGATCGTGTGGTAGAATAGTGAATTATGGCAGTTGTAATTGCTGGAATAACATTGAGGGAGGATATTGTTTTGTTATCCACGGAAGACTTGCTAAGGTTGAGACGTGAAGGGCAAATAAGCGATGAGGTATTAAGCGTGTTGTCGGGTGATGAGTCTCAAGGTTGCGAAGGGTCGACAAGGGTAACCCCTCCCTTGCCGTTGCAATTTGATTGTGACGAATATCGAAGAGTTCAGAGATACCAAGGTGGGCATGCTGCTGCCGTATATTTGAGATCTCGCAGAAGTACGGATAATGAATCTAACCTTACTGCCGATTATTATCGAAGTCGTGATAGAAAGCGGTTTGGCTAAAACGGCATTTCGTCAGGGATGACCATCCTACGCTGAAGCTACGGACTGGCAAGCAATATCTTCGGTTATCTAAAAAGGCATTTCGTCTGGTATTACAATGTCTTCGACGGCATCGATAGTTTTATCGGGAAGTGGGGCTGATTCGTTTGAAGAGTCATGACTAGCTTGGGTTCCGCCACCACGGTGATCGGTAAGACCAATGACAGTATCGGCGACTATTTCACTAATATATTTTTTGGTACCATCTTTGGCATCGTAACTACGGTTATCGATTCGACCAGTAACAGTAACTTTCATACCTTTTTTTAGATTGTTGGCGGTAAACTCAGCTGGCTTACCCCACTGAACTACATTGTGGAAGGTTGGGACATCTTCCCATTGTTCACCTTTTTTAATGGATCGGTTGGTGGCGACTCCGAATGAACAAACTGCCTGACCGGAGGGAGTAAAACGAAGCTCTGGGTCGCGAGTTAAGTTGCCGGTGATAATTGCCAAATTAATTGAAAAAGCCATATTTATGTAAGTAAATTCTAAACCAAAAACTATAAAAGAACAAGGAGAGAATACCTCGTATTTTAGTTATTTTTTGGACTTACCTCGACCCTTTACATGAGGCATACCTTCAACCGTAGGTGAAAGACCACTGCTTTTCCCTTCATTCTTTTTAACCCCTCCTAAACCTGATTCCCGACTAATCACTTGATTGGCAACTATTCCACAGGCTGCTTGTTGTGCATAATTTCTACAAAATGGGACATCGGCTCTTTTTGCATAAATTACATCAGTCAGAGGACAATAAAAACCACCTATATCAACTTTTCTGGCTACTAAACATGACATAGATTATTATATAGGATAATATTTAAATTGTAAAGCTGTTAAGAAATGGTTGTAGTATAATTGGTAATGAAATTTAATTTAAGATTGCTTTATTTGTATTTATTTTCATTTGTAGGGTTGTTAATTGTGGTGTTTGGAGGGATTCAGATTGTTAATCTTGGATTGAAGACCTGGGTTTTTAGGGATGCTGATGGATTCGTGTTTTACGGTCCTACTCCAGCAAAAACTGATCCGGAATATGTTGATCCTGAGGCAATGAAAGCTCAGCAGGAACAGCAAACGAAAAATCTACGACAAAGCGAACTGGCCAATTCTTTGGCGATGATTTCGGTAGGTTTGCCATTGTATTTGTATCACTGGAAAACAATTCAGAAAGAGGCGAAATAACTATTAGGTGTGTTTCGTGTGGAGATTAGTTAGATTCTACCCAGATGACAATGAATAGTATATAATTTCCAAAGACAACGAAGCCTGTCGCGAAGGTGGAGTCTTCCGCAAAATCGGAAACGGAGTGAACCGTACAAACTCAAAAGAGAAAAATAAAGGTGGTACCACGAGAGAAATCTACCTACCGGCAGATAAATCCCGTCCTTGTGATTAATTATTTAATCCCAAAGGCGGGGTTTTTGGTTTAATATTAAGTATGAAATTTGAAATTGATAATAGTGTTTTTGAAAAGTTTCCGAACCTAGTAGTAGCGATACCGATTATTTATGGATTTGACAACCACCAGTCAGTTGAAAAATCAGTCGAACTCTTGAGAAGTGCCGAGGAAAGTCTTAAAAAACAACACACCAGCGAAAGTTTTTTTGAGTTAGAAAAAGTAACAGCTTACGAAAAGTGTTTCAGTGAATTTGGAACTGACCCAAAAGTTTTTGCACCGGCTCATGTAGCACTATCAAAAAGGGTTTTGGAAGGCGGACTGATTCCGGATATTAACCCGATGGTAAATTTATACAATTCGTATAGTATCACCAATATTATTCCGTTTGGAGGTGAGGACTTGGACAAAGTATATGGGAATTTTAGATTGTTTATTGCCAAAGGTGGAGAAAAATGGTTTCCAATTGGAGCAATAAAAAGTAAATCGGCAGTGGAAGGTGAACTAGTGTGGGGTGACGGACTGGACCTGTCAACTAGAGCGCTGAACTGGCGACAATGTGAGCGCACAAAACTCACGAGCGAGTCGACTAACGGTTACTTCGTGATGGATGGGTTTAGGGGGATAAATGATGATTTGATAAAAAAAATAGCTAATGAATTTGTACAAAAAGTTAAGGGATTGTTTGGGGGAACATTCGAGATATTGTGGCTGGATAAGGATAACCCTACGGTCGAAATTGATTTTGTATCAAAAAAAGTTGAGGATATTATTGAAAGTAAAAAAAAGAAGATTGTTAACGCAAAGAAATATTATGGCATTGCCAAACAAATATTTGATGTGGCAAAGATGCCAGTTGAACACCCAGCAGTGGAAAAATTTGGGGATTATGCAGTAAGGGGTATAGCTAATTTTTCCGATTTAGATGTTATTGAAAGAGTTGATACTGTAGCTGGATTTAGCAACTTGTGGATAAAAGAAAGTGTACTGATTGATGAATCAAATTATATTTTGAGTGATATGTATAAAAACGAATTAGAAAACATCGGAAAAGGAAAAACAGTAATTGTTGAATATTCATCACCAAATATCGCGAAGCCTTTTGGGATAGGCCACCTAAGGTCAACCAATATTGGACATGCTTTGTATAACATTTACAAAGTGTTGGGTTGGAATACAATTGGCGATAATCACTTGGGTGATTGGGGTACACAATTTGGAAAAATGATAACAGCGATAAAACATTGGGGAATGGAAAGCACAATAGAAGGACTAGAAAAGCTTTATGTCAGATTTCACGCTGAGTCAGAAAATGATAAAACATTAATTGATGAGGGTAGAGACTGGTTTGCCAAGCTAGAAAAGGGTGATGTTGAGGCACGAAAAATTTGGCGAGAATGTATCGATATATCCATTAAAGAATTTAACAGGGTCTATGAAATGTTGGGCGTAAAAATTGATAATGCTTATGGTGAGGAGTTCTATTTAAAAATGTTGTCAGAAATCGAGCAGATTTTTAGGGATAAAAAATTGAGTAAAATAAGTGCTGGCGCAGAGATAGTGGAAGTGCCAAATTTACCACCGGCAATGATATTAAAATCGGATGGGGCGACGACATATTTTACTCGAGATTTGGCAACGATTAAATTTAGAAAAGAAAAATGGAACCCGGATTTGATTATTTATGAGGTTGGCTCAGAGCAGACATTGCACTTTAAGCAAGTATTCGCGGCGGCTAAACTAGTAGGCTGGGAGGCAAATTTTGTCCACATTGGCCACGGTTTGATTCGCTGGAAAGACGGAAAATTTTCAACTCGCAAAGGTGACACTATCCATTTATCAGATATAATTGATAAAGCCATGGATATGGCAAAAAGTATCGCTCCTGAAAATGATAATGTGTCGATTGCAAAAGTAGCTATAGGAGCGGTGAAATTTAATGATTTGTCATCTGACCCTAAAAAGGATATCGTTTTTGACTGGGATAGGGTTATGAGCATGGAGGGAAATTCTTCACCATATCTACAATACACTTATGCCAGATGTAAGAGTGTTATATTAAAATCCAAACATCAAACATCAAACATCAAAACAAGCGAAGGGTTTGATGAGAATGAGACTCCCCTGCTGCGATATTTTTATATTTTTAAGGAAAAGATTGTCGAGGCTGGTGAAAGATATAACCCGGCGGTGTTGGCGGAATATTTACTAAATTTGGCTAGAAAATATAATGAGTTTTATGGGAAGTGTAGAGTTATTGGGGATCCTCAGGAGGGACGGCGAGTGTTTTTGACGGCTGTAACTGCAAAAATTATTAGGGATGGCCTAAATATTTTGGGAATTGGGACACTGGAAAAAATGTAATATAAATATCATGTGTCGGCGAAAAGGAGTATATTAAAATATATGAAGTATGTAATTTGTTATCTACTAATATTGATATTTTCTTTGCCTAAATATTCATATTCAGCTAATTATTATGTCTCCAATTCGGGAAGTGACGTCAACAGTGGATCGACAACTGCTCCATGGAGAACAATAGAAAAGGCGACAAAAAGCATAGTAGCCGGTGATACAGTCTATGTACGCGGTGGTCAATACGAGGGAATTTCCAATGGGTGGAGATTCCAAAACTCAGGGACACAATCTAAACCAATCACATTTTCAAATTTTCCAGGTGAGCAAGTTATTTTAAAAATATTAACTGCCGACAGAAACGATCGTGAAATTTTTCGCTGTATTATTAATCCCCGCAATCCTCCGTCTTGGTCTACTCCGAAAGCTGATTATATTCATATTATTGGCATTGATGTAACTACAAGGAAGTTGTCAAATGGTGTCGATAGCAAAAAGGGAATTGTAGTGCAGGGAATGGTAGCGGAACAATCTTCGGGAATTATCGCAGGTGATTGTGACAGCTGGGAAGTATCTGGAATAGATTTTGTCGATGTTTCAAATGGAATTTTTACTTTCAAAGACAACTGGTCCACTATGACTGAGCATAGCACTGACCATTGGTACGTCCATGACAACCGGGTACACACATATTATCGGGAGTCGGGTATGCAGTTTAACGGTAATCACAATAGAATTGAGAACAATGAAATTTACAAAGTCACTGATCGAGTAGATACTCCATATGGATGTCAGCTAATAAACTTACTGGGAAATAATAATGTGGTTAGAGGAAATAAATTGAGTCAGTTGGGGAGCAAAACTAACTGTACTGGTATTTTGTTCGAATGGGATATATCTGATAACAATGTGATTGAGAAAAACAAAATTTTTGGAACGTCAAAAGGGATTGATATTGAGGGTGGTGACAACAATATTATCCGTAATAACATTATTTACTCGACAGATACCCCTAGCAAATTTGTGGGTGGTATTGAAATTAAGTCATACGATAATAACGTAAAAAAAGACTGGCCTTGTGACGAGACGGAGGGTAGTTCTCAGGCGATTGTTCCTCCTAACAATCCGGCACATCCCGATTATAAATATTATTACAATCCTAGAAATTGCCATTCTTATGGCAATCAAATTTATAACAACACAATTCATGGGTTTGTTGAAGGGATTCGTCTTTATCCACTAGTTGGAAGTGGCACTATTATCCGTAATAATGTTTTTTCTATGTGGAGCAGAGGCAGTATTTGTCTCTATAACTCAAGCAACGGGACCTGTCGGGGGCTACCAACAAGTCTGATTGCTGATCATAACGCTAGTCAGGGAAATTTTAGTTTTGTAGATGTAAATGCCCATAACTTCGGTTTAAAAAGTAATTCTCCGCTGATTAATTCTGGATATAACTTAGGTTCTTTGGTCTCTGATGATTTTGATGGAGTGCCCCGCCCCCAGTCGGGAAATTATGATATCGGAGCGTATGAAAATAAAGGTAGTAGTACATTACCTTCGACCAAACCCACCTTGATAACCGAAGGGTGTTCTTTGCCAAAAATAAAGGGAGACACTAACTGTGATGGAAAAATCAATCTAGTTGATTTTTCCAGGTGGAAAGCTGAGTATCTTGGGCAAGTGACTACCAAAATTTCTGACTTTAACAACGATGGTCAGGTTAACTTGGTCGATTTTTCAGTCTGGAAAACAGAATATCTTAAGTAGACAGCTAACCTAGGCACTATTGGTTAATTCATCAACTGATACGTGGTGGAAACGAGTCGTTAGATAGGTGTCTTTTTTTATTACCGAGAATTTTACCATCGATTTGCAGACTCGGTTCGGTAATTGTTCCAGGATCAATATCAATTATTTTAGTTTTCTATTTTTTGAATATCCGACGATAGATTTCGGTGTAGTGCTCAACTGGAATGAATTTTATGGCTTTTTTAACTTCTTTGGGGATTTCCACTAGAGACTTCTCGTTGTCTTTTGGAATAAAGATAGTCTTGAGCCCGGCTCGATGAGCCGCTATTGATTTTTCCTTAAGCCCACCTATTTCTAAAATATTTCCCCGAAGAGTGATTTCGCCGGTCATACCAATGTCGCGGGGCATAGGGACTTCTTTAAGTGCTGAAATGAGGGCAGTGGTAATTGCACCACCAGCACTAGGGCCATCCTTAGGAGTTGCCCCTTCCGGAACGTGGATATGAATGTCAACTTTATGGAAATCTTGCTTAATCCCCCAATCTTTAGCCATAGATCTAACAAAGGAAACAGCAGCCTGACAGGATTCTTTCATGACTGAACCAAGCTTACCTGTAAGGATCAAAGAACCCTTACCTGGCATAATATTGACTTCAATGAAGAGAATATCTCCACCGACACTAGTCCAGGCAAGACCAGTACTGACACCGATTTCGTCTTTTTTACCTTTAAGCTGGGAAGTAAACCGCTCCGGCCCAAGATATTTTTTGATTACTTTTTGGTCGTTTAGATTTACTTTGGTACTTTTTTTGGAAACAATTTCCTTGGCAACTTTACGATATAGAGCTGAAACCGTTCTTTCTAAATTACGAACACCAGCTTCACGAGTGTATTTGTCGATCAGATAGCGGTAGGTGTCATCGGAAATGGTTTCGATACTTTTATCGGTAAGTCCATTGGCTTCCAATTGTTTCTTAGATAAATATTTTTTGGCAATATTGAACTTTTCCTCTAGAGTGTAACCACTGAAGCTGATGATTTCGAGACGATCTCTAAGCGCATGTGGAATTGAACCAAGATCGTTACCGGTTAAAATAAAAAACACTTTAGATAAATCGAGGGGAAAATCGAGGTAATGATCGGAAAACTCACGATTCTGTTCTGGGTCCAGTGTTTCGAGAAGGGCAGCAGACGGGTCACCCCGGTAGTCGGCTCCGATTTTATCTACCTCATCTAACATGAAGACTGGGTTCATTGATTTGGCTTCTTTTAACCCCTTTACGATACGACCTGGCATGGCTCCAACATAAGTTCGACGATGTCCACGAATCTCTGCTTCATCACGAATACCACCGAGCGAGGCTCTAATGAACTCACGGCCGAGAGCTTTGGCAATGGATTTACCAAGGGAAGTCTTACCTACCCCCGGAGGGCCGATGAAACAAAGGATGTTGGCGGTAGCGATTTGGTTTTTGTCTTTTTGGGATTCTTTGAGCTTCAAAACAGAAAGGTACTCTAAAATACGATCTTTAACGTCTTTTAGACCAAAGTGGTCATGTTCGAGAATCTTTTCGGCTTCTTTTAAGCTTAATACTGATTTGCCGTATTTTCCCCAAGGGAGTTCAACGACAGTTTCTAGATAAGTACGAATGTAGCTAGACTCAGGAGACATACTACCCATTTCTTCGAGACGGTGAAGTTCTTTGAGGATCTTTTTCCTAATCTCTTTGGGCATGGTTAGCTTCTTAATCTTCTTAGCTAATTCATCAGTATCACTGCCGGATTCATGCCCAAGTTTTTTGAGCTCCTTTTCAATTTGATGCTTACGTTCTTCAAGCACATTTCGCTTCATACTCGAATTGAACTTTTCCTGGGTTTTGTCTTCAATTGATCGCTCAAGCTCGGCAACTTTCATTTCTTTAACCAGGTGTTCGGCGGCAGAACGAAGGCGCTGACTTACCATGAGGGTTTCTAAAAGCTGTTGTTTCTCGGGTAGCTTGGCATTGACCGAAAAACAAACCTGGTCGGCTAGGTCGCTACTACTGACACCAGTGCTAAGTTGCATCATGGCGGGGAGGTCGAATTGACGACCCATAGCAAATGCCTTTTTGAGTTGATCTAGTAGGACTTCAGCCGATTGCTGGATATCAGTAAGGGACTCGGTAATAACTGGAAGATCGACAAATTCGACAAGAAAATGAGGTTCGGATTGAACCATATTGATAATGTTGACCCGAGAAATCCCCTTAACAATGGCATGAAGTGAACCGTCAGTATGGAGAATGTGTTCGATTTTGGCTAGGACACCAACTGTATATAAATCATTTAGAGTTGGCTTTTCGGTTTTTGAATTTTGCTGGGTGGTGATAATTACCAACTTGTTAGTATTGTCGTAGGCGTGTAGCAGTGAGTTCATGGACTCCTTGCGGCCAAAGAAAAGCGAGGTTTCTACCGATGGAAATAAAACGATGTTACGAAGTGGAATTAGAGGCAGAATTTTCTTGACAGGCTCGAGGGCTGTTTCTCGATTGGTTTGATCAATTATTGGTTGTTCTTCGGACATATTTAGCAGTCTAACAACTGAACTGCTAGGTGTCAAGAGAGAAATATGATTTATGATGAATGATTTATGATTTATGAGTAAAACAAATTTAGTGTAAAATACCAATAATGATAAATAAGTTAAAGTTTGGTCGTGTCGCGATTGTAGGTCGACCAAATACCGGTAAATCAACTCTACTAAACGCGCTGATGAACCAAAAGGTAGCGATTACTTCTCCCCTACCGCAAACAACCCGAAAAAGTAGTCAAGTGGTGTTCCGAAATGAGAAAGGAGTGATTGTTTTTACTGATACACCCGGAATCATTAACCAAGTAGAAGACTTGATGTCAAAGAACATCAATTTGGAAGCGCCCAAGTCAACAGCCAGGAAGGATGTAATTGTCTGCTTGGTCGATATTTCCCGAGAGAAATCTGAAGAAGAGAATAAGGTAATTGGATTAGTTCGTAAAATGCCTTCAAAAAAAATATTGGTATACAACAAAACAGATAAAGCTATTGGGACCAAGGATCACTTGGCTGAATATAACTACTTGGAGGAAGAATTTGACAAGGTCATCAGTATTAGCGCTATAAAAGAAAAGAATGTCAAGGGACTTTTAAACCTAATTTTTGACTTTTTACCCGAAAAAACTGAGAAAGAAATAAACAGCGAGCTGGGTGTGATGGCTGAAAAGAAAGGCCTACTTATGGGAATGGGTTCACGTGAGTATATCGGAGAGATAATCAGGGAGAAGGCATATTTGTTTTTACGAGAAGAGCTGCCTTATACCATTAACGTTGAAGTAAAAGAGGTAAAAGATAAGGGAAAATTGATCTATATTAAGGCAGTTATCAACACTAATGCAGATAGATACAAGAAAATGATTATCGGTAAGAACGGGCAAAAAATAAAAGAAATCGGATTTAACGCCAGAAAGGAATTGGAGCTAATGTCTGGACGTAAAGTATTTTTGGAAATGACAGTGGAGATAGACCGACATTGGATGGAGAGGAGCTTTAATGCATAAATTCAAAAGTAAAAAATAAAAAGTAAAAACTAAACTTGTTAGAATTAATACGTGGCAACAAAATTTGATCTTATTGAGAGACTGGAAAGTTTGGGTAAGCAAGTCATATGTTTCGCAAAGTTGGTGCCCAAAAATACGATTACTTTGCCACTGATCAGTCAATTTATTCGTGCAGGTACTAGTATTGGGGCAAATTATTGTGAAGCCAATAATTCAGAAAGTAAAAATGATTTTATACACAAAGTTGGTATTGCGAGAAAAGAAGCTCGAGAAACCCTATATTGGATAATAATGCTAATTGAGGCTGAGCCAAAGCTAAGGGTGAAATCAGCAAATTTATATCAAGAAACCAAAGAAGTAAGCCTAATTTTAAGTTCTATTGTAAATAAACTTAAGTCATAAGTTATTTTACTTTTTACTTTTGAATTTTTACTTTAAATTACAGCCCATAATATTGACATTTGGGTTATTTTTTGCTAGTATTTGCTAAGTAATCAAACTACACAATTGCTGTGTAATGCCGATTACTTGGCACTTTAAAAAATTACGGAGTAGAGAAGATTTGGGTACACCGATTAATTTCACCCAAAGGGGGAAGTTAACTGTGTATCCAAAGACTATTTGAAACTCAAAGGAGAGTTGAGATGAACAAACTGTTGGTTATTGGAATTTTGATCGGCGTCTGTGCTTGTATGATTTTGGCTGCAGTATCTGTTGGGGTCGGATTTGATGATGATATAAAAACATGGGGAATTAAAACAGTAAAAAATATTCACATCGAAAATCCATTTTCAGAAGAGCCGAAGGGGGTCTATATTGACGGAACATCTCAGATGTCTCCTTTTTCTGGTAGGCAGATTATGCAAGCTGCTGTTTACCAGAACCACAACAGTCAATCATTGTGTATAGCAGTATTGAATGATCGCAATACACTTGACTGGAGTTGTTGGACTGAACCTTGGTTCGTAGCAGGTTCGACGAAGTGGGTAGCTTATGGTCAAATGACCTACGATACCTCTTCACAGGTTTGTGTTGTAACTGCTGGAAGAACCATACCAACCTGCACACCAAAAGCAAAATCAGAGCGCTAAAACGATCGAATCAAATGATTCGGGAAGTTCAATTGGCCTGACAGCTTTTTGTCAGAGGAATTATATTTAAGGAGAAGAGATGAAAACTCGACTAGGTTTAAAATGGTGGCACATTGTTTTGGGTCTCGCAGTTGCATTACTTGCATCGACCATAAATAATGGCGATCATCGGCCAGCAATCAGCCCTACTGCAATGCCTGTAGCCACCGAAGCACCAAAGTTGATTTATCAACATGGGGAAAGTAAGTTTTCGACTAAAGGACAGGAAGCATTTATACTTAAAAACCTTGAAACAGGGGTTTCGGTGTTGCAAGTCAATCCTACAATTCCAGGTGGTTTGGTCCTAATAGTCACCTCTGTGACTGAATTCTTCTGGAGTCCAGACGGAGTTCATATTGTTTATCTTCTGTATGGAGAAGAAGTTTGGATGCGGGAAGTTGCAACGCAAGACGATAATACATCCGGTTGGATATCGGAATTTACAGGATACAAGGTTGAAAAATTGGCGGACTGCCGTTTCTATCAAGATGAAACACTATACTGTGTCAACTCCATTATCGAAACTCCGTAAAGCGCGGCGCAATCCAGGATTTGGGGAGCCTTCTGGCTCCCCACCTGCGATTGTATGCCGTGAATGATTTCCGCCCAAGGCGGACTGATGAGCTTCTTCATTGATTTGAAGAACGAAATCATTTGCAACTAACTCAATACATTGCGTGTTGAAGTAGGTTTAGTTCTTTAAAAATTTGGATAGGAAAAAGTTTTAGACACACTAGTCAGTTACCCCAAAAGGGGAATTGACCGTGTGTCTAAAAATATACAAAAAGGAGAATGTGAGATGAAAAGATTTGTAAGTTTTTTTGGAATTTTAGCGGGGCTTTACTCGATGGTTGCCGGTTCCCTGTTGTGGGTAACCTCAATGGGGTTGTGGCCAAATTGCCCCAATGGCAACGCGGCGATAAATTGTCGCGAAAAAATTTGGCTAATTTGGCAGTTTTTTCCAATAACCAAGGTCTCAATTGAACGAATGTTATGGGAAATTACCTGGGGGTTTGAAGGGATTTTCCTTGTATCACTGGGGTTGATTTTGCTTGGGGGATTTTTGATCATAGCGGTAATTCGTAATTCCAGGCGTGCCTGATGATGACCCTAAAAGGTCGTTTGAAATATTCTATCTAAACAGAGGAGATTGAAATGAAAACAAGAAAACTGTTAGCTGTATTGTTCTTTGCAACAATTGGGTTGTTTCTTTCAGCATGTGGGAAAGCAATGCCTGCAAATGCAAAGATAATCTGTGACCGCAAAACTTGCAAAGCAACTATCCATCCAAATTCATCCGAGGACCCCCTTCTTTATTATGCAAAAATCGACTTTGCACCTGAAGGAGATGGAATTGATAAATCTGAAGAAAACGTCAACCCCCAGAGAATTACCTGGAGAAGTGTAATGTGGATGGATGAAGACTATGGCCATTTTGAGATTCAACCGGGGGATTTCGATGTTTTTGAATGGACGACTGGAAAGTCAGGCTTGTATAGGATGACGATCTGGGCGTTTGCCGAGCACAAAGAAACAGTCGTGACTGAGGTTTATGCCTACTTTGATGCTTTGCCTAGAACAGCTCCTGAAACAAATCAACGAAGCTTGACTTGCTACGATAATAGTATTGTTATGCATACTGACACGAACACGCGTGAAGCCAAAGGAAGCCTTTTATACGTAAACGACGCCAGATGGATGCTGTTCGATGACCAAGTTGGTTATTCAAACGAAATGGCAATCCCAATGCCAGTAATAACGATTGAAAGTCCATATATTAATGTCGCCTCGCAGAAGTGGGATAACTACTACGAGTTTGACAGAGATGAACATACTGATCACGAAAATGCGGTATTCTGCGCAACTCCTTACCAATAACCTATCCAAAGCGCTGAGCGCACATGCTACTGGCAGGGGTTTATCCCCTGCCAGCCGCGGTGTGCTTAGTGAATGATTGTCCGATAGGTATCGGGCCTGATGAGTCCTTCGATTCGGAGGACGAAATCATTAACAAAAAAACTAAGTACAAAAGTAAAAGGTTAAAAGTAAAAAGTTAAAAATAAAAACAAGAAACATAAGGTGTGAGATGTCACTGGTAATTAGTAACTAGTAACTGGAATAGGATAGAAACGAGAATAAGGCAAAAAAAATAAATTCAAAAGTAAACAGAATTTGGAATAGTGGGAAAAGTTAATCCCACTGGCAGAATTACAGAAGATTGCCACGCTCATTCCTTCGCTCCCACCTACGCTTCGCTTCGGCGGGCAAAGCGCAATGACCCATTCGACTCGTTTCATTCGCTCAGGGTAAACTAACCTACCGAACAGGTTGTATAATTTGTCATGGAAAAAACAAAAGTTGTAAAAGTTAAAGCAGGAAGAACTAAAATTATTATCGAGAAAGCGAGTGAAAGTAAAAATGAGTTTTTGGATTTTTTGAAAAACTATAATGTATTGGAACTGGCTATCGGGGTGGTGATTGCCGGGGCAGTAAAGGATCTAACTACATCGATTGCCAATGATATGATTATGCCAATAATAGGGATTATATCTCCTACCGGTTCATGGAGAGAAATTGTATTCACAATAGCTGGATCGGAATTTAAGATCGGTAATATGATGGGATCTACTTTAAACTTTTTGATTATTGCACTACTGGTTTTTGTTGTGATAAAAAAGATACTTAGGATAGAAAATTCGAAAGTAAAAAGTAAAAAGTAAAAACATGTTGAGTGTTAAAAATATAAGTAAAAAATTTGGAGACAAGACAGTACTTGATAATGTCAGTTTTGAAATAAAAGACAAGAGTGTTACTGGTCTACTTGGCCCAAACGGTGCTGGTAAGACAACATTGATGAGAATTTTAACGGGTTATTTTGGAGCAGATAGCGGGTCGGTGACTTGGGATATGAAGGAAGTTAATCTAAAATCACTTCTTCACAAATCGAAGATCGGCTATTTACCTGAAAATAATCCACTCTACGGGTATATGTTGGTCAGGGAATATTTGGAATACATCGTAAAAATAAAAGGGGCTGAGGATTGTGTTATGGAAACAATGAGGGTGACGACGGAATGTGGACTGGCTAATGTGTACGAGAGTAAGATAGAAACCCTGTCCAAGGGATATCGCCAAAGAGTAGGGTTGGCTGCCGCACTTATTGGCAATCCAGACCTACTGATACTAGATGAACCGACAACTGGTCTGGACCCCAAGCAGATAATTGAAATAAGACAACTTATTAAGAAACTGGCTAAGCAGAAGATGGTTATTCTATCGACACATATACTTCCTGAGGCAGCAGCTATTTGCAGTCAACTATTGATAATTAATAGTGGAAAAATTGTTTTGGATGAGACGACTTCAAAAATAAAAAACCTCGAGAAAAAGTTTATACAACTTACATCATGAAAAAAGTACTGACTATTGCTGCCAAAGAGTTTCAAGGATATTTTTTTAATCCTATCGGATACGTATTTTTGGGAATTATGTTGATGTTGGCGTGTTGGGTTTTTTGGGGGGATGTGTTTGTGGCCGGAAATGCCGACATAAAACCACTTTTTCAGACACTGACATACTTGTTTTCTGTTTTTATACCGGCGATAACTATGGGCTGGATTGCTGATGAGAAAAAAAGTGGTACTTGGGAAGTTTTAATTACAAACCCGGTAAACATAAAAATGATTTTGTGGGGGAAAATGTTAGCTGGTATGGGATTTTTACTGGTTAGTTTATTGTTAACAACACCAACATTACTTAGTTTATTGTACCTAGGGAAAATGGATATTGGTGTGGTTTTTAGTGGTTATGTTGGCCTTTTCTTACTTGGATCGACATATCTGGCAATAGGGTTATGGATATCAAGCTTGACAAAACATCCAGCAGTGGCTTTTATCGGAACAACAATAGTCTTAGTGTTAAACAGTTTGATGAGTCAGGAAATGGTATTGTCAAAGATTCCATATTTTTTAGCGAGAGTTTTTGAACAATTAAGCCTGAATGATAAAATGACACCGTTTTATAATGGTGAAATTGGCTTAAACACCACGGTATATTTGGTTTCTACAATAGTTCTTTTTACTTGGTTGGCGCAGAGGACAAATGAAAAAAATAATTAGTTTTACAACTACCTTGTTATTTTTGACAATAATTATCGGAGTTAATTTGGGGGTGTATCAACTTCCGGACTTAAAAATTGACCTGAGTGCCAATAAAATAAACAGCCTATCAAACTACACCACGAAAACAATTAATAATATTGACGGACAGGTAGAGATGGTGGTGTATGCCTCAAACAATTTGCCTGGGGAAGCTAGACCAGTACTTTATGGATTGAGGGCGATATTAAAGTCGATGGAAACAGTGAATAAATCGAAATTCAAACTGACAATAATTGATCCATCCAGTGATGATAAGGCAAAGGCTGATGTGGCCAAATACGGTATAAAAGAACTGCAATTTTCGTCGATTAAAAATGATAAGTTTGAAGTTCAAAAAGGATATTTTGGACTGGTGATGAAGTACAAAGAAAAATACGAAGTGTTACCAGTGGCGGGTGATGTTGGTAACCTGGAATATCTACTAGTCTCGGGAATAAAGAGATTGACTTCGACTGCAATACCAATACTAGCTTTTTATGAAGATGAAGGTACGGTTCAAAGTGGAATTCAATATTTGAAAAAGTATTTAGAGGGTTCATATAAAGTTGTCGAGGTGGCGCTGGATGGTGATAAAGAGTTTCCGACGGAGGCAAGCGGCCTTGTTATTGTGGGAAGATCAACAAAAATAGATGATAAAGGCATCACTAAACTAGTAAGGTGGATTGACAGTGGCAGACCGACCGTGGCATTTGTTGATCGAACTGAGGTGAACCAGAATATGGTAGTTACAAAAACGGTTGATACCGGCTTGGAAAAAATATTTGAGGATCGAGGAATGAAAATGAACAGTGGACTAATTAGTAGTCCCAAGGGTGCGGTAGCTAGCTTCAAAACTCAGACAGGAAGTTTTTTGGTTCAATATCCTTATTGGTTGCAAATAAATTCCAACCAAATTGATAGTTCAAATCCAACATTATCAGGGATTAATTCATTGTTGATTCCCTGGGCTTCGAATATCGAAGTAAACAACGAGGCAAAGCCGTTGTTTTGGGTTGATAACTCAACACTGGACGATAGTGTGAGTGATGTCTCCCCGGCTAGCCTGAAAAAATCCTCAGAAGCGGGTAAGCGATATGTTGTGGGAGCGGTTCGGAGTGATAAGTTAAAACTGGCGGTGATAAGCGATAAAGACTTTGTGACCGATCAGTTTGTGGTTAATAGCCAACAGAACTTGGCGCTAGCACTAAACTTGATTGACTACATGTCGGGGGATAGCGGAATATTTGAGATTCGAAATAAAGTGATGAGCGTAAATCAGCTCAGAGAGGTGCCTGATAATATAAAAAATGTAATTAAATACGGCAATATGGCAGTGCCAGTACTCCTATTGGTCGGGGTATATTTCTTGACACAGATTAGACGATCTCGTAGACTTAAGACAGTTATTCTTTAAATAAATACATGTCAAAAAATAAAGGTGGATTTTTCTTAGCTGGTTTACTCGGTGCTTTGGCCGGTGCAGTTGGAGGTTTACTTCTAGCGCCAAAATCTGGGAAAGAAACCAGGAAAGATATTGCCAAGCTTGCCTCAGAGATTTCGAAAAGGATTAAGACTGAGACCAGTGAAACAAAAGAAAGAGTTAGGGATGTTTTTGGTAAAGCGACCGAAGATGCGACTGACAAGTACAATGAGGTAAAGAATGCGGTAGTCGGTAAAGTGGCCTCAATACGAACTGCGGGTGAAGAACTTGATAAAGACAAATATGGAAAAGTAGTCGAGGGTGTGGTGGCTGACTTTAAGGATGATTTTAAGAGTACAAAATCAGGTGCCGAAAAAATTGTCACTTATCTCAAGAAAGACTGGGAAAGAATGAAGAAGGCGCTCAGCTAAAGCTGAGAATTTCAAAAGTAAAAATTCAAAAGTAAAAAACAAAAGACGGGGGCTGTGGGTTAAATCAATTTGGAAAGCATGTCTGACAGACTCTTGAGACTTTTGTCGTCAACTATTGACACTGCTAGAGCGGCTCCGATTTTTTTACTTATTTTCTTGATATCTTTTTGATCAAGGAGATCTGATTTAGTGAGGACGACAATCTCGGTTTTGGAATCGAGAACACTACTATAGTTTTTGAGCTCTTGGCGAACGACTTGATAGTCAGCTACTGGGTCGGCCGATTCGGCTGAGACACAATGGACCAGAATCTTGGTGCGTTCGACATGCTTAAGGAACTTATATCCCAAACCTTTACCATCACTGGCGCCTTCTATTAACCCTGGGATGTCAGCAATGATTTGGCCACCTTTCATGACACCAAGATTTGGTTCTAGGGTGGTAAAAGCGTAGTTGGCTACTTGGGCGTTAGCACTGGTCAATTCGTTAAGGAGTGACGTTTTACTGGCATTTGGTAGCCCGATAAAGCCTATATCAGCAATAAGTTTTAGTTTGATATGAATGTTTTTTACTGGAGGTGAAAAACCGGTGGTGTGTTCTTTGGGTGTCTGATTGGTGGCGCTACGATAATGATGATTACCTTTGCCTCCCCTCCCTCCTTTTGAAGCGAGAATAATTTGGCCGACAGTTTCCAGCTCTACTTGGGTACCGTTGTCATAACTAATAACAGAACCATAGGGAATATCTAAATAGAGATCGACACCATTTTTACCGGTGCAATTGTTGGGGCCACCTTTTCCACCATCTTGCGCCTCAAAGTTTTTTTGGTGACGAAATTGATGGAGTCGACTAATGTCTGAAACTGCCCGGAAATAGACATTACCACCATCACCACCGTTACCACCATCTGGCCCACCCTTAGGGCGCCAACGATCGGTATAAAAATGGACTAGACCATCGCCACCTTTTCCGGCTTGGAGGGTAATTTTGACTTCATCGACTAACATGGGGTAGTTTATAAAGTTTAAAAGTTAAAAGTTTGTAAAGTTATTATATCCTATTTATAGGTTAATATAACAACTAATGACCAATATCAGTCTACTGGTCATTTACTATTAATTGACCGCAGGCGGAGTTGATTGATTGACCAATTGAATGTCTTACTGAAAAATCAATATTATTTTTGACTAACTCTTTTTGAAAGATATCAAGTCGAGGTGAAGGAGTAAGGCCGCCTTTTATTGGATTTAGAGGAATTAGATTCAAGTAAAACAATTTGTTGGTTCTCAAAAATTCGATTAATTGATCGAGATGGTAGTCACTATCATTGACATCCTTAGCCAAGAGATATTCAAAAAATACCTGTCTATTGGTCTTTTTAGTGTAGTAATCTAGTGCTTTGGCCAGATCTGTAAGTGAATATTGCTTGGCGATGGGCATCATTTCTTCGCGAGTAATTTGATCGGCTGAATGAAGGGAGATGGCTAAGTTTATCTCAGTATCTAAATTGGCAAAGTCGTAGATTCGAGGCACAACTCCGGCAGTGGATATGCTGATTTTTCGAGCACCGATTTTTAGTTCATTACGAAGAATCTGTAAGGAGTTAACTAGATTATCCCAGTTCAAAAATGGTTCTCCCATCCCCATAAAGACTATCCGACCAACGTATTTTGGATACACCTGATGGTTCCAGAAAATAATTTGATCAACTATTTCTGAGGCTGTTAAATTTCTTTTTAATCCCATTTTGCCAGTGGCGCAAAAAGTACAAGCTAAGGGACAACCTACTTGTGTACTAACACAGGCGGTTAACCACTGCTCGTAATCCATGAGTACGGTCTCGATTTTAAGACCGTCGCTTAGCTCGAGCACAGCTTTTTGAGATGAATCCCCTTTTAAAATGTTTTTTACCGCTACAGAAAATAGTGGAAATTTTTGATCAAGTTCTGTGCGAAGGCCTAGGGGTAAGTCTGACATTTCCAAAAAGCTTGAATACCTACCAGAGAAATAGTTTTTCTGAATCTGACGGAGTCGGTATGCTGGGAATGATTTTTCAACTAGATAGTTGGAAAGTTCGGTAAAATCCATGATGGATTATACCAGGATTTGGAGGTATTCCTGCTTTTGGCGAAAACCAATGATAGTTTTAACTGGTTTTCCATTATCAAAAATCATAATGGCGGGAATGCTGGAAATATTGTACGCAGTAGCTAGATCGATCTCTTCGTCGACGTTGACTTTGACAATCTTAACATCTGGTTTTTCGGCGGCAATTTGGTCAATGATTGGAGACAACATCTGGCATGGACCGCACCACTGCGCCCAGAAATCTACTAAAACTTTACCTTTAAAGTCTAAGACCTCTGTCTGGAAACTTGCCTTTGTGGCTGAAATCATACTAGTCGTTTTTCTTGATTAACTTAGCACTAAAAGTAATTTGACGAGTAACCCCATCGGCGCCTTCAAACTGGTTGGTACCAGAAAGACTGACGTACTGCGATAAATAATCTGACATGGCCACTTTTAATTCTTTGAGCTGACTTTGGAGATCTTTGGTTTTTTCAACAACAGAAATAGCATTTTGAGTGTGTAGAACTTTTTGCTTTGCAATTGTTTTTTGCTTTGCAAGTTTACCTGCTTCAGCCGCGAGCTTGACATATTCTTCGTCATTTTCCAAAATATTACTGAGCATTTCCTTTTGAACAGAAAGTTCTTTTGAAAGAGTGCTGAGCTTAGCATCGTGGCTGTTAATAAGGGACTCGATAGAGAGAAGGGTTGTGGCTTGATTTGACATACGGATAACTTTAGCAGGTCAAAAAATCTTCTTCAAGAGCATAAAGTTCAGCAATGGTGTTGACATGGACAATCTTTTCCCGAAGCTGTTTGGCACGGGGATGACCGCTAGCATAGAGTAGAAAATGCCTTCTTAGTGGATCTAGTCGACGATGAGGAAAAATGCGGGTGAACTGGTCTGCGTGGTAACACATGAGTGAGAACTTATCTTTGAGGGACGGTTCGGTATTTGTAAATACCCATGGGTTGCCCATACTGGAACGTCCGATTAATATCCCATCGACGTTGTATTTGTCTATATATTCATAGGCTTGGGGAAGAGTAGTCACATCGCCATTTCCCCAGATAAGTGTCCCTGCTTCCTTGGCAAAGCTGGCGGCCAGTTTTATGGCTTCCCAATCGGCAAGACCCGAGTATCCTTGTTTTAGGGTTCGACCGTGTAAACTGAGAAAATCCAAATTGTGAGAAAGTAGATGGGGAATCCAAACAGGGACAACATTGTGAGTAACACCAACTCTTGTTTTTACCGAAAGAGTGGGTTTTTGATAGTCCTTATATGTGCCTGTGTATTCGGAAAACAGACAGTTTCGCTCAATAACGTCCAGGGAAGATTGCTTGATACCAATATCGGTGACTGTTGTCTTGCCACTACAATAATCTTCAATCCCCTGTCGAGTTGAATTGATTATTTGACTGGCGACTTCCGGCTTCTCGATGAGGGCGGCTCCGGAACCGTGTTGGGTGACAGTCTTGGCGGGACAACCCATATTGATATCAATACCATCGAAGCCTAGGTGGCAAAGAATGACAGCTGCTTTATAAAAACTTTCTGGGTCTTTGCCAAAAATTTGACCAACAATATACCTTTCATTGTTCCCATATAGCAATTGATCGTAAAGACGAACTCCACCCCGACTAATCCCTTCGGCACTGACAAACTCAGTAAAGATGACGTCTGGTTTTTTGACAAAACATTGGGTTTGTCGATAGCTACAATCGGTTACACCATCCATCGGGGAAAGGGCAATTATTTTCTGGCTATGAATAAACTCTCTAAAATCCATGTTGAATTATACCCTATAGTGGTGTAGAATTGGGTTATGTATAAACCAGTTATTACAGCTGAAAATATTATTGAACTTAAGGAAGAAGCTCTGATGAACAGGCTTGTTGAAATAGCTCGGTATCAGGAAGCGACATTAAAAGACTTGACTGCCTCAATAAAAGGCAATAATAATAGGGTTGAGGTGGCTGCTATTTTTGGCGGCGGAATTCAAATGTATAAGGAGACTATGCCAGAGTTTGAACTAGTATGTGCTAGGTTGGTAGAGGTGATTGAACCTAAAATCAACGGCTAAATCAGTTCTTTTGTCGGTTGGCAAACTTGGCACCGACTCGGGAATGATGGGACCGAGAATCAAATACCGATTGACGGTTGTTTCCAAAAGCACTTTTTCCACGCTTGAAATTGCCGAATTTGCGGGGTTTTTCTGAGTCTGTACCCTCGGATGTCTTGGGGCTATATGGTCGACGACCTGAATCTGATTTGTTGGTACCACGATTTTGACGAGTAAATGGATCCTTAGGACTTATACTAGTATTACTTACATTTGAAAATTGACGACGGAGGGGTTTGCGACTCTGGACCTGCTCTCGACGCAAGCGACCTTCTTCAGTAGTGGCTGGGTCTGGAGCGGCAAAGTCGACAATAATAGTTCTCTCTTCAGAGACTCGATGATTGTGAAGACTTTGCTTGGCTTTGATGGCAGAATCAACGTTATCAAACTCAACAAATCCCATACCTCGGCTTTTACCCCAAGGGGTGTGCATTATTTTAAGTGAAACGACTCGCCCGAAGGGAGCGAAGAGAGTAAGTAACTCCCCTTCCGTAAAACGGTAAGGAAGGCCACCAATAAAAAGTCGAACAGTTGGGTCAATATTTGGCGAAGGCATAGTGAAGTATATCAAAAATTCAAAAATAAAAAATAAAAAGTAAAATATAATGATGTTGAAATACGAAAAGTTGGTCTTGGGTGAACTAGAAACCAACTGTTATATAGTCTGGGATGATGAAACAAAAGAAGGAGTAATTATTGACCCGGCTGATGCTGCGACTGAGATTAGCGATGAGGTTCAGAGGCTCCAATTGAAGCTACTAATGATACTGGCGACACACGGGCACTTTGACCACTTGTTGGCAGCTATGGACTTAAAATTGATGTACAACATTCCTATCGGAGTAAGCAAACTCGACATGTTTTTACTTAAGCGACAAAAAGAAACAGCAGAACATTTTTTGAAACATAGAGTAGACACGCTAGACATAGCTGAGACAGATGTTGACCTGAGTAACGCAAAAAACATATTACTTGGGGAGGAGAAGCTGAAGGTACTGAAAACCCCCGGTCATACGCCTGGTGGGGTTTGTTTTTATGATACCAGTGGTAAATTATTGTTTAGCGGGGATACCCTGTTTGCGGAGGGTGGGATAGGAAGTACTGATCATAACTATTCCTCGATGTCTGATTTACGAAAAAGTTTAAGAGAGCTTATTAAATTACCGGGAGAGGTTATAGTTCTACCTGGACACGGGGAAGAAGATACTATTTTGAATTCTTCGCGTCGACTTGGGAGCTTATAGTGCTGATGGTCTCATCGAAGTTTTGGACATTGTCCTGCTTGATGCTTTCGAGAAGCTCGACAACCAGTTGGCTACAATAGGCTTCGATTGCTAGTTTTTGTTCTGGGGTTAGTTTTAGTTGCTGACAAAGTTCATCTATGGTTTGCATGGGTTTATTTTAACATGTTCAATCCCTCTAAATCTCCCTTTGACAAGGGAGACTTTTAAAACAATATAATGTAAAATACGTCGATACCCCGTCGTCTAATGGCCTGCCTTCACCCCGTTACGGCAAGGTAAACCAGCCTACGCCAAGGCTACGGCTTGGTACAATAGGACACTAGCTCTTTATTTTTTAATACCCCGTCGTCTAATGGTAGGACACGAAGCTCTGAACTTCGTGATTGTGGTTCGAATCCATGCGGGGTAACAGTTTTTGCAAATCGAAAGATTTTGATGTGGCGCAGGCCACGCCTCCGCCATAGGCGGACAGGCGCACAGAATTGGCCAGCGCCACATCAAAAAATCATGACATTCACGAATTGTCGGCATTGTACCGAAAAATTCGAACTGTATTTCAAATATTTTAACATCGCCCCGCTCGTCCCGTCGCCGGTCGGGACGAAAAACGCGGGGCTCGATTGAACAAAACTGTCGGCTCGAAACGCAAAAATTTTTAAATGATTTGAAGATATGATGTCGTATGGCATTTGTAACAGTCGTATGATATAGTCATATTAATTATATGTTATTACTTATATGGGAAACTTAAAAATAAATGTTTCTGTTGGTGACTTTAAGGTAGAACTTGAGGGAGATTCTAGTGAAGTTATTAGTCAATTCAATCAAATAAAACAGGATGGTATTGGTAAAATTGCCGATGTATATGCAGTCAAAAATGAAAAACCAATATCTTTTAATCCAGTAACAAAGCCAATTTCTACGGACACTGTTAGTGAGGTTGTATCGGAAGTGGGAACAATGACGTTGTTTGATTTGGCAAGACAAAATAAACCACAAGGTGAAACTGAATGGGTTTTGATATATGCGTTTTATATAACAAAGGAAGGCAAAGATACTTTAACCAGAAAAGAAATAATTGATAAGTATGCGGAGTCAAGGAGAAAGACACCAAGTAAAATTAAAAATCTATCCGCATCACTTAACAATGTAGTTAAAAATAAATGGCTCAGCCAACTAAATGGAGCAGAATATGTCGTCACCGATGATGGAAAAAGGAAAGCTTTAGAAATAATTTCAAGGGATAGTGGTACTGCGAAATTACCGAAAAAGAAAACGAAAAAATCAAAAGTGGTTGCTGATAAAAATCAATAACTTAAATGTTAGACCTGAAAAGTTTTACTAAAAGCATTTTCGACCATAACGATATCGGATTGTCGTCGCAGGTAGATTGTTTTGTATATTTTTTACTAAAAGAGCAAAATAAGCCTGGCGTGAGATCTTCGGATGTTGTAGCTTGTTTTGATGAATTGAATTTGCCGTCATACTCCAACATCCCACAGTATCTAAAAATAAACGCTAAGAGAAATGTCAAGAAGACGGCAAGATTTTTCGTGAAATCAGGAATGTACTTCTTAACCCCATTTGGACAGAAACTAATAGAAGAGAAATATCTTAAAAATCCAACCACGCCTGAGGTATCAAATAATTTACTTCCAATAAGTTTGTTTGAAAATACTCGTGGCTATATTGAAAAAGTGGCATATCAAGCTATCGCCTGTTTTGATAATGGTTTATATGATGCATGTAACGTAATGTTGCGCAGGTTGTTAGAAACATTAATAATTGAGACATTCGAGAAGAACAATTTGTCGACCAAAATTAAAAATTCTCAAGGTGACTTTTATTATCTTGAGGATTTGATTCGACTTGCTGTAGCTGAGGCTAGTTTTAACTTAAGTCGGAATTGCAAAAGTGGCCTTAAAGAAATTAAGAGGTTTGGAGATTTGAGCGCACACAATCGAAGATTCATTGCAAAACGAGATGACCTAATTAACATATCAAAAGAACTAAGGGTGGTATATCAAGAATTCCTACAAATTATTGACTACCCTAATTGGAAATAAACCAGACTCGAAACACGATATTGTTTATGAGTTTTGATTCTTGGGGTAAATATAAAGTAGAAATATAATAAAGACTGCCGGTATTAAAGTGTAATAATAACTTACATTAAACAAGATTAGAGCAATTGGGACAAATATTGCCGCGCAGAGATTGCTAATAAAACTCATACTAGAAATACTTAATGCGCGGTCACTGGAATTGAAATGTCGGTTGGTAATTGTAGGTAAAATGTGCTTTCTGGCTGACCAAACTAAATCAAAAACTACACCAAAAATTAAGGCTGGTATTAGCTTGTTACTAAGTCCAAACAAAATGAAAAATAATACCGGCAACATGGTGTAAAGGACTAAATTGTTTTTCTCATTCTTTAATACTAACCGTGGCAAAATAATAAACATCCCCGACATTAAGACGATATTGATTACATCTAAAGTTCCTAAATACTGAACATCTAAACCCAAACCATTAATCTTTGGAAAAAATAAAACCTGATAATAGATATTTACAAAAACAAGTAAAATTGTATCCATCAAGACAATCAAGCGAACATATTTGTTTTTTAAGATTGCCATTACTCCTCCCATTACTTTTACTTCTTCCTTAACTTCGGATGAATTTCTAGATTCAGTAAAACTAAGAATTAACACACCGAGCAATAAGTGAGTTATGGAACTTAAAATAAATGGAATTGTGGCGTGAATTACAAAAAGTATCGGCCCTAAAAATGTGGCCACTGCTCCCGAGACTGTACCGATAGTTGTTCCCTTTGATGTGACTTTCAAATAATCTGATTCTTGGTTTAATGATTTTAAATCATCGTAAATTAATGATTCCTCGGCACCGCTTTTTAGAGCTTCTGCTAGTCCCAGTAAAAACGAAATTATCAATAATCCATAAAAATTAGTGATAAATATAAAACCAAGATATGCCAAGCCACTACAAAAAAACCCAAGTGATACGGATAATTTTCGAGAAAATTTGTCTGCAATAAATCCGGTGGGGATTTCGAGAGCAGTTGACGAAATGGCCGTGACACTGGCAAATAGAGCTAATTGTGTCGGTGTAATACCCTTACTAAGTAAATACAGTGCTTGGAGAGTGTAGATAAAATAAAAACCAGAAATGAATTGCCACAGGTAATATTTGATGAGATTTGAGGTCAACTTCATGTTTTGATTATATCTTAATAGTTCCAACAATTCTTAAAATCGCGCGCGCAAAAAATAATTTTCAATCGAGCCCCGCGTTTTTCGTCCCGACCGGCGACGGGACGAGCGGGGCGACTGTTATAATTTCTTAAAATACGTTCGAATTTGTACGTACAGCCTCAACAGTTTTTGCAAATCGCATGATTTTTGCCATGGCGCAGGCCACGCCTCCGCCAGAGGCGGACAGGCGCACAGGATTGGCCAGCGCCAAGAATCCGTCATTTTGATATTTTGGGAGTATGGTTTTATCCAATAAAAAGTAGTTCGAGCCGACGGTTTTGGCGATGATTGATAAATCATCGCAATTATTTTTACGCTCGCGATTAAGAAAATATTCTATATATCTTATAACATTGTTTTTTATGTCTAGTTATGTTAAAATATGGACGAATAGGTTTACATATTAGCTATGTATTTTCTGTTCAGATGCACTTTAATAATTAGGATAGGAATGGCGATTTAAGCAAGTATTTGGGCTTTTTAATTAGTAAAAACAACTCGGTTGTTTTCTAATAAAGAGTCCAAGTATTTCCCACAATTTTGTTCGACTTCAAAAGGAGAAGCCATGTCCCGCAATACCGTACGTTCCCTGCTCTTTGCATTCGTAGCCATGACGATTATCATGACTGCTTGCGCGCCTTCCGCCACAAGCACCCCCCAAGACACTGCCTCAGTTATCACCAGCACTCAATACATCAGAGTTGCCGCAGGTCTCGGCAAGTCACTGGATTTGAAAGTTGCTGGATTTGCAACTACAGGTGGCTACAATTTGTCTTCCGACTGCCCCTCATGGCTGACATTGGGTAGTCAAACAATTGATTCATACCCTTCTGCTGATGTTGAAGGCGAATTCACCTGCGAGGCAACCTCCATATCAGGTGATGAAGTTATCACTCTGGTGTACACAGTTGAAATACCTCACACAGTGCACTATGACTTAACCGCTACAGCTGTCGTGAGTGCTGGACAAGAATCTTGGATATCCATCGGTTCAAACATCCCCAATGGGAATGGTCATTACGAATACTCAAACCTTCCGAGTTGGATTACCTCAGATGATTTCTATGCTGCTCAATCGGGATTACTGAAAGCAAATGCACCCGCAGATGCTGTTGGGCAGACATTCACGATTATCGTAACTGGCGAAGATTATGTCAATCTTGCAACAACAGAAACGATTACAGTCACCATCATTGTGCAGTAATTCCTATCGCCCTCAAGGCACAACAAAAAAAACGACGAGTGGGTCCCCTCAAGGGGACCCAAGCGTTGGTTGTGCCAAGAGGAAATTGTTATCCCGAATTGCGGGACTGATGAGTCTACAAAGACGAAAACAATCGAATTAAACCTGTTACCTAAATCTCAAAGCAGCGGTTTTACTCTGACTTCTCTAAAATGTGCGTGCTCTGCACCACCTGAGCACCTAAAACCGATTCTTCCCACAGGATAATTGATGGAATCAATATATGTTTTTTCACTCGGTCTTCCTTCTTCTGCAATCGTTATAAATTTATTCTCCCACCTGATTGGATCTGGTATAAAGTAATGTGCACAATGTTGGTTATTAAGATAAATATCAATAGTACTTCCCAGTACTGCTATCCTTACGTCAACCCACTCAAGAATCTTAATTTTTTTATCTGAACTAATGGCTATTTCCTCCGCAACTATCCATTGAATTTGTCTTTCACTACTTGGAGGAACTCTATAATGTAGTCTTATTTTTGGGCTGTCCAATTTCTCCATCCACAGTTGTATCATTATATATTTATTTCTATTTTCAGCCCTTATTATCCATCCAGAATTTTTACTTATTATTTTAGTTTTAAAACTAAATTGATAATCATTCCAACTAAACCCTTTTTTACTTATTCCGCCATCTTGAGACTCAGATACACTCAACAAGGGGGTGCCATTTTCAAATTCAGTCTTCCAACCCTCTCCGCCATACTCCCAATTATTTAATCCACTTCTAAAGTCGTCATAAAATTCTCCAGAAACTAATTTTAAAAGTCTTGATTGATTGAATAACCAGAAAATTACGCAAAGTAAAATTATCCAAAAATAGACAGGGATGTTAAAAAATGGTAATGGCAATACTATGGTCAAAAATATGAAGATATTTTTGATGACATTGATCAATTTTTCCCAAATACCAATTGTTTTAATAAATACAACCACACCTGTAAGCAATCCAATAATTCTTCCTACTTCCGTTTTGATAAAAAAATCACCTATTTTTCATAAATATTCAATGATCACAAAAAAGTATTGTTTGTTCATATTTTTTCAAATTCATCCGATTGTAACACTTTTGTTGATATATACGTTAATGTTTAAGTACTGAATAAATTTTTGCGTTTCGAGCCGACAGTTTTGTTCAATCGAGCCCCGCTTTTTTCGCCGCGCCCCCACCCGCGGCGATGCGGGGCGAGAGTCCATTTTGAAAATACGTTCGAATTTGTACGTACAGCCTTAACCTTTCGACTCGCCTAGAGAGCTCGCTGAGAATTGTTGATCACCAACAGCACTCGCTTTATGGGGCAAAGTTTACAAAGAAGAATATTCTTCAAGAGTTGATGTTATGAGAAGGGAAAAACAAATAAAGGGGTGGTCTAGAGAGAAAAAAGATGCCTTGATCTCTGGTAACTTAGAACTTCTAAAACAGCTATAATACACTCAGAATATGGTAGCCAATATTAAAAAATTATTTTCTTACGATCGATATCCGAAGGGAAGAAATCCACGAAGACTTGAAGTGGAAATAAAATGTGTAAACTGTAAAACTACCCAGATGACGTACAACAAAAGTGGTAATGGCCCGATAGACAAGATATTTTTTGATTCGATGCTCGATAATATAAACCTAAAAAAGAATAAGGAGTTGGTTTGCGTCGGTTGCGAAAAGAAACTGGGGGTTAGGTTCGTGTGGGGACCTGATAAAAAATCTGCATTCAGAATGTATCCTGGTTCTATCTACTATATGGTGATAAAATAGCCAAAATATTATTGATCTGAGGTAAAGTTGTATTGAATAATCTTTGAAAATATTATTAGGAAAATTTAGAGACTGAGACATATGACAGACACATTTGAAATTCATAAAAAAAATACTGGTAAGTTAGAGATTGTGCCGACAGTGCAAGTAAATACAAAGGAAGATTTGTCAAATATTTACACCCCAAATGTAGGTAAGATATGCATGGTAATTAAAGATAATCCTGATGCGGTAAGGGAATATACAATTGCCGGAAAAATGGTAGCTGTAATATCTGATGGAAGCGCAGTTCTTGGGTTTGGAAATATAGGTGCCAAGGCAGCACTTCCAGTGATGGAAGGTAAGTGTGTAATTTTTAAGGAGTTTGCTGGGCTAAATGCTTTCCCAATCTGTCTTGACACTCAGGACACTGAAGAAATTATCAAAATTGTAAAAGCAATATCGGTAAACTTTGCAGCCATAAATCTAGAAGATATTTCGGCACCAAGATGTTTTGAAATTGAAAAAAGATTGAGTGATGAGTTGCCAATCCCCATTATTCACGATGATCAACATGGAACAGCAATTGTGACTTTAGCAGCACTAATGGGGGCGATAAAAATAAAAAATAAAAAATTAAAAGTTAAAAGTAAAAACTTAAAAGTGGTGATTACTGGAGCGGGGGCGGCTGGAAATGCAATAACCCGACTTATTAAGGCGTCGGAACTGCCGGTTAGTGATATCAAATTGTTTGACTCAAAAGGCCTGGTGTCGACTGATAGAACTGATTTGGATAAATATAAGATGGAGATGGCTCAACTGACTGGACAGACAAAAACCATGTCCATCCAAGAGGGATTAGTTGGAGCTGACATTTTTGTAGGAGTATCTGCACCCAACTCACTGACAGAAGATATGATCAGATCAATGAACAAAGACCCAATTGTGTTTGCGATGGCTAACCCGACTCCAGAAATTATGCCTGACTTGGCAAAAGTTGCTGGAGCAATGATAGTAGCAACTGGTAGATCTGATTTTGATAACCAAATCAATAACGCTCTGGCATACCCGGGAGTATTTAAGGGTTTGTTGGCGGCCAAGATTACTAAAGCGACGATAGAGATAAAACTTGCGACAGCTAAGGCTATTTATGAATATAATTTACCGAACCTAACCGCTAATAATTTGTTGCCAAGTATTCTGGATAAAAATGTTCCGGAAATGATTGCAGCAACCATAGTAACTAGCGTGAAATAGCAGAAGAGGAAGCTATGTACGCCTGAATTTCTGAATATTGTTCTACCCCTAACTTTGGCATCAAAATAGACTGGCCTTTGGGTGTAAATGATTGGGTCAAAACATTCTTATCATTTAGGGAGATTGACTCCACAGAATATCTGGAATACTCCCCGGTTTTGAAGATATGCTTTTGAATGTCATTTATACCAAGATCTGTTTGGGTGTGAGCAACTATTGTTTGATAAATAGGAATGATTTTGGTAATAATTCCCAGTTTCAAAAATTTGTCACGAATGGCGACCACAACCTGGCGTTGGCGGTCGCTGCGGTTGAAATCTCCTCCGGAGGTTTCTGAATGACGAGAGCGGGCATATTTTAGCGCAGTGATGCCGTTGAGGTGAGTAGTGCCAACATCAAATACCAACTGCTCATAGCGACAGCTGAACTGTTGGTCGAGACGATCCCCTGACAGAGTGGCCTCGAGGGCGGTTATTTCTTCAGGAGTTTTGCCACAAGAGTCGGTGGCACCAATATCGAGTGGATAGAAGTTATCGATAAAAGGACGGGTAATTTTTAGATCAATTCCACCAATTTGATCGACTGCCTTTGAAAAACCGGCAAAATCGACTGCGAAAAAATAGTCTGGGCTGATGCCGGTGATACGAGAAACAATTTCTTTTGACTTTTGACCGCCACCAAAAGGAAAGGCATAGTTTATTTTGGAGTAGAGCGGCTCCACCTGGCTATCATCGACTAATACCCAGAGGTCGCGGGGAATGGAAATTAGGGTAATCTTTTTTTCTTTTGGCTTGATATTAGCCAAAACAATTGAATCGGTCAGTGATCCACCGTCATGGCCAACACCTCCGTAGCCCATTAACAAAATAGAGATTGGGGCTAGAGGGTCGGGGGTGGGAGAGGGAACCACAACGACAATAGGTGTCGTTGGTGGTAATTTATAATTTTTAATTTTAAATTTGTAAATAAAAGAAAATATCAATGAAACGATGAGTACAGCAAATAAAATAGAGATGAGGTAGAGAAAAATGGGTCGGCGAAACATGGTTAGGTCTTGATGTACTTGATATCGGCCCCAAGAGCTAAGAGCCTTTCAGCTAACCTTTCATAGCCACGCTCAATATATTCCACTCTTTCGATAACTGACTGTCCTGTGGCCGTAAGTGCGGCGAGAGTAGCCAAAGCACCCGCTCTTAGATCTTTAACAGTAATGTTTACTGGGGATAGTTTACATGGTCCATAAATTTTGACTCCATGAAAGTATGTTGGCAAATCTGATTCTGGGTTGAAGTGATAATAAGTTGAGGGGTCGGACACCTCCGGGTTAAACAACTTAGTCTTAGCACCCATCTGGTCTAAGGTTTCAATATGCTGAAAACGGGAAGGAAATATTTTTTCAATAATAGTACTACAACCAATTGACTGGGTCATAACCAAACTAAAAAGCGCTTGCCAATCGGTCATGAAACCAGGCTCAGGTTCGGTCTCGATGTCAATTGCTTTAAGTGGAGCTAACCAAGTAATGGAAACTTCGTCGCGACCACGATCGACATGCGCGCCCATTGTTTCAATAGTTCGAAGAAAGGTTTCGATAATTTTTGGCTCAATCCGAAGAATATTGATTGAACCACGAGTACTTAACGCGGCACAGGCAAAGGTGATTGATTCGTTACGGTCGGCGATCACTTGATGGTGAGCCCCATTCAGAAAAGGAACGCCTTTGATTCGGATAATCTTGGGATCGACAGGGTCACGGGTAATCTTAGCTCCCATCGAGTTGAGCATCTCGATAAGATCGTCAATTTCTGGTTCTAGAGCGGCGTTGTGGATGGTACTTTCACCGCGGGCAACAGCGCTGGTCATAAGTATGACTTCGGTAACTGTATGCGAAGGTTTTTCAAATTTGTAGACAGTCCCCTGGATGCCGGTGGTAGAAAAATGGATTTTGGAACCGCTTTCTTCTACCTTAATATTCATCTGACGATAGCACTCAAAAAGACGATCAAGCGGGCGGGCGCCTAATTTGTCCCCTCCAGGGATGGGGATGGTGGCCTCCCCTGTACGGGCTAAAAGTGGCGCAGCAAACATAAAAGAAGAGCGAGATTTTTCACCGGTTCCTTGCGGGACAACTGAACTAGTGATTTTTGGGGTCGTGACCTCAAGCCCATGCGGACCGATTTTGACAAAGTTTGAACCCAGACTCTCAGCAATGCTTTGAGTTATATGGACGTCGGTTATGCTAGGAACATTGGTTAGATGAGTTGTTTCTTCTGATAACAGTGAGGCAATTATTTGCTTAAAGCCAGCATTCTTGGCCCCTCTAATTGATACTTCGCCGTGGAGTGGCCGGCCGCCATTGATGAGGTACCTTGACATAATACATAGATGATATCACTAGTAAGCTCTATTTTGATAGAATTTTTGGTATGAGTGAAAAGAAGTATGGATGGCTATTTGTATTTTTTGTTGTTATCATCGCGATATTGATTGGTCCAAAAATCCAAGAAAACCTCACTGAAGTAAAAATAATAATACCTGAAAAGCCGCTGTCGAAAAACAATATGGTGGTTACACGAGCGGTTGATGGTGACACTGTCGAAATTGAAAATGGTGAAAAAGTCCGTTATATAGGAGTTGATACTCCAGAAACTAAGGATCCAAGGAAAGGAGTTGAGTGTTTTGGAATTGAGGCATATGAGTTTAATAAAAGCCTGGTTGAAGGTAAGGCGGTTACTTTGGAAAAAGATGTTAGTGATAAGGATAAATATGGCAGACTGCTACGATATGTGTGGATTAAGGAAACTTTAATTAACGAAGAATTGGTCAAACAAGGTTTTGGATCGGTAGCAACATACCCGCCTGATGTAAAATATTATCAGCGATTATTAGATGCTCAAAATTATGCAAAAGATAATCAACTAGGTTTATGGAAAAAATGCAAAAAATAGACAAAAGAACCAAGATAGTAGCGACTATAGGTCCAGCTACTGAGACTGAGAAAATAATCTCAAAACTACTACTAGGGGGCGCCAACATGTTTAGATTTAACATGAAATATAGCCCTAACGAGTGGCATAACGATAAGATCGCTAAAATCAGAAGGTGCGCCAAGCGACTCGGAATTCGGGCAGGAATAATTATTGATGTGCCTAGAAATGATTTTCTGGTTGAGATTACTGATTTTGACTACATTGCGCTGTCATATCTAAAGAGTGCAAAAGACATAATTGAACTAAAGAATCGACTTAGGAGACGAAAAATAGAGACCAAGATCATAGCCAAAATCGAAAATGGTTATGCGATGACGGAACTCAACAATATTATTGAGGTGGCCGATGGGCTAATGGTAGCTCGAGGTGATTTGGGTAGAGAAACTCCCATAGAAGAGTTGGCTTTTTTCCAAAAAAAGATAGTTGACGCGGCTAGAACTGCAGGTATACCAGTGATTGTCGCCACTGAGATGCTCTACTCAATGACTAAAAACATGACTCCGACTAGGGCTGAGGCAACCGATGTGGCAAATGCGGTGTTTGATGGGACAGATGCCGTCATGTTGTCAGAAGAAACAGCTTTAGGTAATCACCCAGTTGAAGCAGTTATGGTTATGGCTAAAATTGCCAAGTTTTGTGAGACGACAGGTGAACTTAGAACAATAAACTTAGGTGCAAAAACACTAACAGATGCATTAACAGAATCTGCTGCCAGGATGACTAAGGACGATTTGGATAAACCTATTAAAGCGGTATTAACTTTTACTCGAGGAGGGACGACGACGAAAATGATGTCGCGTTATAGACTTGGAGTACCAATAATCGCCATAAGTAACGACAAAAAGGTGTTGAACCAGTTATGCCTATCTTACGGAGTAATCCCCTATTATAAAGACTTCCTGACTGAGGCGTACGCAACCGAAGATCCAATATTTTCAGACTTAAAAAAAGATGGGCTGTTGCATTCTAAGGATACTGTCGTGGTAGTACACGGTGACTCTTGGTTTGGACAGGGACCGGCAAATAGATTGAGTGTTCGGACGATTTAGGCTAATTTTTATAATAGCTTTTGACCTGGAAAAGAAAATACAAGGAAATCGCGGTTCCGATAACCATGTTACCAAGCTGAAAATTCAATAATGAATGAACAGCTCCAAGAAGTGTGGCTAAATAAATTTTCTTCCATCCAGAGAGTTGACGAGCAAACAAACCTGGAATTGCGACAATATCAAGAATAAGTGTAGCAAGTAGGAATAGGGTCGAAAATGAAAAGGAAAAACCATAACGAACACCACCCATAAAAGCAAAGGGGGTCAAAAGTGCTCCAAGACCTAATGCAAACAGGATGGCTGGGAGGGTGAAGATAATTACGACCAAAGAGATGTAGGGAGAGTATTTGACTATTAGCTCTTTGACATTTGCTGGTAAAGCGGGTGCTTTTTTACCTAAGTATTCATCAAAGAGGACTTCCAACTGATTGAACATGGTGCGAAAGTCTGAAGAAGAGCTCTGAGATGGGGTTGTTTTTGTCATTAAGTAAATTTATGACAACAGAAGTGGGAAAGCAACAAGCTATTTGTAGTAAACTAGGTGAGTTGTATATTTGTGATCAAAGATTATGTTTTTTGCAGATAATTTTAAGGTTATAGAATTTGAAAAATTGACTAGAACTGCTCAGGATGCGGCAGATGCTCTGGGGTGCGAAATTGGCCAAATTGCGAAGTCGATAGTCTTCAAAACTGAGGCAGGAAAGCCGGTCTTGGTGGTAGCCTCAGGGGTGAATAGAATTGATGAAACTAAGATCAATAATGCGATCGGAACAAAGATTCTCAAAGCGGATGCTGAATATGTGAGAGAAATGTCGGGTTATGTCATCGGAGGTGTCGCACCTTGGGGTCACAAAGTTACACCAATAACAATAATTGATATTGATTTGTCAAAATATGATCGTATCTATGCAGCTGCCGGCAAGAATAATGCAGTGTTTGAACTTACTTTTGATGAGTTGGTGGCGAAAACCGAAGGCAAAGTGCTTACTGTTGCCTAAAAACTATTTTTTCTTCCAGATGATGGTGTTGTAGACCATCCAGTTGAGGGGAATAGTTAGTCCAAAAATAGCAATAACCTGGTAGAGGAAGAGGTAATCGCCAAACATTGAGGTAAGTACGGCGATAACAACCGAGGGAATAACGATCCCGGTGATAAGCGAAGAGAAGTTAAAGGTGAGGAACTTTGTTAAAAGTGCGCCAGGACTGGTGATTTTTTCATTGGAAAAAGTCCAAATGTTGTTGAAGGTAAAGTTGGAAATAATGGCTAACTCTGAAGCCAAAGCGTTACAAACTCCATTTAGAAGACTGATGTTTGAATCTGGAGTAATTAAAACAGATTTAAAAAACTTGGCACCAACAACATTAACCACAAAGCCAAAACCGCCAATAATGCCGAATTTGAGGAATTTTTGAGTGAAATCATCAAACCAACGAATTTTTATGGCTACCAGCAGAATATCTTTGGCAGTCTGAGGTTCAATTTTTGATTCACCTGCATTACGGACATTAAACACCAAGGGAACCTCTTTGAAGCGGGCACCCATTTTTAGGGTCTCGAAAAGAAGCTGAAGTTTGTATCCAAAACTTTTGGTGTAAAGATGTGAAAAATCAAGATTTAGTTTGTCGGCGAATCCTTTGACCCGGGTAACTTTGAGGCCAGTGGTTGGATCGGTAACTTTGAAGAAGTTCTTGAATGGGAAAAAGAGAATAAACCTGGCAGTCATGCCGCCGGCCTCGGAGAAGAAAAGACGCTTGAAACCCCAGCCCTTGGGATTGCTGCCGCCTTTTATCTTGCGAGAACCGATAACATAGTCGTAGCCTTCGTCCATAGCGTCGAGCATTAGAGGAATAGTTTCCGGAGGATGTTGGAAGTCGCCATCAAATTCGAATAGATAATCGGCAGCTAGTTTTTCTAGGGCATATTTGAAGCCCTTAAGATAGGCAGCTCCAATCCCATCCTTCGAAGTCTCAGTGAGAAGGAAGACATTTTTATATTTTTTGGTCTTTTCAAAAACAACCTTACTGGTACCATCTGGTGAGTTGCCATCGACTACCAATATTTTCATGTCCCACTTTTTATTAAGAGAGGGGAAGGTCTTGGTACAAAGATGATCAATCATCTCACCGATACTTCCGGCTTCATTGTAGGTTGGAATTACAATGACGGCTGTCTCTTGGCTGGTTTTCATGTTAAAAGTATAACCCAAAACAGGGAAAATTCTAAATCCCAAATCCTAAATTCTAAAAAAGCTGATTTGTTGGGTAAAATACGGATATGAAGATGAGATCCATGGATCATAAGTTTAGATTTCAGTTGCTGACAAAATGGTTGACCGATCATTATCAGCCGCAATTAGCGGCGGATGTGGGAGGGAGCAAGGGATTGTTGGCATACTTGCTAAATTCCCAAGGGTGGAAATGCACTGTGATCGACCCATTTGTACCGCAACCATTTAGTAAGTACAAAAATATTGAGACAGGTAAGCGGGTATTGGTGAGTAAAAAGGAGGCAATGAGTATTCCACGGAGGGTTAGACATTTTGAGCCAGAAATGGCTAAAGACTATGATTTGCTAATTGGTTTGCATGCTCATGGAGTTAACATGAAAATAATAGATGCTTGTAAAAAATATGGCAAAAAGTTTGTTCTGCTCCCCTGCTGCGTTGTAGACGAGCCGATCGAGATCAAACCTAACATTGACTGGTTTGAGTCACTTGTTGACTATGGAAGAAAATTGGGTCTGGATATTAAAACTGATAAAATTAATTTCAAAGGGCAAAATAAAATTTTGTATGTGTATGAAAAAAAGAATGTCAAGACAGTCCAAGTTCGACAATGAAGAATATGAGAAAGCTGTCATGGCGGAAGTTGAGTTGGAGATGCAAAGCAATGGACACAGGAGCCTAGAAGGATTGAGATTAACTGAATTTATGAGTCGATCAAATGGTAGAAACCGCAAGTCTCGAACTGCACGTGAAATAACACTGCTTGTGTATGGTAGTTCAGCATATCCAGTAGTTGATGGCGAAATTAGAAGAAGAAAAGATGGAAGATCTCCAGATTCATTGGCTCAAGAAGTACTGTCATTTTTGCCAGATGATGAACGAACAGCTGACAACTTACTTACCTTCGCTAGAAGATGTAATGTCTAGCTCCTTGTTCAGCTTTGGAGTCCGTGGAAGGTTTCTATAGCTTTTATTTTGGCTAAAGTACCGGAAACCATTCGTGAGTTAATTAGGACAGGTTTTTTTAGTAAGGATTTTATTGGCCTAGTCACAACACTGTCTCCATCATTAATAGTGACCGTACCGCCAATAAAATCTCGAGAGATAGTTAAGGAGGTATCTGAGATTGGTGATCGTGGAATAGATGTGGGGTAAAAGCCGATTTGTTTTTCGCCGTCTTCTATAACAAGTCCTATTCTCATGGCATATGATAACATCGCTTATGAGATTTGATGTACTGACTTTGTTTCCAAAAATGTTTGAGGGGCCATTTGCAGAGAGTATGGTAAAGAGGGCTGTCGAAAAGGGAGTTGTGGAAATCCATACTCACGACATGCGCCAGTGGGCGTGGAATAGCTATGGAGCTGTAGACGATCGCCCGTTTGGAGGCGGAGTAGGAATGTTGATCCGCGTTGATGTGATTGCCAAGGCACTAAAAGACGTTAAAAAGGAGGGTGCTAGGGTGGTGTTGATGAGCGCGAGAGGGAAGAGATATACTCAGGCTGATGCTAAAAGACTTTCTGGCTACAAGAACTTGGTGATAGTATGTGGTCACTATGAAGGTTTTGATGAAAGAGTCAGCAGTTTGGTAGATGAGGAAATATCAATAGGAGACTTTGTCCTAACCGGAGGGGAAATTCCAGCAATGGTAGTAATTGATAGCGTCAGTAGGTTATTACCAGGTGTTTTGGGTAAAGATGAGTCATCTACGAGAGAAAGTTTTTCGACTGAAGGGTATATTGAGTATCCGCAGTACACCAGACCAAGAGAATTTAATGGAGAAACTGTACCAGAAGTACTACTATCGGGTGATCCGAAGAAAATCGAGGAATGGCAGAATGACGTTACTAGAGAAAAGTCGAGGAAATAACCACCAGGGCAAATAAAATTATTATTAAGTATTCGATAATAATAGATAGGTGCAGATCCCCTTTTTGATAGTGATGGTAGAGGCTCCAGAGAAAGTATGAGCCACCAGTCAGATAGATAATATTACGTTGATAGTGGCTATTGTTCCTAAAATAGATATATAGAAAGAGACCAGTAACCAAAATAAAACCAAGAATTATATTTTCAAGTTTTTTGATCATTAATAGAGGATATTACCTTGTCGGGTAAATAGCAAAAGCATCAGAATAATCGCCAAGAAACCAACATGACTTAATGATGAACTACTCAGTCGATGGTTCTTGGTTTTCATTGAAGAAATGATGTCAATAATTAGAGTGACTATAATAACTATAAACATAGCCAGACCGACAAGTTGACTGATTTGAAGTGGGCTTATCATGAACGAGGGTGTTACCGCTGGAGCGGAGACTTCAGCTAGTACGGTTTCAGTGACGGGTGGCTCGTTGGTTGCGATGGCGATTTCATCTGTTTGATTGTTTGAAGTATCAGCTGCTCTGACTTGACTCGAAAGTGGTGTACCAAAGTGCTGGACAACTAAGGTCGTTTTGACTCCACGGAGAACTCCATTGACTACCCCAATACCTATCTCTTGATATTTTGTATTTACTATATTTGCTTTGTGAGTTGGAGAGTTCATCCAGGCTCGCATCATAGAATCGGTGTCGTAGAAGTCCTTAGCTAAGTTTTCACCGGCCACTGAATATTGGTATTTGACTGCTTTGAAGAAATCCCATGGTGTTTTACCAGAAGGAGAGTTGTGAGACCAGTAGTTTTCGGCAAACATATTGTCTGCTTTGGCGGCGGCTGATTGAGACAATACTGGGTTGAGTAGTAACGGGGCAAGTCCGGCTTGGGCACGGCGAGCGTTTGTTTGGTCAATAACTTTTTGAGCGGTGATTTCTGATGAATAACCCAAGACTCCAGGTCGAGCTATTGTCAGGGTGCGAATAAATGACTGGTTTAAGAGATAGACACCAATTAGAAGGCCAATATAACCCGGTTGGATTAAAAATGCTTTATGGTTATTGTCCTCGTGGGGGAAAAAGAGAAGTTTGACTAGTTTGGTCACGATTCAGTGTAACTAATTTACTTTGATTTATGAAGTATGATGTATGACTTATGAATAAGGCGGAGAATGAAGACACCGATTAGAATACCAGCTAGATCGATTAGAGTATCGGTGAATTTGGGACCACGGCCAGGAGTAAATCCTTGATGAATCTCGTCGGTGATGGCGTAGAGATATGAGTAGACTATGGCAGGTGGATATTTTTTTAGGGGGTAATAGATCAGGATGGCCAGAACAGCGTACTCAATAAGGTGGAGTGTTTTGAATAACAAAAACCGCTCAAATCCAGTATATCCGACTCCAGCGGTGGACCGAGACGATAGATAAAAAATGAAAGACATCCAAAGAATTGCGGGAATGAATTTTACCAAAGGTAATATTTTCATTGCCTTAATTTAATCATAATCACCGGGATTAACAACAGGAATCCACCTACTCCTATGAAAACAATTGCCAGGATAGTTGGGGAAGTGAAAGCTTTGGTGACATTATTTATTTTGGGCGTTGGGGTGGGAAAAATCAAATCGCTAATCCCACTTTGATCATTAATAGTGTCGCCCAAGGTACTTCCAGTGATTTCGGGGGTCGGTTCGATTATAGGAGTAGGCTCTGGCAATTCTGTGGGGATTGAAGCAATAGAGGGGATGAGGGTAGAGGTGGGATAAGGAGTGGGTGTACTTGAGGGTAGTGCGGTAGGACCGGGAGTACTAGAAGGCAATGGAGTGGGAGAAGGTGTAGAAGTAATTGTTGGGGTCAGAGTCGGGGTGGCAGCCAGACAAGAATTGTTACCCGAACCTTTTGATTGAACGGTCAGGCACCAAGAAGTGTTTTTCGACCAGCTATAAACTTGAGAAGCAGAAGAATATGAAGTTGAATCAACCACTAACCCAGTGTCATCGACTAACCGAACCTGGTCAACAGAATCGTTATTTAAATAATTACTGAATTCAAAAACATAATAACCGAAAGCAGGTATGGTAGTTGAAGGAATTGTTTTGGAGTTTTCGGTAGAATCTTTTATCTTCCAGCCAGTAATACTTTTAGGAGAATTACTTTTGTTATAAATTTCGACCCACTCAGGTGAGGCATTGGCCATGAATTCACTTAGGACAATACTAGCCGAAGCATTAGGAGTAGGGGTGGCGGTAGGCGAAGGTGTAGCGGTAGGCGAAGGTGTAATAGAGGACGACGGTGTCTGCGCCAAAACGTCCCGGACAGAAAACAGAAAGAATAAAAATAGATACCCCAACACAGACTATTTTAACAAACCAAGAGCAATATCGATTTTTCGTATAGCTGATGTTTGACCTAACGCGGGTAAACACTCGACCAGAGGTGGAGTGAAGGCAACGCCACAGATAGCGACTCTTAAAACCATAAAGTATTCGCCGACATTCCAGTTGTTTGATGCTATGAGGTTGGTAATCCGATTTTGTAGGTCTGAGAAATCGGCAAACAGAGCTTTGGTTTTGGCAAGCATGTCCACAGCGACTTTTGGGGCAGTCCCCTTTTTGAGTAAAAGCTCTTTGTCGTAAACAACATCATCGAATAAAAATCTGACTGTTTCTTTTAGATCAGAGAATTTGACGGTTCTTTCTTTTAGTACGGGAATGAGTACCGCTAACTGATCATCTGTGGCAGCATGGAGAAATTTTTTGAAATACGGGAGCAGCTCACCATCGGTTTTCTGGCGGATATAAATGCCGTTAATATAATCAAGTTTTTTGCGATCAAAAATAGGAGATTTTTTGTGAAGATGTTCTAATGAGAACTGTTTTACGAAATCTTCAAGAGAAAATATTTCTTGATTTGTTCCAGGGTTCCAACCAAGAAGCATCAAAAAGTTGAGTAAAGCTTCTGGAAGATAGCCGTCGTCAAGAAAACTTCGAGCAGAGACACTCCCCTTACGTTTACTCATCTTACCTTTGCCACTAGGGTCTAGTAGAACAGTGAGGTGGGCGAAAACGGGGACACTCCAACCAAAGAACTGATATAAGAGGATTTGTTTTGGAGTGGAGGTTATCCATTCTTCCCCCCTAAATATATGGGTAATATTCATGAGGTGATCATCGACTACTACTGCAAAATGGTAGGTTGGAATACCATCAGATTTCATGAGAACCTGATCGTCCATATCTTTGGTGTTGATATTTATTTTTCCTCGGATTGCATCGTTAAAAGATATTACTTGGTTGTCAGGAACTCTCATTCTAACGACAAAAGATTGCCCATCGTCGAGATTCTTTTTGATTTCTTCTGGGGAAAGATGTAGGCAGTGACGATCGTATTTTGGTATCTTCTTGGCTGCTTTTTGAGTTTCCCTCATCTTATCCAATCTTTCCTGGGAACAAAAACAATAATAAGCATGGCCGTCATCGAGTAATTGTTTGAGGTACTTCTGATATAGATTAAGCCTTTCGGTTTGAATGTATGGGCCAAAAGGACCACCAATGTCAGGACCCTCATCCCAAGTGAGACCATAATCCCGAATGTCCTGGAGAATTCTGTTTTCGGAACCAGGTGAATATCGTTTTTGATCGGTGTTTTCGATTCTTAGGACAAACTGGCCACCTTGTTGTTTGGCAAAAGCATAGTCATAAAGACAGGTACGTAAATGCCCAATATGGTATTCGCCAGTGGGAGATGGGGCGATGCGGGTGCGGACAGGTTCAGTCATAGGTGATTTTAGCATTATTTATAGTGTAGAATTATTTTATGTCTCTGACCTACACGGCTTTTGTTTCAAGAAGGTTAATAAAATACGGAGGTGTCGGCATTTTGGGGTTTACATTCGCCTACATCATTATTGGAGTGGGTATTGCCGCATATTTGAAAGCCCACCCTCCCTACGTACCACCTGATGTAAAATTCGGTCTTTTACCCAAAACTGTTTTCCCGGAGAAAAAGTTTGAGAAAAAAAACTTTACCGCAGAACTGCCTAATGACAAATTTCCGGTTTACAAAGATCAGGCAAAAGTTTATGTAATCACCCGACCTGATAATACATTCTTGGCACTAGACCAAGACACTATCACCGCTAAGGATTTTGGATTTGCTACCAAGCCAAGCGAAGTAAAATACGGAGTTTATGAATTTAAAAATGATTCACTTAATCAAACTCTGACCATGAATGTTTTGGATGGGAGTTTTATGCTGCGATATCCATACGAGAATGATCAACTACTTCTAAATCCGGAAAAAATGCCGACTAAGGAAGAGGCGGTTACAATAGCAAAGGGTTATTTGGCGGGGGCTAATAAGTTTCCACTTGATATAGCCGAGGGCGGAGAAAGAAAAGTTAGTTACTGGAAAATAGGATTTGAGGGACTTAAGTCAGTTTCATCATTGTCAGAAGCGAATATAATAAAAGTTGATTTTTTTAGAAAAAGCATAACTGACGATCTTAAAATTTTGTCATCAGACATAAACGGTGCATCAGTTTCAGTATTAGTTACCGGATCACAAATGGAGGGTAAGAAAATTGTAGAAGTTAGCTATAAATATGCGAATATCGACAGAGAGTTGTTCTCGACATACCCAATTAAAACTCCTGAACAAGCATGGAATGACCTGAAAATAGGAAACTATTGGCCTGCCTCTGATGTTGAGACGAACAATGTAACCATTAGAAAAATGTATCTGGCTTACTTTGAGCCAGTGAGTTTGACAAATTATTTACAGCCGATATATGTATTTGAAGGTGATGGAAAATTTGCGGCTTATGTGCCGGCGGTGACGGATAATTTTATTAAGTAGTTAGGTGGAATCATTGACCAAACAATTTATAAGGATTGGGAACTTTGCACATAAGGAAGCCAGTTAATATTTTCTTTTGCCCAGGAAATTATTTTTTGAGTATCATCGAAGCGTTCATCAGACTGAGCAACAACACCAATCATTTCATGACCACCAATGTTTATTAGAGAAATAAAACAGCCCCCAGCTTCTGGTGTCCATCCGGTTTTCAAACCTTGTATTTCGGGGATGACATCAAGCAGCTCGTTGGTAGAGTCGAGTGAATGACTTATTTTGCCAGTGATGTCGGTGACGGTGAGTTTTTTGTTTTTGACAGTTTCCCTAATAACTGGGTTTTTTATAGCAATTCTCCCCAGTTGAGACAGATCGTAAACTGTTGAGTAGTGAGAAGGAGAATGAATGCCATCATAATTGACGAAATTGGTATCTTTCAAATTATATTTTTTGGCGATTAAATTCATTTCTTTAACGAATCCGGGAACCCCATCCTGGTGATTTAGGGCAAGGTTATAAGCAGAGTCATTGGCTGAATAGACAAGAAGCGCAGTAACTAAAGAGCGGACTGATATTTTCTCTCCAGGTAACAACTCCATGACTTTTCCCTCAGCATAGGTGGAACCAATTGACACTACTTCATCAAGTGGATATATGTTTAGAGCGGTTAGGGCGGTAGCCAACTTGGTGATTGAAGCGGGGTAGATCCGATAATTAATATTTTTAGATAACAAAATGGTGTTAGTGGTGTTATCAATTAAAATATAACTCTGTGCCAAAAGCGTTGGTGGTGCGTCTTTGGTAACCTGGGGAACTGGCGGGTGAGCGTAGGCGCTTAACGGATCGACGGTTTGAGCGGGAATGGGGGTCTTACCAAAGTACCTGAGTAACGGGATACTTACTACCAGCAAAATACCGGCGATAACAACGCCAGCGATAAGATAGCTTTTAGGTGAAAGACTAGGTTTTGGTGGTATTTTTTTTGACTTCATTAGCTAGTTTTAGACCGACATCGTCGAGTTGCCTCTGGTCAACAGCACTGGGAGCGTTCATAAGTAAATCGACTCCATTACTACTTAAGGGGAAAGCGTAGATATCCCGGATGTTTGATTCATCAAGAAGTAACATTAAGAGTCGGTCAATGCCGATAGCCCAACCACCATGGGGAGGAGCACCAAAATGAAATGCTTGGTACATACCACCAAACTTTTTAATGACCTCGTCGCGGCCATAACCAACTTTTTCAAAAGCTTTGACCATGGTTTCCGGTTCGTGATTACGGATTGATCCAGAGGCAAGTTCATAACCGTTGAGAGTAAGGTCGTATTGCATTGATTTGATAGTCAGCGGATCCTGAGAATCGAGGGCAGTGGCTCCACCTTCGGGCATGGAGAAAGGATTGTGACCAAAATCTAGTTTACCTTCGTCATTTATTTCGTAAAAAGGAAAACCGGTGATCCAGGCAAAAGATAAATTGTGGGGATCCTTTAGACCCAAAAGGTCACCGAGAGTACCGCGGACATAACCCAAAGATTTGTTGACGATAACTAACTTGTCAGCACCAAAAAATAAGATGTCTCCGTCTGCTGCACCGATTTCTTTGATCAACTTTGATTGAATTTCTGGTGACAAGAATTTTGAAATACCTGATTCAAGTCCACTACTTATGACCTTGGCATACGCCAATCCTTTAGCGCCTTTTTCTTTGGCAAGTGATTCAAGTTGGTCGATTTGAGGTTTGGTAAAAGATCCAGCACCAGTGGCGACAACAACCTTTATGACATCGGCATTGTTGAAGACATTAAATACGGTTTTGTTTTTTAGAATATCAGTAACATCTTGAAGTTCTAGTCCAAAACGAATGTCGGGTTTGTCGGAACCGTACCGATTTATGGCATCTTCATAAGAGATTCGTGGAAAAGGAAAAGTAGCGATCTTTTTCTGTGGGGCGACAACTGAGTAAGTGTCTTTCATTAAATTTTCGGCGACACTAAATATCTCATCTTGAGTGGGAAAACTCATTTCGATATCGATCTGGTAGAAGACACCAGCATGACGATCAGCCCTGGGGTCTTCATCACGAGCACAAGGAGCTATTTGAAAGTAACGGTCAACACCACCAACCATCAATAATTGCTTGAATTGCTGTGGAGCTTGGGGTAGAACAAAGAATTTTCCTTTATGAATTCGGGACGGGACCAAAAAGTCACGAGCGCCTTCGGGAGAAGAGCTGGTTAATAGTGGGGTGATTACTTCGGTAAAACCGGCACTATCCATCCAGTTACGAACTGCGAGAATGTAGCTATGCTTCTTTTTGATGATGTTTGTCAAACGGGCTCTACGAAGATCAAGGTAGCGATATTTTAGACGCAGTGATTCATCGAGCTCAGTACCATCAGAATCGAGTGGAAATGGGGGAACTTCGGAACGGGTAAGAACAGTTATTTTTTCGGCTTTTATTTCTACAGTTCCTGTTGGGATTTTGGTGTTGATAGCTTTTTCATCACGAGCAACGACAGTTCCTTCTACTTGCACCACCCATTCTTTACCAATATCTATTTTTTCGGAAGTTACAATCTGGACAGTACCGGTCCAGTCTCGTAAATCAATAAAGTTTAGGGCTCCATGATCGCGAAAGTTGGCAACCCAACCTTTGAGTAATACTTTTTTATCAATCTCACTGACAACATCTTTAATGTATGTTCTTTCCATTTTGTAATTTTACAAAAAAATAACTCCGAAATGTCGGAGTTGGTAGGAATTTCCAAAATAAATTTTCGGGCTCCACCAAGAGGCGACACACGGTGAAAATTTTACGGTATTCTTCCGTAGGGTTCTAATCTCTCGTTCCGGTGTTTACCGGAATAAAATTTCTTCCCTCAGCTTGGTGTTGTTGGCACCTTCTGCGCTTTATAGCTTCTATTATACAACATCACTGCCTGACTTAATTATTTCTCTAACAATTAATTGGGGGGTGGTTAGATTGTTCCAAGTATTTAATGACAGCGAGGCGATTATGTCGACTTTAGGGTCATTTGAAAACTTGCCTATCAACTCCCCTTTTTTGAAGGCGATAGCATCAAGAGAACCTGCTTTAAATTTTAGATGATCTCCAGTCTGGCCGATGGCTTTCACATTGGTCATAGTTACATCTTTGAAAAGAAATATGGGTTCTGGATTACCTATGCCAAAGGGAGCTAACTTTTGAATTGCATTGATGTTTTTTATAGTAACTGCGCCGATGTCCATAATAGCGTCAACGTCGATATGGGGTTCTAAAGATAGTTTGCCAAGAAACGAAAAAATAGACTTTGATAGTTTTTTTTGAAGCTTGTTGATGTTTTCTGGTTTGATACTAAAACCTGCAGCAAGAGGATGCCCGCCCAGATCAATAAACAAGTCAGAATACTCTCTTAAAGCTTCGATGATATTCAGTTCAGGAATTGAGCGACAGGAGCCCTTGGCCACCTCGCTTGAGGTGCTGATAACTATGGATGGTAGGTAATATTTTTCGGTTAAACGACCAGCAAGTAGTCCGATAATACCTGGATTGTAGTCACCTGAGATAAAAATTAGTTTGTTACTAAGATCTATGGACTTATCAACCAGTTCCAATGTTTCTTTCTGAAGTGATTGGCGATCCTGGTTTGTAGAATTTAGAGATTGAGCATACTTGGTTGCTTGCAACTGGTTTTGACTGCACAACAACCTGAGGGCTTCAGTCGGGTCGGCAAGACGGCCAACAGCATTAATCCGAGGACCCAGAAGAAAACCAAGTTCGTAGGTGGAGAGTGAGTCTTGTCTAGTACCGGAGATATTTATTAGTTTTTTTATACCAGGAGAAGGGTTTAAACGAAGTGACTGGAGACCGTGAACCACCAAAGAGCGATTTACGCCTGTTAGAGGGAGACAATCGGAGACTGCTCCTAGGGCAGCGAGTCCTAAGTCAGCATCTTTATAAAATTCTTTTGAGAGAAACCAAGATATGGCAGCTCCAGAAACTAAAGTGGTGTGAACAACGACATTAGCTGAAAGTAGTGGCTTGTCTGATAGGTGATGATCAGTGACGATTATTTTTAGGTTGGGCTGTTTTGATTTAATTTTGCTTAATTCCTTTTCAGCTACAATCCCATTATCAACGGTGATAATTAGGTCAAAAGTAGTATTTTTTTCTGTCTGAAACCGAAAAAACGATTCTGACTTTGTTCCATACCCGTCTCTTTCGCGATGGGGAATGAAAGGGGTTACCTGAGGATAAAGCTGGTAAAGTGACTGCCAGAGAATGGCGGTAGCAGTAATGCCATCAACATCGTAGTCACCGTAGATCAGGATTTTGCCTTTGGCGGCAATAGTTTCTTTAATAAGTCGAACTGCTGACTTGAGTGGTAGTTTCAATTCTGGATACTGGGGATCTAAAAATTCGTCGATCTTTTTTACTCCCCGATTTTTAAGAAGGAGTGAAACAATTTTTTTTGGCGAGTCTTTAGGGGAAATTGACGATGATGAAAGTAAGTGAGGTTTTTTGTCCACAGTGTATTTTATTGTATTTCGAACCCAAAGTGTTATACTTTTACTGGCCAAGGGGTTTTAGCCTTAATCTTGGCCAGATTATAGAAGGTTAAAAGTCCGAGTTTTCGGAAAAAATAATGGCCAAAAAACTGTTCATAGGAAATCTTTCCTTCAACATGACTGACGACCAACTAACGCAGCTTTTTTCTGCGTACGGTAAGGTTGTTTCAGCAAACATAGTATTCGACAAGTTCTCCCACAGGAGCAAAGGTTTTGCTTTTGTAGAGTTCGAAACTGAAGAAGAAGCACAAGCTGCTATGGCTGCTTTGGATGGTACTGAGCAAGACGGTAGAAATATCGCCGTAAAAGAGGCTCTTCCACGTCCTGACAAGCCACAAATGTAATTTTGAATTACACAAAACCCTCCTGATTCGTCGGGAGGGTTTTTATTTGAACCGTACAGTTTGGATGGGCGAAACTGTTGCAGATTAAAATATGACTATTCGAGAAACTATTTTTCTCGAGAGTTATTGCTTAGTTTTGAGATTTTCCGCCCTTAAAAATTCTGTTCCAGTCTTCTTCTCTGATCGATGACATTGAGAATGATTTTCTAGAAGCTGGTGCATCTGCAATTTTCATTCCCATTTTTCTCATTTCTTCTAGTGCAACCTCTCCCATCTCTTCTGAAGTAGCAAGCAGATCCGCTTCAAGTTGACTATTACCTGAACCATCCACTACTAATGTTTTTGGTATTAAAAATGCTTTTTCGCCGTTTTTTGGAGTCTTACTCATATTTATTTATATTAATTTGTAAAGTTAGGTATTTTACATCCTGCGAACGTGTTTTGTCGAGTAATTCATCAAAATTTACGAACAATGCTCTAAACATGGACTGGAACAGCGTGATGACGCGGAATGGGGTAAAATATGGAATGAAGCTAAAGCTGCCGGAGAAGGTTGTAAGTGTAATGCAAAAAGTAGAAGTGGCTGGGGGAGAGATTTTTGTGGTGGGGGGAGCAGTGAGAGACCTAATGCTGGGACTGGAAGTGAAGGACTGGGATTTTGCAACGAACTTGACTCCAGATGAAATGAAAAAAATATTTCCAAAAAATAGTTTTTGTGAAAATGTATATGGAACTTTTAGTATTGTCTTAAAAGATGGTGAGATTTTTGAAGTAACTACTTACCGAACTGAGAGAGAATATACCGATGGTCGCCATCCTGATAAAGTGGAATGGGGGGAAACAATTGAAGATGATTTAAAGCGCCGGGATTTTACTATCAACGCCATGGCAGTAGATATTAAAGGCAAAGTATTTGACATATATGAAGGCAGGGCTGATATTCAAAATAGATTAATTAAGGCCGTAGGAAATGCCGATGAACGATTTAAAGAAGATGCACTGCGGATGATGAGGGCGGTGCGAATTGCCTGTCAAATTGAATTCGTAATCGAAGATAAAACATTTGAGGCAATGCAAGTTAATGCGGAGTCGATAAATAAAATTGCCGGCGAGAGGATCAGGGATGAATTATTTAAAATCCTAACCAGTGGTCACTCTGTTGATGGGGTGAAGTTATTAAAGTCTGCTGGGCTTCTTGTCCAGATTATGCCGGAAATGTTGGCCGGAGAGGGACTAAAACAACGAGGCCACCATATCTATGATGTGTTGACACATAGCTTGGAGGCTTTGAAGAGTTGCGAGAGTACCGACCCAATCACCCTTCTGGCTACCTTAATTCATGATATTGGTAAACCCCAAGTGATGAAAACAATAAACGGGACTAACACTTTTCATAATCATGATATTGTAGGCTCTCGAATTGCCAATAGAATTGGCAAGCGGCTCCGACTATCAAATAAAGAATTGGATAAATTATTCCGACTGGTACGATGGCACATGTTTACCGCTTCTGAAATGCAGACAGACAGCGCAGTGCGACGATTAATAAGAAATGTGACTCCGGAATACCTGCAGGATATGATCGACCTCCGGCGGGCTGACAGAGTCGGTAGTGGGGCTAAGGAGACGAGCTGGCGTTGGGAACTACTTAAAAAACGATTTGTGGAAGTGCAGAAACAACCATTCTCCGTAAAGGACTTAAAAGTGGATGGTAATGACGTTATGAAAATATTGGAGATTAAGCCAAGCCGAAAAGTGGGGGAGGTGCTGGATAAGCTGTTTGCTGAAGTTGAAAAGGATGTGAGCTTAAATGTACGAGAGATACTGATTGAGAAAATTAGACAAATTGGTTAATTTTCCACTAAATTTAAAATGAAAAATGGGGTAATTATAAATAAGGAAGGCGATATATTACAAATTAGATTGGATGATAGAAAAATAGGAGTTAAGATAACAAGTACATTTTTGGATAGTGAAATTGAAATACGAGGAAAAATTGGGGTGGTTAAAAGGGCTGAAGTTAGCTTTGGACTAAATGAGGAGATTGTGGCAGGTAGGTATACATTAGTCGATAATGAATTAGTAAAAATTGTTGAATAAACTATTTTCTATTTTTTTTCCAAAAAAGGACTATTGGAATGGCGACGCCAATACTAGAATACGTTCCGCAGATAACTCCGATGAGAAGAGCAAGAGAGAACCATTTGGTGATGGCTCCACCAAGCAAGACTAGCGATAACAACATGAAGATAATGGTCATGGAATTATTTATGGAACGGACAATGACTTCAGAGACGGCCAAGTTTGCCAAGTTCTCCCACTCAATCTTAAAATTCTTTTGACGAAGCTCACGGATGCGATCAAAGGTGACCACGGTGTCATGGACTGAGGCAGATAAAGTAGTTAACAGAGCAGTAACAAAAAGGGCATCGAGTTCGGCGCCAAAGAAATGGCCAAAAAGTGAAAAGGCACCCAATAAAATAAAAGCATCGTGAAGCATAGCTAAAACGGCTGAGGTTCCAAAGGAAAAGTCTTTAAATTTTGAGCCAATGAATATAAGAAGAGCGATGGATGAAAGAATTATAGCTACCAGGGTCTTTTGCATCAATTCTTTTCCGAGAATAGGACCAATAGTTTCATACTTTAACTCGGAGTATCCTGAGTCCAGTGCTTTTGTCTTTTCATCTAGAGTAGTTTTTTGAGTTTGATTGATGTTGGCAAATTTTAGAGAAGCTTTTTTTGAGTCGAACTGTGTGTCACGAAGCGGGATGCCAGTGTCTTTGAATATTTTTTCAACATCATCTTTGGAAACTTCTTTAGAAAATTGAACCTCCCAAACAGAACCTCCGGTGAAGTCAGAGGAAAGCCTAAATCCCCACTTGATCAAGGAAAAAGCAGAAACTGAAAGTAAGGACAGGGAAATAAAAAGAAAAAGTGGACGGAATTTCATGATGTTCATATATTAGTTTGTAAAGTTTATAAAGTTAAAAGTTGGTGGAATAATTATTTTTTTGTAAAGTTGGTAATTTAATTATTTTTCTTGCTGGCGAGAACACGTAATAAATTGCGGGTGATAAAAACACCGGTAAAAATGCTAATGAAGATACCTAATATGAGAGTCAGGGCGAATCCCCTAACCATGCCGGATGTATTTAGAAAACTCCAGCTGAACGGATTAAACAGTATTAATCCAGTGATAATGGTGCAAGTATTGGCATCTTTGATGGAGTCCCAAGCTTTTCCAAAGCCAAGCTCCATGGCTACATTCCATGGCTTACCGGCACGAATTTCTTCCTTGAACCGCTCAAAAATTAGAATATTGCCATCAACTGCCATACCAATGGAAAGAATAAAACCGACAATTCCAGGAAAGGTAAGGGTGATAGGAACAAGTCGATATATAGTCAGAGTGGTGAGACCATATATAAAGAGACTAATAACAGAAATTAGACCCGAAAATCCATAGTTACCAATCATAAAAATAGATAGAACAACAAGCCCAATAATCCCAGCGATAATACCTTTGTGAATAGTATCTTTACCTAAGGTAGCGCCAATTGTAGTTTGTGACAAAATTGAGATTGGCAGTGGAAGCGCGCCGGCATTCAGCTGGGCGGAAAGCTCTTTGGCTGACTTGATATCAAACTGGCCATTGATGACTGCTTTGCCGTCGGGAATAACGTTTTGGACGGTGGGATAAGTGACTGGAACATCATCTAGGAAAATTGCGATTCGTTTATTGAGATATTCTTTGGTGGCTTTTTCAAACAGCTTGGTACCTTCGGCGTTAAACTCGAGACCAACTTCTGGCCTGGAGTCATTGGGATTGATTTGGACAGTGGACTTAACCAAGTGTCCACCATTGATACCAGTGTCATTTGGAAAAGCTTGAGCAAAGGTAGCTGAGGTAGTCGCATCGGTGATTTTGGTATCTTCTCCACGAAAACTAAGTTGGGCGGTTCGACCAATTAAGTTTATGGCCTGGTTGATATCTTCTACACCAGGCAGCTCAACTTCAAGTCGATTCTTACCAGAATTATTGGTCAGCTTCACGTTGGCTTCACTGATTCCAAAAAGATTGACACGACGCTCAATATTGCCTTTTAGTGACTCTAGGGCTGAAGCTACGTCGCCTGATGGGACTTTAGTGGTATCGATATCGTAAAGAAGTGAGGCACCGCCGGCTAGATCTAGGCCGTACCGTAAGTCAAGATTCTTTTTGAATTGAAAGTTACCAAGTTTAAATGAGAAATCAGGTCGATAAAAAGTGTGATCCCAATTTATTTTACCCCAATGAATACTGACTTTTTGAGATGAAGGAAGATTGATAATCAGACAGAGAAAAGTTATCCCTAATATTGTTAAAAAAATATTACGGGATCTGGAGTTGACGGAAGACATAGTTACTTTTGAGATTTAGTTATAAGTGAAAGTTGGCGGGGATGTCCGCTAAAAAGATAGGTTATGGAAGAATGAGTCTTGTTGACGGTAACGGTACAAACATCACCTTCTTTAAGGTTAAAGTCACCAATGGTGGCAGAAGGAATAGTAAGGGCTAGACTATTACCTGTTTTGATAATCTTTCTAACTATCGGCATTTTATTTTGACAGATTGTCAGGTTGACCTATAATTAAGGCGGGGTAATTTAGAAAGAAGTCTACCATAACCGGATCACGCTTATTTAGCCGGAGGCGAAGCTCATCTACCGACATAATCATATAATTTATTTCACGACCGATAGAAGATTCTTCTGTTTTAATATACTCACCGACTAATTTTAGTGAAACGTCACCGACTAATAGAAGGTCAACGCTATGATTAGAATCGGCAGGGTGGGTGAGAAACTCCTGACTATAGAATAAGAATTTTATCTTACCAAGTTTAAGACGGTTTTCCTGAACTGCTGAACCTAGGCCATGATGCTGATGAGCCAATATAATAAGGTCGTAATATAAATAGTGACTAGGGTTTGACCAATAATACAATCGGTTCCCTCGCTGTTCCTTCTGAATAATTGAGTGTTTTTCAAGGTTTTGAAGTTCTCGACGAACTGAGTTAATTTCTTCTTGAGTTAAACGAACCAACTCGCGGACATAAAATAAACTACCAGGAGAGTAAAAGAACAGATTGATGAGTTTTAATCTGGTCTGTGAAGTAAAAAGATGAGCGAGACTATGACTGACCTTCATAGCTAATTTTGTTACCAACGGGTAAAATCTCGACCCAGACTTTTCCAGGAACGAAGTTTACTTCGGTTCCCTTACTGTCTTTAAATATTGTTCGTGATAAGCGGTTTGCTTTGGACCAGGTAATGTCTTCTTTGATGCCATTTTGAAGTAAAACCCCCTTGCCACTACCTACCATGTCATAAAGATTGTGCCCATGGATATCGATTGACCTAGATTCTTTGGTATATTGAATGACTATGTTTTTGGAATTGGTGACATCTTTTGTATTGAAATCTATATGTTGTTTACCACCATTACTTCGGAGATACTGGTTAGTTGCCTGATCATAGTTCCAGGTGACACTGTATTCACCATAACCTTCCCAGAAGTTAAAGGTTATTTTTGGTGTGGTGATAGTTGAGGCGGCAGCATCCTTTTGTTTAAACGTCCAAGGACGATAATTCTTATCCCAGGACTGTTTTTTGACTTTGGTTTCATTGGTTAGACCTCTATCGGCTGCCACATTCCACATTTCTGTAGTGGAACAATACATAGTGTGCTCAGTAGCCCGCACATCACCAGTTCTTTCTGGCTCCCGACGACAGGCTTTGTAGGATAAGGCGAATTGACTGAGATCTCCCCAAGTACCCGGAGAGTTCCAACCGTAGTCACTAATTTGTTCAATAGCCAAGGCTTTTTTGCTGGTAGTGCATGGTCCTGCCTGACGGCCAGTTACCGGATCTTTGGGAGCACTACAATTGGCACCACCGACATGGGCATAAAGTGGATAGTCGGCATACTCGGAGGCAAGATCAAGGAAGTATGTTCGGGCGGACCGGACCGGACCAACGTCATATTTGGTGGTGGCATTACTGACAGCACCACAGTAGAAAACTCCCATAAATCTGGTTATTCCACCTTCGGCGACAGCTTCATACACAATATCGGCTCCATTGAGACCTGATTGAGGTCGGGAGTCCGAGTGGTTTTCGATCATAATTGTCATGGGTCGTCGATTTTTCCATACCTTTTGTTCTTCCTCAGTATACATAGCGCCATTGATAGGACAGGCCACATTTTTGGGACCAGAGAATGAGATAACACCTGTCTTGGCTGTGGTTGATGATGGGACGGCGGTTTGGTCGCCGGAATCAGTTGAGGTTGTGGATGTCTTTAGGGGGAGGACGTTAGCAAAAAGTAAATAAAAGGCGCCTGAAAATATTAAAAATATTCCTAAGTAAGTTAGAGGTGGAATAAGTTTGCTATTCATTAAGATAATTAACTGTTAATAGTTTTGATTAGGACCTTCGTCTCCTCTTTTGAAAGTGACTGAGATTCACAGGATCCGTTTTTGATGGCCTTGGCGTACACTCGGGTAGAATCGCGAGTATGCAATGAAGTAATAATAACACCCGTATTTGTTTTGTCCAACAAACATAAAATAAAACTTTGGTCACCACCGACATCATTAAAGGGATTAAAACGGACGAGTTGTAATTTTATTGATCCGGAGACAAAAACTGGGGGTTGATTTGACTGTGGGGATTTTAGAATTTTTTTGTAGACAATATAGGTTAAGTAAACTAGCCAGGCGGTATTGAGAAACAAAATTAGAAACAGGAAAGGCATCATAACACTTTATTGTAACAAAAGCAGTGAAACCTAGTAGGCACGTTGTTGTTTTATTTTCGATCGTGCTATACTGGCTTTGAAGCCAAATGAATCAAGAAAATTTTTTAAAAAAGGATTTGATAAAGAGTGCCATTCTAAGCCTGGTGTGCGTCGGTATTGTGTTGGTGATATTTTTTTCCAAAATAACCGTTAATTATTAATTTTTTAGGAGGTGAAATTAGATGCCAGTAATTAAATTTTATTCTGTAAAATCTCGAAAATCAGTCGAGGTTGATGTCAGTAAGGTAAAGAAAGTCATGTTGAAGAACGGAAGACCAGCCGCTGAAGCAGTCGATCCAGAAACCGGAACAAAGATGTTCAAAATATTGTCCGCTGCAGATGCAGCCTTACTATAGGTTTTCCTAGATAAGATCCCCTCATGATGTGAAATCAGGGGGGATTTTTATTTGCCTAAAATTTGGTAAAATATTTTACTTCCAAGAGGTCGAGGGGTCTGCCCGGCCAGGCCGGGAGGAAAGTCCGAACCACTAAAAGCACGGAGATCGAACATGTAGATCCTGGCGTGAGCTAGGGGCAATGCTACAGAGACGAGTAGGTCACCTTGCGCAAGCAAGTTGACTGAGGTGAAACGAGCATCCCTCTGGTGGAAATCTTAAGTCGAGACGTTAATATCTAGCTTTTGAGAGTCTCAGGTAAAGAGAATAGATAAATGGCTCCTAAACAGAATTCGGCTTATCGACCTACTTGGAAGTCTTTTTTTCTTGGTTGAGAAGAACGTTGACGATAGTTTCGATAGTTAGGTAGACGGGTACAGCCAATAAAGCCCCGCCAACACCGCCAATTTTGGCGCCAGTGGCAATAGTAAGGATGGTAACAATAGGATGGATACCGACAGCGGCACTCATGATCTTGGGGACTATAAAGTTGTTTTCGAGCTGTTGGACAACTATTCCCCAAATGGTGGCGAAAATGGCAGTAATTGGTGCTGAAGTTAGACCAACTAGTGCTGCCAGGACAGTAGCTAAAATCGGGCCAGCCGTAGGAACAACTTCGAGTAGGCCAGCGATTAGGGCTAATGGCAGTGCATAATTTAGGCCAAGAGATAGATAGCCAAGATAAGAGAGAATACCGATACTAGTCATGAGAATTAACTCACCGTTGACCCAACTGGCCAGTCGTCGCTCGAGTTGAATAAATATTTCGTTAATGAGTTTTTGGGCTTTGGCTCCAAAAATACGAGCAACATGATTGTCGAGGTGTGGTCGTTCGAGTAGTAAATAAAAGGTCATGACGATAACCAGTAGTCCGTTAACCAGATTTGAGAAAAAAGCAATTATGGTTCGAGCGACATTGGTTGGCACCGATTCTAGAAAAGTGAATTGAGATGAAAGGTCGACTGCTGAGAACCCCATAAGTTGGATGTTGTCGAGAATACTGGGAAGAGCGCGGAGTAGACCGGATGTTTCGGTGACAAGAATTGGAATTATCCACGCTAGAGTAAACCCGATAAAAGTAAGCACTACTGAATAAATAAGCAGAATTGAAACAAACCGGGGAACTCGGTATTTCTCGATAGCGGTTACCGAGGGATTGAGCACCTCCATGAACATTAAGCTGAGAAATACGAGAGTAAGAATGTCCCGAATGTACCAGATTAACCATAGGCCTAAGACAAAAGTGATGGTGAAAATGATGGTTTTGTAGGTTATTTCAATTTTCTGTGGCTTCACGGAGAATAGTTAATAGCTAATAGTTAAGAGTTAGTTTTATTGTACCATTTGGTGATTTTATTTATAGTTGTATCTAGTTGTTTTTTGTTTGAGATATCAACGGAAATAGCTGATTGATATTTTTTGAACCAGGTTTTTTGATGGCGGGCGTCTTTGTGCTCAGCAAATTTCCATAACTCGATAGCTTTTTTCTGAGTAGTTTTGCGATTAAAGAAATCTTTGAAGACACGGTAACAAGAAACTTCAAGCCCTGGATCTGACCATTTGTACTTTGACTTTAGAGTTTTAAGTTCTTCAAGATGACCTAGCTCCATTCTTGCATGGACTCTGGCGTCGATTCTGGGAAATAGATATTCATTTGGAGCTGTCAGAGAGACATGGAGAATATTAAAGTCATGATTTGAATGAGTAGCGGCAGGTTTGGTATTTAATAATTTTAGTTCAAGTTTTCTTACCAATCTTCGGGGATTATTGACGTCAGAATTATTAAGTTTTTGATAAGTTGACTTATCAAAAGTACGAAGTAAAAACTTCAAAACTGGGGTCGGGAGTGCTTCCAAAAATAATCTAAGACCGTGATTTGGCCTGACACCGAAGTTTGAGTATTTTTGACTAACAATTGAGTCAATATATAGTCCACTACAACCGACAACAATTGGTAATTTCCCCTGACGGTGGAGATGATTTATCTTTTCGAGAGCAAGTTCTTGGTAAGATGAGACGGAAAATCGCGATGATGGTTTGACAAGGTCGATTAGATGAATTGGTGTACCGGTGGGGTGGTCTTTGCCAACACCAATATCCAACCCTTGGTAGACCTGGCGGGAGTCGGCGGAAATTAGTTCACCACCAAGTGCTAAGGCGACTTTGACGGCCATATCAGTTTTACCAGTAGCAGTTGGGCCGGAGATAATTAAAACTTTAGACAAATTAATAATTAATAATTAATAATTAATTAGACAAGAAGCTCTGGGTAAAGTATATATGGCCTATACATTAAAACGAAATTCGACAATATCGTCGGGACGCATGGTATAGCTACGACCTTCGTGGCGAAGGAGTCCCTTGGTTTTGGCGCCTTCCCAGCCATTGTTGGCGACAAAATCAGAATAGGAGACGATTTCGGCCATGATGAATCCCCTTTCAAAATCGGTATGAATGACACCGGCGGCCTGAGGAGCAGTACTACCAATTGGAATTGTCCAGGCTCTAACTTCTTTGACTCCGGCAGTGTAATAAGACTGAAGGCCGAGAGTGCTATAGGCTTTTTGGATGACACGTTCGAGACCAGAGGAGGTGACACCGAGCTCCTTGAGATAATTTATTTGATCGTCCTTGGGGAGCTCTGATAGTTCAAACTCAACTTTGGCACAGACAGGAACAACAGTGGCAAAATTTTCAATTTTCAAATTCCAACTTTCAATATTAAGGTAAGTGTCTTCGTCGACATTGGCGACGATAAAATAGGGTTTGTTGGTGAGTAAAAAGAATTCTCGGGCTAATAGTTTTTCTTCGTCGTCGAGGACCATGTTGATGGTGAGAATCCCCTTTTCTAACTCGGATTTTAACTTGGAGGCAAAAGCAAATTTTTTGGTTTTGCTCTCTTTTGGATTGTTTTTGTATGAACTAAGATATTTATCAACTGATTCCAAATCTTTGATGATTAGCTCGGTACAGATGACTTCAAAATCTCCCTGAGGATCGACAGATCCTTCGCGAATGATATTTGGATCTGCAAAATTGCGGACAACATGACAGATGGCGTCGCAGTCACGGATGTTGGTGAGAAATTTGTTGCCAAGACCCTCACCAGTACTGGCGCCTTTGACAAGACCGGCAATGTCGACAAATTCGACAATGGCGGGAACAATTTTGTTCGTTTTGACAATGTCACCTAATACGGGTAATTTTTGGTCGGGAACTTCGACGACACCAACATTGGGATCGATGGTGCAAAAGGGATAGTTGGATGCATCGGCGACTTTTTTACCTAGAAGTGCGTTGAACAGGGTTGATTTACCGACATTGGGCAGACCGACGATGGCGATACTTAGGTTTGACATGGCCTATTATAGCCGAAATCTGAGATATAATGAGTCATGGAATATCCAAAACACTTGAATGAAAAAATACGAATAGATGTGGCGATATCATATCTAAAACACGAGCTTAGAAAACTCTTTCCTAGTATAGATCTTACTGATGTAGATAATTTGATGAACAACAAAGAAATAGCAGTTCCCAGAGATTTTTGGAACGGAGTCCACGGGTTGGGAATGGGATTCAAACTACATATTGGTTTTATCTACTTAAATACTGCAGAAAACATTAAATGGTGCTTTGAAACTATTGATATAGAGTCACTAAACTTTGGTGTAGACAGGGATTTGACCCGTATGGCAGGTTCTAGGTCAGTTGAAAAGATAGCTGAGTATCTTCGTGATAATCCGAAAACGTATGATAAGTATTTGGCGGAATTTAAAATGAGTTGGGTAGAAGATAAGCAGAGAGAAACTGATCCGATAATAATATGCGAAAAGAAAGACGGGTTGGCTGTGTATGAAGGAAACGGACGGACGGAAAAACTTATTTTAGATAAGGCAAAAAATACCACTGGGTATGTTGGTAGATATACCACAACAGAAAAGAGACCTTTGAACTATTGGCTACCTACCAGTGTTATTATGGATTTTTTATTTTTTATATATCAGGCAATTGAAGAGAACAACCAGGACTTATTTAAAAATCAGATGATTGTATTAAAAAACATGTTAAGAGATAGTGAGAGCGGTAAGAAAGAATTTTTTGAGAGAGCTTTGTCAAATAAGAAAGAATACAGGGAAAAAATTTTGAAGGCAATGGAGTTTATTTGATACCCCATTCCTTTTTGCGGTGGTCGATGAATTGTTGGTGTAGATCCGGATAATCGAAGGCGTGCATCTCCAACATCGAAGCAATGGATTGCCTAGCAACTAGAGCGAGCGTGTCACTAAGTGGAACTCCAACAACGGTGATATTTTTATAGTTCATTTCTATTGAACTACTAAAATCGTAAAGTTTTTCTGAATAGAGCTGGCCCAGAATTATTATTTTTTCTTTTTCGGTCAAGTTTTTATTATTTAAAAACAGTGATAAACAAAGATAAAAGGCTTTGGGAACTCGGCAACTGTCGACATAAATTGTGATCGTCTGACAATCTGGGTGTTGACTACTTATGATTTTGGCGGTGAAGTCGAGACTCTCGGGAGTAGAGAGTGAAGTATTTTCAGTGATCACTTTTGGTTCAAATTCCGGATATAGTTTGAGGAATAAATTCTTGATAGATTCTGCTTCAGTAAGCGGGGCAAGTTTGGGATTGCTGGGTCCGCCACAAGTAATAACTTGTTTAGATAGTCAATATTTGGTTCAATATATACACCATAACCAAGGACAATGCTGATATTTTTCATAAGTTATTTTACATTCAATAAACGCGATGATGGAGAAGGAAAGTTAGATGGGCTTGCTTGATACCTCTGAAAAGTTGACTATACTTTGATATGGAAAAAGTCACCGTATTGATTGTTGGGCTATTGATATTAGGAATTACGGCTAGTTTTAGGCCACCGCTAATTATTAACAGTATCGAAACAATTGTCTTGTTTTTGAGAGACATCGGATTGGCACTGACATACCCCAAGTATTTTCATAATGATCCGAGAGACTATAAACCCCTCCCATTTGAATCCGTACTAAAAAATATGAGCTCGTCTACTGAGGAGAACGATTCTGCTTGGATAATTAATACGGAATATGAGGGTGAAAAAAGGCCGACAACAGTACTGCTGGTGACAAAATATAACCCAGACAGGCCGTCGGTTATCTACCACCATGGGGCGGGAAGTACACGTCCCCTGCGAGATTTTGATTTTATATTTGGGAGCGAATTTAAAGAAAAGTTTAATGTGTTTGTGGTGTGGGCGCAGTACCATACCAGCAAAGCGGAGTATCTGACTAAATCAGTTGACTCTTTTTTGCACCACCAAGAGACTTTTGCAGGCTCGGTGTTGGCTTACGAGGAAATAGTGAAATTTCACAAAAAGCAGTCTGAAAAGCCAGTCATTGCAGCTGGGAGTTCGATGGGGGGGATAGTTAGTAGTCTTCATGCTTTTTATTTTGGAACTGCGGACTATTATTTTCCAATAGTTGCCTATCCGAATGTAGGTGAGATATTTTTGGGTGAGACTTATAAATATGCCGTTGAAGACATTGATCAGAAACGAAAGAACGGACTTTACTTTTCGAGTTTTGCTGTCGAAAAATTTGATAAAAAACTGACTGCAAAAGTATTCCCCATCATCGGAACAAAGGATAAGGTTGTTCCTTCTAATAAGGCATTAGAGTTTTGGGAAGAGAGGGGGTTTGATGTCTTGAAATATCCATACGGACATTTCACTTCGGGAATTGTAAGGACCAGGATAAGGGAGACTGTTTTGAGAAAGTTGGCTGATGGGAGGAACTGATTGAATCTTATTGCTTCTTATCGGTTGTCTTAGGGGGATATTTTTGATCGACTTGAGATTTTATCCAATCATAATGAACCTTGATTCCATCAATTAATTTCCACTTTGGTCTCCATCCAGTTGTGTAGATTCTGGCGTTGCTGAACCCACGTGACTTTACCCCAACTGGACCATCAACATGTTCGATTGTGAGTGTCTTCCCCGATGCCAAAATTACAGCTTGGGCCAACTCGTTAACGGTAACATATTCATCACTCCCCAGATTGGTGGGTTCAGTTATGTCGGATTTCACTAACTCCCTAATTGCTGAAATTAAGTCCTCAATATAGGTGAAAACTCTGACCGCCTGACCATCACCCCAAACAGGGAGACTACCACCTTCTGGGGCTAGGGCGGCTTTACGACAAAGGTCATCGGCAGCTTTTGGCTTTAGACCTTCCCAGTTGGCGTAAGGTCCGTAGGTGGTGTGAAAACGAGCAATGCGCACATTCAACCCATAACGCCGGGCGTAGGCGAGAGCAACTCTTTCTGAATAGAGCTTTTCCCAACCATATTCATTGTCGGGTAAGGCGGGGTAGACATCTTCTTCTTTTATCATCGGATCGCCAATTTCCATGTCACGATAAACACAGACAGAAGATGAATAAAAGTACTTTTTGACGTGGGCTTTTACTGACTCATCAACCATATAGGTATTAATGAGAACATTATTGGACATCATTTCACACTCTTTGGGTATCATGTAACCTACACCGCCACGGTCGGCGGCTAGCTGGTATACCTCGTCAAAACCATCTTTATAGGAGAGAGCTGTCTGACAATTTTGACGAACCGATAAGTCGAGTAATAAAAATTCATCGGCTGATGACGGAAAAAAATCTGATTTTTGGATGTCCACACCCCTAACCCAATACCCTTCTTTTTTTAACTGGTTGACTAGATGAGTACCAATAAATCCACCCGCGCCACAAACTAAGGCTGTTTTCATATAACAAATGCTATTGGTTTTATCGACACGGGTCAAGCGGTAAACCAAAAACTCCCTCACGAATGAGGGAGTTTTTATTTTCTAAAAGAAATGGTTTATTTGACCATTTTCTTGATCTTGGTACCAGGAATGTATCTGGGCATGCGTCGAGCAACAATCTTTTTGGATTCTTTGCTTCCGATGGCTTTGATGGTCTTGGCCTTGAACATTTTGGTTTTGAAGGTTCCGAAACCGGAGAGTTTTACAACTTCACCATTACCAAGAGCTTTCATAATTTCATTAAGAAAAGTTTCAACAGCTACTTTGGCTGCCTTCTTAGAGAGCTTGGCTTTTTGGGAGACGACTTCGATTAGATCTTTTTTGGTCATAATTTGTTAATTTATAATTCATCTATCATTCTAGCCAAAATTACGGCAATTGCAAGCTTTATTCATTATTTTTCACCGCACTTTTATTGATCTTACTTCCAACTATGATGGAACTGGTGCGGGTTTCGCGAATACAGGTCACTTTGATCTGACCAGCCCACTTTGCTTCTTCGTCGAGTTTATCGGCAATATTTTGACTTAGGACTGTTGCTTCTGAGTCGGAAACTTGGTTGGGTTCGACAATAACCATAACCTCACGACCAGCCTGATAAGCAGCCACACTAAGGACACCAGGAAAGCCTCGGGCCACTTCTTCGATGTTTTTCATTCGCTTGAGGTATTCTTCGTGAACTTCGTAACGAGCTCCAGGGCGGGCACCAGAGGCCGCGTCACCGACATAAACGATAGCTGACTCAACTGAAGAAAAGGCTTTTTCTTCGTGGTGCTCGGCGACGGCGTTTATAACTGCTTGTGGTAACTTGTGTTGACGGAGAAGATCGACACCTAGTTCAACATGAGTTCCCTCCTGGTCGGTAATAACTTTTCCAATGTCATGAAGCAGGGTACCGAGACGAACAGTATTAACGTCGGCGTGGAGTTCATTGGCAATATTAACAGCGATTTTGGTAGCTTCAACAGTATGTTTGGCTAAATTTTGACCATAAGAGAAACGGAATTTGAATTTTCCAATAGTCTTAATGATTTCAACAGGAAGGTTGAAGACACCGACTTCCTGACAGATACGCTTACCTTCACTAAGAAGAATTTTGTCCATTTCGGTCTTGGTTTGAGCAACAACTTGTTCAATTTTAACTGGCTGAATACGACCATCACGAATAAGTTTTTCTAAACTTTGTTTGGCAATTTCGCGACGAGTGGAGTCGAAGCTAGAGATACGGATATCGTTGGTCTCATCGAGTTCAAGTTCAACACCAGTGGCTTTTTCAAAAGCGCGAATGTTGCGACCTTCTCGGCCAATGATTTTTCCTTTAATTTTGTCATCGGGAAGAGAAATTGTGGAGACGGTATATTCGGCGACAGTATCGGTAATTCCATGCTGAATGCTTTCGGCCAATATTTCTTTGGCTAGCTCTTCTTCTCGCTGGTGTAGATCTTCTTTGGTCTCTTCGATTTTTTTGGCGATCCAATCACTCATTTTTTTCTCAGTACTACTGATAATGAGCTGTTTGGCCTTGGCAACATCGAGACCGGAAATAGTTTCTAACTTTTCGAGCTGTTTTCGATAGATTTCGTCTAATTGGTCGGTCTTGGTCTTGACGCTAACCGTTTGGGCATCCAATGTCTTCTCTTTTTGGATAAGGTACTGTTCCTTGTCATCAAGGGATTTTAGTCTCTGGAAAATTTCAGCTTCTTTGGTCTTGGCTTCTGTTTCTAAACGCTTGGCGTTTTGAAGAGTGGACTGGGCCTCGGCCAGAGCTTGGTTAATCTGGGCAGTAGGTACTGGGGCGGGTGCTGGGGTGGTGACCTTACTACCTTTGGTTCCCTTAGTGGTTTTCTTGGGAGAGAAAACTACTCGATTATTATCAGTTTGGTCTGATGTAACTACAGGAATTACTGGCGTCGACCCGGCAGTTGCCGGGTTCTCGCTCGACTTAGTCGAGCTCGAAAAAATATCCTTAAACTTGGATAAAAACGAGTTAAACATGAAATCCTCCAGTTACTTTTATTTGATCAATGAATCCTATCCTTGCGGTACAAAGAGCGTGCGGCGGGAATAATCTAGAGAAATAGTGATCAATTTAATAAAAGTAAAAATATATAAATAAAAATGCTCGTAAGCTACCTATTCTACCTGACTTACATTGTTTCGTCAATTGCAGTTTTTATGAATTCTATGGGAAAACCTTTACGAGCGAGATTGCCAATTAGCTTATTTTTAGCATTATAATCCGCCAAATTGTATGAATGGTACTTTTTTAGAATAATATTTTTTATCTTTTCGATTTCCTGCTCTTGATTTGGTTTTGGAGAAAAATTAATACCCTGTTGACGCAAAATAAAAGATATCTCCATCATAGACTTGCGCGGATATTTGCGTAAGACATGGTCAATATATGCCTGGTTATCAATTAGTCCATCATCGACAATTCTTTTTACGACTGGATCAATTAGAGAGTAGAGAAAATCTAACTCAAAATTATATTTGTACTTTAACTTTTGGCAGTAGATTTTTAATTTTTGGTTAAGCGACTTTTCAGTCTTGGGCGAGATAGCGATTTGACGGAGTGAATACTCGAGTAGAAGGTAGTTAGCAGAGGCTAAAAGAATACTTTGATAAAGTTCTGAGGTGATGTTGGTGAACTTGGAAAGCTTAAGGCGGATTACATCATCTACCTTAAATGGTAATAGCGTTCCCTCGTCAAACTTTAGCCAAACTTGCTGCTGACTCTGGCGACTAGGACTGATCGTTATGATCTGCATCTTTGGTGACGGGATTCTTGATGACTTCCCAAATCTTGGTAGTTAACTCATCTGTGGTGACTTGGTTTTCCTTTAGGTATTTCTTGGCGCCTTCACGACCTTGGATGTTTTGATCATTGATCTTGAAGAATGCACCGGCTTTGGTGATCAAACCATGAGTAACCGCCAGATCTACTAGACTTCCGTAGACAGAAATACCTTCAGTGTTCATAATATCGAACTCGGCCTCTTTGAATGGTGGAGCGACTTTATTCTTGACTATTCGGGCACGGTGCTGTGAACCGACAGCTTCACCACCAGGAGTCTTAATATTGGCAATCTTACGAACGTCGATACGGACTGAAGAGTAGAATTTTAGAGCCAAACCACCGGGAGTGGTCTCAGGGTTACCAAACATTATGCCTATCTTTTGGCGCATTTGGTTTGTAAACAAGACCACTGACTTTGACTTGCTAATAGCACCAGTCAACTTGCGAAGTGCTTGAGACATAAGTCTAGCCTGGACACCCATCATCGAATCCCCCATTTCGCCTTCAATTTCAGCCTTAGGAACTAGGGCGGCAACAGAATCGACGACGATAATATCGACGGCATTACTGCGAACCAAGGTATCGACAATCTCCAGGGCTTGCTCACCATTGTCTGGTTGGGAAAGTAAAAGATTGTCAAGATCGACTCCAATTGTTTGGGCACGAAGTGGATCAAGGGCATGCTCAGCATCGATGAAGGCGGCAGTACCACCCAGACGCTGGGCTTCCTTAATTAGATGAAGGGCAATCGTGGTCTTACCAGAGGCCTCGGGCCCAAAGATTTCGGCGATACGTCCACGAGGTAGTCCACCAACTCCCAGGGCGACATCAAGTGGAAGACAGCCGGTTGGGATAACTTCTACCTTCATGTCTGCTTGCTTGTCACCCATTTTCATAATGGCACCTTCACCATATGACTTGGTGATCTGGTCCATCGCCAATCGAACTGCTTCTAGTTTCTTGGTATGAAGAGAGTCGTTGGTTTTGGTATTGATTGTTATAGGAGTCTTTCCGGACTTTGCTTTTTTGGCCACTTTGTTAATTAACAATTAAGAATTTAATTTCTAATATAGTAATAACAATATGGACTATATCAAGTCAAGGAGGAGAACCGAAGAAAAGGCGAAGCTATGGTTATATAGCCCGAGAAATTACTGCTTGAGCAAGTATTTTAGTGGGATTGATTAATATCAATGAGGAATCTTTTGGTCGCAAAACAAGGGGTATTTCAGTACAACCAAGAATAATCGCCTCAGCACCAAGTTGGCGATAATACTTGAGTGATTTGATAAGTTTTCTTCTGGGAGTTGAGTGGTAACCTGACTTGATACCCCGACGACCATGGGTAGCAGACATAATTAGTTTGCGGACAATATTGAGTGTTGGGACAATAGGTTCGATCTTGAATTTTATTAACTCTTGCTGATAAAGTCCAGTTTTTAGGGTGGGTATGGTTGCCATAATGCCAACTTTTTTTATATTTGGATAATGATTATTGATCCAAAAAACAGTTTCTTCGATGATATTGAGAATGGGTACATTTATTTTTTTTTGAAGTGAGGGGATGAAATATGAAGCCGTATTACAGGGAATAACAATAATTTTGGCACCTGATAAGACTAGCTTTTGGGCCATACGTAACATTACTGGTAAAGGACTGGGGCCATGATCTAGGATGGCTTTGATTCGGGAAGGAATTTGGGGATTATTATCAATTAATAGATGGGGGTGGTCAATGTCGGATCTGGCTGTGGTCAAATGAACTACCCAACGAAAAAAGTCGACGGTGGCTTCTGGGCCCATGCCACCAATAACACCAATGGTTTTTTTGTTTTTTAACATAGATTAGAAAGTAGATTCTAGTTTATTATAGTATAATACTTGAGACCATCGGGGATTGGCGCAATTGGCTAGCGCGCGCGCATGGGGTGCGCGAGGTTGCAGGTTCGAATCCTGTATTCCCGACTTCGTTAAAACTACGTCGAGGTACAACCCGACTTCGTTAAAACTACGTCGAGGTACAACCCGACTTCGTTAAAACTACGTCGAGGTACAACCCGACTTCGCTCTTCAAGCTACGTCGAGGCAAGCCCGACAATTCGTGAATGTCATGATTTTTAATTTACAATGTCACCTGACTTAAATAATATTTGGCTCAATTCAAAACCAACCGACAAAGAAGTTAACATTGTTTTGGCGGAAGTTTGGGGGGGAAAGTCATTCATAGGTCAATTGCATGATACAAATAGAGGCCTCGTAAAAGCTGTGACAATTGTCGATAGATGTATTCCAATTGGTTGCGTTGCCTATATGATAAATCCTGGCAAAGAGTTGGAACTTGGGTCACTAGTTGTTCTTCCAAAGTACAGGGGCATTGGTCTTTCTAAGCTGTTATTTGACTGGATGCGCGAGAGCGTTCAGAAAAACTATGACGGATTTTCATTAACTACATACGCAACTATAGGATCGTCTGTTTTGTATTCAATTGTCAAGACGATGGAAAATATTAAAGGAGCTAAATGTCTGCCTCTAAATGTTGGCTTGGGTATAGTTCCGGTTTCACAAAAAAAGGCAGAAATGAATATTGCAAAAGAAGTCCTCGTTCCTGAGAAAGGTGGTTTTAACCTAAATTCGACAATTCAAATCTCGACACTGCCGAAAATGCTTTTCGGTGACTTGAAATTGTGGCCAAGTATTGGAACTTACATGGGGAAAATTGAATATGTGGATTTTGTGTTCGTCGATACAGAAAATATTTTAATTAGTTTGCCGATACTACTGGACTTATATATTGTTAAAAACACAAAGGCTGATGCGGTAAATAAGTTCATGGATACTATGGGTAAAAAGTCAGGAAGAAAATTAAAGATATGTATACCTGCTGACAAAAGATATAATAAGATTGTATCCTGCCTGATAAGTAGAAGACTTATTTTTGGCGGCGTATCAATAATTGATGGTGGATTGTATCTGGTATTTTTGAATAATATACCGACAAATTCAAAACAAATAATTGAATATATTTCAAAATTCCCTGATAAGGAGATATCTAGATTTGGAAGATTTATTTTAGAAACAAATAGGGAAATGAAAAGTAATTATTTTTTATAATTGGCTTATCAATTGGTGTGTGAGTGGTGGCAATGTATAATATTTAAATTGAGTTGGTCCTTCAAACGCGGATATAAATTCAGTACAATGTCGATCGTGAAACATATAAGATCAATGGTTTGGGTTGTGGGAGTAGCCTATGTTTTAGGGGGATGCGTTCGGACTAAAAGTCAGGTGGTGTTCCCACCAATGCCTGTAGTAATTCCAACAATTTCAGATCAGGAGATGTTTAGAGGGTGGTATTTTGGCAGTATTGGTCAAAAAAAACCAGGAACTCCAAAAGACTGGCAATATGAAGATCGTGGTAAGAGCTCTTGTTGGCATCAAAATGACAGACAGTGCCAATAAGATTAAAGACGACTTGCTGGGTTAACTTGGTAAGTTTTTTGAGATTTTTTGATAAGTTGATAAGCCTGGAGTCGGTTGACCCAACCACTGAGCTTGACCGGTTTGTTTTTCTTTTCTAAAAACTTGTAGCTGCACCAAAAATGTTCGATTTCGTCGAGCAAGTGAGGTGCCAAGTCCTTGAGTTTTTTGACATGTTTGAAGTGTGGGTTGTGAAGAGGGACGGCAATGATTTTTTCATCACCGCCATGCTCGTCTTCCATTAATAGGGCGCCGATTGGTCGGACCTCAACAAAGCATCCAGGAAAGGTGGGTGAATTGGTAATGACCATGACATCAAGATGATCGCCATCTTCGCACAGAGTCTCGGGGATAAAACCATAATCGAAGGGGTAATGGACTGGGGAATGGAGGACACGATCTAACTTAATTATCCCCAACTCTTCGTCGTATTCGTACTTGTTACGAGTTTCGCTGGTGATCTCAACAATGGTGTTGACGACTTTGGGGCTATTGGAGCCGATAGTGATATGTTTGAACATAAGTTAAATATTATAACAAACGATCTATTTGTTATATAATGCTGTCTATGGATATAGATTTTTCATTTGACAATGAACTGGTGCTGATTGGAGAAAGGGAAAGTTACAAAGAAAAACAGAAGATACGTCGTAAATCGATGCAGAAAGTAAGAGAGAACTTGAGAAAGTGTGCTGAAGATAGAATCTTTGGTAAGATGGGTGAATGCTAGATAAGGAAAAATAGACCTAAACCTAAAGCTAGACAGTAAAAACCGAATTTCCATAGATAATGATTGGTCAATACTTTTTGCAGATACAAAAGGGAGATGTAACTTACTAAGGCAGTGACGATAAATGCGGAAATGCTTGTCAGGGAAAATAAATCTAGAGAACTAATATCTTTAAGATCAAGAGCAAGAGCGCCAAAAGAAGCGGGGATAAACAAACCGAATGAAAAACTAAAGGCTTCAAGAGGACTGAGTCCCAACATCAAACCGGCAAAAATGGTGGAGCCGGAGCGAGATATGGCGGGAATAATAGCCAATGTTTGAAATATTCCAATGATTAGGGCACTTTTGTAGGTTAGCTTGGCATCTTTGCTGACAAATAATTTGGTTAAGAATAAAGTGATTGCGGTAAAAATAAATTCATAGGGCAAGGTTCTGGTGGAAGAAAAAAGGGCTTCTATCTGATCCTTGAACAAGACTCCGGCAATGATTGCAGGAACAGTGCCAACGACGATATACCTGAGATTGGTAATAAAATACGGAACTTTTTTCCTAAAAAAGAAAATTACAGCGACCAGACTAGCCGTATTGAGGAAAATATCAAAACTCAAAGAAGGGGTGAGTCCAAATAGTTTTTGCAGTAGATTTATGTGACCTGTCGAAGAAATTGGTAAGAATTCCGTAACACCTTGGACGATGGATAGAATAATAGCTTGAAAGAAGTTCATATTGTATTTTAATCAAATCTAAACAAAAAGGGCAGACATGTGTCTGCCCTTTAATATAAAACAGTTGAAACTAACGCTTTGGAGATTGCTTCTGGCGTCGAGCCTTACCACCAGTACCAACCATACGACGCTCACGAACACGAGAGTCAACAGTAAGTAATCCGGCGGCACGAAGAGCGCTGCTATGGGTTACGTCTATTTTCTTAAGGGCACGAGAGATGGCTAAAACCAGAGCATCAAGCTGACCGTTTTTACCACCGCCAACGATTTTGGCTACGTAGTAGTACTTATCTTCCATGGAAGTAACCAAGAATGGTTTGCTAATGAGGATTTGGTTATGGGCACCTGAGAAGTAGAGGCTAGATTTTTGACCGTTGACCTGACTTTCACTAGTTTTACCAGCGAAAAGTTTGATGGTAGCGACGGCAGACTTACGACGACCGAGAGCATAAGTATAAGTGGTCTTACTATTTGATTTTGTCATTGTAGGTGTGTTCACTATCAACAAATATTTTAAGTCGAGTCATGCGTCGAGCTCTGAGTTTGTTTTTGGGAAGCATTCCCATAACTCCATGATAGATTGCTTTGGCTGGATCTGACTTGAGAAGTTGTTCTAGAGTTAATTCTTTTAGGTGTCCAGCGTAACCAGTGTGATGATAGTAAATCTTTTCCTTAAGCTTTTTACCTGTGACACGGATTTTTTTGGCGTTAATGGCGACAACATAATCACCAGCATCACGATTTGGGGAATAGTCAGTTTTGTTTTTACCTTGAAGAAGGATAGCTAGCTTGACACAAACACGACCAAGAATCTGATCATTTAGATCGATGAGGTGCCAATCCCTTTTGATGATGTTACCTTTGGTAACTGTTGTTTTCGGTTTCATATTATTTTTTTACTCCTGCGGCTTTTTTGGCCTTAGTTGCAGAATTAACTTTAGTTTCTTTTACTTCTTTGATTGCTTCGGCTTTTGCTTTGACTTTTGGCTTGGAAGCTTTTTCGGAAACTTTCTTCTCTTCAAGTTTGTATGGTTTGACAAAACCAAACTTGACGATAAGAGCGTCGTCACCTTGTCTAATCTTAACTCTAGTAAAAGAGGTAAAGTTTGAAGTTTCGGTTGGGAAAGCGGTTTTGAAGGAATTATAAATTTGGCTAACTAAATTTTTGTCCTGAATGTAGGTAGAAAGCTCACGAAGAGTGATTAGTTTATCTTTAGTAGCAATATGATTTGCTAGTTTTTCGATAATTGAAACAACTGATCGGGCCTTAGCTTCGGTAGTTTGAATTGAGCCATGAGTAAAAACAGAACGGACTAGAGATTTGAAAAGAGCTTCTCTTTCGCGTCGGTTTCGACCTAGTTTTATACCAAATTTACGATGATTCATGAGAAATAGTTTATGAAGTTTGAAAGTTTGTAAGGTTTATAAAGTTGGATGTAATTATTTCCAGGAGAAGTTTTTCTCTTTGAGCCAGGCATCAATAATTTTTAAAGACTTTTCACCAACGTTTTTGGCTTTGCTGACATCAGCGCGACCAGCTTTAATTAGGTGATCAATTGTAGAATAGCCGGATTTCTTGAGAGCATTGGTAACCCGGAGTGGTAGCTCAATTTCTTCAATAGAAATATCAAGACCGGAAATTGAAGGATTACTAGCTAAGGTAACAACTTCATCATCAAACTCCTTGGGATCGACAATTTGAGAAAGGGTTTTGATCATGTCCTTGGCTGCCATTTTAATAGCAGTAAGCGGTTCAATAGAACCATCGGTCCAAACTTCGAGAGTCAACATGTCATAGTTGGATTTTTTACCAAGACGAGTAGGCTCAACTTGATAGTTGGCACGAAGAACAGGAGTAAAAGTAGCATCAAGAATGATTTGACCGATAATGTCGGTCTTTTGCTCTTTAGCTAAGGTATAACCAACTCCCCTTTCGACAATGATTTCGACCTTGAATGTAGTTTTGCTGTCAGTAATTGTACAGATATGCTGGTCAGGGTTGGAAACGGAAATCAGATCGTTACCGATAATATCACCGGCAGTAACAGGTCCGACGCCTTTTTTGTTGATCTCAATAGTAATCGGCTCATCTTGGTGATAAGCAAATTTTACTTTTTTAAGATTCAGGGAAACATCGACCAAGTCTTCTTTTACTCCGGGAAGTGTGGTGAACAAGTGATTGGCACCATCGATTTTAATCTTGGTAATAGCAGCACCTGGGATAGTAATCAGGAGAATGCGACGAAGACAGTTACCAATGGTGTGTCCGAATCCACCAATTAAGGGTGCCATCTCGAACTTACCATAAGTTTCGTTGGCTTTGAGGGTTTTAATATGAAATTTGCTGGTATCTACCATAATGTTTCTCCTTTTTATCTAGAATAATATTCAATTATTAAATTTAGGTCAATCTCCTTTGGATAACCGTATTCAGGAGTTCCTGATGACAAGGTGACTGCATATTTTGATTTATTTAGGTCAAGCCATGACGGGGCTTTGAAGTCCTTGTCAGCAAGACGGATGGTTTCAATTGTTTTGGCGGCTGCCTTAGTATCAAGGGAGACAGTGTCAGTTCTCTTGACCGGATATGAAGGAATATTTAGAGGTTTATCATTAACAAAAACATGACCATGAGAAATCAATTGTTTGGCATGGGAACGTGAAAGTGAAAGTCCAGCTTCGTAGACGACATTGTCAAGACGACGAGCTAACATATCAAGAAAGACATCTCCAACCAAACCTTTTTTGGTCTTGGCAGTAAGGAAATAGTTTTTGAATTGAGCTTCTTGGACACCGAATATTCTCTTGGCTTTTTGCTTAGCACGAAGCTGAATTCCGTAATCTGTTGGTTTTTTAGCTCTTTTGGCTCCATGCATACCTGGAGGAGTGGCACCTTTTTCAATAGGACATTTAGCTGATAAACAACGACTACCTTTAAGATAAAGTTTGGTACCAGCTGCTCTACAGAGACGGCATTTTGTGTCTAATGTGATTCGTGACATAGATTAGTTTATAAAGTTAAAAAGTTTGTAAAGTTATTGATTAAGCGCGACGTGCCTTGGGTGGACGTGGTCCATTGTGGGCGATTGGAGTAACATCGGAAATAAGATCGATATCAAAATCACGTTTGCTTCTAAGGAAACGAAGTGCGGCATCGCGGCCGACTCCTGGTCCATTGAGGTAAACTTCTAACTTTTTGATACCATACTTTTTGGCCTCTTCGAGAGTACGCTCGATGGCAGTGGTAGCTGCATAAGGAGTAGATTTACGGGCACCTTTGAAACCACAATGTCCGGCGGAGGACCAGGCTAAAGTGTTACCTTTGGAGTCGGATACTGTAACAATAGTATTATTAAAAGAAGATTTGATATTTAGTCGTCCATTGGCAATATTACGATAGGTTTTCTTTTTGCTGGGAGTAGCTGGAGACGCGCTGGTCTTTTGAATTGTTTCTGCCATAGTGATTATTTGTTACTACCAACAGTAGCTGCTTTTTGCTGGGTCTCGATTTTTGCCCAGGCTTCTTTAGTAAGTGAACCGACTGTCTTCTTCTTACCCTTACGAGTGCGAGCATTAGATTTTGTTCTTTGACCTCGAGCAGGAAGTGAAACAATGTGTCGGATACCTCGGTAGCATTTGATAGCACTAAGTCGATCGATGCTTTCACGAACTTCTTTCTTAAGATCTCCCTCAACTGTAAAACTTTCCAGGGCTTTCATAAGGTTACCGACATCGTCACGGGACAAGTCCTTGATTCTGGTATTGAGATCAATTTTAGCTTTTTTGGCTAATTGAATGACATTTACCGGACCGATACCGTAAAAACGAGTAAGACCGACTTGGGCTCTCTCGTGATCGGGGATTTCAATACCTGATATTCTCATAGTTTAGTTTATCCCTGTTTTTGGGTGTGTTTCTTGGTAGAACAAATAATCCGTCTGACACCAGACCTGATGACCACCTTGCAATTTTTACAGCGACGGCGAATACTTGACTGAACTTTCATATTGTTTGGTATTTAAGACTTGGATATTGTAACCTAATTAGCTTCTAATATCAAAGAGTAAATTTGTTAACCACGGTAAACGATTCTCCCCTTCTCTCCCTCGGGTGAAAGGACAAGTGAAACATTGTCACCAGCTAAACACCGGATGTGGTTCATTCTTAATTTACCGGCTAAATGGCAAATTATTTCTTTACCGTTTTCGAGTTTAGCTCGAAACAGCTGGTTTGGCAAGACCTCAGTAACAATTGCCCGGACAGTTGGTTCTTTCATTTATGTTTAATTGATAATTTGATGGTTAACTTTGTCGATGGCACTAACTATATCATTAAAAATTGGATCAACTGGTCGATTACCATCGATTTCAATAAGGATTTTCTTGGAACTAAAGTAGTTTTTGATGGGATCGATCGTCTCTTCATAGGACTTTTGGCGTCGAGCGACATCTTCGGGGGTGTTGTCAGTACGAGATTTGTCTTGGAATTCAGCACCCATTTTGGCACGACGGTCCATAATTTCTTGGAAGGTTACGTCGAGGTGGATGAGCATAGAAACAGGCTGGGATTGTTTTCGAAGATAATATTCAATTATCCTGCCTTGATTTAGGACCCGGGGAAAGCCGTCGATAATAAAATTCTGATAATTTAAAGCTTTGAGCTTAATAATGAGAACATCGAAGACAAGATCGTCGGGAACCCAAATTCCTTGGTCGATGTATGGTTTGGCTTCGAGACCAAAATTGGTACCATTGCTAATCTCGTCTCGAAGAAGCTGACCCATAGACAGATGGACTAGATTATACTTTTTTGCTACTAGCTCGGCTTGGGTGGTTTTACCACAACCTGACGGACCAATTATAAAAATATTTAGTGACATCAATAGGTTAATTTATCGTAATTGTAGGTTTGAACTACGTTTTCGATTTTACGGGTCAACTCTATAACAACAGAAACAACGATAAGTATAGAAGTACCACCGATTGTAAGGGTAGTGATTCCGGTTAGATTTTGAACTATTGAGGGGGAAACGGCGATGAAACCTAAGAACACAGCACCAATGGCGATCACCCGATTAATTAAGTACTGAAGACGCTTCTCAGTTGATTGTCCTGGTCGGATTCCGGGGATAAAGCCACCTGATTTACGAAGTTCTTCGGCGATGTCCTTAGGTTTGAAGACGACACTGGTGTAGAAAAAAGTGAATCCGATAACTAAGATAAAGTAAAAGAGGATGTAAAGATAACCATCTGTTCTAAAAAGACGGGCGAGGGCTAAGGCAGGATCAGCTATTGCCGGATTGCTTAGCTTGCCTAAGGATTGGCCAATCAGTGAGGGTATCGTCGCCAAGGAGACGGCGAAGATGATAGGCATAACTCCGGCAGTATCAACTTTGATGGGTAGATAAGTGACTTGGGCACGTTTGGCATAGTGAATGGGAATCCGAAGCACAGCTTCTTCGACAAAGACGATGGCCAAAATTAGACCAATAGCCATGGCGGCAAAGACGAGAAGATTGATCATGGTTTGAGGATTGCTAAAATCACTGACAGATAAAGTCTGAAGAGCGGTAACCGGGAGCTGGGCGATAATTCCAGCAAAGATTATCATAGAGATACCATTGCCAACCCCAAACTGATTGATGAGTTGCCCCAAGAAAATCATGATCATGGTACCAGCCAACATGCTAGCAACTAAAGCCACTAAAGTCAGAGGACTAAGAGTACCAATAATGTTTTGGGAGCGGAGAATACCATACATTCCTAGTGCCAGGAAAATAGCTAAGGGGATGGTAATAATGCGGGTATATTGGTTGATTTTGGCTCGGCCATACTCCCCTTCTTTACTGAGCTCATCTAGCTGAGGGACGACAATAGCCAATAACTGCATCATGACAGAAGCATTAATGTAAGGATTTAGACCTAAAGCGGCAATGGAAAAGTTGGCTAAGGTACCTCCTGAAAAAATATTTAGAAGTGATAAGACTTGGTTTTGGGCAAAGAATTGACGAAGAAGAGCTAGATCGACACCAGGAACCGGAATGTGGGCAATGAGCCGAAAAAGAATGAGAATTCCAATAGTAAAGCCGATTTTTTTACGAAGTAGAGGTGTTTTTAACCCTTCTATGTATAAGGAAAGAGAGTGTAGAATTTGGTTCATTAATCTATCTTACCACCCGCAGCTAATATTGCTTTCTTGGCAGATTCTGAATATAGCAAACCTTTGAAGTTAAGGGCTTTGGTGAGGGAACCTCCGGATAATATTTTGGCGTATTGGCAATTTAATGCTTTAGGATCTACAGTAGCACCGACTTTAAACATGGCATCAATACGAGTTAGATTGAATACCGGAATAGTGCTAAGTTTTAGAGTGCGGTGTTTTCCCCGAAGAAATGGAGTTCTCTTAATCCAACCTTTTTTGATTTTGGTACCATCAAAAGTAATTTTGGTGGTGCCACGGACTTTGTCCCCTTTGGAACCTCGACCGGTAGTATGCCCGCCGACACCGGAACCATAGCCACGACCGACTCTTTTTTGAGACTTGGCGGTTGTTTTAGGTAGATTTGATTGAATATTCATAAGTTAGTTTGTAAAGTTAAAAGTTGGTGGAATAATTATTTTTTTAACATTTCTAGAGCTTTAAAGGTAGTCCAAACATTGACTGATTTGGTCTTGGAGCCGATAACTTTTGAGGCAATATCTTTGATACCAGCTAGCTCGACAACTGATCGAACTGGCCCTCCAGCGATAAGACCACTACCCTGTTTACCGGGACGCATGAGGATAATGGCGCCTTTGAATTTTAATTTGATTGTTTTAGCAATAGTACCGTCGATGATGTTGATACTGATCATGGATTTGCGAGCTTTCTGAATTGCTTTTTGAATAGCATCAGCAACACTCTTGGCACGTGAATGACCTACCCCCACACGGGCTTTTTTGTCTCCACTTACAACTAAGGCTGTGAATGAGATCTGGTTACCACCCTTAGTTTTTTTACTGACTCTTTTGATTTCGACTACCTTGTCAGTAAACTCTGACTCAGGTCGATCCATTTTTCTGAATTGTTGGTTTTCAAATGTATTGGTCATAGGTTAGTTTGTAAAGTTCATAAAGTTAGAATTTTAAACCTCCGTCCCTGGCGGCATCGGCAAGTGCCTTAACACGACCGTGGTATTTGTAAGCACCACGATCAAAACGGATATTGAGGACTTTTTTGTCTAAAGCTTTGAGGGCAATATCTTCACCCACTTTGATGGCGGCTTCGGTCTTGGTACCCTTAGTCTTCAGTACTTTACTAGAGCTGCTAACCAAAGTTTTACCGTGCTTGTCGTCAATTATTTGAGCCCAAATATGAGCATTGGTACGAAAAATTGAAAGACGAGGAATACCAATATTTTTGGCGATTTTGGCACGGACTCTATTTTGTCTTCTTTGGGTTCTATTTTTGGTAATCATAGGTCAGTTCGTAAAGTTTATAAAGTTTTTAAAGTTAAAAAGTTGGAATATTTTAACGTTATGCTTTGGCCGTCTTGCCGGCTTTGAGCTTGATAAATTCATTAAGATAACGGATACCTTTACCTTTGTATGGTTCTGGTTTTCTAATTTTGCGAATATTTGAAGCAGTCTGACCGACTATTACTTTGTCGATTCCGGAAATAGTTAGTTTTGATTCGTCTGTGGAAACAAAAGTGATTCCTTCAAGAGCAGTAATAATGACAGGTTTAATGTAACCAGCATGAACTGTAAGTTTGTTGCCGGCGACTTGGAACTTGTAACCAGTTCCTCTAATTTCCATGTCTTTAGTCCAAGGTGTAACGACTCCGGAAATCATGTTGGCTAAGTGAGCACGAGTGGTACCATGGTTAGCTTTGGTTTTCTTATCTTCAGAGAGACGACTGACGACTACTTGACTGTCAGCAACATCAACTTTGATTTTGTGAGCAACATTTAAAACTAAGGATCCCTTAGGTCCAGTGACAGTAACTACTTGTCCATCTTGGACGAGGGTGACTAAGGAGGGAATAGTGATAGGCAGGTTACCAATGCGTGACATGGGTTAGTAGATTTCGGCAATAACTTCTCCACCGACGCCTTTTTTCTTGGCCTCTTTTTGAGACATAACGCCGGATGAAGTTGAAATAATAATTAATGATTGTTTTGATTGACCCCAGGGAAGAGAAAACGATTTCTCGTAAACACGTCGACCGGGACGGCTGAATAATTTGACGTCGGAAATAGCAGGAGAACCGCTGTTGTTAATCAGCTTGATAGTAATAAGGCGGTCTGCTTCGGAAACTGAGAAGTCTTCGATATAGCCGTACTTTTTGATAAGAGCAGTCATTGAGAGGCTGAATTTTGAAAGTGGGGCAGTAATGGTTTTACGCTCGGCTCTTGAACCGTTTTTGAGACGGATAAGAAAGTCGGTGGAAAGAGATGTGATCATATTAGTTTACCAACTGGCTTTTTTAACTCCGGGAAGCATACCAGCGTTAGCCAGTTTGCGGAAACAGAGTCGGCAAATACCGAACAAACGAATAAAGGCATGTGGACGACCACAAAGGTGGCAACGATTGTGATGTCGGACAGAATATTTTAGTTTTTTAGTTTCACGAACTATTTTTGCAGTGGTGGCCATATATTATTGCTTTTCGAATGGAAAGCCTAGGGCGGATAATAACATTTTTGAGTCTTCTTTTGAAGAGGAAGATATGCAGAGAGTTATCTGGATGGGTCGGATCTTGTTGACTTTGTCGAGGTTTATCTCGGGAAAGTATGTTTGATCTTTGATAGTTAGGTTGTAGTTTCCTGATTCATCAAAAGCTTTGAGAGGCATGCCTTTGAAGTCGCGCAAACGTGGTAAAACGATGTTGAATAATTTTTCAATAAATTGATGCATTCGAAGTCCACGGAGAGTGACTTTGTAAGCAAGAGGTTCACCTTCACGCAGTTTAAATGTAGAAATTGATTTTTTTGATTTGCAAAGACGTGGCTTTTGGCCGGCAATAGAGACTAACTCAGACTCGGCAACAGCCAAGGTCTCTTGACTATCTCGACCTTCAGAAACACGGTAGTTTAGGACAACTTTCTTCAATGACGGAAAAGAGTGAAGATTTCTTTTGGGAAACTGCTCATGTAGGGAGTCAAGAAGAGTAGAAGTTAGTGAAGAGGTTGAGGTGGTCATTTTATTTGGTTAATTTGTTAGTAAGGATGGCTTTACACTTTTGGCAGATGCGGTATTTAGTACCAGTTTTGTCTAGTTGATAGCTAACACGAGCTGCTTTTTTGCAGGAAGGACAAATTAACATGAGTTTTGAAGAGTGAAGAGGTCTTTCCTTTTCGATAATTCCACCTTTGGAATTTTGTGATGGTTTGACGTGCTTTTTGAAAAGATTTAGTCCCTTGACGACCATTCTCTCTTTCTTTGGAAAGACAGCTAAGACTTCACCTTCACGACCCTTGTCCTTACCAATTAATACTTTGACGTTATCGCCTTTTTGAATTTTCATATTAGTAGACCTCCTTGGCCATGGAAGCAATTTTATTAAACCCGAGATCTTTGATCTCACGAGCAATCGGCCCAAAAATACGAGTACCTCGAGGGTTCTTCTGGGCATCAATGATAACAGCGGCATTGTCGGAAAAGCGAATATAAGAACCATCCTTGCGTCCAATTTCTTTTCGAGTCCGGACGATGACCATTTTGACCTTTTCTTTTTTCTTGACCATGCCATTGGGGATGGCATCTTTGACGACAGCTAGGACAATATCACCAATTCCAGCACTTTTGTGAACACTTCCTTTATATATGTGCATTACCATAACTCGGCGAGCGCCACAGTTGTCGGCCGGACGGAGAATGCTTCTAAGTTGGACCATAATAAGATTTAAAGTTTATTGTTTACTGACTTTTAATATTTCGACAGTGGTAAACCTCTTGAGTTTACTTAGCGGTCGAGTTTCTTTGACGAGAACAGTGTCACCACTCTTGGCGGTAAGATTGTTTTCAGAATAGATTTTTTTACTCTTTTTGACAATTTTTTTGTACATTGGGTGGCGGAATGTGTAGCTTAGTTCGACGACGATGGTATTGGTCATCTTGTCGGAAACTACGATGCCAGTAAATGTTTTACCTTTTTTATTTTCCATTTTCAGTAATTAATGTTGAGACATAAGCTATCTCGTATTTAATTTTGCGAATCACCGAGGTATCTTTTTGGTTACCAGTAAGATGCTTAAGACGAGTTTCTACTAGTTTCTTTTGAAGATCAGCCAGAGCCACAGAGAGCTCTTGGGATGATTTTTGCCGGTAGGACATTTTATCAGTTTTTTTCATAATAGCGATTGTTTATTTTTAGATTCTTTTGACAACTTTAGTAACTACAGGTAACTTGGCGGAAGCAAGAGCAAGGGCTTTTTTGGCTTCAGCTTCGGGGATACCGGCAACTTCAAACATAATTCTACCGGGACGAACTACACAGACATAACCTTTGACATCTCCTTTACCAGCACCCAAGGGGGCGCCAGCACCTTTTTCGGTGAAAGGCTTGTCGGGGAAAACACGAAGCCACATGCGACCGTTTCTTTTGGTTGAATGAGAGATAGCTTTACGAGCTGCTTCAATTTGATTGGCGGTAAGCCAACCACACTCCGTGGCCTTGAGGCCATAATCACCAAATTCGACGAGGTGACCTTGGGAGAGACCGCGCATACGACCGCGGAATTGTTTGCGATATTTGGTTCGTGATGGCTGTAACATATTAATTAGGAATTAAGAATTAGGAATTAGGAATTTTTAATAAAATAATTTAAAGAACTAACTTAGACAGAGATAAACTTTAACACCGATATAACCCGACCTAGTCAAAGATGGACACTCGGCATAATCAATTTTTGATCTGATGGTAGAGAGGGGAACTTTACCTTGTGAGAATTTTTCTCTTCGGCTAATCTCGGCTCCATTGATACGTCCACCAAGAATGATTTTAATTCCTTTGGCTCCGGCAGCCATTGTCTTTTCAATAGATGAAAGGACGACTCGGCGATAAGGCATTCTCTTGGTGAGTTGGAAAGCGATTTTCTCGGCAATTAGCTTGGCAGAAAGATCGACGTATTTGAACTCTTCGACTTGAATGTCGATGTTTTGTTTGCCTGGAGTCTTGGGAATAATCTTAATGATATCTTTTTTAAGGGCTTCGAGCTCTTTACCACCACGACCGATAACGAGACCTGGGCGGGAAACAACCAAAATTAATTTGAGTTTTTTAACGGAACGTTCGATTCTGATTGTGACAATACCGGCTGAACCTAGTTTCTTCTGAATGAAATCACGGATTTTCTTGTCCTCAAGCAAAAGAATTGGATATTTCTTTTTGTCTGCGTACCAAGAGGACTGCCACTGCGGACTGTTTTTGACAGTTTCTAGTCTAAAACCGATAGGATTGATTTTGTTACCCATATTTAATTAATTAGGAATTAAGAATTAGGAATTAGGAATTAGGAATTTTTAATAAAATAATTTGCAAAGTTAGCTTTGTATTGTACCAGATAAAACGATAACTAATCGACTATGTCGTTTCTGAATGATTCCTCTGGCAAAACGGGAACCATGAGATTTGTCCATTCGCTTGATCTTCATACCCTCATCAACACGCATTTCGGTGAATTTAAGAGTAGAAGAGTCAAGGTGGTGATTGTTCTTAGCGGAAGCAATAGCATCTTGGATAGTTTTGTGGAGAAGACGAGCAGCGTTAGTGTTGGTGAACTTGAGTCGAGTCTGAGCATCTTGGGGGTTAAGTGCCTTGACGGCGGTAACTACCAAACGAAGTTTTCGTGGTGATACTTTGAGGTTCTTGTTGAGATACTTAGCCAGGCCGAGCCTGGTTTGCGCGACACTTGTCGCTTCAACGACTTTAGGTGTAGATAATTTGGAAGTTGAGGCTTTAGCGACTTTTGCTACAGTCTTTTTGACAGCAGTTGTTTTCTTAACAGTAGTAGTTTTTTGGGTAGTTGTAGCCATAGATTAGGTTTTTTCAATAACTCTCTTAACAATACGACCATGACCTTTGAAGGTTCGAGTGGCGGCGAATTCACCAAAATAGTGTCCGACCATGTCTTCAGTGACAAAAACATTGATGAATTTTTTACCGTTGTGGACTGCAAAATTGTGTCCCACAAATTCTGGAGCAATTTGGCTTTTGCGGGCCCAAGTTTTGATAGCCTCGGACGCGGGAATTTTGGCAGCTTTTACAAGCAGCTTGGCGTCGATATATGGTCCTTTTTTAGAGCTTCTTGACATATGTTAGTTTGTAAAGTTTATAAAGTTAAAAGTTTGAAAAGTTATATTATTTTTTTCGACGTTGAACAATAAATTTGTTGGAGGCATTTTTGCGCTTGCGAGTACGATAACCAAGGGCTGGCTTACCCCAGGGAGTCTTGGGATTCATACCGATACTTGACTTACCCTCGCCTCCTCCGTGCGGATGGGCGTGAGGATTCATAGCCACACCTCGAACTGATGGACGGATTCCGCGATGTCGGGAGTCACCGGCTAAGGACAGTTTTTGATTTGAATGGTCAGCATTGCTGAGCTGTCCGATGGTTGCCCAGGTCTCAGCATTGAAGAGACGAAGTTCACCGGAGGGAAGCTTGATGGTGACTTTTTGACCATCAATACTTTGAATAAAGGCGGCAGAGCCAGCACTCTTGACGAGTTGGGCACCACTACCGGGTTGGAATTCAAGTCCGTGAATAGCAACACCAACAGGAATATTACGAAGGGGAAGACGATTACCATCTTTAATCGCGGCGCTTTCAGAGGCGACGACGATGTCATCTACTTTGAGATTTGAAGATGCGAGGATGTATGCCTTGGCACCATTTTGGTAGACAACTAGGGCGAGGTTGGCAGTACGGTTAGGATCGTACTCAATGGCAACTACCTTTCCAGTAATATCGTGATTTGATCTCTTCCAGTCAACGAGACGAATGTAGCGTTTCTCTTCTCCACCGCGGTGACGGACTGAAACATGACCTTGTGCATCACGACCAGAGGTTTTCTTTTTGATTTTAAAAAGAGATTTTATTTTCATGTTATTTACTATTGAGATTTAATAGTTCGATCTTTTGTTTTTTGTCAATAGTGATCAGAGCTCTTTTGCGATCTGAGCGGTGAATAACCTTTCGGCTTTTTGGATCAGCTTTTACTTTACCAACAAGTTTCTGGGTTCTAACTGACAGAACAGGAATAGAAAATAATTTAATGAAGGCGGAAACGATTTGAGGTTTACTGGATTTGACACCTACCCAAAACGAATAGACACCGCGGGCTTGTGCTGTGAGAGATTTTTCGGTAATGATGGGAGCAAGAATAGTGTTTTGGATTGTATTTTTGGCCATGTTATTTTAGTGAAGTTATGGCTTCCTTTGAAAATATTAGAATATTCTGGAGTGATAACTGATAGGTATTAAGTGAGCTACTGGTCAGCACTGAGAAGCCTGGAATGTTGCGGAATGCTCGGGTGACTGATGTTGAGCCTGAGGCAACGATAATACCAATTTTTTTGGATTTAGCCAAGGTAGGTAAAGCTTTTTCCATAAGATCCATGAATTCAAAAGCTGATTTGGTCTTGGCTGGTAGGGATGAAAAGTCGTCAATAACGACAACTCGATCATTGGAAGCAAACTTAGAAAGTAGCGATCTAACAACGTTTTGTTTGAATTTTTTATTGAGGGGAACGGAAAAGTTTTGATTTCCTTGAGGACCATGAACACTACCACCTCCAACAAAGATACCTGCTTTGGCTGTACTATGACGAGCTCGACCTGTACCTTTTTGGGCATACATTTTTTTGGTCGTACCAGCAACATCTCCTCGCTCTTTTACAGTAGCTTTGGCGGAACGTTTGTTGGCTAGATATGAACGGACAGCTAAAGCAATAGTATTGTCATTAACTTCTGTGCCAAAGACTGCTTTATCGAGAGTAATTTCTTCGATTTTTTCAGCTTTAAGGTTGTAAACAGGAGCTTTCATAGTTATTTTTTAAGAATGGTTACCCAAGAATTAATATGACCTGGAATTGGCCCGTCAATAATTATTTCATTTTTAGCAACATCAACCGAGACAATCTTTAGACCCTTAACTTGTTTAGTGACATTTCCGTAATGACCTGGCATCTTTTTACCTTTAATGACCTTACCCGGAGTCTGAGCACCAATAGAACCTGGAGCACGAACCCGGTCTGATTGTCCACCAGAAACTGGTTGACGACGGAAACCGTATCTTTTGATAACACCAGCAAAGCCACGACCCTTGGTAACTCCAAATACAGAAACATTGTCGCCAGCTGTAAAAACAGAATCGATAGCAATGTTTGATCCAACTTCGGGAACTGTTTCAGTAGTTAGGTCAAATTCAGTAAAGTGTTGAGGATTGATTTTTAACTTAAGCTTGGCAAGTTTGGCAGAGACTGGTTTATCAAGATGTTTTTTAGTACCGTAGGCGACTTGGATAGCTTGGTAGCCATCTTTTTCTTTGGTCTTGACCTGGGTGACAGTTAATGGTGAAACTACACATTTGGTGACACCAACTCTTCTACCCTCGGGGGTATAGATATTGGTCATGGTTGATTTTTTGACAATAAATCCGGAAATCATTGTTACATTTTAATTTCTATTTCCACACCTGAGGGAAGATCCAAATGTTGGAGGCTGTCAACAGTGCGTAAACTGGTATTGTAAATATCAATAAGTCTTTTGTGGGAGAGAACTTGAAAATGATCTCGACCATTTTTATCACCATGAGGACTGGTGAGGACAGTGATAATTTTTTTGGTGGTGGGAAGTGGAATTGGCCCTTGGACGGTAGCACCGGCAGTAACGGCAGCTTCGACAATCTTGTTGGCTGCCTGATCGATAATACGGTGATCAAAGGATTTTAGTTTGATCCTAATGCGATTGCCTTTGGCCATACAGTTTAATTTTCAATTTACAATTTTCAATTTAAAATGAATTTTGTAATTTATTTAATTTTTAATTTAATTTTGTAAAACAACTTATAAAATATAGAATCTATATTTTTAAAGAACGATCTCTTTAAATAAATTGTTTTATAAACCCCTCCGAAATCTACGGGAGGGGTTAAAAAGCGATTTATTTGATGATCTCGGTGATAGCACCGGCACCAACTGTCAATCCACCTTCGCGGATAGCGAAGCGTTGACCCTTTTCCATGGCTACAGCTTTAATCAGCTTGATGACGACATTTGCATTATCACCTGGCATGACCATTTCCATACCTTCTGGAAGAGTAAGATCTCCGGTAACGTCAGTAGTCTTCAAAAAGACTTGGGGACGATAACCATTGAAGATTGGAGTATGACGACCACCTTCTTCTTTTTTGAGAAGTAGAACTTCAGCCTTGAACTCGGTGTGAGGGGTGATAGAGCCAATTTTGGCTAACACTTGTCCCCTTTCGATATCGTCTTTTTCAACTCCGCGGAGCAGGATACCGACATTGTCACCAGCTTGACCTTGGTCAAGTGATTTGTGGAACATTTCGACACCAGTAACAACAGCTTTTTTGGTATCACGAAGACCGACGATTTCGATTTCTTCGTTGACTTTGATAACTCCCCTTTCGATTCTTCCGGTAGCAACAGTACCGCGACCCTTGATGGAGAAGACATCCTCAATAGGCATGAGGAAAGGCTGATCAAGTTCGCGCTTGGGCTCGGGAATGTAGGAATCAAGTGCCTCCATCAATTTCTTGATAGATTCGACACCTTCAGCCTCGCCATTGAGTGCCTTTAGAGCAGATCCACGAACGATTGGAGTGGTATCACCTGGGTAGCCGTATTTGGTAAGAAGATCACGGATTTCCATTTCGACTAGGTCGAGGAACTCTGGGTCGGTGACCAAATCAACTTTGTTTAAGAAAACGACCAGAGAGGGAACGTTGACTTGCTTGGCAAGTAGAACGTGCTCTCTGGTTTGAGGCATTGGACCGTCTGGTGCAGAAACAACGAGAATAGCGCCATCCATTTGGGCAGCACCGGTAATCATGTTCTTGACATAGTCGGCATGTCCCGGACAGTCGATATGAGCATAATGACGGGCATCGGTTTCGTATTCGATGTGGGAGATAGCGATAGTAACAATCTTGGAAGCATCGCGGACGGTACCACCCTTAGCAATATCTGCGTAAGATTTGGCACTTCCTTGAACTTTGGAAATTGCGGCGGTTAAAGTAGTTTTACCATGATCGACGTGACCAATAGTACCGACGTTGACATGGGGTTTGGTTCTTTTATATGCATCAGCCATATATTTTGATTTGATTTTATTATCCGACGACAAAGTCGGAAGAATTTATAACTATTAAGTATAGCGAAAAACGCTTTAAGATTGTAGCAGTAAGGTTTTGGGTTTGCAAGAATGAAATATGTTCAAAATTCTAAGTTAGAGCTTCACTTAATTTCTTAATTATTTAATGATACAAATTCACATTCATTGCAAAGATGTCACTATGACTCGCTTCTACTGCTCAACAATGATTCGATTAGTTTTTCTGGAACTCGATCTGGTTGTTCCACTTGGCAAATGTTGATCACCAACTTTCTCCCATTCATATCACCTTCATAGCGTTTATCGCTAGAGCGCCGTGCTTCGTTTAAAGCCTGATATAAATTAAGTCCAGCATCACCAGACTTAGAAATTTCATCTGGATAATTAACAACCGCCATGACACCGCCAACAATCCACAAACGATTTCCATCTTGATCAGCGTCAATGGTTTTTATCGCATTAGTTAGTTGCTTATTGTGATCTCCGAATATTTCAAATAGTCCAGGATGCCACCTGTCAGTACTAGCAACCCAAGAGTAATTATTGACAGCAACATCATCTCTATCTTCATAGGTATCTATAAAAACCTTTGCAAGAGCTTCCACTGGACTCGTGGTTCGCACAGATTCTTCAGTTTGATTATCATTTCTCCTGGCATCAGCAGACGCTCTAAATCGTGACATCTCTTTAATTAGCCCGACCATCTCTTGATGTGTATCAGAATCTGGATCGTCTAAATTGACTTGGGTTATTGACTCGACAAAAAGCCCATTTACTTTGGGTGGAAATTTTGTCTCAAAATCATCAGTAGGAATAGCAGAAACGAGTTTCTTAGTCGCTTCGACAGCACCACTAATCACATTTACCATTCGATCATTGTTACCTGCTCCTGCTTCTAATTTCTGCTGTTTAATAATATAAATACCTGTTTCTGTAGCCAGGACAGATTTCCCGTCTACGCCCACATGAGGTGATACGAGTAAAAAATTTTCTTCAGTTCCAGACAAGCCCAATCCTTTTGGGTACTCAGTCGAAAGTTCAAGAACCCTTGACATCACCTTTGTTTCTTGTGGTGATACATTTTTTTCTATTGAACTACTTATAACAGCTGACACTTCTTCGGGGACTAGATTTAGCATATTGGAATAATTAATTTATATAAAATATATTTCTAGCAATTTATCGGTTTGAAATTTTATACTTTAACCGTAATAAGTAGAATATATCACAAAAACCCCGGCCGGAGCCGGGGCTTAATACACTGATTGCTTCGTCACTTCGTTTCTCGCGATGACGTTTTTGGCGGTTATTCCTTACCTGGTTTGATGGGCGACTTTTCTCGGTCTATTTTCCATAAACCTGGTTGTGGGTGCCGATATTTAGAAAACGAACAAGATTGTCATCAATTATTTGATATACCACGCGGATATCTTTGGTAATAGAAAATGCTCTATAACCACTTAGGTTACCTCTAAGTGGATGGTCATTAAGCAGGATTGATTCTGGATTACGGGAGAAAACTTTTACTCTTTCATTAAATTTTGCTGTAATTTTTTTGGAAAATTGACGTGAATCAAAATGACGACGAAATAAACGATCAAAAATAATTTCAGGCACTGTTTAAGTATGCCATTAATTCGTCAATATTACTACTTTTGATGAAATTACCTTTTTTAATTTCCCGATCGGAGGCGCGAGACATTTGAAGAAGCTTTTTTTCTTCTTGTGGAGTTAAGTATTCAACATTGTCCTGGCCTAAGTTTTGTTTCAGAAACACACGAATATATTCTTGCAGTGAAGAATAGCCTAACTTATCAGCGTTATTTTCGTAAATTGTTTTTAAATTTTTGTCGACGGGGACTTGGATAGTCGTTTTCATAATATGATTATACTATTTTGATATTATTTGTCAAGACACTATCGCCACTTCGACAGGCTCAAAACTGGGGAAAATGATGATGATTTAGATCTGGATTCCCGCCTTCATGGGAATGACAAAAAGAATTGCGGAAATGACATTTATTTTTACCACCTGGTTTGATGGACAGTTTTTCTGAATATGATTTGCTACCTAATTACTTTCTGGAGACCCAATGTTATCAACCAAAGATTTAAATTCCTCCACAGGAAATCCCCTTTTAAAACCCTCAACAATAGTCTGTGTTGATTTTAAAGTTATGAACCTAAAATGGTCACCACCAGTATAGCCTCCCAGCTGATATTTTTTTTTGCATTTTTTTTGTGTTATGGGACTCAACTCTGACAACTTCTGTATGTTCTAGGTTGAATTCAAATACAAAGTGTTCACCTGTGGCACCTTGAGCGAAGTTGTATGATTGGTGTTTAAGTTCTGGATGTTGAGTTACATTTATAAAGCAACCATGGTTTGATTCAAAATGGACAAAAGTACCGTCTTTTTTTGTCATCCAGACACCGCTATTGTGAATAGCTTCTGATTCACGAGCAACTTCAATCAGTATTTTCCATTTTTCCAAAGCTAACTTAAAGTCGACAATTGTGGACTGTTCGACAAGAGATTTCTGATGTTCCAAAAGTGCACTGATTTTTTCAGTTTGATTTGTTTTCATTTGATGTATTATAGGACTTTGTGAAGTGATTGTCAATAAAAACTACCGGACCATTAGAGGATTTATTTTTTAATTATTTCTCAGTAGTGGCGAGCCTGGCAGAGTCAATTGAGGCTCTGAATTTTGACATGTCTTTAACAAGTTCAACCATTTTTTGGAAATTTGGTGATTCTTTATCAGCAATGTTTACTTGTGTTACTGCGTTGATAAATAAACCATTATCTTTTAAATCTTGGTGGGATTCGTAGTCGTCTTGAGGAATTTTGGCGACAAGTTGTTTGGCGGTGGTAATAGCACCACTGATGGCACCAACAATCCTGTCGAGATTGTGGGCTTTTGCATCTAATTTATCTTGTTCGAGAATATAGACACCAGTTTCAGTAGCTAAAACAACTTCACCATGAGAATCAACGTGTGGAGACACTAGCAAGAAATTGTCACCATCGGCAGCCAAACCTAGGCCTTTTGGATATTGTGTTGATAATTCAAGCATTGTAGACATAACCAGACCTTCAAGGGTAGTCCTATCTTTTTCAACTGATTTTCCTAAGGTGGCGGATATTGTCTCGATGTCCAGAACCATCATTTTATTTTTTTTGTGATTAATAACACATATTACATCAAAATTGGATTCTGAGCTATGTTTGAGATAGGTAATTACTCGACGGAGGCAATGCCATCCTACCTCTTCGATCAGCCTGTGAAAGAATGTCGTTGATTAGCTTAGCGTCTTTTGATCTTGGCTTATTTTTTATTTGATCTAGATTTAAGTGAGTAATGGAAATAATCCCAGTTTGTTGGGTAAATTCACCTGTAGGAATATATTCATCATTATTGTTGGATACTAATACTAGTTTGTGGTCAATAGCATTGTTTTCATTAAACATTTTCCACGCTTGCTCAGAGGCATCTAAAGTAGGGTTGCTGGTTAAAATAAAAATGCCAACATCATTGATGTATATAGTTCGTGATTTGGGGTCACCTGATCGACTTAGGATAAGGGGAATTATATCCCGATCAATAACCGTGAGTGAATTGGGATATTTATTTATTAACTCTTGGGCTAAGACATATGATGGTGGCACGTCATGTTCACTGTTTATTTCATTAATTACATACAAAACATCAGTTGGTCTATCTATCCTTCTGTCGCTGTTGTTTGCCATATTTTTAAACGCTTAATTAATAGTATTAATTGTAACACAAACTGCCCAAAGATTCAGTGAGAGATGACCATGTCTTCATCGGAAAGCTCTAGGTAAATTCCTATTCTTTTCCAGGTTTGATGGTCAACTTCTCCTGAACGTCACGGGGTACTGGATCGTATTGTGCCGGTTCCATATAGAATGAACCACGTCCTTGAGTGAGGGAACGGATGACAGTAGCGTAACCTCGCACCATTTCCAATGGTATTAAGGCAATAATGGTAGTAAAACCCATAGAATCGGTGGTTCCACTAACCTGACCACGTCGGGCGGCAAGATCTCCAATAACTGTTCCTTGGAATTCGGATGGGGTGGCGACCTCCATCTTCATGATGGGTTCTAGTACAAGTGGTCGAGCTTTTTGGAAGGCGTCTTTGATGGCATAAGAACCAGCTAGTTTGAAAGCGGCTTCTGATGAGTCAACATCGTGGTAGGAACCATCATAGACAGTGACTTTGATATCGGTACAGGGATAGCCAGCGATGATACCCTTGGCAAGGGCTTCGCGAACACCCTTTTCGATGGCGGGGACGAAGTTGGCAGGAATGACCCCACCCTTGATACCGTTGACGAACTCGATACCTTCGCCACGGTTTTTTGGTTCGACCTTAACTTTACAATGACCATACTGACCATGACCACCGGACTGATGAATGTATTTACCCTCACCTTCGGCATTTTCGGAAATAGTTTCGCGATAAGCAACTTGGGGGGCACCGGTCTTGACGCCGACGTTGAATTCTCGGCGAAGACGATCGACGATAATATCGAGGTAAAGTTCGCCCATACCGGCGATAATGGTCTGACCGGTTTCGTGGTTGTAGGAAACTTTGAAGGTGGGATCCTCGATAGCAAGACGGTTGAGGGCTGCACCCATTTTCTCCTGATCATCGGCAGTTTCAGGTTCGATTGAAAGGGAGATAACTGGTTCGGAGAATTGAATTGGAGATAGAGAAATTGGGGCACTTTTGTCACAAAGTGTATCACCGGTGGTGGACTCTTTTAGACCGATACAGGCAATTATTTCTCCAGCAAAACCCTCTTCGATCCCCTCTCTTTTGTCAGCATGCATTAGCAACAAACGACCGATTCTTTCGGTCTTTTGCTTGGTAGCATTGTAGACATCAGAACCTGATCTGATAGTACCGGAATAGACACGGACGTAGGAAAGTGTTCCGACATGAGCATCGGACTGGACTTTAAAAAGCATGGCTGATAGTGGTTCTGACTTGATCGGTTTTCTGGTAATTTTTTCTTGAGTATTGATATCAAACCCTTCTATCGGGGGAAGGTCAGTGGGGGAAGGCAGATAGTCAACAATTGCATCCAAAATTGGATGGATTCCTTTGTTTCTCCAAGCAGCACCACAGAATACTGGGAATAATTTACGATCGATAGTGGCTTTACGAAGGGCTTTTTTAAGCTCTGGAATGGATATTTCCTCATCACTAAGGTATTTCTCCATAAGGTGTTCGTCCTCTCCGGCGATTTTTTCAACCATCTTGGCCCGAGCAGCTTTGGCAGCATCGAGATAATCGGGAGTGACATCTTTGACGGTGAACTCCATACCTTCAGGATCTTTATCGTAGACAATCATCTTCATTTCCATCAGGTCGATGACACCAACATGGGCATGTTCTTCACCAAGAGGTAAGACCATGGCGACAATTGGGGCGTGAAGTTTTTGAGTGATGGAGTCGAGAGTACCTTGGAAAGATGCACCAACTTTGTCCATTTTGTTGACAAAAGCCAAACGGGGCACCCCGTATTTGTCGGCCTGACGCCAAACAGTTTCGGATTGAGCTTGAACCCCAGCATTGCCATCGAAAATCATGATAGCACCGTCGAGGACACGTAGGGAACGTTCTACCTCGGCAGTAAAATCGACATGGCCGGGAGTATCGATAATGTTGATGCGGTAGTCATGCCAAAAAGTGGTGACGCAAGCTGACTGGATAGTAATTCCCCTCTCCCGTTCCTGCACCATGGTGTCGGTAGTAGTAGTACCGGCATCAACAGAACCAATTTTGTGAATTTTTCCTGTATAGAAAAGTAGACGTTCGGTAGTGGTGGTCTTACCTCCGTCAATATGGGCAATAATACCGATGTTACGGACATGATCCATGCTGACATCGCGGTTTTTGGAGAGCTTAATAGCGTCGGCCATAGTAGAAATTAGGAATTAAGAATTAGGAATTAAGAATTAATTAGTAAATAATAACATTAAAAAACGGGTCGAAACCCGTAATAAGGTGAAATATGATATCACAAAACTCAGATAACATCCTGAGTGACGAAGTTTACTACTTGAGCTCCAAACGTAACATTAAAATTTTCCCCTGGTTTAACTTTGCTTACCTTGACCAAAAATGGGAATGTGTCCATCTTCTCAACTCTCGAGTCGGGTAAGTCACTTACAGTAACAGAACCCACATTTGAATTAAGTAACAGGACTATTTCCCCCCTTTTGTGACCGATAAGTGCTAGGATGTGAGCCGCTTCAAGTTGAGGCAAATCAACCCGGTGTCCGGTGGGCAGATCAGATATTTTCATACCCAGAGTTTCGTTCTCTCGACCAACTAAAAGCCGAACACAGTTTATCTCGAGTTTTGTTTGGAGACGATTGGACATAAAATATACTTATCTAGTATGTATTAATTATAGCAGACTATAATATTATAGGCAATATAATGTGTCTATTACCTCTCCTCATAGTAGTAGTTTAAACTGGATATTACATTTTGTCTGCTAAACTAATTCATGAAAATTGCGATAATCGGAGCCGGGTTGACCGGATTAGTAGCTGGGTACAGATTAAGTCAAAAAGGACATTTGGTTACAATATTCGAGAAGGGTGGTGATATTGGTGGACTAATGGGCGGATTCACTATTGGTAAAACGAGTTTGGAAAAGGCTTACCATCATATATTTACAACTGATAGCCACATTATTGATCTAACTAAAGAGCTAGGATTAATGGATAAATTGGAATGGTATCCGGAAAAAACAAGTTTGTATTATGATGGAACTGTCTATCCATTCATGGGCGCGGTCGATCTTCTTAAGTTCAAACCACTGTCGCTTATTTCAAAAATACGACTAGGGGTAGTAAAAATTCTTTTGGAGAAAGACAATAACTGGGAAAAATATGCCGACCAATTGGCATACCAATGGATGAAGAAGTGGTGTGGGGAGAGAGCCTACAAGGTGATCTGGGAACCACTTTTGAAAGGTAAATTTCATGAAAGATATAAAGATGTGTCGATGGCATGGCTATGGGCAAGGATTCATACCCGAGGAAATTCGGGAAAACTGGGATATTTTAACGGTGGTTTTAGGATTATTGCTGATGAACTAGCAAGACGAATTCGAGAAAATGGTGGACGGATTTCTTTGAATTCTGAAATAAGATTTAAGAAATATGATTTAAGAATAGGACAGGAAAAATTTGACAAATTACTTCTGACTGGGCCGAGTAAAGAGGTTGATTATTTGGGGGCGGTGTGTTTGGTTTTTACCTCCAAACAAAGCTTAAGTAAGTATTATTGGCATAATATAAATGACAATAGATCCCCTTTTCTGGCCTTTATTCAACACACAAACTTGGTTGATAAAAAGCAATATGGAAATAAAAATGTTTATTACATGGGGGTGTATGTTCCCCATGAGCACAAGAACTTTGTTGAAAAGGATAGTGTGATTATTAACGAATGGTTTGACTATCTGAAGAAAGTTTTCCCGAACTTTGATAAAAAAATGGTAGTAGACAAATGGCTATGGAAATTTAAGAACGCCCAACATGTCGTTACACGAAAATTCAAAATTCAAAATTCAAAAATAAAAACAAATGTGTTTCAGGCGAATTTTGCGATGATTTATCCAGAAGATAGGGGAACAAACTTTGCGGTGAGAGAGGGAGAAAAAGTGGCTAAAATGATATTATCTGGTCATGAATAAAACAGAATTAATAGTTGGAGACTAGAAGACAGATGACAAACAATTATCAATACAAATATTGCCCAAGTTGCGGAGAAGTGCTGAGCAAAAAAGGAGATAACTATTACCTTTGTCTAAAATGCGATTTTAAATTTTATATAACAGTTTCAACAAGCGTTGGGGCAATCATTTTGAATAAAAAGAACCAAGTTTTGTTGGACAAAAGAAATCACGATCCAGGAATTGGTAAGTGGGGTATTCCGGCTGGATTTTTGGAGAAAGGAGAAACTGCAACTGATGCACTTTCAAGGGAAATTTGTGAAGAACTAGGACTGAAAGTACTATCGTTTGAATATTTTGGAACTTATCCAGGTCTATATAAATTCCAAAATATTGATTATCCAACTTTACATATAGTGTATAAAACAATATTTCCTGAAAATCAAAATATTGTATTATCAGAAGAATCTAGAGATTTTGCATTTTTTGATTTTGACAAAATTCCGCTTGATGAAATTGGAAATGAGGATCATAGGCTAGCGTTAGTAGATTTGTGTAAAACTAAGTAAGCTGTTTTTTCATTTCGGCCAAACCTTCGGATAGAGTTTTGGGGGTAAAGCTGTAGTTGTCGATAAATTTTTGGTTGGAAAGTGACAGGTTTGGGGCATAGGGGCGGGCATTGTCGGTTTTGAGATAGTCAGCGAGAGATGAGGGTTGAATTAACTTTTGATCAAAACCAAAAATATTGGCAATCTGTTGCCCCATGTCATAAACAGATTGTGATGACGAACCAACCAGATGGTAAATACCCAGCAATGGGTTGTTAATAACTTTTCCCAGACCAATGGCAATGTCGTCGATGAAGGTTGGGGTGGTATATTGATCTGCAAATAATTTGCAGACTTCGTTGTTTTTTAATTTGCCAATTATTTTTCGGACTAGATCAATTTTGGCGTTAAATATGGCGCGATATGGCGAGGCTATACGGATAACAGTGAACTCTGGGGAGACGACTTTTTCGGCATCATATTTTGTTTGAGCGTACCAATCGAGAGGGTTGAGAGTGTCAGTTTCGGTATATGAGGTTGTTTTTGAACCATCAAAGACATAATCGGTTGAAATGTGAATTAGATGTTTGTGGTACTGGCGACAAAGGTCGGCAATGTTTTTAGTCCCAATAACGTTTAACTGATAACAAAGACCATTTTTGTCGCCTCTTTGTTCCCACGCGGCATTGGTGTCCGTAAAGGCCGCAAAGTGAAGAACTGTTTTGGCAGGACTCCGGCTAAATGTATCGACAAGTGTATTTGGTTTTAAAACGTCATGACCAGAATCGAGAGAGAGGTCTTGGAGACGGTAATCAGGAAAGATCTCTAGTAGACGAGAACCAACCAACCCACTAAGACCGGTAGTGATAACTTCGGTCATAGTAAATTTTCCAAGGAAATATCTTTGAGATTTGGTAACTGAAGATCGCGTTCCTTGAGATCGATTAGTTCTCGGGTCATTCCCCAATTTATTCCAAGGGAAACATCGAAGGCGTTGATTCCTTTTTCAGAACTTGGGTCGTAGACACTATCAGTAACGACATAAGAAAAACGGGTGTTTTCTTCGAGCGCAAGATAGCCGTGCGCCATGCCCGGGGGAACCCAAAGCTGGTTGTGCTCTTGTGAAGTAAGCTTGACTGCGACGTGTTGCCCAAACGTTGGTGAGTCTTTGCGAACGTCGACGGCAACATCAAGTACCGAACCGGATACTGCCTGAACTAACTTGCCTTGAGTGTTGGGGTTCTGGTAATGCAAACCACGCAAGATACCAGCCTTGGTATTGAAAGATGAGGCAATTTGGGCAATTCCCAGTTTGATGCCGATGGCTGCCTCGAGCTCGGAGACTTCAAGCTCGGGAAGGTACCAACCCCGAGTGTCGCCAAATACCATGGGTTGGATTGTAAAGACACCTTTGATTTTTGTCTCAGTGATACTGGTATAAGGCATTTTACTCTGTGGAGGTTACTGTAGGATTAGCTTTAGCTGTCGGCGTGGCAGTTGAGGCTGATTTGGTAGCAGTGGCACTTGGGGTGACGGTAGTCTTCAGAGAAGGAGCAATAGAAGTATCGCCAGTAACCTCAAGCTTAATACCAATTGAAAATACGGCGTCGTAGGTGGAAGTCTCAGGAAGATCGGTAGTGGGGACTACGTCGAAGAATCCCGCTAACTCTTGAACAAAGTAAGCAGATGCAGAAGCTTGTGAAACTTTTATCTGGAGTTTGTTCTCGGTAAGTTTGTCTTTTGAGTTACCTACGGCAATACTGGTGAAACCTAGTTTGGTTAATTTTTCTTTAAGGACGGCAGCCTGACCATTAATATCGGTAGCGTTGAGGACTTGGAGCTTGAGAGTTTTACTGACAGGGGCGATTGTCGGAGTAGGAGCCTCTGTAGGCGTTTCTTGAACTACAGTCGGAGTAGTGTCAACAATAGGAGTTTCTGGGGTATTTTCGGAGTTTTTATTCAATACAAACCAAATAATGATTGAGGCGAGCGCTGCGGTAACTACAAAAACAGCTATAAATGGGAGGATGTTTTTTTTATTTTCCATTTTTGGTTGACTTGAATTAGTATCTGATGTATTCATTATACCAGGTGGGAACGATTTTGAAACCATTACACCCAGTACAGGAACAGGTAAATTAGAGGTTTTTTTATATTCAGTGGCGAAAGAAGATTGACTGTAGGGTGACTTATCGAGTTTGGTTGTAGCAATTAAGTCTGCAGCCAAATCAGTGGGAACAAATATCTTAGTGATAATATTCGGAAAATATAGTTTTGAGTAGTTTATTAGTTTTTGGATCTCAAGCTCTTTACCTTTGATAATCGAAGTAAGGTAAATTGTATCCTTGGCGGCCAACATTAAAAGATATTCACTGTTCTCAAGAGGAAAAATTAGAAAATACTGGTCGGTATATTTTTGGGAAATTATATTGGCAATAGACTGGGACACAGATTCGAATGAAAATGTTTTTAGATTTAAAGAGCGGAGATTGTCCTCAAGAGCGGTGATTTTTGATTTTTCAAAAATACGAGCCTGGATAATTGTCTTGCCTGAGCTTTGAACTAGATCGTAGTTTATGTATTCTGGTGAGATCTTAAAGCTAATAAAACTTTTGGCGAGACCGATAACTTCGTTTTTATCGATTTCGGTAATCTCGGAGTCATAAATAAATGATTTGGTAAAAACAACATCGTCGGGAATGAGAATAGTGGCAGTATCAATCCCCTGCTCGGTAAACAATGTACTTAATGCCTGGAGATCTGATTCGGAACAACTCTTCCAAAGATTTATGTCAAGCGAAAAGATGTTATTTTCGGTGCGATCTAAATAAATGTTTACAGAATTATCTTTGGGCCAAATTACAACCCGAGGTTTGCTAAACAGTGCCATTAATTAATGGTAACACATACGCAAAAGGAGTGCTGTCTTTTGAGGGACAACACTCCTTTAAAAAATCACAACAAATTATTTACCAACGCATATGAGCAAAAGCTTTGTTGGCCTCGGCCATACGTTCGACTTCAGCACGTTTACTAACTGAAGAACCTTCATTCTTGAGGGCAGCTAAAAGCTCGGTGGCTACTTTTTGGCCGAAGAAATGATATTGCTTGTTGGGAAGAGCACGAGAAGCAGTAATCAACCAACGGATAGCCAAAGAGCTTTGACGATTACCACGAACAACGGTGGGCACTTGGTAAACAGCACCACCAATACGACGAGGACGAACCTCGACTTTTGGTTTGATGTTGTCAAGAGCTTGCTCTAATGTGGTTACTACATCTTCTGATTTGGTTTCCTTTTGGAGAATCTCCATGGCCCGATAGATTTCGGTGGTAGCGGCAGATTTTTTACCTCCACGCATACAGTAATTGATTATCTTACTGACAGTGACGCTGTTGTATAGAGTGTCAGGAGTGACGATTCTTGGTTTGCTTTGACCTTTTCTGGACATATGATGAGTTTATAAAGTTGAAAGTTATAAAGTTTTAAAGATTAAGCAGCAGTCTTGGCGGGGCGTTTGGCGCCGTATTTGGAACGTGATTGGAGTCGACCAGCCACACCCGAAGCGTCATATTTGCCGCGAATAACATGATAACGAATACCAGGAAGATCCCGGACACGACCACCACGGATAGAGACGATACCGTGTTCAGCTAAATTGTGTCCGATTCCAGGAATATAGGCAGTAACACTGGTATGGTTACTGAGCTTGATTCTGGCGACCTTACGAAGAGCTGAATGAGGCTTCTTGGGAGTCATAGTCTTAACAACAGTAACTACACCCTTTTTGAATGGATTGTAACTTTTAATGGTACGATTTTTGATACTGTTAAAGTTGTTGCGAAGTGCACCAGCTTTTAACTTGATGGTGCGAACAGGGCGACCTTTTCTGATTAGTTGATTAGAGGTTGGCATTTTGGATTTTAATTTGTCTCCTGTTTACAGGGATAAGACGTCCGATAATAACATTTTCCTTAAGACCGATCAAGTTGTCGACTTCAGCTAAAAGTGAGGCTTCGGTCAAAACCGATGTGGTTTGCTGGAATGAAGAGGCAGATAACCAGGATCCGGTGGAAAGGGCCGCTTGGATAAGTCCAAGTAGAATTTTCTTACCACGACTTGGTTTGTCATCTTTTGATTTGGCCTTAGCTTTGTCGTTTTCAGCGTTGTAGACAGCCTTAGTAACTATCTGGCCGTAAAGGAAATTGGTGTCACCTGGATCTTCAATCTTGATCTTATCACTCATTTCTTTAACCATGACTTCGACATGCTTGTCATGAACGGAAATTCCCTGTGATTCATAAACTGACTGAATAGAATCAATGAGGTATTTTTGAGCTGCTTCGATTCCTTTGATTTCCATGATCTCACGGACATCTAATGAACCAGAACAGATTTGAGTACCTTGAGCAACTAGATCGCCATCGGCTACCAATAGAGTGACATTACTAGGTAGGAGGTAAGTAATATTTTTGGTGACTTTGTTCTCGTCCTTACCGGTTAGTTTGATCTCATAGCCATCGATACTCTCTTTGACCCTGAGTTTTCCACTAATTTCTGCCAAAGGTGAGGGTACTTTTGGTGTACGGACTTCGAATAACTCCTGAATACGTGGAAGACCTTGAGTAACGTCGACACCGACAACACCTCCAGTATGCTTGGTTCGAAGTGTGAGCTGAGTACCAGGTTCTCCGATAGATTGAGCAGCGACAACACCGACAGGGACACCGATTCTAACCATCTTGCGGTTACTAAGATCCCAACCATAACATTGGTTGCAGATACCTACAGTAGCTTTACAAGTTAGAGGTGAACGAATGTCGACGGAAACTGCCGAACTATTTTCAATTAAGGTAACCACATCATTATCGAGTAGTTGTCCTTTTTTGACGATAACTTTAGATGTCTTGGGATCGAGTACGTCAGCACCCAAAACTCTGCCGAGAATTCGGCGACCAAAGTAACGCTCACGGTTTTTATCAGTTTTACTAATAGTAATGAATTTAGCGGTGCCACAGTCATCTTCACGAGTAATACAGGTGTGAGCCGCATCGACTAGTCGACGGGTTAAGTAACCAGCATCGGCTGTACGAAGAGCGGTGTCAGCAAGTCCCTTACGGGTACCTCTGGCTCCAGTAATGTACTCGAAGACTGATAGACCTTCTCGGAAGTTTGATTTTGTGGGAAGCGGTACGATATGACCCACAGGATCGACCATAAGACCTCTCATTCCTGAAAGCTGCTTGATCTGATCTTTGGAAGCGCGCTTGATACCTGCGGCTGCGACGATTTTGATTGGAGAATCAGAATCAAGAGTAGCCCAAGTTTTTTCGGCAATGCTTTCAGTGATTTCCATCCAGATAGACTGGGATAGACGCTTTTTCTCTTCATTGCTGATAAGACCCATTTTAAAGTTGTCTTCAATCTCAGCCACTCGAGCATTTGCAGCAGTAATAATGCCTGCCTTTTCAGGAAGAAATCCACAGTCAGCCATAGACAAGGAAATGCCTGAAAGTGTAAATCCAGCAAATCCAATATCTTTAAGATCGTCGATTAATTTGACAGCTCGCATACGGCTTACTTGTTCCATGGTGCGGATGACCAAGTCTGAGACAGACTTTTTACCGGCCATAGCTTCGTTCATGTAGCCAAATTCTTTGGGAACAATGGTGTTAAACCAAATTCTTCCATATGTGGTTTTGACCAGTTTGCCATCAATACGGACAACTATGAGTTGACGTAAACCAATCTTCTTGGCTTGATAGGCTAATACAGCCTCTTCTTTATCGGAGAAAATGGTTAGACCCTCATACCCTTCTTGATCGGCTAATTTTTGATCGACTACTTGGACGGAAGTAACATAGTAACAACCCACAGCCATTTCCTGACCGGGAATTGAGATAGGACTTCCATCACTTGGCTTGAGTAAGTTGTGTGAAGGTAACATCAGTGTCTTGGCTTCTTTTAAGGAAGCTTCTGACAGTGGCAAATGAACTCCCATCTGATCTCCATCAAAGTCGGCATTGAAACCAGCACACATACAAGGATGCAAACGAATTGCCAAACCATCGGTCAAAATTGGCTTGAAAGCCTGAATTGACAGTTTGTGAAGAGTAGGTGCACGATTTAGTAACACAAAACTCTTTTTGGTAATTCTTTCGAGAATGTCGTAAACCTCGGAGACACGATGATCGATAAGATTTTTGGCACTTTTGATGTTGGCAGCTAAACCAGTGACGATAAGTTCACGAAGAACAAATGGTCGATAGATTTCAAGAGCTATTTCCTTGGGTAAACCGACTTGGTTTAGCTTAAGATCAGGCCCAACTACGATGACGGAACGACCTGAGTAATCGACGCGCTTACCCAAAAGGTTACGTCGGAAACGTCCTTTCTTTCCGCGAAGTAAGTCGGACAAGGCTCGTGGAGTTCTCTTGGTAGATTTTCTTTTGTTCTTGGAACTCTTCTGGGCATCGATAAGAGTATCGACTGACTCTTGAAGCATTCTCTTTTCATTTCTAAGAATGATTTCAGGAGCACCGAGCTTGAGTAGTTTCTTGAGACGATTGTTACGATTAATTAGACGACGGTATAAGTCGTTCAAATCTGAAGTAGCAAAACGACCACCGGTAAGTTGAACCATAGGTCGAAGATCTGGTGGTACAACAGGAACATTCTTTAAGACCATCCATGATGGTTCGATCGAGTTTTCGATCATACCGTTGAGGATACGGATCTTGTACATGATTTTTTTCTTCTTGATCTTGGAACTGGTCTTGGCTAGTTCTTTTTTGAGATTGACGACAGTGTTTGGTAGATCGAGTTGATCTAAGACATCCATGATAGCCTCTGCACCCATTCGAGCAACATAGAAAATGTCGGCCTTGAATTGGGAAAGATAGAAACTTTCTTCATCGCTAAGTGTGGATAGGACTTCGATTGCACGAATTTTGTCTTCGAGGAATTTGATAAGACTTTCAATACGGTTTTTCTCAGTAGTAGCCTTGTTTTCTAATTTCTGGACATCCTGCTTGAGACGGACATCACGCTCTTCAGTAGCAATTAAGAGCTGGTCTTTGTTTTTGATCTTAGTTTTAAGACTCTTCTTTTCTTGGTTGGTGATTTCTGTTTTATCTGCAATTAGTTTTTTAGTATCAACATCAATTTGATGGACTCTTGACTTAGCATTGGCACCAAGATTTTGGAGAGCTTCTTTTCTTTTATCGTTGTCGATAGAAGTAATAAGGTACTTGGTGAAATAGACAACTGACTCCAAATCTTTTTGAGGAACATCAAGGATGATGCTCAAAGGTGATGGGGTGTTGCGAAGGTACCATAAATGAGTGACTGGAGCTGCGAGGGCGATGTGACCCATACGCTCGCGTCGGACTTTACTGGTAGTAACTTCGACTCCACACTTGTCGCAAATAATCCCCTTGAATCGGATCTTTTTGTACTTTCCACAGTAACATTCGTAGTCATGGCTTGGCCCGAAGATCTTCTCACAGAAAAGACCGTCTTTCTCAGGACGCCAACTACGATAGTTAATAGTTTCTGGCTTAAGAACCTCACCATAGGACCAGGACAAAATGTCAGCTGGGGATGAGAGTTTGATTTGAAGACCAGTAAAATCGGTCATGCTTTTGAATTTAAACATAGTTAGTTTTCCTCCTCCTTTTGGGTATCATCATCGTCAGAGGTAGGAGTTGACGATTGGTTGGTAACTGGCAGATCAGATTCGACTGGAAGAGTATCAGGTGAGCTCTCAGTAGGCTCTTCAATGAGCTCTTTAACACCAACTGGAGAAATATCAATAGCAAGTCCAGCCAACTCTTTGGTCAAAACTTTAAATGACTCAGGAATTGCAGGTTCTGGAATTGGAAGTCCCTTAATAATGGATTGGAAAGCGTGGGTACGACCTTCAATATCATCTGACTTGATAGTCAACATTTCTTGAAGTGTATGAGCGGCACGATGTGCTTCTAGTGCCCAAACCTCCATTTCTCCAAGTCGTTGTCCTCCCATACGGGCTTTTCCACCCAATGGCTGTTGAGTAACGAGAGAATATGGACCGGTGGAACGAGCATGAACCTTATCGTCGACCATGTGAACAAGTTTGACAATGTAGCCAACCCCAACTACTGAGGTTTGATCATATGCTTCGCCGGTGCGACCATCAAAAAGTTGAGTCTTACCATTGACCGAAAGACAGGCAGTTTTTAGTTCCTGTGCAATTTGTTCTTCGGTGTATTTTTCGAATACTGGTACCGCGAATTTCTTATCTAGTTTAAAACCGGCATAACCAAGCGTGACTTCGAGAATCTGACCTAAGTTCATACGAGCAATAACTGAAAGTGGAGACATAACCAAGTCGACGGGAGTACCATCGGCTAAGTGAGGCATATCGTACTCTGGCATGATGCGACAGATAACACCCTTGTTTCCATGACGTCCAGCAATCTTATCCCCTTCCTGAATGCGGCGGATTTGGGCAACATAAACCTTAACGACCTTGTTGACACCTGGATCGAGTTCATCACCTCCATCTTTGTCGAGAACCTCGACTTTGATAACTACTCCACCTTCACCATTGGCAACTCGAAGAGATGTATCTTTGACTTCACGAGCTTTTTCTCCAAAAATGGCCCGGAGTAGTCTTTCTTCGGCTGATAATTCTTTTTCTCCACGAGGTTCGACTTTACCGACTAAAATGTCGTTTGGTCCGACTGTAGCACCAATCATAACGATTCCGTCTTCAGTAAGTTTGGCCAGTTCTGCATCGGAAACATTGGGAATATCCTTGGTTAGCTCTTCACTTCCAAGCTTAGTTTCGACAACTTGAGCGACGTTTTCGTAGATTTGAATGTTGGTTAAGATGTCTTGTTTGACCAGTCTATCGGAAATAAGGAAAGAGTCTTCATAGGAGAGTCCGTCAATAGAAGCGTAGGCAACTAAAATATTGCGACCTATGGAGAGTTCTCCATCGTCAGTCGATGGTCCATCGATAAGAAGATCACCTTTTTTGATTTTGTCGCCAACATTTGCGACTACTTTTTGGTTGTAACAAGTACCATACGGAGATGTACGAGTGAATTTCACTGGAAAATAAGTTTCAGTCTTGCCATCAGCACTGATTTGGCTGTGGTTACCTTCAGTGCCCTTTGGTAATTTGTCATCTAAAGTAACGATGATCTTCTCACCATCGACATAGGTAACTTTACCCGGATTATTGGCTAAAATTGTACGATTCATGGCGGTAGCAATTGCTCCTTCCATGCCTGTTCCAATAATTGGGGATTGTGGTGAAACAAGTGGGACTGCCTGTGTTTGCATGTGCGAACCCATTAGGGCGCGAGTGGCATCATCATGATCAACAAAAGGAATTAAGGATGCGGAAGTTCCGACAATTACGTTTGGTACTAAATCGATGTAATCGATAAGTTCAAGGGGACCTTCGATAAATTCACCTTGATAGCGAATGGGTAGCCACTCTTGGGTAATGTTGTCGTTGTCGTCGATCTGGACACCTAAGTGGGTAATGTGGGCTCCATATTCATCATCAGCATCTAAAAAGACTATGTCTTGAGAAACATTGAACTTCTTACCACTTTTAATGACTTTTCTAAAAGGGGCTTCGATAAAACCATATTTGTTGACCTGTGCGTAGAGAGCCAAGTAGGTAACCAAACCAATGTTTGGACCTTCTGGAGAACGGACCGTACAAATACGACCGTATTGGCTACTATGGACATCGCGGATAGAAAAGGCGGCACGCTCACGAGTTAGACCGCCGATACCAACAACAGTCACGCGGCGAAGCAAATCAATTTCAGAAAGAGGATTAGTTTGATCGAGAATGGCGGAGAGTTGGTTACTTCGGAAGAATGTGTTGAGGGAGGAGATCAATGGTTGGGGATTGATCATTTGGGAAGGAAGTGGTTTTTCCTTGGTGGAAATAAGCGACATGCGCTCTTTAACCATTCTTTCAAAACGAGCTAAAGCAGGTCGGATAGCAATTTGAGAAACGATTTCACCAGCTCGGCGTAAACGACGGTTGGCCAATGAGTCAATATCGTCAAGACGGCTAACTTCACCTTTTTGAAGTTGAATAAGGTATTTGATAGTAGCGACAAGGTCTTCTTTGCGAAGTACCCAGTTTTCTTTCTTTTCATCATCAAATTTGAATCCGAATTTTTTGTTGATTTTGTAACGACCGACATTGCCGATTTCATAGGTACGAAGATCGAAAAATCTTTCGTTGAAAAATTTTTGGGCATTTTCTAGTACTACAGGCTCACCCGGGCGAAGTTTTCGGTAAAATTCGAGAATTGCTTCTTCAGTTGTTTTGGTAGGATCGGCAGATATTGTACCATTGATAAAATCTGAGAATTCGACTGTCAATTGTTTGTCGCCCATTTGGCAAGCAGCACGGAGCATAATGGTGGCTGGAAATTTTTTCTTACGATCGATACGTGCAAAGACAACATCTTTTTTACCTATAAAGAATTCGAGCCAAGAACCACGGACAGGTCGGATTTCAGCATTGTAAAGAGTTTTACCAGTACCAGGATCTGTTTCACCGGTGAAGTAGACACCTGGAGAACGGACTAATTGGTTGATGACTCCCCTTTCGATACCATTGACAATGAAGGTTCCTTCGGTGGTCATGGTGGGAAGATTTAAAAAGAACACATTTTCTTCGCGGATATCACCAGTTCTTTTGTTGGTGAGCTTGGCGTTGATGTGGATAGGTACAACGTAGTTGAGGCCTTTTTTCTTAGCAATATCAGGAGAAACAGGAGTTGGGTCGACGGTCATTTGACCGAGTTCTAGTTGCCAGTTATTACCAGTGTAGTCACTGATGGGGGAGATAGTTTGGATGGTGTCAGAGAGTTCGTTGTTGAGAAAGTTTTGCCAGGATTGGGTTTGAATTTTAATTAAATCAAGTTTAGGGAGGTTGGAGCGCTTTTTACCCCAGGTAATTCTTTTTGCGGTAGGCATCAGAAAATGTTTTAACTGCTAAAAAAACCTGCCTGCCGGCAGGCAAGGGACGAGTTATGTTCCAACCGCTCGCCGAATGATCCCCATTATATACGTATTTTTTTACCTAAGCAATAAGATGATTTGCTATACAATAATTTTAGTTAAAACACGAAAGTGTCAACACTCCCTGCATCATTTCGAGAGTGCAAGTATCTGCAGATTTCACATAAGTCTCTTTCCAGTCGGCTCCGGCTTCACCTGAGAGATCTTCTTGAAAACCAAGTCCATAATCAGTGACGGCTTTCTTAATAAGAGTAATGTTTTCTTTACTACTTGATTTACTAAGATCGACTGACCACCTCTTGCCCTTATCTAAAGTAGTGGGTTTGTAGGTAGTTTTTAACTGGGAATTAATTGATTCGGTGACGGTTTTAATTGGATCACTAACATTTACCTCGTCTTTCTCTGTTGGTACAACTGACGATGAGGCACTATCAGTTGACTCTTTTCCAGAACAGTCTTTTTCAGTACAGGATATGGTTAGGTCATCGCCACAGGTACAGGTATTGCAACCATCCGCTGAAGGAAATGTCTCTCCAGAGGGAATTTTTTTGTCATTAGTTTCACAGAACTTACCAGTATCAGATGGGTTGGTTGGCTCAGCTGTGGGAATGTTATCTCCAACTACTATTCTGGTGGGGTTGGCGGCAGCATTAAGAACAGTGTAGATAATCATTCCAAAAATTCCTAAAAATACTAGTAGTGATACAAAAAAGAAGTATTTGAAGATATTTTTCGATGGTTTGGAGATCGGTGCTAGACCGGTAATAACTGGCGGTAAGGAGCTGGGCATGGGTGGTAACGAGGTGACCACAGGTGGTTCAACTGGTGGAGTGGCTGGTGCTGGTTCTAATGGAGCTACTGGTGTTGGTTCTGGTGAGGTGACAGCAGTTGATATTTGAGCAAGAGGATCGAGGACTGGTGAAGTTTGAATAGACTCTGAGGTGGTTTCTGTGGGAGTGGTTTCTGTATCGGTTTGCTTTGATTGGAGCTCCTTTGAATACTGGTTTAGTATATCTTGATATTGTTTTGAGAGATCGGTATTTTCTGTAACTTGGTCGTTGAGTGGTTTTTGCGTTTGATCCATAGATAAATAATCGCACTTCATCCAGCGACTGTCAAATTTGTGTTATATTTTTATAATGACAAAATTTGGGACGATCGTTTTGACTTTGGTAATGCTTCTTACTTCGACTAGTGTAGCCTTTGCTTCAGGATTTCATTTAAAATTAATTGGTAATGCAGACACTGGCGGGAGACAGATTTCACACTGGTGGTACAGCAGCTCGAAACCAGTTTTTTCAGGCGAGGCAATGCCGGGAGCTGCAGTAGTTTTTGATATTGATGGAAGTGCACTTGAGATAAATGCAGATTCTTCAGGAAATTGGAATTTTGCTGCACAAGAACCACTATCAGATGGTGATCATCAAATTACTATCACGAGTGATGGGTCAACAATTAAATTTACTCTTACTATTGGAAATGGAAATGTGAATTGGGACTCGGTACAAAACGGTAGCTCTGAGACTTTACCGACAGTAGGTACAAGCTTACCGACAATTCTATTATTTATAACAGGTGTGGCAGGTTTGAGTTGGGGTGGTAAAATGATCCTTAATGTCTCCAAAGAATAAATCTGTATATATCAAGACTTTTGGGTGTTCCCAAAACATGGCGGATTCTGAGCGGATCAAGGCATTTTATTGGGAAAAAGGCTGGAAAAATACTGACATTCTAAGTGAAGCAGATGAGGTGGTAATTAACACGTGCATAGTCCGAGAAAGTGCTGAGAACCGAGCTTGGGGGTTGGTAAATAAAATTCAAAAGTTAAAAGTAAAAAATAAAAAAAAGACACCTCGAATAGTGATTACTGGTTGTGCGGTTGGTGCTTATGGGCAAAAAGATATCAAAGGAGTTGATGAATGGGTAAAAATTGACAAATTTTTGGTTTGGGATCCAATCAGAGAAAAGAGAGGGGCGGCTTTGGTGTCGATTAGTACCGGCTGCGATAATCACTGCTCATTTTGCATTGTGCCAAAAGCCAGAGGCAAGGAGCGCTCTAGAACTATGGCTGATGTATTGGCAGAAATTGACAGGGCAATTGAGACTGGATTTTCTGAGGTAGTGCTAATTGGACAGAATGTAAACAGTTATGGCAGTGATTTTGGAGGAGATAGTTGGGTGCATATGGGCAAAAAGAGAATTAAGAGTTTGTTCCCTACCTTACTTGAGTTAGTTGCCAAGAAAAACTTAAAGAAAATATCTTTTATTAGTAGCAACCCTTGGGACTTTTCTGACGAGCTAATAGATGTAATTGCTAAGTATGAAAATATCGACCGATTGATCCATCTCCCCTTCCAGTCAGGAAACAATGAAATCCTAAAAAAAATGAATCGAAGTTATACAAAACAAGAGTATCTTGATTTAGTAGCAAAAATTAAGAAAAATGTACCAGAGGTAAAGTTTTCGACAGATGTGATTATTGGGTTTTCAGGTGAAACTGAGGAAATGTTTGAAGATACGGTAGATGTTTGCAAAAAAGTAGGTTTTGATATCGCTTATCTAAATAAATACTCACCAAGAACTGGAACAGTATCAGCCAAATTATTTGCTGATGATGTGCCCTGGAAAGTTAAGAAAGAGAGATGGAATAGACTTAACGACCTGGTTAACAATAAGTCAAAATAACCCTTACTTTAGATATAAATCAATATTTTGATTGTGTTCGTCGAGGGTCTTGGCGTAGTGCATTTTGTTGTCGTTACCGGTGATGTAGTAGACATAATCAGAAGCTGTTGGGTGGAGAGCTGCATAAAGGGAATCATAACCTGGGTTACAGATGGGACCGGGGGGCAAACCTGGGTGGAGATAAGTATTATATGGTGAAACTGCATCCAGATCATTTTTGGTAGCGGGAAGCCAATATTTTTCCGGTTTTTGACGGGAATCGCGGATGTATTGGGCCGTGGCATCAATTTGGAGAGCCATATTGGCTTCCAATCGATTGTGTAAAATGCCAGAAACCATTTGTTTTGAGACTAAAGTTCTGGCTTCACGTTCGATAAGAGAAGCCAAAATAACGGCTTCTTTTTCGGAGAGTGTTACAGAAGAACCCTGGGCAGCTTGCTGGTATTTTTTTTGGAAGTTTGAGGAAATTATAGAAAGAATTTGGTCGTCACTATAATCTTGGGGAATTAGGTAACTGTCGGGAAAGATATAACCTTCCAAAGTAGGGTCGAAAGTGGGGACAATTTCAGCAATTCTTTGGCCATCGATTATCTTGAGCCAATAATCATGACTTCCACCGCTACTTAGAGTCTTAGCAACTTCTTCGGCCGACATTGAGGGAGATAGTTTAAAAAGACCTGACTGGAGCTGGTTATTTAGTTTCAGATAGTAGGCCATCAACATGAAGACGTTTTTATTACGGACCAACTGATTTTTTTGGAGGCGCGCGGCAATGATACTGGTACTATCACCTGGATTTATAACAAACTGTTTAGTTTCAGCCGTGGTAGATACAGGCTTCAGACCATTACTTATGTAAATATATGCCGAAACTAAGACTAAAACAAACGCAAAGAGAATGGAGACAACAAGTTTTTTCATCCGATCTCATCGAAGAGTGCCCGTCGATAACTATTTTGTTTGACATCATGGACAAACATACGTCCGCAACGACAAGATACAATATCTTTTTGTTTGACAACTGTAGTTTTTCCAGTGGAGAGTGACTCACCACAACCAACACATCTTCCCTGAGAAAGTAACCACGCCTGGATGGGGGAGATTAGGTTTTTGAACATCTTTAATTAATTTGAACTAATAACTCGATTTAAAATTACTGCAGCAGCGATGGAATCGATCTGCTTCTTATAAAATTTCTTCGAACGAAGATTGCGTTTGTAGATCTCTGCTGCCTCGATCGTTGAAACTGATTCTTCAACAGTCTCAATAGGTAATTTTATCACGGAACGGAGGCTCTTAATAAACTCCAAAGTCTTTTGAGCTACCCTGCCAACACTAAGCCCTACAAAAATTTTATCCACACGGTTTTCAATTAATATTTTATTAATTTTGTCAACAGATTCCGAGTTATTTTCAATTGATGGAATAGTGTTGATAATTTCGGAGACGGCTAACGCTAGGCCTATATGCTTGGTACCATAATCAATTCCAAGGAAGTTCATAGGTTAACAATTCGAGTACGAACAACTAAGCGGCGAAGGTAAGTCCCTGGTGGGCTACAGGTAATAAAGGTAAAGTACCGACCGTCAAATCTTTGTTCTAGGACTGACAGGTCTGTGGGTTGAACTTCGTACATTTCTTCAATTAGATACCGATAACGGATATTGTCATAATCTATAAATATCTCGTCTCCCTGCTTAAGCCTATATAGAGTAGAAAATATGGTTAGGTAAGATTTTGGATTAAAAAACTGAGGAAGAACTGAATGTCCAAAAACTACTCCATTTCCAAGTTGACCTGGAAGGGATGTCTGGGGGTACTGGATCAGACTTTTCTTGAGATCCATACTACCAATCTCGACAACTGCGTCTTGGATTTTTAGCTTGGGAATTGAGATTTTATACGACCCCTGGGTGCGGGAGTTATCAGCAGCCAGTACTGGTTTAACATCTGTATGATTGTCAGCGACAAACCAATTGCTCAATTGTGTATAGTCGGCTGAACTGACATCTCCAAGGACGCCACCGGAATTGTTGTAAAAACGCGAAGAAAGTGGATTGATTATTTGTCCGAACTTTGTGGAGTACTCGAACTGAAACTGAACGATTGGGAGTACAGCAGATGAAAAGAGGAATAGCCCTAGTGCAAAGAAAACACCGGCAATAACCTTCCTTTGTCGATGAGTCATCGATGATAGCGAGACTGACCTTTTGGGATGTGGTGGGTTTTCGTCTTTCTTTATATAGATATAACCCACAGTTACTTGATATTAATAATAATATTCTCTGTCCGAAGTGGTAGAGGATTGAAAAAAGATATGGCTTTTAGATTTGTTGCAATCTGATAATTATAGACTCTCCTGACATTTTTTTTGATAAGAGAAGTGGCTGTCTTTTGACTTTTGCCTGAAATCATCTTGGCGATGGATGTTTTGTCAATTTTAGGTAAGTAACGAACCGCGAAAGTGGCTTGGTTTTTTGACTGGATGGTTAGGGAGAATTGGTCGTAGTTGGAAACGACGTTACCAAAATCAGGATCTGTTGCAAATAATGCATTAATTATCTTGGATTTATGAGTGTCGTTAAGAGAGAAAGTGGTAATGGTCGTGGTTACTGTAGCGACAAGCTCGTCTGCTTCTTCACCGATTTCACGATTGTATTCGACTCTTCCCTTTTTTGTCTGAGTCAGCTCAGGGATGCTGTTGGGGATTTTGGAAATAGAGCTTTGGAGATATTTGTCTGTAGTAGCATCAATTGCTGAAGCAAGCCTTGAGTCCAGAGAAGTTTTGTCAGCACCACTCACAGCCCTTATTTGACGACGATTACCACCACCTAAAGTTGAGTTAACTTTGGCAATGACTGTTGTTTCTGGGTTATCTTTGAAGGTCAACATAACATCTTTTTCGATGTTAAATTCAGGTCCGATATCAGCAGCTTTGATCATGGCTTTAGTTTGACCTAAATTGATCACCCCTAGAGCAAAATTTGAACTACTAGAGGCAACTTGGATCGCTGTTTCGAGTTCAAACTTGTGCGCTCCTTGGTCACTTAATATTGATCCCTTACTTAGATTAAGTGGCTTGTCAGACTTGTTATAAATTACTATTTCGCCAGTTGATCGATCACCGATGGTTTTTTGACCTGTTGTGGGTACAGTTACTGAAGTAGTCAATTCTTTGACAGAACTAAGTGATGGAAAGACTCCCTTACCCAGATCAACCTCGGTGACTGTCGGGTCAAAAGTGGCAGTTATGGTTTTTTGAAAGTTATATGGTGTGAGGAATAAGGTAATCTCCGCTTTTGAATAAAAAAATGGAATTAGAACTAAAAGTGGTGAGAACATCAATAGAATCAACAATGTCTTCGACTGAAGTTTTGGCAGTGCTGGAGCGCTGAATTTAATTTTGGGAAAATTTATTTTTATTTTTGGCTTGGTAGTAGCTATGGGGATGTTTGAAGTCATAGGAACTGCTTCCAGTTCTGGGGGAATGACAGCTTGGGGACTGTCTACGACCGGAGAAAAATTATCGTCCATCGGGGCAAAACCAATATCTTCTGGGTCTACCTCAACTAGATCGGCGTCTCCATATGGTTCAGAATTGGCAACTTCTTCAGAAACGATTACTTCTTCAGGTTCAATAATTTCGGTCTCACCAACAGGGACAGTAGCCTCAACTTCTGGTTCGACTTTAGGACGAGGTGTAGAAGAAGGAGAATTATCAAACTGGGAGCTGACAGCTTGAAGAAAAATACTGGTTAATTCCGCAGGGCTATGCGATTTAATATCGGGAAAATGGAGGAAGGTTTCGACATCTTTTCTACCAACCCAAGCATGTGCTTTGATGCTACTGAGAATGTTGTCGTTGTAGGACCCAGTAATGATAATTTGTGGAGGTAGAGTTGATTCTGTTTTTAGTTCAAGCAATGCGTTTTCAAGAAGGACTGAGCCGAATTCTCCGACAATAGTTTTTCCAATTCGTTCAATCACCTTACCCAAATAGATAAGTGACACATACATTTCTTCGCGCTGGAAATTGACTAGCACGAAGCTAGATAGATAGCCTTCTATCTGATTGTTGGCTTCAGCAATAGCATCGTCATAACTTATGAACCCCATGGGACGAAGTTTCATTTCCCGGAACAATTCTTCAAACAGCTTAAGTTTATCGGATAAAATTTTACCGTCAATTCCAATCCAAGACGGCGGAATCACTAGAGCGATAGTGTCGGGCTCTTGATCCGGATCAAGATTGGCCGATTCGGCCGCTGCCGAGAGGGATTGATCAACCGCTTCGGAAAAATGTCTGGGGCTAAGTTCAAATGGTATTTCTGGACCAGTTGAAGATACTCGGTAACTCTGCTCGAATGTAATTAAGGAGACAGTAAGTGACTCGGAGCTAATATTGGCTAACCAAAAAGGACCACTATTCATCAATATAAGAATACTACAAAATCACTCGTAGTCGCCTACTTTGGAGCATAGACAGTCATTATAAAGATTCTTTATTCGAGTACGGCATAAATGCGACGCTTACCAGCAGAGGCTGATTCTTCTTTTTGGATTTTGAACTTACCAAGTGTACTAGTGTGTTCTACATGAGGACCGGTACAGACTTCTTTGGAAAAATCTCCCATGGTGTACATAGTGACAGTTTCAGGGTACTTTGATCCAAAAAAAGCCAGCGCTCCTTGTTTTTGAGACTCTATAAAAGGTAGGGTGTCGCAAGTGATTTTTAAATCACGATTGATCTGTTCGTTTACCATGGTTTCAACTTGCTTGAGTTGGTCGTCTGTTAATTTTTCAGGATGAGAAAAGTCAAAGCGCAAACGTTCACTAGTTATATTGGACCCGGATTGTTGAACATGGGTTCCTAAAATTTTTCGAAGTGAGGCGTGGAGTAAGTGGGTGGCGGTGTGATACTTGGTAATAATTTCACTTTGATCGGCGAGACCAGATTTAAATTTGCCAGAGGATAATGTTTGAGAGAGTTTCTGATGCTCATCTTTGTATTTTAAAAATTCATCTTTATCTAAAGTCAATTTATTTTTGGACAGCTCTTCTTCGACCATCTCGACAGGAAAGCCGTAAGACTGATAGAGGTCAAATGCTTCTTTGCCACTAACATTGTGTTGACGAGTAATTAATTTGTTGATTTCAGTTAGTCCCCTGTCGAGGGTTTTGCGAAACTTATTTTCCTCGTTATCGAGAATTGAAAGTATTTTTTCCTTATTTTGATCAAGTTCAGGATAAATTCCAGCATAATTGTCTTGGTTACCAAGCACAGATTGGCCGATAGTTGAACAAAAATTAGTATTGATGCCAATTAATTTGCCCTGGCGGATAGATCGACGGATTAGGCGGCGGAGGACATAGCCAGCTTCTTTGTTGGCTGGTTCAACATCATCGGCAATAATGAAAACTGCCGAGCGAATATGATCGGCGATAATTCGCATAGATTTACGGACATCAACCCAACATTGTTTGTCGTCTTTTATGTAAAAATCGTCACTTTCAATACCATAGTCCATTTTTGAGAGTTCTTCAATTTTCTTAATTATTGGCTGCCAAATACTGGTGAGGTAGTCATCAGCAAATCCGTTTAAGACAGCCACTGTCCTTTCGACACCCATACCTGTATCGACATTCTGCTGTGATAGTTTTTGATATGAATTGTCCGTTTTTTTGTTATATTCCATAAAAACATCGTTCCATATTTCCAAATATCGACCCTGTTTATCTCCGGTTTTAAAATCGACAGGAGGTAGTTCAGGTCGAGTGTCTACGAACATTTCCGAATCTGGACCGCATGGTCCGGTGGCACCAGCAGGGCCCCACCAATTGTCAGTCAAAGGGACAACCCTATCGTCGGGAATATTTAACGATTTCCAAACTGAGGCACTAAGATCGTCCTTTGGAGCTGTTTCATTGCCAGCAAAATAAGTCGCGAATAGGTTGTTTGGATTGATTGATAAGACCTTGGTTAGAAATTCGTAACTAAATTCGATTGCTTCTTTTTTAAAGTAATCACCTAATGACCAGTTGCCAAGCATCTCAAAAAATGTGTGATGATAGGTGTCGCCGACTTCATCAATATCACCGGTTCTAACTGATTTTTGGACATCAGTGATTCGTTTCCCAAGAGGGTGTGGTTGTCCTAAAAGGTAGGGTACTAGGGGATGCATGCCTGCCGAGATAAAAAGAGTTGTTGGATCGTTTTCCGGGACAAGAGAAGCCGAAGGAATTTCGACATGTCCCTTACTGACAAAAAATTCAATATATTTATTTTTTAATTCACGGGCGTTCATAGGGAATTATAACAAAAAGTGGAAAGTGGAATCAGATGCTCTTGCGTACTTCGCTGTAGATAATTTCGTGAATCTGATCTGGTTTCAAAGTACCGTCGATAATAACCCACTTCCGTTCTTTAGCTATATTTAAGTATTGCTGACGCATAACTGAGTGATATTTGAATCCCTTTTTATCAAAATAGTCCATGCCTCGAGAAATCAATCTTTTTTCCGCCTCGGCAATAGGGACATCTAATAAGAAAGTCAGTTTTGGAATACAGTTATTGAATGCTATTTGGTTCAAGGTATCCCTTAACTCGGGGCACTTAGAAAGCGGACCGAAGACTGAATGGTAGGCATAAAAGCTCTCGTCCCAACGGTCGGCCAAGACTATTTTTTTCTGATGCCTCTCTCTTAAGGTGTTAGCATATTGTTGATGCTGTAATCCTTGAAAAATTAAGGTTATTGTCATATCGTCCCAGACTCTCATGAAATGTGACAGTGACTCTTTTTCAGCATCACCATAAGCTTTGACAACTGCAACGTCATGACCATCCTTCTCAAGCCTGTCTTTTAATAAAAAGATTTGGGTGCCTTTTCCACAACCATCGATTCCTGTGACGCAAAAAAGCGAACTTATCTTCTTAAAGTTAATGTTTCTTGGTAGGATTATTTTTTTTCTTGCCACTATCTATCGGTAAGTTATTAATGTAAGATTTTAGCACATTTTTTGGACTCCATCCGATTTCTTGCCTAATTTTACTAGTATCTGACAACAAGACACTTGCGTCAGCCCCTCTCTTTCTTGACTGTTCAATTTCGATCTTTAGCGAATTACCAAATTTGTCATTGATGTAATCAAACACTTGTTTTACCGAAATTGCATTTTGACTACCAACATTGTATGTTTTCCCGACTGAGTTGCTGTTTTTAAAGCAATCCAACACCGCTTGGGCTACATCTTCTTTGTGAATGTAGTCACGCATGCTATCAAGACGACCAAGTTTAATAGTGTTTCCGTCATAGGCTTGCCTGATCAATTCCGGTATTAAGTGAGGGACCAAATCACCATCACCATAGATATTGAAAAAACGGAGAATGGTTGACTGAAGTTGGTAAGTTTTTGAAAAGTTCCCAATCAGGTTTTCACACACCAGCTTTGAAACACCATAGATGTCTACAGGTTCGAGTGGATCGCTTTCAGAATGCGCACTTTTATTAGGTTGATAGACTGCCGCTGACGATGCAAAGATGAACCTTTTAACTTGGTGTTTCTGCATTTGAGCAAGGATGTTTCCAGTCCCCATTACGTTTGTCGCCAAAACTTCACCAACGTGCTCGTTACAGTAGGGAATATAGTGGATTGCAGCAAGGTGAATAACATCGGTAATGTTTTCTTGTCTGAAAATAAAGTCGAGGGCCTTAACGTCAGTAATGCTTTTTTTATAGAAGATAACGTTTTTTTTCTGGCTCAAGTTCTCCTTTTTACCCACGGATAGGTTGTCGACAACAACCACTTTTTGATAGCAGTTGCTTAGCCTGTCTACGAGACAGCTACCTAAAAACCCAGCACCACCAGTAACAAGGATATTATGCTTTGTACTTTGAGACGATGTCATCTATTTTTGAAATTAGTAATTTTTTATTTATATATTTATTATCCACTAGGGTTTTAATAATATGCACATTGTCTGCACCAAACAGGTACTTGCACTGTCCAATCAAGTTACTTGGATACTCTCTAATAAACTGATGGTTCTCGTTGATGAATTTTACAATTCTGAGGTCTTTTTGATTACCCAAGGCTGCTAGATAATTATCAAAATCAGAACAAAGGATGATGCAAAATGCGTTTTTGGCAAGAGTCTTATATGTTTCTATCTGATCAGAGTACTTTTGTAACGCTCCAGATGAATGACTCCATGTTTCAATGTACGCCAGAGTGGAACCGAGACTTCTTTCAATGACATAGTCACCTTCTTGGGTTGTAGACCTGACCTTTTCAACAAACTGATTGACATACCAATCATCCAGATTGATACGTCTTAATAACTCACTCGCTTTGTGATCCGGCTCGATAATGAATTTATATCCTTTATCTAATAAAAAGCCACAAACCGTTGACTTACCTAGACCCCAAAGTCCTTCTACGAAAATTCTCATTTGATGATATCGATGTATTTAAATCTTTCTTTCCCGTACTTTGTACGGCTTTCTTCAAGCCATATTGGGAGTGGTGTTTTTCGCTGATATGCCAAAGAATAATGTTTCCAGCCCATGGTGTCAGAGTGGTCAAAGCCTTGTCCTGTGAAACACAAATTGTTTTTCAGTATTTTTTTGTACATTTCAATAACCTTATCTGAGATAGGTTCCCAAGAAAAGTATTTTTCAATAATTTCACGAGAATTCTTTGTCCTATTTATAGTTGCGTCTACACTTGACATCACTTCTTCAATAATCTTTGGGTACTTGTTTACGTCATTTTCAACTATGGCCACTTCTGATGGGTAGCCGGAGATTCCTAGACTGGTGGTAATGGTTGGCAGACCGGCTGCAGCGAAATTTAATATTTTTACCTTCATACCAGATCCTTGGAAAATTGGTGCGATGGCGATTGATGACTTCTTTAAAATTGGGCGAATGTCATCAACTGGCCCGGTAAACATTACTCGCTCGCAAGCATATTTTTCTTTGAATTTTTCTTCTACCATACCAATACAAACCAGTTTAAGTTTTGTTTTTGGGATTACTTTGGTAATTAGTACTTTGGCAGCGTTTCTGTTTGGTCTGTAAAACATGTTTCCCAAGAAGACAGCTTGACCGCTTGTAAGATTGGGCGTTGTGTAATGAAAATATTCAATATCGATACCGTTTGGAATTAGATTAATTTTTGTTTTGTTAATTCCAAGATTGATAAGTTCTTCTTTGTCAAGTTCAGTCATGCACACTACTTCTTGAGATAATTTACCAGCACAATACTGGACAAACTCTAGCTCGTCTGTCTTTTCTTTTTTGGCATTCAAGGTCATTTTTAGGGTTGAGTCTACGTCATGCATTTCTGTAACAAGTGGAATGCCCAGTGCTTGGGAATATTTTGCTCCCAACAGCAGGGCTGTTTGTGAATTATTGACCTGGATTAGATCCACGTTTTCTTTCCTAATAACATCTAAGACAAAATCTGTATCTTTGTAAAATGTGCGTGGGGAGAATAGGTGTGTCTTAAACGGTTCTTTCTTGAGCTGGTTAACTGTACAAGTGTTTCTATCGGACATGAAACCGACAATCTCAATCCCCTTTTTGGCTAAAAAGTGAGATAGATAATAAAACCGATAACCGACGCCACCTTTTGGAGGGATCTCTGGTCCATCAAACAGAATACCTATTTTCATAAGGTTTTTTTGACTGTTTTTTTCTTTTGGTGGAAACATTTCACTTGTTGCTCATCAAACAGGTAAACAAACAGTTTATTTCCAATAATCTTTGAAATTCTATTGTTGGCTGGCATTTTTTTCTTTTTACATTTTGATATACTCTTCAATTGTTTTGTTTTCCAATCATCTTTTGACAATTTGGCAGATTATAACACTACACATCTGATATGTCTATTTATATATTATTATATACGTTATAACGTATATATTTTTTTAGTTTTAGTGCTAGAATATACTATATATATATTTATTATACGATTATTGTGAAAAGAATTGTTGGTATAGACTTTGGAACTTCAAACTCTTCAGTCGCTATTAATCATGATGGACAGACTGAGACAATACTAGTTCAAGGAGGAGACACAACTCCATCTGATGTCCATGCATATTTTGATGGTAAACAAGTTGAGTTTACTGCTGGTAGAGGTGCAATTGAAAGTTATCTTTCACACCTACCAGTAAACCCAAAGAAAGAAATGCAGGTTTTGGTGCCAAATATAAAGAAAGGTATACCTCACGAGACTTGTGATGGAAGTTTATTGTGGGCAGAGACACAAGTTGATGGTGCATGGCCAAAAGCTTATGTATCAACTGTGGATATAGCTTCAAGAATATTTATAGAACTAAATCAATCTGTTATAGCCAAAACTGGCACGCCAATAACAGAGGCAATTGTAGGCAGACCTGTAAAGTTTGGACAAAATATCTCAGAGCAGGAATTAGCATTTGAACGTCTTAAAAGTGCTGCTAAAACTGCTGGAATAGACCGAATTGATTTTCTAGAAGAACCAGTTGCAGCAGCAAGAGGACTAGTAGATGATAGTGATATAATCAATAATGGACTTGTACTAGATATTGGTGGAGGGACAACAGATGTCGCGTTGATTTCAAAAAAATCCGGAAGGGTAATGCAAGTAACAAGTTCTGCTGGTAGAGAGATAGGTGGACTTGACGTTGACAAATCACTTTTTGAACGGAAAGTGGTGCCTCAACTTGGTGGTAAGGCAACTTATGACAAAGGATCCAGGTTACCTAATATTTTATTAGACTCACTTCCCGATGTTCATAGATTAAGTGATTTTGTACAACCAAGTTATATTCGTGCCTTGAATGAGATCTCGCGAAAACATGACTGCACAGATAAAAACGGGGTCGCATTACTTATTGACACTCTTGAAACAGGCGCTATTCCTGTAATACTAAAGGCGGTTGAGAAGGTAAAAAAAACACTCCAGTCAACATCGACAGCAACAATTAACGTTGACTTAGAAAAAGTAAAACTGAATGTTCAAGTTGAAAGGCATGAACTAAAAACCGCTGAGCACAAACTACGCAATGCAGTAGTGGAATCAATTGATGAATGTTTGAAAAAAGCCGATGTGTCAGAACAAGAAGTAGATGTAGTATTCCGAGTTGGTGGAGCAGCCAGAAGCAACTTTGTGTCAGTTATATTAGATGAGAAATTTCCCCAAGCAAAAGTTGTAGTGGATGAAGATTTAACAGCCGTTACCAGAGGCCTGTCTCAAAGCAGAACTACTTTTTAACAAACATTTTTTGGGGAGGTGATCGGCGTGGCGGAGTTAAGTCTATTGACTCAACCGATTTGGGTATGGTTACGGTGATTTTTGAGGATTGTGATTTTTTCTTTGGTGTCTTTGGGGGGCTGTCCATAAACTTGGAAAAATACTTTTGGAGCTTATCTTTGAGATCACCAAAAACATCGCTACGATTATTTTTATATATATAAATAGCTACCACTGCTCCAATGATGGCACCTAAGAAAATACCAAAAATAAAACTGCTACCGGTGTCAGATTGTGAGTCACAATGTTCGCACATTATTGTTTGTCTTCTTTATTAAAAAAAGAATTAAATAAACTAAAACCATTTTTGAATCCCATTAAAAACTCTGAAAACGAAGATACAGGCTTAGCAACGGAGCTGGTTATCTGGTGAGTATCATTGAGAATTTCAGTGACTTTTTCAGTTGCCTTTTGAAGTTCCTTGATAAGGGAAACTAAATAGATAGTGGAAACAATTATGGCTAGTGAAATTACAATCAGACTAATGATGATAAATATTTGGGTGATATCCATAGTAAAAGTATAAACTAATTACGGAAAAAGTCACTTAGGGTGATAGGTTTTTTCGAGCGACGAAGTTTTGCCACTGTGAGAAAGTGACTCGACGACAATTTTTTGTTCCGGCGATGATAGGGCAATAATTTTTTTAAAACTACCGAACTGGTCGACGATTATAAGGTCACTGTTTATTCTGACAGTCGCTTCAGCGTCGGTCGTACCACTAATTTCTATTTTTGATGAAAGAGTAAGTGAAGTGTCCTCCGGCCAGTTTACTTTTAGAGAGGGTGCTTGGTTATATTTTAGATATTCAGTGACAACATAACTGACAAAAATTATCAGAGTTAGACAAAGGCCGATAATAAAAAAAGTCTGTGGAGTCAGGGAAAACTTCTGGGAGTTAACAGGGCTGCTGTTTTGCTTGACAGCAAAATCACGGCGAAAAAGCGAGATGATGTCATCACCATTTAGACCTAAAAAATTAGCATAATCTTTAATAATTAAGGAGCAATACGGCTCGGATGGAAATGCACTACGATTTTCTGATTCGATAGCCTCGAGATACTTCGGAGATATCTTTAATTTTTTACTGACTTCCGCAATTGAAAGATCTTTATCTTCACGAGCGTTTTTGAGGATAATTGAGGTGCGAAACATGGAAGCGAGAAAAAGTTAAAAGTAAAAAGTTAAAAGTAAAAACATATTTATAATATGTCGTCGGAGGGGCGAGAATGGGGTACTAAAATTTCACGTGGCTTGGCTCCATTTACTGGCCCGACAATTTTGGCCTGTTCTAGTTCGTCTAACAATCTGGCAGCCCGAGCGTAACCAATTTTAAAATGTCGCTGAAGGTTGGTAGCAGAAGCCTTGCCCGTTTCAGTTATAAATTTGACTGCATCCTGGAACATAACATCGTGGTCAGAGCCGTTAACTGACATGATGTTGGCCGTCTTGGAGCCGGGAATAGCAACTGGCTGTGAGGTAATTTCATCGTTATATTCGGTAGTTTTTTGAGACTTTAGGTGGTCAATAAGCTTACCAATCTCTTTGTCGGAAATAAAACATCCTTGGATACGAACCGGTTTGGCAAGCTCTGGTGGAATATAAAGCATGTCTCCTCTTCCGAGTAGTTTTTCGGCGCCAGGTGTATCTAAAATGACCCTGGAGTCAGTCATGGACGATACAGCGAAGGCGATTCTAGTGGGAATGTTGGCCTTGATAAGACCAGTAATTACGTTAACGGAAGGTCGTTGAGTGGCCAAGACCAGATGAATTCCCGTGGCTCGAGCCATTTGAGCGATGCGACAGATATTGTCTTCTACCTCAGATGGTGAAAATAACATTATTTCAGCCAACTCATCGATAACGATGACGATGTAAGGCATAGAGGTGAAACCAGCAAGCGTATTGTAGCTTTCGATATTTTTAGCACCAACTTCAGTGAACGTTTTGTAACGGGTTTCCATTTCTTTAACTGCCCACTTGAGTGCAGAAATAACTTTTTCAGGCTCGACAATAACTGGTGTTAATAGATGGGGAATACCATTATATGGAGTAAGTTCGACGCGTTTGGGGTCGACCATGATCATTCTCAGTTCTGATGGTGAAGACCGGTAAAGCATGGTAGAAATCCAAGAATTTACACAAACAGATTTTCCTGATCCTGTCTGTCCAGCAATGAGGACATGAGGCATTTTGGCAATGTCAGCAATACGAGGTTGGCCAGCCACATCAAGACCAAGTGGAACCGATATCTTTGACTTGGCGCCATTCATGGCGTCAGAGGATAGAATGGCCCGAATTGGGACAACTTCTAAAGATCGATTTGGAACTTCAATACCAACTAATGACTTACCTGGGATAGGAGCTTCAACGCGAATTTGACCACCAGGGGCAGCAAGAGCCATTGCAAGGTCATTACTAAGACTAACAATCTTGGCAAGTTTAGTTCCCAGAGCCACTTCTAAAGCATATTGAGTCACAGAAGGGCTATTGTTGACGTCTGCAACTCGAGCAGTAATTCCAAATGATTCAAGGGTTTTCTCGATAGTTTGGGCATTTTTACGAACATCGCCACGGTCAGCTTTGGCGCCAGGAGTGTCATCAAAAATGGAAAGCGATGGATATTGCCAGATCTGAGTGTCTTTTGATTTTAGAGATGTAGAGGATGCCTGATTAGAATTTGGATTTGATTTGAACACTGGAGGAATATTGACAACCCCAATCTCATCTTTTTCTTTACCTAATTTTGGCGAAGTTAACTCATCTTGAATATAGACAGGAGCTGAAGATGGTTTGGATTTTTTCTCTTTGACAAACTTTCGAGCTTCGCCAACGGTGTATTTCTTAACTACGAGGAAGACTTTGACAAGAAACTTGATAATCGAACCGATATCAGTATCAAAAAGAACTACAAAACCGACAATAAATGAAAAGGTAAATATTAAAAATGTAGGTACCTGACCAAATAAGGTTAATACCTGGAGCCAGAAGAAATCTCCAATAGTCCCCTGTCTAAATAAGCTAATGATGGAGACAAACATGACCGAAAAACCTAGGGGGACATTGGCTTCCTTGAGGGGAAATTTGAGTTTTGAAAAAGAAAATGAAATAAGTAATAGCAAAAAAGGCACCATAATAGAGCCGAATCCAAAATATTGCATCAATATATAGTTGTATTGGGTGGGGATAGGACCTATCTGTAAAAAAGAGACAACAGAAATAAGAGATAAGACAATAAAAAATACAAAAAGTATGGTTTGAATCGTCTCTGGTTTAAGCTGTACGCGAGGAAATAGTCCTCGCTTTTTTCGACCACGTTTGGGCATATATGTATCAGTATAAAGTAAAAAGTTAGAAAGTAAAAACAAAAAAATTAGTAGGATAGTCCAAAGAGCCAGCGGTGAGTTGAAACGCCTCCACAGCCAACACAGTTACCTTCTTCTTCTGGAGCGTCCAGGGGAAGGCATCGGGTAGTGGCGAGGGTTTCAGTTTTTATTTTCGCCTCACATTCGGGGTTTTCGCACCAGTGAGCGGAAATAAATCCACGACTAGTTTCCATGACTTTTTTAAATTCGTCATAAGTATCAACCTTGAAAGTATGATCGAGAGTAAACTTTTTGTGTTTTTCCAGAAGTCCGGTTTGAATTTCTTTAGCGAGCTTCGTAATAATTGAACTAATTTTGTCAAAAGGCACCGTGATTTTTTCACTGGTATCACGTCGACAGATAATAACTGTCCCTCCGTCAACGTCACGATCGCCAATTTCAATCCGAAGTGGAACACCTTTTAGCTCCCACTTATTAAACTTAAAACCAGCACTCTCACCTTCTCTTTCATCGACCTCAACGCGGAAGCTTGCTTTTAGTTCTTGGCTAATTTCTTTTGCTTTAATTGAGGCTTTTTCATGCGCGGGAATTGGAACAATTACAACTTGAGTTGGAGCTACAGAAGGGGGAAGAACCAACCCGTTAACATCACCGTGAGTCATGATGAGACCACCAATGCTTCTAGTAGAAAATCCCCAAGAGTTTTGGTGGGGATAAACCTTCTCACTATTCTTACCCTGAACTGACCAATCAAATGACTTACTAAAGTTTTGACCTAGGTCATGACTGGTGCAAGATTGGAGTGATTTACCATTGGGCATTAGGCTTTCAAAGGTGTAGGTATCACCAGCACCGGCGAATTTTTCGCTGTTACTTTTTTTACCTTTGATACCGTAAATAGCTAAGTGTTCATTGTAGGTTTGCTCGTACATATTTAGGGCCCACATAACAGTATCCATATTTTCTTCGTGGGTAGCATGAGCACAATGGCCTTCCTGCCAGAGAAATTCTGAGGTTCTTAAAAAAAGATAGGTTCTTTTTTCCCAACGAACGATGTTGCACCATTGATTGACTAAAATAGGCAAGTCGCGCCAAGAACTGGTCCATTTCTTATACATTTCGTACATGATAGTTTCTGAGGTAGGACGAACTGCTAGTTTTTCGGTCAATTCTTCACCACCGCCAATAGTAACTACAGCCAGTTCAGGAGCAAACCCAGCCACATGTTCTTTTTCTTTTTCTAAAAAGTGCATGGGGATAAACAAAGGAAAGTAAGCATTTTTGACTCCCCTTTCTTTAATGAGCTTGTCCATGAATTGCTGAATCGATTCCCAGAGGGCATAGCCATAAGGACGGATAACCATACAACCTTTGACTGGAGCATAGTCGGCTAGTTCGGCTTTGAGGACGACGTCATTAAACCATTCTGAAAGACTAGTATTAAAATCTGCGAGTTGTGTTTTTGCCATAGAGTAATTTTATAATTTTTAAACAAAAATAGCCCGTCTTAGGGACGAGCTAGTCGTGGTACCACCCTAGTTTATTCTTATTTTCTTCTTGACGGAGAGTTCCGGAGCTACTTTCATAGTCACCTCCAGAACGTAATAAATCTCAAAAGATTTAAACGTTCCTGGGACGATTGATTACATCCTAGCGGCGGGATACCGCTTCACAGGTTTTGGTAATTATACATAATAATTTGCGTTTTGGAAAACTAGTGATATTATGAGGTATGGATGGAATAGGAGGTACCAGAAAAATTTCTAGTGAGCAAGCAGATGCTATAATGTGGAACTTGCCCAGAGGTAAAAGAGGAAATAGAAAAGATAGTGATGAGATTGTTGACCAAGCATGTGAAATGTTACTAAGGGGTGAAACAGTGGTTATTGAAGAACCAGTTAATGAACCAGTTCATTTTTCCGCCTATCAACGGGTTGGGTTGATTAGATCGAGGTTGGGGAGTGGTATTCAGTCAACTAGTTTGACAGACATAGAAGCCGAGGGATTAAGGGTATCATCCGACAGTGAACTAATTCCACGTTATGCGATACGTTTGAGACCGAATGTGATTCTAGGATAAAAAAGGCCCGCTCTGTAAAAAATAAATTTTCTACAAAAACGGGCTTGCTTTTATAATATGCCAACTACCAGCCAATGGCTAGTGGTTTATGGGACTAAACTTCAATTACCAATGGCAGTACCATCGGTTGGCGGCCGGTTTTGTCCATTATTATTTGTTCGATGTGAGCCTGTATCTGTTGGCGGATAAACTCAAAGTTGGCCGGAACACTGGTAACATCTTTGAATTTAGTAGCAATTTCTTGCTTTAGATAGTCCATCAAATCATTATTGTCTTTCATAAAGACAAATCCTCGGGAAAGTATTTCCGGCTCCCTGACTAAGTTGCCGGAAGCTTTGTTGACCATCAGAACTACTGAAAACATTCCTTCCTCAGCTAGAAGCTTGCGATCACGGAGGACAGTGGTACCAACATCTCCAATACCTAAACCGTCAATTAGTACCTTGCGGATAGGGTTATGAAGTTTTTGGTCATATGTACCATCACTATAAAAAGTTATGATCGAATCATCATCTGGATTGATAAACTGTTCATCTTTTAGACCCATGGTTTTGGCCATGGTGAAATAGCTTTTAACATGGCGATAATTACCACCAATAGGTAAAAGATATTTTGGATTTACCAGTTTAATTAAAAGTGCGTGTTCCTTTTGATAACCGTGACCGGAGACATGAATTTCTTGGCCTTCACCGGAAACAACTTCGGCACCCATTTTGGAAAGCACATCGATGAGATCAAAAATTTTGGAGGTAGTTCCGGGAATGTAATCTGGGGAGGAGAAAATAACTTTATCACCAGATTTAATCTTGACTCGGTGCTTTCCCATGACCATTTTGGAAAGGGCTGAATTTGCTTGAGCTGCAAAACCAGCAACCAAGAAAATTAACTTGTTTTCGGCGAAGTTTTTGACTCGTTCGACCGGCACAATATCGGCATCAGTAATATTGATATAGCCTAATTCTTGGCCAATTTTGATTGCTTTGTCAACGGAGTAACCAACAGTCACTATCTTACGACCGGCACGCTTGGCGTACTCAATAGCCTGACCCCAACGAATTATATTTGAAGAGATGGTGGTGACAAAAACACGACCTTTGGCTGTTTTGATATCATGTTCAAACTTTTCAGCAATTGAAGACTCTGAGGGTGAAAAACCTTCATGCTCAGACCCAAGACTATCCGATAATAGAGCGATTATCTTCTTTTCACCATTTCTTGCTATTCGGCTGAAATCAGTGTGCTTTCCATCAAGTGGAAATAGGTCAAATTTAAAATCAGAACCATGATAAATTATACCTATTGGAGTAGTGATAGCGAAGTGGTTTGTATCAGGAACGGAATGGTTGACCCTTATAGTTTCGATACTAAAAGGTCCGGTGGCGAGGGTATCACCAGACTCATAAACGGTCATTTTGGCACGAATATTGGCCTCAACAAGACGACCTTCGATAAAGGCTGCTGCCATTCTGGGGGCGTGGATAGGAATATTGGTACCTAGGATCGGCAAAATAAAGCGGAGTGCTCCAATATGGTCTTCGTGACCATGGGTAATAAATATACCTAAAATACGATCTTTTTTGTTATCGAGATATTTGGTATCAGGGATTTGAAGATCGACTCCAAAGTCATCTTCTTCGGGGAAGCCGACACCGCAGTCAACGATAATTATCTGACTTTTTGACTCATCGCCACTGGGAATGAACTCATAAACATACATGTTTTGAGTAACATCGCCGAAGCCTCCTAAGGAGACTATGCGGACTGAATCTAATTTGCTGTTGAACTGTCTCACTTGAGACGGAGCTCCTGAAAATTGTGATTGTATTGGTAAGCGGACATTTGGGTTTGGTTTAAAATTTTTATTTAACATAAATTTTTATTAATAATACGCCTGAAATGGCATTCGTTTATTTAAAAAAATGGAATTTGGACAAAACGGCGCAAATACATTTTCAATGCATGAATACAAATTCAAAAGCTGTAGAAACAGTTTATCAGAGTCGAGAAGATTAAGCAAGTTATGCCACATTATTAGCTAAAGTATGGGTAAAGCGTAATTAGTAATACTACAAACGCTAAAGCCAAAAGAAACATTTCCAAGAGTGGGTAAGTGCGAGATTTTTTTACTTTTTTTACCACTGAGGCATGTAAAATTTAACGTTTGTCTCATCGATCACCACACGGGATTCTTTACCAGAAAGAATCAAAAGAGCGACTTTTCGGCAAACGCTTTCGATATTCCTTTTGAGGGTACGAACTCCGGAATCGAAGCCAAGAGGCCGGACAATATTTAGCCAAACATTTTCAGAGATAACCAACTCATCTTTAGATAGTCCGGCATCTTTTAAAGCTCTCGGTAACAAATAGTCACGGCCAATTCCGATCTTTTCTTCGTCGTTGTAGGAAGGCATTTGGATGGGCTCCAAACGGTCCATGACGGCTGTAGCGATACGAGTGGTGTTGTTACAGGTGGCGACAAAAAATGCCTGAGAAAGATCAAAAGGATAATCAATATAGTGATCGGAAAAACGATCATTCTGTTCTGGGTCGAGCAACTCAACAAGCACACCCATAATGGTGTTAAGGGCTTCGTCGGCCACACGATCGATCTCGTCGAGCAGAATTACAGGGTTTCGAGTCTTGGCTTGAGCCAAACCTCGAATAATAGCCCCAGGTTCAGATTCTGGGTGAAGCCGTGACTGACCTCTTAGATAGAGGGGATCTCCCAAACCTCCAAAGGGAATACGGATGAGTTCGCGGCCCATGACATTACTAATGGACTTAGCCATGGTAGTTTTTCCAGTACCTACCAAACCAACGAAAAGTAAGATTGGAGCACGAAGCTTTTGGTCTGGATTGCGGGCTTTTTGGAGAGCTAGGACTGAGATATATTCGAGAATACGGTCTTTTACCATCTGCAAGCCGTAGTGTCCTTCATCTAATTTCTCTTTGGCGTATTGGAGATCCAAAATGTCTTCCCCTTCCTTATACCAAGGTAAAGAGATAACCCAATCCACATACTTACTAGTCGATTGATAATATTGCCAAAAAGTATCTTCTGATCGGGCGTTTATTTCTAGCTGTCCGCAAAGTTCAGTTAACTTTTCTAGCATGCCATCGGGTAATTTTACCGAATTAGACTTGGCGAGCAATTTTGCAATTGCTGACTGGGGAGTCAGGGAGGCAGTATCCATACAAAAAGTATACATTAAAAATACCCCCGCAAAGCGGAGGTATTTAAAAAATTTTATTGATTTTTATCTCCTGGGTCTTTGGGGACCGCGGGAGGCAAAGTTGCGGAAACCGCCTTGCTGTCGATCACGATCAAACGGTGGTCTTTCTGATCTTTGGGGCATGGCATCTGGATTACCGGGATGCGCCTTTTTGAACTCAGGTGAGGCGAGTTTGATTTGATGATTATCATTGAATCCGGCAATAACGACCTTGAAGGTGTCGCCAACTTTGATGATAGTACTAGGATCGGAGACAAATCCCCCACTTAGTTCGGATACGTGAAGCAGGGCTTCGCGTCCTGGAAGGAACTCGACAAATGCGCCATAGGCTTCGACACGGGTGACGATACCATCGTATTCTTCACCGATTTGAACTTCCTTAATCATGGCTTCGATCTCAGTAGCACAAGCGTCGATTTTTTCCTGATCAATGGCCGAAATTGAGGCTCTGCCCTCGTCATCAATGTCAATTCCAACACCGTATTTCTCCATAAGAGCTTTGATGGTTTTTCCGCCAGAGCCGATGACCTCACCTATCTTGTCTTCAGGTAGAGTAATCATCTTAATCTTCGGTGCATAAGCAGAAAGCTGAGGACGTGGGGCAGCTAATACCGATTCCATTTTGTCGAGGATCTGGAGACGAGCGGCAGTTGAGGCGACAAAAGTATCGACAATCATCTGATAACTAAGTCCGGATCGTTTTATATCAAGTTGGATAGCAGTAATTCCGGTACGGGTACCGGTGATTTTAAAATCCATGTCACCATAATGATCTTCGAGTCCGGCAATGTCGGTCAGGAGCACATACTTGCCAGTTTCATCGGAAACCATACCGACGGAAATACCAGCGACTTTGTCCTTGATGGGAACACCGGCGTCCATAAGGGACATGGTGGAACCACAGGTGGAAGCCATCGAACTACTTCCATTTTGGGAAAGTACTTCGGAAGTTAAAATAATGGTGTAGGGAAATTCTTCAATCGTCGGAATGACGGCAACTAAGGCCTTTTCAGCAAGAGCCCCGTGTCCTACTTCGCGACGTCCAGGGCGACCAAGACGACCGGTTTGACCGGTGGAATAAGGTCCAGCGGAATAGTAATGGATATAGCGTTTGCTAGTTTCACCAAAACTATCTTGGAGATATTGTTGTTCACTGATTGGACCAAGAGTGGTCACAGTCAAAGCCTGAGTTAGTCCACGTTCGAAAAGAGCGGAACCATGGGTACAAGGTAAGTACCCCGCCTCTATATTCAGCGGACGAATTTCGTCAACAGCACGCTTATCATATCGTTGGCCATTAAGGGTGGAAAGGCGAATATGTTTTTTGAGTATTTCATCGACTGCTTCAATAACAGTACTAGCAGAGAGTTCACCATCTTTTATTTTTTGGCCATAATTTTCAACTGCCTTGCTCTTAATGATTTCTTCAGCTTCAACATGTGCACCATCTTTTCCTTCACTTAGGAACTTTGAGATATCGTCTGCGAGAAATTTTTCAATTTCAGTGAGAAGTGTTTCGGAAGGAAGTTGGGGAATAAACTCTATTTTTGGTTTGCCGTATTTGGTGGCAAATTCTGAGAGTGAGGCATTGATAGTAACTGCTAAATCCATGGCAGTTTTCATGGCTTCGAGCATGAGATTATTATTGACAATATTACCGTCAGCTTCGATCATATTGACACCACTGGGGTCGTGACAAATTAGAAGATCTAGCTCGGAGTTGGATAGTTCGGTAAGAGTAGGAAAGGAAATTAACTTACCATCAACATGACCCATTCTGACGATAGAGACAGGGGAATTGAAAGGTATATTGGAAATGGAAAGGGCTGCGGAAACAGCCAGGAATCCGGGGATAATTACGTCGCTTTCTTTGTCGTTGCTAAGAACTGTAACGATAACTTGGACTTCATTTTTGAAACCAGCAGGGAACAGAGGACGGATGGCTCGATCGATGATACGTCCATTTAGAATTGAGGCATCAGAACCACCACCATCGCGTTTCATCCATTTTCCACCTTTTATTTGACCACCAGCATAAAGTTTGTCCTGGAACTCAACAGATAATGGAAAATAGTCTTTGGTGGTATCGAGTTTGCCAAGGACGACTGTGGCTAAAACAACGGTATTGCCAAGTTGGGCAGTGACTGAGGCATTTGCCTGAGGAGCGAGAACGCCGGTAGAAAGGGTAACTTGTTTGTCACCGAGTGTGATGATGTGTGAAATCTTATCCATGTAAAAATAAATTTAATAATATCCCTAATTGTAACCTACTTCTTGAGCCCGAGGTCTTTGATGATCTTGGTGTAACGTTCAGGATTGTGAGTGGTGAGGTAGCGAAGTAGACGGCGACGCTTAGCAATTTTGCTAAGAAGTCCGCGCTTGGCTGGGGAATCGTGCTTGTTGTCACCGAGGTGGCCTTGGAGTTTTTCAACTTCTTTGGTCAAAATAGCGACTTGGATTTCGGGAGAACCGGTGTCACCCTTAGCCTGGGAATACTTAGTAATAATGTCTTTTTTCTCGTCAGTAGTTAATGCCATGATTATAAGTGCTTAACTCGGTGAAAAATTAATGATTTGGAATGGCTCCCAAATGACCGATTTAAGTACAGAGGGATTATATCACGCCTAAAGTCGTGATGTTACGTTTGATTTAGAATAAATTTATTCGCAAATGATCTCCTGTAATAACATCACTATCTAGTACGGTGGATATATCCAAGCCTTAAGGCGGGAAGGGCAGCAGAAGTTGAAACAGAATGAACAACACTCTTATCCCTTTGACAATCTCCAACATGAACATTGGCACCAACTTGGGCGCGACCATCACGAATCATTACCCGACTAGCAGGTTTTAATTTAGTAATGGGTTGATGGCAAATTCTACAAGTATTAATATTTAGGTCTGACATGTTTTATAAATAGTTAATGCGTAGATATTATATCCAGATCTGCACTTTGGCAAGTGATATTCTAAAATGGTCTATTTTTGGCCACTGCCAGGAGCGCCACCTTGGGGGGCTGGTTTTGAATCGGAAGATCCCGGACGGGTTTCAATTGGGGTATCAACTGTTGAGGGGGTGGGTGGAACCGGAGCTGGGGTTTGGTATTCTATATAAGTTATTCTCATATTTTAATTATTCCTAGTTTCTGTCACTACTAAAAAAAATGATATGATTTAAGGTTTCCAAATATCAACCTCATCCTCGCTAGGTACAGAAGGTTTACCTCTTTGGGTCAGGGCTTTTCCAGTAACGGCAGCAACAACTAAATCCTTTCCTACTAACACTACTCCTATTGTTCCAGCAACATTTACATCAAGAATATATTGGCCAAGATCAGCTACTCGGTTACCAGGACGTTGAACACCAGCTTTTTCGTAGATGTCTTGTTTCGGAGGAAAAGACTCTGCACCTGTAACATTAGCCAAAACCGTTTGTTCGGTAACTTTGGCAATCTTGGTTAGTCTATCTATTTGGGTTATTAGAGTCATATTTTATTTAAACAGTTGGTGTGAAGTTGGGGTTGGGTTGGGAAGGACTGGTAGCCATTCCTGGAGACATACCTCCGGTTTTTTCAACGTTTTGGATGGGGATCTGTTCAACCGGGGCAGCAACTGGAGTAGCTGGAGTTTCGGGCTGGGTAGCACGTAAACAGATAGCACCAGCTTCAAAGCTTTCCGGCGAGACATTGACAGAAAAAGATTGGGTGGCAACTCGAAGTCCAATTAGAAGATCTTTGCCGGAGTCGATATCTAGTTCTAACCCAATCATAGGCAATAAGAAAGTAAATATCTCTGAGAATGGAGCATCTGGATCAATTAGGCTGGCTTTGGCCCAAGCTTTGGTGGTATTGGTAGGTGAAATAAAGATCCAGTTACCTTTACTAGTAATCCCCGCATTGGCCCCTAGGGAAGTTTCATCACCTAGCATAAAGCAAACATCGGCACTACTACCATCATTATTGATAATGATTTTGTCATTGTCGATTTTTGGTGCTCCTGACTTGGTTTTGACCACTAAGTTTAAGCGGCCACCATCGTCATTATAGGAAACTTGTTCGATTTGATCTAAGGGGTACTCTAAAGAAACCATTAGGTCACTGGTGGAGACAGTGTCAGATAAAAGCTCAAGCCCACTTAATTTGCTGTAATTTTGGTCTGTCTTCGTAGGACAGTAAACCTTGGTTTCAATATTCTTTTTTTTGAGTGAGATAGCCAGTCCCAGTGCAGCTCCAATACTATCGACATTCATAGTTGGAACAACTATGAGGGCTGATTTAGCTGAAGATACGAGATTTTTGATGTCAGTGACATTATAATTTTTCATGTTGGCCTGCTTTACAACAGAATTATTATTAAATGAGTTTGAAGCAAACAAGTTAGTGTCTGATCTATTCATTTTTATTTCTTATAGGCTATTATAACATCGTTTAGTTTAAAGTCAACATAGGGCTTAAAAGTCATGCCGCACTCAACTCCAACCTTGACTTTTTCAACGATATTCTTTGCCTGATGGATACCTTCAACCTTGGTATCCTTGGTGATTTTTTCGTCATGGCGAAGATGAATGAGGTCACCTTTGGTGAATTCTCCCTTAGTTACCTTGACTCCAGCAATACGAACCTTTTCAATTTTGAACTCAGCAATAATAGTGCCTTCGCCAAGAATAGTTTCTTCAATAGTGGGATCCATCATCTTTAATACCTGAGACTGGATGTTTTCAATTATTTCATAGATTACTTTTGACTGAATGATAGTTACTTTTTGGTTTTCAGCTAAGTTTTGAATGAACCTGGGGACGGCGACGTTGAAAGCAAAAACTTGGGCCTTCGCCGCTTGTGCCAAAAAGATATCGTTGTCGGTGACAGCACCAACAGAGGCTGAGATAACCCGAACATCATCACTAAAACTGTTTTTGAGGGCTTCGAGAGTACCTTCGACATCGGCTTTGATAACAATTGGAAGCTGAACCAGATCGGCAGAAGTGGCGAATTTCTTAGCTTCGATAATTATTCTATCGATTTTAACCGGAGTTATCAGAGCGCCAACAGCTGGGACTTTCTCAAAACCGAGAATTTCGACCGGAGTTGATGGTAAAGCTTCAGTTACTGGGTTGCCGGAGGAATCGAGCATAGCTTTAACTTTGCAAAAAACATCCTGGGCATAGACTACATCACCGAGTCGAAGAGTGCCGTTTTTGATGATGACAGAAGCTACTGGACCACGGGCTTTATCTAATTTTGATTCAATGATCGAAGCCTCTAGGGGAAGCTCGGGATGGTTTTCCAGTTCCATAATTTCGGCGTGAAGTAAGATGCTCTCTAAAAGATCATCGATTCCGGCGCCGGTTTTGGCCGATACTGGGATAACTGGAATTTGTCCACCATACTCTTCGGGGGTCAAATCAGCTTCAACTAGCTGGCCTTTGATCTTTTCAGGTGAAGCACCATCGAGATCAATCTTATTCATAGCAATTATTACAGGCAGGGAAGATTTTTTGATTTCAGCAATACATTCTTTGGTTTGGATCATGACTCCATCGACAGCAGAAACAACCAGGACGACTAGGTCGGTGACATTGGCACCACGGACGCGCATATTGCAAAAAGCGGCATGGCCGGGGGTGTCGATGAAGGTTATCTTACCTTTTTTTCCATTTTTCAGACTGACTTCAGTCTGATAAGAGTTGATATGTTGAGTTATACCTCCGGCTTCCTTGGTAGCAACTGTGGCATGACGAATCCTGTCTAGAAGCGAGGTCTTACCATGGTCAATGTGACCCATAACAGCGACAATTGGTGGTCGAAAGTTAGTTGACATATTGATTTATGAAGTAAGAAATATGATTTATGAATAACACCAAGAAACTGAAATCTATGAATTATATACCAGAATAAGGGGAAATCCTAAACAGGGTGTTATTTGGTGCCTTGGACCTTGATTTCAAGATCACAGAGAATACCAGCTAGACGGACATTCTCACCACCGGCGCCAATTGCCAGAGCCAGTTGATCTTCAGGGACTTCGACCACTGCCAGACCATCTTTAATAGAAATAACTTTGACGTTTTCAGCCGGAGATAAGGCATTAGCAATGAACTGTTGAAGACTCTTGGAATAGGCAATAACATCAACTTTTTCAATGCTAGGTAGTTCGCCCAAGACAGCTTGGATACGACTTCCTTTTTGACCAATGCAAGAACCGACTGGATCAACTCCGGGTTGAGATGAAGAGACGGCTACCTTGGTACGTTCGCCGGAACTGCGGGCGACTTTTTCGACAACTACGGTACGATTGCCAACTTCTGGTACTTCTCGGGAGAAAAGCTCTTTAATGAAATTTGGATCCTTACGGGATAGAATTATTTCCTTACGACCAGTTTCGTCTTCGGAAATTGTCTTTAGGAGGAAGAGTTTTTTGTCACCTAGATTAAGGTTTTCGTTACGAATTTGTTCATCTTTAGGTAGAATGCCTTCTGTTTTTCCGATCCCAACATTAATCTTATATGGATCAATATGGAGAACTACTCCAGCCACCAAGGAACCCAACTTGCGTTGATATTCAGCGATAACAGTACCTCTTTCAGCTTCACGAATTTTTTGATCAATGACTTGCTTGGCAGTCATGGCGGCAATACGACCAAAACCAGGAGGAGTGACATCCACTCGCGAGTCACCATCAGTTTGAAAGATGGAGAAAGACCCACTGCTTGGGGTAATTTCAACTTCAAATGTAGCTTCATCACTGATGAGGTTGCCATGCTCTTTTTGATCACGCTTGTAGGCAGAAATCAGACCTAATTCAATGGCATCAAGAATTTCTTGAGGATCTATATTTCTTTCACCGGCGATTTGGGCGACGGCGGCAGCGAATTCGGTTTTTGGTAGTTTTTTAATATCCATATTTTTTTGTTTGTTAATAAAAAAGGGGACGACAAGTCCCCCATTCCAATTAACACAACTAACTAAGGGATTATAGCAGAACTGTGGCTAAAGTCCTAGCTCTCGAATGAGCTCTTTTTGGCGCGAATTGAGTCTGGAGGGCACAACAACATTTAGACGGACATACAGATCTCCCTGACCATATCCGTTGACGTCACGAATACCTTTGCCACGCAACCTAACTAAAGTACTAGGCTGAGTGCCCGGTTTTACTCTGATTTTTATAGGTTCAGTAAGGGTGGGGACTTCTATTTCCGTACCCAGGGCAGCGTCAGAAAAGGAAATGTCGTAGCTTATATAGACATCATTGCCGTCACGTTTGAAGACCTTATCAGGCATTACATCAATGTATAGAATAAATTCATTGAACCTAATTCTTTGACCATCATCAACTCCGGCAGGGATTTTGATGGTTTTACGCTTTCCTTCGATATCAACTTGTTTTTCGACACCATTGGCGGCATCCAAAAAACTTATTTGAATTTTGTAGGTGGGGATCTGTTGGCGTCTTTGCCCTCCACCTACATTACCCCCGAAGAATTGCTCAAAAATGTCAAAAGGGTTGCTGAAACCGCCAAAGTCGAATTCTTGGCCTCCAAAAGGATTGGCACCACTACTACTTTGCCAGCTGTAACTAAAAGGACCGTTTTGAGAAGTATGAGTAGTGCCACCAAAACCGCCAGAAGACGGGTCAAATGCTGCATGACCAAATTGGTCGTAAGCTGATTTTTTTTGTTCATTGCTTAAAACTTCGTAGGCTTCGTTGATTTCTTTGAATTTCTCTTCAGCATCAGGAGATTTGTTTCTATCCGGGTGGTTTTGCATGGCCATCTTACGATAAGCCGACTTGATCTCATCCTTAGACGCACCCTTATTAACCCCTAGTGTTTCGTAAAAATCTTTTTTCATAACTTTAATTCCAGTTGTTTGATTTTACGTAATCTTTGCAAATTTCCAATAGCCATAAAAACGGTATACCCGAGAGCAGCAAACGCAGTTAGAATTATGTAAAGCCGGATAGTGTGGAGATACAACATCAAGTTTACAGCCACAATTGCAGCCAAATTGAATGCCGCAGCCTCAACCGCATAAATTATTTTGTCTTGCCGAAGACTTTGGATTTGAAATTCAATGTTTTTCATAATTTTGATGAGTACTCTATTCTATATTTTTCTTCTTCTTTTTGTAGTTCTTCAAGGCGATCATTAATAGCTTCGAGAACTTTTTTTAATTCTGGCTTTTGACTGTAATCAATAACATTGAAGGTTTCGGCATAATTTAGTCTAAGGAACTGCCGACGGTTTTTTATCGCCCGAAGAATATAGTTAAAGCGAATATTGTCACTTAAATTGTGCCATTCCCTAAAAGTGCTCAGAAATTTTTCGTCGTATTCACCTAGCTCAACAGCCCGCTCCAGAGTCATTTGGGGAGTGGTAACTTTTGGTTTACTTTTTGGTGCCCTTTCGGACAACTCCCCAAATTCATCTGTCATAAGTTTTATTTAACAATTTCCCCTTCTTCGGCGTCTGGCTTGGGACCTTTTTTTGCCTTTTTATCAGTAGGTTCTTCTGAAGGTTCTGCACCAGGTTCGCCGGCTGGAGGTTGCTGTTGGGAATAAATGGCAGCACCAACAGTTTGAAGAATCTGATTGAACTCTTCACTAAACTTGTCGAATTCGTCGCGTTTGACCTCGGTCTTAGCTAATAATTCTTTACCTGCTTGAACTTTTTCTTCAATGATTTTTTTGTCTTCAGGTTTGACCTTGTCGGCAAAGTCTTTAAGAGTTTTTTCGCCCGAGAAAATGGTGGCATCCAGCTTGTTTCTAGCTTCGGCAAGACCTTTTTTCTCTTCGTCTTCGCGAGCATGAGCTTCAGCGTCTTTTTTCATTTGCTCAATCTCTTCCTCTTTAAGATTAGTAGCATTTTGAATGGTAATACGTTGCTCTTTGCCAGTGCCCTTGTCCTTAGCAGAGACACTCAAAATACCATTACTATCGATGTCGAAAGTAACTTCAATCTGAGGTGTGCCACGAGGGGCTGGGGGAATTCCGTCAAGAATGAATCTACCTAGAGACTTGTTATCAGTAGCCATAGGTCGCTCACCCTGAAGAACATTGATCTCTACTTGTGGCTGACTGTCAGAGTAGGTGGTAAATATCTGGGATTTCTTGGTAGGTACGGTAGTATTACGATCGATAAGTGGAGTTCGAACACCACCGGCAGTTTCTATACCAAAGGTAAGTGGAGTGACGTCTAAAAGAACAATATCTTTGACCTCACCGGTAAGAACGGCTCCCTGGACAGCGGCACCAATAGCAACGACTTCATCCGGGTTGACTGTGGTATCCAGCTCCTTTCCAAAGAAATCTTTGACGACTTGCTGGACTTTGGGCATGCGGGTCATTCCTCCGACCATGACGACATCGGTAATGTCGGATTTACTGACCTTGGCATCCTTAAGACATTTTTCGACAGGGCCGATGGTTTTTTGAATAAGATCATCGACCAGTTTTTCCATTTCTGATCTGGTCAGCTTAACAGTCAAATGTAAAGGATTACCGTCTCTTTGGGTAATAAATGGTAGGTTAATATCGGTTTCCTGAGCAGAGGACAGTTCAATCTTGGCTTTTTCAGCAGCTTCACGAAGACGCTGGAGAGCTTGGGGATCCTTACTCAGATCGACACCCTGATCTTTTTGGAAGTTATCTATTAGCCAATGAAGAATTTTTTGATCAAAGTCATCACCACCCAAAAATGTATCACCATTGGTCGCTTTGACCTCGAAGACACCATCACCGATTTCAAGAATAGAGATATCAAAAGTACCACCTCCAAGATCATAGACAGCGACCATACCTTTCTTTTTCTTGTCTAACCCATAAGCAAGGGCGGAAGCTGTTGGCTCATTTACTATTCTTTCTACGTTAAGACCGGCAATTTCTCCAGCTTGCTTCGTTGCCTGACGCTGAGAATCATCAAAGTAAGCTGGAACAGTAATGACAGCTCTGTCAACTTTTTCACCTAAGTATTTCTCGGCATCTGCCTTGCATTTGCTGAGAATCATAGCTGAAATTTCTTGAGGTGTGTAAACTTTACCCTCTATCTCGACACAAGCAATTTTGTCCTTGCCGGCAACTATTTTGTATGGGGCTATCGAAATTGTTTTGACCACTTCGGGGTCGTCAATTCGGCGACCCATGAGACGCTTGACACTAAAGACAGTATTTTTGGAATTTAAAACCATTTGACGTTTGGCCAAATCGCCGACGAGTTTTTTAACTACCTCAACGATTGAAGGAATGGTGTTGCGGCCTTCTGAACTAAAAATAACTTTGGCTGTACCGCCTTCCATAACAGCGACACAAGAGTTGGTGGTACCAAGATCGATACCGATGATTTTATTTGACATAATATTTTGTTAAAAAATAATAATTAATTTGTTAGTTTGACTGTTTAGCATCACTGCCAGTGACCTCGATGGATTTGCCGACTATTACCTGGGTAGGTCGGATGACTTGCCCGTTAAGGCTGTAGCCGCGTTTCTCGACTGAGACAATTTGGTTCTCAACACCTGGAACGGTAGCGATACATTCCATAGTTTCGGGGTTAAATTCAGTGTTGGTTTTTATCTCAGAAAGTCCTTCGGAGGCAAGGGTGTTGACGAATTTGTCGATAGTAATTTTTAAGCCGGCTTCCTGAAGGTGGCTATTGGCTAGATATAGATCGTCGAGAACATCGATCATTTTACTGATGATATTGACGGTAGCCAAGGTGACGTACATCTGCCTTTGGGCTTCGATGCGTTTTTCCAAATTGGCATAGTCTGCCAAGGATCGGGCCAGCTTTTCTTTGAGTTCTTGGACCTGAGTAGATGTGTTTAATTTAGGACTTTTTGTTTTCATAAGATTAACGGGAAATTGTAGAGAGAAGATCAGCAAAGTAATCAACTACCGGGATGATGCTTTGGTAGTGACAACGAGCAGGACCAACAATGCCAACAATACCGCGATGTGGACCAGCCTCGTAAGTCTGATAGATGAACCCACAGGGTTCGAGGTGTTCGAGTCCTAGATCCTCACCAATTAAAAGATGAATGACTTGTTCGGATGTTCCCCGATTGGAGCCTCCGGAACGAGAAACAATATCAAACCAGAAATTATTATTATCAATTAGTGACAAGACAGTCTTGGTGACATCGATATTAAAAAACTCAGGTTCTTCCAACAAATTACTAGCACCATAGCTATAAATACTACCATGGTCGGTTGTGGAAACGGCCATTGCTCGAGTGCGTACAGCAAGCTCCCGAGTGGCTTCTTTTAATAGACGATCAAATTCGTTGCGATAATCCCAAACCCTTTCCTTGACTCCAATTTCTTCGGTGACACTCATTGATTTTGGGGTCATTAAGTTACGGACGTAATATTTGAGACCCATAGAAGTTGGCATTCGTCCAGCGGAAAGGTGTGACTTTTTGAGGTACCCCAATTGAGTTAGGGATGACATCTCATTTCGGATGGTGGCCGAAGAAATACCTAGACTGAATTTTCTTTCCAAGTTTTCTGATCCAACCGGCGAGGCGCTATCAATAAACTCTTCGGTTATGCATTTGAGAATTTTTATTTGACGTTGGGTTAGGTCAGCCATATTAGCAATATAATAGCGAGACTGCTAACTGGTGTCAAGGGGGAAGTAAATTATGAATTAGGAATTAAGAATTAGGAATAAAAACAATGAACAGAGGAGTGTTACGTTGAGAGGTGAAACCAGTCTCAGATATTGAAAGACAATTAAAATTGTTAATAACAACGATATAAGGAGACAACGGCGCAGATTCGTAAAAAATATCCGTAGAGTGGTAAAAAGTGCGCAGAATAAAATAAAGAAAAAACCTATAACTGCTAATGGGGTATCTGGTGAAAATGAATTAAGATAAATTAGTATAAGCAACCAGAAGATAAATGCGAAAAGTCTATTCAGGTAGGGCATGGGAAATATTGTCTTCAATCTTTATTTTATCGATTACCTTTTGCAGCTTTTTAGTGCGAGTACTGCCAACTTCGTTGTACTGCTTGTGCAGACTGTCAATTCGATCGCCTAACTTACTAAACTCTTCGTTGTATTTGACGAATTCCGTTTCGAATATCTTAATCTGAGTAATGATCCCTTTGACGTTTTTTTGGAAACGAAAGTTCTCATATGCTTGACGAACCATCCGTAAAATAGCAGTAAAACTAAATGGCCCAGCAAAGACGATTTTTTTATTGAAAGCCTCTTCTAAGATATTGGGGAATTTTTCGTAAATAAAACTAAAAATCATTTCGTTGGGTATAAACACAACGACAAAGTCAACGGTATTATCCTCTGGATTTATATAGTTACGGCTGGAAACATCAGTTATTTTTCGTTTAATATCACCTTCAAATGATTTTAAAAACTGGGCTTTTTGGTCGAGGTTTTCCGTCTCGCTCATCTTGACTATGTTGGCATAAGGGAACTTGGCATCGATATTGATTTTGGTTTTGTCGGGTAGATAAATAGTAAAGTCTGGCCTCCCTTGTTCAAAAGATTCCTGCTTACTATAGTCAGTGCCAATAACAAATCCTGATTGTTTGAGAAGATCTTCAGCAACTTTTTCACCAAAGGCACCTCGCATCCGGTCACTGCTTAAGGTTCGCTTGAGTCCTTCGGTAGTTGCCGATAATTCTTTGGTAATCTTACTTGTACTTTCGATAGCGTCCCGTAGACCGGTAAAGCTACTGACTCTCTCTCGCTCGACGCTGTTAAGTTGGTCAAGAACCTGCTTGACCATTTTCTCGATCGAGTCTTTCTTATTTAGAAGGTCGATTTGACTCTGTTTATTCTTGTCATCTAATTTTTCGTTGGCTTGTTTGACCAGAATATCGATAGCATTATTAATGTCGATCTCGACGGGTTTTTGTTTACTTTGTCGATAAATTAGAAATACTAGGGTACCCAAAATTAGAAGTAAGAGAATGTAAACAAGAATCATAGTGGACTAAATATGTTATAATATTGTATCTCGAAAGTCTCCGTTTTTGGGATTGCCGCAAGGATAGAGACAGCCAACCGTAGCCTCTTAATAATGCTTATGTTGGGTAGCCAAGCCAAGACAGCTTGGCTTTTTTTAGATCTCATGTATTTTTTTGAAAAGTCTAGAATAGATATCTGGATGATTTGGATTATTTAAGTCTCTAATCATACCGCAAATTGAATCTGCCAATCTAATTAGAGAACTACTCTCATCCCTGACTCCACGGATTTTGTTAACTTTTAGTCGGTAAAGTTTTAGCTCTTTTTTTACTTTAGCAAGTGTTTTGTGATCCACCTTGTCGATAAAAATCTTGATATCAAGATTTGTTTCTGAAGAATATGATTTTATTGCTTTAACAATGTGCGAAGTAACTAGGCTAACATAGTCTGTTTTGTTGTGGTATTTTGAAAAATAGATTGATGATTCCAAGAGAACCTTGTTGTCTAACAATTGATTAACATATTCCTGACGTCGTTGATTGTTGGACTTAAACCACTTTTGATGCTTATTACTATTTTTCTCAGCTTTGTCTAATTTTGCTTCAATTATTTCGGAATCTTTGGTTAGGCAAATTATCGTACTGACGACAAATTCTTTCCACTTAGTGTCTTGGCCTGATTCGTCGGTATAAGTATTAATTTTTATATCCACAATCCAATAGTACCGAAGATAACACGAATGTGAAGATATCAAAACACTAGCCCCGAGAGTTAATATAAGGAGGCAATTACTTGGAGAGGTCGTTCGTACCAATTAAGTGATTTAGTTTCCATTGATTTTTTGATTTCATCAATACTCATCCATTTGATTTCACCGATTTCCAGAGTAAGGATATTTATTTCCTGATTTGGTTTTAGATTATATTCAAAAACATCAAAATATTCCCCAGAATTTGGTAATTTTACTAAAACTTCGCCAATATATTTTAGGTCTGATTCGGTAACTGACAGCCCAAGTTCTTCGCCTACTTCTCGCACCGCAGTCTCCGGATAACTATGACCAAAATTAACATGTCCACCAACGCTCAAATCCCAACAGTTGGGATACAAATCTTTTGTTGTACTTCTTTTTTGAATTAAAACTTTACCTTGATTATCCTTAACCAAAACATAAATAGTTCGATAAAAAGTCCCGAGAGTGCTATGAGCAGAACCTCGGGTAATACTACCAATAATCTGATTATGTTCATCAACCTGGGTTAATAATTCCTCTTGTGGGTCGGTGGTGATCATTGGTGTTGGTTAAATTAAATTTAATAACTCTTTTGGTTTGTTAATTAGATAATCTGGGTTGGCGGCGGATAATGGGACTTCGCCTTCAAACCCCCAGAGGACGCCAACTGATTTTAAACCAGCTTTTTTGGAAGCGAGAATATCCCGGGACTCATCTCCAAAATAGAAAGTGTTTTGAGGGTCTAGTTTTTTTGACTTAACAATTTTTTTGAGTCCAGCATCTTTACCAAAGTAGGAATCATCCTCAAAGATGTCAGTAAAGTATTGGTTGAGGTTATACTTTTGAAGATAAGATAGGATTGTTTGCCGGTTATTTGAACTGAAGATATATAACTGACAAGAATGAGTTAGCTGCTTCAGAGTACTGGCAAGATCTGGTACTGGAGCTGAATCGAGAAGGTGAAGATGGATCTCTTTTTTAATGTCCTTGTAAATAGACAGGAGCTCTAGTTTGGAAATTTTTATTCGCTTCATAAACTCTCTGACGCCGGTGTTACGTAGAGTTGATACCGGATACTTACTCAGATCAATACTGCGAGATGCTAGATTTTTTTGGAGAAGATCCATAACCTGATTTAGATTATCGACTATGGTTCCATCAAAATCGAAGATAAATGTTTTCATAATTAATTATTTTTAAATAAGTGATGTAGGTGATTTGGATTACGACACCGTTCACCAATTATATTGAACTCAAGGGAGATTATCTTTTGGTACGTTTCTTTGATTTGTTTTTTTAGAGTCGCAAGATGTTCTTCGGTTATATCAAATTCACGACGAATAAAAGTCCCCCTCTGCTTACTTTTTTGGACGAAGTCGATAGTACCCTTGACGACCTCGTATTTAAAATTTTGATCTAGTTCTGATAAAAGTTTGTAAAAAACCAGTTGACGGAAGTAGTCGCCGTCGACTGATAATTCTTTGTATTTACCATCGGGATTGCCGGTTTTGAAATCAACGACTTCAACATGGTGATTGTCTAAGATATTGACCAGATCAATCTTGCCGGTAATGGGTATGTTATCGAAGTGGACATGGCTAGAACGGAAATTGTGTTCGGTAAGACGGGATATGGAAGGATCGAGGGGATTGTTCTTGAGATAATTGGTTAGTAGTTCATGGCCTTTTTGGAGACTCTCGTGGTAGTCGTCTTCGGGGAGCTGTTCCCTTTGAATGACACGATCGAAGGTTTCGACGACATTATTTTTCCCTTGATAGGCGACGGAAAGGGCAGCATGGATAGCAGTTCCAAAGCTACTAAACTTGTTTTTGGACTGAGGGAGTCGAAGAATAGTAGTGTGATAGAAACAAAAAGGACAGCGTAGATAGGAGTTGAGATGGGTCACATTAAAGACGTATTCTGAGGCAAAATATTCTGACAGATATTTTTTGAGACTGACTGATTTGATAGACGTTGGCCCAGTAGAGGAAAAAATAGTTTGTAATGATTGATTTTGAGTTGATACTGGGGGAATAATTTTTTCAATTAATTTTGGATCTATCTCCGATAAAAATATGGAAGGTAGCTGGTCACGAAGAGAACTATTTTTGGAGGCAAAGGATATATAAATCTGTGATTTGGCACGGGTTAAGGCAACATAGAATAACCTTCTTTCTTCTTCGTTGGCATCATTTAGTTCAGTAGACAGCTCGGTGCGGATGATTCCTGGGGGTAATTTGATAGTTGAACGGTCAGGATTATTACCCCACTTTTTATCTAGAGCTTGAATGATAAAAACATGACCGAATTCAAGCCCCTTGGCGCGATGAGCCGTCATTAGTGCGACAGAGGAAGTGGTATCACTAATTAGTGGCGGACAGGATAGTGGAACTTGGTTTTCGAGGTAAAGGTCAAGACGAGCCAAAAATTGGTCCAGAGTAAATTTTTCTTCTAAACAAAGCCTTTTTAGTTCACCGTAAAAAGTGTGGAGTTGATTAAGAATCGAGATGTTTTTCTGAGATAGACAATAGTTCAGAAACTTAAATTTACGAATGGTGATATTGAAAAACTTGTCGAGATTATATCTTTCCAATCGAACCCTAGCTCGTGCCAATCGCAGATTAAACTTCTTCAGTTTTTTCTGAGAATGTTTAGAGGTTGGTTCTCCTTTGGCGAGGTGGAGTAGGTCAAGAGCATCAAAGTTGATAAACTCTGAAGAAAGAATTGGATATAGAAGTGAAACATCACTGGGGTTAAGGATTAGTTTTAGTAGATAGATTAGATGAATAATTGGTTTACTCTCCAAAATGTTTTGTTCAGAAGGCAAATAAAATGGAACACGGAGGTGGTTGAGAATTTCTAGGAGATCAAATACATCGCGATTATTCCGATAAATTACAGCAATATCATTGGCTGGTACACCGGAATCCAACAACTCTTTTATCTTAGTGCCGACCAAATAGTTTTCGGAGAGCGGACTGTCGGCTACTGTTAAGTTAATCGGATTGGTATCGACAGTTGTCGAGCTCACTAAATTTTTATCAATGGTTTTAACAAGGTTTCCCAGCCGATTTTGGTTGTGATTGATGACAGATGCGGCAGTGTCGAGAATTAGCTGATGACTACGATAATTGTTGGTTAGGACAATAGGGTCTACTTTATATTTTGTTAAAAATGTTTGAAGATTTTCTAACGAAGCTCCTTGAAACCTAAAAATTGATTGATCATCATCTCCTACCACAAAAATATTGGGGCAATCAAAATAATTGCCGAGTAACTCAATTATTTGGTTTTGAGACGAATTGGTATCTTGGTATTCGTCTACTAAGATGTACTGAAACTTTTCCTGATACTCCAAAAGTAAATCTTGGTTGTTTTTGAAAGCATTGAAGACAAAGAGGATCATGTCATCAAAATCGTAGCGTCCACGATCTTTTAGAATTTGCTGGTAGTCAACGTAGAGAGACAGTAATTCCTGTTGTTTGGGAATATTCTTAAGATAACCTTCAATGAGTCGGAGCAGTGCATTTTTAAAGTTGATTGCCGGACTTTTGGCAGCGCCAATATCGTAACCGCCGTTTTTGAAAAGTGAGAGGTGGTAGGAAATTAGAGTAGTAATAGTATCGGAGAGATTGGGTATTTGTTGAAGCTGATTAACAAGAGCTATTAAATCGGATTCGAGGGTCTTGCCGACTCTGAGGAGTCTTAACTGTGAAAATATGTCGGTACTTTGGTCTACAAAATATTTTTCCGAGTCGATAAGAGACTGAAATGTATCAGAGCTAATACTTTCTCGTTTTAGATTTTGAATGCGGGAACTGACTTCGTGGAGATAAAAGTATTTGTCACCCCACGGTTTTAAAACCGCTCCATCAGGAAGGTGATCGATCGTTTGACGAAAAATTTCTATCTGTTCCAACTGATCGACCACACGTGCCTCTTTTCCAAAAATAAAATACTCCAGATGGGTCTGGACAACTTCGTTACAAAAAGAATGGAAGGTATGTATCTTGACTGAATAGGCTAGAGTGCCGATTATGGAAATCAACCGCTGTCTCATATTGAAGGCAGCATTGTCGGTGAAAGTAAGACAGAGAATAGAAGAGGGTGGAGTTTGGGTGACTTTTAGAATATTGGCAATACGGTGGGCGATGACTTGGGTTTTACCAGTACCAGCACCAGCGATGACCATTACCGGTCCTTCGATGGTGTCGACTGCTAGCTGCTGGGCTTTATTAAGTTGCACACCCTATTTTACTTTATTTGGCTCCGATATTTTTTTTGTTGATAAAATTATATGATGACTGTTGATGAGGAAAAAATAAAATTAGCGGCAAAAGAAATAGCTAGACTAGGGAAAGGTGCTATCAAAGATCCGATTGAATATGCCAAAAGTTTACACCTGAGATATGGACTCGACTTTGAGGGGAGACATGTAGCTCGACAGTTGGCGAATAGAATGTTGCGTGAAGAATGGTTGGTAGAAGTTGATCACTTGATACCTAGTTATTTGCCAGAGGTTAGGGCATTGAATAAGCTTTTTGTTGAGATAGGTTCAAGTATGATATCCGCTGGAACAGAGATAAATTACTTTAGAAGAAAAATAACTGGTGACCATCCCGAGTAGTTATTTCAATAGTATCTCCAAGATCTCTTTGGCTAACGCAGGATTGGCAGAACCTTTACTGGCTTTCATTAGCTGACCAACCAGGAAACCAACATATAGAGAATTTTTATAATTAGTGACAACACTTGGGTTGAGGGAGATCTAAACATTAATTTTTTATGATATTATAGGGAATGTTTAAGAATGATCGCCAACAGCAGGCGTATGATGAGATCATGGCGATTGGTATGGATGGTATGACAAAAGACGATTGGGTGGCAAGTATTAATAAAATTCATAAAAGACATATGCTTACTGGGTCTGAAATTGGCGAAGTTGCCATAGCAACTATTAGCGCAAAAATAGATGGGGTCAGACTAGAAATATCGGAAAAACTTGATGAGAGTGGTCTGCCAGTTCTTGTTCGGGCACCGGCTGAAATATATTTAAATAGCAAGCTAGGTCATGCAGAAAACGAGTTGGGGAAACTTAAGAGAAGGAAATTTGTAAGATAAATTTATTTATTGGCTAAGTAATTTCTCCAAAATCTCTTTGGCTAGAGTTGGATTGGCAGAACCTTTACTGGCCTTCATTAGCTGACCAACCAAGAAGCCAACAGACAATGGCTTCTTCCTATAATCTGCAACAGCTTTGGGGTTGTCAGTGATCACTTTTTTGGCCATTTCTTCAATGACGATGGTGTCGGAAACTTGGATCAAATTATTTTCTTTTGCGTAGTTCTCGACATCAACTCCAAATTCATATGATTGGACAATAAGATTTTTAGCAACACTGGAAGAGACTACATTACCCGATGCCATCTTGATAACTTTGAATACTTGTTCTGGATTGATTTTTTCTTTTTCAATTTCCTTATTTTCTTTATTTAAATGCTCTTTGAGTCCATTAATATATAGATTTGCGAACTTTTTAATATTTTCTTTTTCTGTGCTAAATACTGATATCCCATACTCGAAGGCTTCTGATGAGTCGATACTTTCGCAAATCAAGTTTGAATCATAATCTGAAAGTCCGAAGTCATTTATGTATCTTTTTATTTTTTGATCAGGCATCTCGGGTAAAGTTGATTTGACTGCTTCCACATCATTTGCAGTGAACTCAATGGGTGGGATGTCAGGTTCTGGGAAATAGCGATAGTCAGCACTGCCCTCTTTTTCGCGCTGGAGAAAGGTCTGCTGTTTTTCAGCATCCCAGCCACGAGTGGTTTTATTGGTAGAATTTTTGACTATCTTATCTTCTTGAAACTGAGCTATTTGACGATCTATTTCAAACTGAATAGCGGTCATGACGCCGGTTAGTGAAGCCACGTTTTTGATCTCGACTAGAGGAGTGTAAAAAGTCTGGTCACCATCTTCTATTTTGATATTAATGGTCGGTTCACAACGCATGCTTCCTTTTTCGATATCGGCGTCGGAAATTCCTAAATAACGGACGACCTGCTGGACCTTAAGTAAATATTTTTTGGCTTCTTCTGGTGAGTTAATATCCGGTTCAGAGACTATTTCTACAAGCGGGACTCCGGAACGGTTGAAATCCAAAAGTGTATCTCCACCTAAGTGAACAGACTTACCAGTATCTTCTTCCAAGTGAACACGATTGATTCTGATTTTATGACCATCAAGATCTAAGATTCCATCAACTGTAAATGGTCGAAGGTACTGAGATATCTGATAGCCCTTTGGGAGATCAGGATAAAAGTAATTTTTTCTTTCAAAAAAAGATGAATGATTGACACGACACCCAAGAGCGAGTCCTAGCTTGATACACCACTCACAGGCTGTCTTATTTGGTACCGGTAGGGCACCAGGGAGTCCAAGACAAACAGGGCAAGTGTGGGTATTTGGATCAGCATGAAAATGGGAGGCATCACAACCACAAAACATTTTTGTTTTGGTTTTTAGTTCGATATGAGCTTCGATTCCAATGATAGGAGTTATGGTCATAAAGTTATTTAATATTATTTAACTTTGGTTTTTGAAGATGGAAATCAGTCAGTTGCTGATACTGGTGACCAATACTAAATAATCTATCTTCAGTAAAGTAGTTTCCGATTAGCTGGTAACCTAAAGGGAGATTTTGACCATCAAAGCCACAAGGTACAGCCAGAGAAGGTAGTCCGGCGACATTAATACAAACTGTAAAGACATCTTCGAGGTACATCTGAAGTGGATCGTTTACTTTTTGCCCAAGTGGCCAGGCAGTAGAGGGACATACCGGAGCGAGGATTACATCAACTTTTTGGAAAACATCTTGGAATTCTTGTTTTATAACAGTCCTAACTTTGGAAGCTTTAAGATAGTAGGCATCATAATAGCCAGAAGAGAGGGCATAGGTTCCGATGATAATTCTTCGCTTTACTTCTGGTTCCATAAACTGCCCACGGTTTTCCATATAGTAGGAAATCAAATCTTTTGACTCTCGAACACTGGGACCAAAACGTAGGCCGTCATAACGAGACATGTTGGCGGAGATTTCACTAGGGACCAGAATGTAGTAAACATCGATTCCCAGACTTGTACTAGGTAAGGATATGTCAACTAAAGTAGCCCCATGCTTTTGATAGAGCTGGGCTGCTTCCATTACTTTTTGCTTAATCTCAGGATTCAAAGCTTCGGAAAAATACTCTTTAGGGAGACCGATTTTGAGACCTTTGAGGCTGACTTTATCAAGGAGTTGTGAATATGCGGGTACTGACTCCGAACTCGAAGTGGCATCATGGGGATCTATGCCAGCCATTGTTTCAGTGATTAGAGCTAAGTCTTCGACAGTTGATGACAGTGAGCCCATAGTGTCAAAAGAAGAAGCCATTGAAGTTACTCCATAGCGGGAGGTTCGGCCATAAGTAACCTTAATACCTGAGACGCCACACATGGCGGCAGGCTGACGAATAGAACCACCAGTGTCACTTCCGAGAGCGAAAGTACTAAATGTGGCAGCGACCGCGGCTGCTGAGCCACCAGAAGAACCACCGGGAATACGACTCAAATCCCAAGGGTTATGAGTTGAAAAATAACCTGAGTTTTCGGTACTGACTCCAAAAGCAAAAGGGTCGCAGTTAACCTTGCCGATTAAAATGGCATCTTCACTCATTACTTTTTCAAAAACGGTTGAGGAATATTGAGGTATGTAACCCTCAAGGACTCTCGACCCAGAAGTAGACTGGATTCCTTTGGTAAGGAATATATCTTTAACGGCAACTGTACTTCCGGCCAGGCGCCCAATATCTTTTCCTTCCGATATTTTTTTGTCAACTAGCTTGGCCTGTTCCAGTGCAATTTCCGGGGTGACTGTTATAAATGCTCTTACTTCCTGGTCAAGTTTATTTATTCTGTCTAAATAATTAGTAGCTACTTCGACTGCTGTAAACTTTTTATCTAAAAGTCCCTGACGAATTTTTGTAATGGTGAGATTATTAAGTTCCATAGTTATTTATCGATTGTTTTGGGCATAACAACATAACCTTGTTCTGATTTGTGAGCTGGTGCAATGGCATCTTTTTGGGAGAGACTATCTAGAATCACGTCTTCCCTAAAGACATTTTTTAAATTGGTTACCTGAAAAGTAGGCTCGACAGCATCGGTATTCAGACTATTGAGAGAGTCGATATGTTCCATGACAGGAGATAGCTGACTGGTGAAAGTATGGATTTCTTCTTCGGTCAATTGAACACGAGCTAGCTTGGCTACTTTTGAAATAATATCGTCGGTTATGGTAGTAGAGGACATAGGCTATTTTACCCAATAATACATAGGGTGTCATATTTTGATTTTATAAATTTGAGATAGATAAAAAAATATGAGGATGGAGTAATATCCACTACTTGAATGGACAATTTACCAACGGCATGACCTACCTGAATCTTAGTTTACCGATAATATCAGCTTTGAGACGCAATAGTTTCCAGCGATATTTATCGACTAGATTGTAGAGTTGGTAAAGTTGGGGGTGGATGATCAAGTCATATGTACCAACAAACTGGACTAGTTGCCCACCATAACTTTGTTTAAAACGATGAAATCCGTAACCTGGATCTGTTTCTCTAGCGTCTGGGCCAAGACTTCCCCACATATCGAATGATTTTAGCTTTTGATCTAACCCATATTTGATGCATTCCCACATCATTAGAGTTGGTGCCATGACCTCACGGTGGGTATCGAGAGATGCCCCATATGGATAGAATAATTTGTTACCCAGAGTAAACAACATGAAAGCCGAGAGGACTTCACCGTTGTATGAGGCATGCATAACATGGGGAATTTTGGTGTCCTTTAGGGTGTGCCATAATTGACGATGGTACTCGGGTGAGTGAAGATAGAAACCTTGACGCTTGGTGGTATCAAAAAGTAGACGGAGATAAGTTTCAAACCCCTCATCTGTACTTACTTCTTCAAACTTAACACCGTGTCGGTTGGCTATTTTAATGTTGTAGCGGGTTTTGCTATGCATGGCAGCGAGTAGCTCATCCTCGCTTTTAGTTAGGTCGATAACATAAGAATAGGGATAAAATGAGACTTTTGGAGAAACGTAAAGATCAGAAAAGACAGGTTTTTCACCAACAGTGGTTGGCGAATTGGCAGAATCAAAAGTTTTTTGGAGAGTGTCTGGTTCTAGTTTGACGAAAATCGCTTTTTCGTCAATTGCAATTTTTTTGACATTACTGATCATGTCGACATCAATTGCTGGTCCACGGAGAATAGTACCAATGGAATAGTTTGACTTCGGTATTCTATGAAAACTTAGTGAGTAAGCAGAAATCATCTTGTTTTCATTGAAAACCCCCAGTCGATAAACCTTGTGTCCTTGTAGAACCTGGAAATCACCCCACTCCCAAGTTTGGATAGGGTGTTTGATTAGACGGTTATAGTCTTTTTTTTCTTCGTCGTAAAGTATACGAGTGATCATAAGTTAGTATATATCAGGATCATAAACTAGTTCAGAGGAATTTTTTGATTTTGGTCGATGATCACGGACAATATCCCTGGGTTGATCGAATTCAATTAAATCCTGCGGAATGTCTAGTAAGAAACGAGAAGGTTCGTTGAGAGAGCTTTTGCCAAAAAATAGGCGTCTTGTCGCATAGGAAATGTACAAATAATCCTTGGCTCTGGTTATGCCAACATAACATAATCGGCGTTCCTCTTCGATATCACTATCATCAATCATTGATCGAGAATGCGGCAGGATCCCCTCTTCAAAGCCTACCAAAAATACCGCTTCGAATTCTAAGCCTTTACTTGAATGGAGTGTCATCAATCGAACTCCTTCCTTACTATCTTTTTTCTTATTTTTTTCTTGAATAGAATACTCTTGTTGAACTAGTGCGATGTTTTCCAGAAAGTCATTTAATGATGGGAATGTAGTAGCGACTGACTTTAACTCTTTGATATTTTCAATTCGGCGCTGATCATCTTCATCTTGTGGATCGTATTTTGAAAGATAGCCGGAAAAATTTAAAACAGATTCTAGGATTTGAGCGGAAGTCAGGTCAGAGATGTCTGTTTCCAGTAAGTGCTGATCTAAAAGTATTTTTTTACGTTTACCCAGAGCTTTTTGGGTTCGTTCGGAAGAAAGGTGGTCATCGTGATTCCGAGCTACTCGAAGCATGGCGATAACATCTTTAACCTCAGAACGGTCATAGAAACGAAGTCCACCAATAAGGACATAGGGAATTGAATATTTTAGAAACGCTTCTTCGAGAACACGGGATTGAGCATTCATCCGATAAAGGACAGCAATTTGTTTATAGGGGACTTTAAGATTTTCATAGATGAAGCAGATTTTTTGAGCGATATAGTCAGCTTCGGAGACCTCGGAGTCCGCCTCAAATAGTTTGATCAGATCAGAAGACTTTCTGGATGTGAAAAGTTTTAATATTGGATGAGAATTATTTTTGGAAATTACAGTATTGGCGGCATCAAGAATTATCTGGGTCGATCGATAATTTTCTTCAAGACTGACGACTTTAGTATCACTAAAGTCAACCGTAAAGTTGGTTAAGTTTTGATAGTTAGCCCCACGCCATCCGTAAATTGCTTGGGAGGCATCACCAACTGCAGTCACTTGTCGATATTTACTAGACAAAAGCCGAGTAAGTAAGTATTGGATCTGATTGGTGTCTTGATACTCGTCAACCAAAATATGTCGGTAAATATCCTGATATTTGTCTAGTACTTCGGGAAATTCACTGAATAGACGTACTGTTTGAAAAAGAAGGTCGTTAAAATCTAGAGCTTGATAGTCAGAGAGTTTTTGTTGGTACAGTTTATAAATTTTGGCGGCTTGCTTACCCCAGAAACCCGGTTGAATGTTTCCAGCATCGACGGCGCTAATGTATTTGTTTTTGCAGTCTTCAATGAAGTACATTACTGAACTTGGTTTGAACTCTTGAGGTGTAAGATTTAGGTCTTTAAGGATGTTCTTAATCAGTGTTTCCTGATCGTCGGAGTCGTAAATTACAAAATCGGGACGAATGCCTAGGTGACTTCCATCTTTTCGAAGAATTCGGCAACAAAAGGAGTGAAACGTGCCGGCAAACACTTCCAGATTATTTTTTTTACCGACAGATCCTAACAGATGTTGCATCCTCTCTTTCATCTCACTGGCTGCCTTATTGGTGAATGTTAATAGAAGAATTTGAGAAGTTGTGGCCTGACCAGAAATAATTAAATTCGCTGCCCGGTGAGTTAGTACTCTGGTCTTACCAGAACCAGCTCCTGCCAACAATAGTAGAGGTGTGCCAATGTGTTCAACAGCCTCACGTTGGGCTTGGTTTAGACCTTTTAGAATATCTGACATGATGAAAAAGTCCTAGTTTAGCTTGTAAATACGAGTCAGACCGGATTCAAAGACAATTTTGGCCCCAAGATCGACGAAAATTTTTTCGTTGAGCATGGGATATTTTTCTCTTTCTTTGTCACCAACAAAAACATACTCGATAGAATATTTTTGAAGGATTGGTTGGACAACATCAATCTCAGTGGCCTCATAAATATTCTGAACATCTGTTTGGCGGGCAGCGGGTAGATCATAGCCTCCGCGCCACAACCACTCATGAACAACCCAGCCTTGAACTGTAGGCAACCCAGTAGCCATAGAAATTTGACCAAATGTAGTGTAGCTATCGCCCACTGCTTCTAAGATTACCGGTTGACCATCAATATTTTTGTTTAGCCACTTGATAGCTTCTAGGTTATCCTTATAGCTAGTTTGTAAAAATTTAAGACCCCACATTCCATGGTAAGTTTTTAGTCCGTAGTAAGATTTTATGGCGAAGAAAGGGTAAGTTAAGTGGCTGGCAACTACTAATAAAATCACTAGTTTGACAAGAATATTTTTACGGAAGTAGATAAGTACATAACCTGATACTAGTGAATAGAGAATAAAGGCTTGGTAAACCAATTTAAACATGGTGTTTGCGCGACGATGTTCGTAAATGTAGATATCTTTGACATAGCCAATTTCAGGAACAATTACCAGAATGGTGGCAGTTACTATAAGGACGAGTACAAAGATGTCCACCATGTTTACTGATTTTATTTTTTTGGCAAATAATCGGTAAATTATATCTAGTATAAATGGAAAGACTATTAGCCAAAATCCACCGTAAAGAATAAAAAGTTGATAAAAAGGAGTATGGGCATCGGCAAGTTTTAGCCCTTCTGCCATCGGAGTGAAGTTAATCGAAAAAGGTAGAGTAAAGATATACCAAAGGACAATGGTGAGTAAACCGTGAACAACGGTCAACCATAAACTTCTTAAAAAGGTATTTTGTTTTAAAAATGCAAAAAAAGAAAAGATACCAAAGACCATTCCGTAGACCGCAAAATCCCAAGCGTTGGTCATGAAAACCACTGATAGTAAAAAGGATGAAGAAAGAATAAGTAGCCAAGAAATATTTTTAATTGGGGCGGCAATAAAAATTGCCAGTAAAACTGCCATGAATAAAAGCACATTGGGAATATCGTTCATATGCCCGTGCAAGTCAGCGACCACAAAACTATACAAAGGGAACTCATGAATGGTTTTGTCCTGAGTATCTGGGTCAAAGCCGATAAAACGGGTAGCGTCAGGATACCAATAAGATTCACTTGCCTTGCTAATGGTTTCTTTACTAATAGTCAATCTCCCTTCATTTTTGATAATGTTTGAACCGATTTTATACAACGGATGAAGATTGCCTCCAAAACTTAGAACTAAGGCCGAAAAAATACCACCTAAAATAATCAGTCGTAGATTCACTTTTTTGAGAGTAAAGCTGACTAGATTTGAAGCCAGGGAAAAAGTGTGACTGAAAGTGACGGCACAGGCTGAAGCGATGGCTAAATTGTAGATAATGGCTGAGTCAATACCACTAATCTTGGCTAGAACGGCTGTCTCCAGATGACCAAAGTAGTAGTAATTAATTGGTTCAGAGGCGAACCACATATCGATAGGTGGCATAAACTTACTTCTTAGAGCTGAGTTTACAAATCCCCAATCCATGAACTTTTCTAATCCTTCAATATCTGGGGCATACCCTCTGACAATACTCCAAACTGTCAAAACCAAGAAAAAGATAACTTCTTCAAAAATAAAGACTCGAATGTGTGTTTTTAGACTCTTTTTAAAAGGTAATAAAAGTGAATTGGACTTTAGTAGCCACAGACCAAATCCAAAAATCCCTAAAACAATGACAGCAATGGAGATGGTGGTAAAAGGAACTAATTTGAAAATCCCCAAAGTTAACGTCAAAAAAGTTACCAGAACTAATCCGATGGTTTTGGAAAAAATATAGCCCTTGTCCCAGAATTTATTGAAGAAGTAGAAAGTAAGTGGCAGTGCAGAAAGTCCGATAATAAGATAAGTGGCCCACCAGAGGGTAATAAAACGAAAGTCTGCGAAAATCATAAACTATTTAACATTTATCATTTAACATTTATGGTTACACTTAATTGCGAATTAGGAAAACAAAATTAAATATAACATGAACAATTTCGGTTAGGAACTCAGGGAAAACAATGTATTTTGAGAGAAGCCAAGTTAGTAAACCAAAGAAGGCACCGCCTAATAAATCAAAAGGATAATGAAACCCAATAAGAACTCGTAGAAAAATCAATGGAATAACAAGAAGTAAGTAACTAGAAATTGGAAAAACAGGATATTGAATCAAAAACAATAAAAAAGACATCGCCTTGATGGTATGGCCAGAAGGAAATGAGCCGGTCTTGTACCAACGATCTACTAGTCCGGTGGGGGTTGCGTCGTTCCGCTGGTAAAGTGGACGTCGCCAAAGAGCATGACTCTTGCCATACTTTTCGATGACCTCTCCAACAATGGTGGCAATCAATAATTGCCAGAAAATATTTGTATCACTTTTTATTAATAGGTATGAAACAAAAAAGAGAAAAAACCATATTGCGTAGTTAAAAATTACGATGAAAATTTTGCCAATTTGGCTACGGTTCAAAAAACGCAACAGGTCGAACCTTGGTTGCCAAAAAAGAAGCTTTTTAAGATTCATGATAAAGTCAGTTATGGCTAATAAAAAAATACTTTTGGGATTAACTTACTATTTGCCTAATATCTCGGGAGTCACCCAATATGCTGTAATTCTATCGGAAGAACTTGTAAAAAGAAATTATGAAGTAGGGGTTATATGCAGTGGAAAAAATCGGATTTGGAATAAGATAAACATCTTCGGCGTCGATGGGTTCTGTTTTGGTAAAGGTTATATTATGCCTTTATATTTTTGGGAGAGTTTTAAATTAGTTCAAAGATATGACATTATAAATTGTCATTTACCTTCGTTGGAATCTTTTTGGTTAGCCTTGTGGGGAAAGTTATTTAATAAAAAAATAGTGGTGACACATCATTGTGAGTTTAATTTTACTGGCACAGTAAGCAATAAGTTTATCTCACTAGTCACCTACCCGATTCATTTGGTGGTTTATATATTGGCAGACGAAGTTGTGTCATACACAATGGATTATGGTCAAACTTCTATTTTTGTAAAACATTTTTTAAAAAAAACAGTTTTTATATTGCCACCGATTAAGATAGATGGGATAAAAAATCAAAATTCAAAAGTAAAAAGTAAAAACAAAATTGTTGGGTTTGTAGGAAGAATAGCCTGGGAAAAGGGGCTAAACTATTTGGCAGAGGCAATGAAACAAATTGATGCCAAATTAATGTTGGTTGGGCCATATAAAAGTGTAGCCGGAGATGAGACATATAAAAAGTTGACAAATGTGGAATTGATAGGACCTGTTGAACACGATAAATTAAATAAATATTATGAATTATTTGATTGTTTGGTACTGCCAAGTACCAACAATCTGGAGACATTTGGGATTGTTCAAGCAGAGGCAATGCGTTGCGGATGTCCCGTGGTTGCCTCCGATCTCCCGGGGGTCAGAGTCCCGGTAAAAATGACCGGTATGGGTGAAATAGCAAAAGTAGCCGACAGTGTTGACCTGGCAGAAAAAATAAACATTGTATTAAAAAATGGAAAAAAGTATTATCAAAAAATTGCTAAAAATTTAGATAAATTTGATTATAAAAAAACTGTGAATGAGTATGAAAAAATATTTGATGCAAAATAATCTGAATCAGAATACTTATTTGTTTGATAAAATTTGGACGGTAAGGAATGTTCAAGTAATCTTAGATGAAGATTTGGCTATTCTATATAAGGTTGAGACCAAGGTGTTGAATCAGTCATTAAAGAGAAATGTGTCCCGTTTTCCCAAAGAATTTTGCTTTAGATTGACGAAATCAGAATATCTTGATTTGAGGTCACAAATTGTGACCTCAAACAGGGGTGGGCGAAGGTATTTTCCCAACGCATTTACTGAACAAGGTGTGGCAATGCTGTCTGCTGTTCTTAAAAGTGAAACGGCAATTAAGGTGAGTATTCAAATTATGAATGCGTTTGTAAACATGCGCAAACATATAAACAATTACGCTTTGCTTTATCAAAAAGTGAATGATGTCGAAAAAGAACAAATACAGTTTGCCATTTCAACTGACAAAAGATTTGATCAAGTTTTTAACGCCCTAACTGCAAGTGATTCCATCCCAAAACAAAAAATATTTTATGATGGTCAAGTGTTTGACGCCCACATACTTGTTTCCGATATTATCAGAAGTGCAAAAAAGGAAATTATTCTAATAGATAATTACATTGATGATACCGTTCTGACGTTGTTTATTAAGAGACGTAAGAATGTCAAAGCAAGGATTTATTGTAATAATATTACTTCGCAAATATCAAATGATATTCAAAAGTACAACTTACAATATGAACCTATCGAAATCAAGGAGTTTAAACTGTCACATGATAGATTTTTGATAATTGATAAACAGAAGATATTTCACTTTGGAGCATCTTTAAAAGATTTGGGTAAAAAATGGTTTGCTGTTTCTAAAATTGATGAAAGTGCGATTTCTTTAATTAGTAAAATAAAAAGTATTTAAAATGAAAATGTTTTCAATTATTAAACAAGTAGGAATAATTAATTTTATAAAGGCGGGAATCAATGAGCTTCACAGGAAAATTGTCAGAGAATATATAAATGGATCTTATGCTCAGGATTATGAAGATTTGGAAATTGAAAAAAATATGGGAAAAAAGATAGGGTATTATGTAGAAATCGGGGCGTATCACCCGACGAGAATTAGCAATACTTATCGATTTTATAAAAAAGGGTGGAAAGGAATAGTAGTTGAGCCAAACCCGAATATTAAAAGTTTATTTGAAAAAATTCGATCGAGAGATAGGTTTGTGAATATTGGAGTTGGAACAAAAAACGGTCAAATAAAATATTATATGTATGACATTCCTGCTCTAAATACATTTTCCAAAAAACAAACAGAAATTAATAGAAAAAATGGGTTTGTATATTCGGAGACAAAAAATATTGAAATTGTTGATATCGAGTTGTTTCTAAAACAAAACATTGACAGAAGTATTGATTTGTTATCGTTGGATGTCGAAGGTTGGGATGAGAAAATTTTAAACAGATGGAATTGGACATTTAAGCCAAAGGTTATTTGTGTCGAAAACCCAGACGTGAAAGAATTGTTAACAAATCAAGGCTACAAGTTTAAACAGCAAACAAGATACAATTCAATCTATGTACTTTGACTCAGACGATAAACAGTATTCACAAAACCAGATACTCAGACCTCCAAGATATACTCAGCTGGAGATAGAAACACTCATTGAAAAGCTAGGTAAAAATATTTTGAAAGTTTCAGACTTTGGGGCGGGGACCGGAAGGTTGACGATCCCCTTGTTAAAAAGTGGATTCGCAGTAACTGCCGTTGATGTTAGTCAAAAGTCTTTGGATAAACTAAAAACTCTTGCCAATAACCTTGATTTAAAGAAGCTGGAGATATCCAATAGCTTTTTCCGAACCCAACGGCTGGAATATATTTTGGTATTTTTTGGTATGGCTAAAATTAGATTGGTATGAAGAAAAAGGCATTAGAGAAATAACAAGGATAAACGTAAGGAAACACTTAAAGGCAGCTGGATTTACAAATATCAAGATTGCTGGGTTTGGTCTGATTCCGGGAATACTATGTTTTGAGAATAGATATCTGATTAAGCTCAATAATTTGCTAGGGAATCTACCTCTACTTCGAAACTTTGCATACAGATTAATGATCTGTGCGAGAAAAGATTAGGACTTTGGGATGGTCATAGACGGAAAAGGCTTCTTCGGCAATATCATCACGAATGTAAATTCCTGGGTAGAGACACTGAGTGTCGATGGAAAACCAGCTATTTTTTACACCCGGGAAGTTGCTGGGGCCAAAATAGTAACAGCTATTAATTGGGAGTCGAACCCCCGGATAAGAATTGATTTCAACTAGTTTAGTAAAACCTAAATTTTGTGAAAAAAGTTCTTGGTAAAACTTGGAGGTTTGGGGGAATTTGTCTGGAACAAGGGGAATTGACCCCCACAACCGATTACTGGACATGATTATATAGTCGGTTGCGTCGATAACCTGATTGAGTTTATCCCACTTTTCTGGTGAGTCAGGATCGTAGAGAGGCAACATAGTGTCATTGTAAATATTTGGGTCATTTCCCTGTAGGTACAAAGGCAATGGATCATCCCAATATTCGTTGGTTATTTTGGAACCAGGAGGGAGGTGATCATAGATCCAAGCTGAGGCTTGAACACGGGAATGAGGCCTGGTATAGATTGATAAAAAGAGAAACCCCAAAATAAGGTGACATATAACTAGAAAATTTAATAACTTAACAGAATTTAATAAACCACCAAGATAGCTGGCCACCAAACAGACAAAGGGATAAATAATAAGCAGGTAGCGCATAGTGTGGGCAAACTGTGACCCTTGGTAGAAGTAGAGTATTAGAGTCCAGAGAATAGAGATGAGAATTAGATAATTAGTTTTTTTTAGGTTCAATTTAAAAATACCAAGAATAGTGATCAGGGTTAGGGGAATTCCCACACCCCAGAGGATAATGTTTTGTAGAGAAAACAGGAGAGGTATTTTGCTAAACCACTGAATAGACGGGGGGAAATTTCCATCTGGCCGAGTCATTGACTGAAGTTGCTTTATATTGTCGATAAAATGGAGGTTGATTTTGAAAATTCCATCGAAAATGTATGGTTGGAAGATCCTAAAAAATATAAAAGTAAAAAGTACAAAGTAAAAAGTACAAAGTAAAAACCTAAAAATATTTTTTGATTTTATTAAAAAGATTATAAAGAATAGTCCAATAATTGGGGAAAAATATATTGCGGAAATTTTACAGGCGAGGGCAAGTCCAAAAGCCACCCCTGCCAACCGAAACCTAGAGTAGGTGATAAATGTAAAAGTGGATAGTAAAAACGTAGTTAAAAAGGTGTCGACAGCATAAAAATGTGATAGTTGGATTGGTAGGATACAAAAAGCATAAAGTAGGCTTGGTAATAAAATCAGTTTGGACTTTTGCTTGAATATCTTAAGCGAAATTAGATATAACAAAAATATATTTGATGAATCAAAAAACGCAGATAGTGACCTTCCTACCAAGTGGACCTTGTCGTAGTTGTCAAAACCAATTAAAACTGTAATTGCTTTAGTTAAAAATACAGGAAGGGTGCCATAGACAAAAAATTGATATTGAGGATAGTTATAGGGATTTAGGGGTGATTGGGAATTGTCAAAGTATTGAGGTAGCGACGTTGGGAGACGTATGTCATTGGTAACCATTGTCAAGAACCTTTCATCAGGGTGGAGATGAGTTCCTTGATCCCAATTTAAGCCATACAGTCTAAGACTTAGGGCGAATAAAAATAAAAGTACCAAAAGTATCTTAGTGGTTAAGTAATTTTTCATAATCTTCTAATGATAAATTATTAACCTTTTTATAAACTCTGATAGTGGGACGGTCAAACACAGTCCAGGTCTCTTCGGCCATTTCTTGGTTAAGAAATAAGTCTGTTTTTAGCTGAAAAGATTGAAGCTGTTCAAATCCGAGCGAACCGTTGAAAAGCGCTTGGTAATAAGAATGCGAGGATGAGAAAGATGGTCCGACTTGATTCATAAATACCCTTCGACTCGGTATGAGAATATACTCAGCTTCAGAAATTTTGTTAATAAGTTCCTTTTTAGATTGGGGGTTGTTTTCAAGTGAGTAAAAGTCGAAATTGGTGATATCAAGTTTTCCGCCATCCAGTGGTATATCTATTACATTTCCACCTTCAGAAAATACCTTACTATTGATGGGAATGTTTGCATTCATCCATTCAGATGCTGTTACTCTGATATCTGGGTTGGTATAGAGTCTTAAGAAATAAAGTGCGGGTACGATAGAGGCAAAAATTATAAGTGTCCTGATAAGTTTAGAGTCAATTTTGGCAATACAGATTGAAGCAAGGAAGGGAAATATAAAGAATATTGGTGACATAAACCTGGTCCACTTGACATACAATTGTCCAAAGTAGAGAAAATAAATTAGACAAGAAGAGAGAACGATAATAAAAAATACTTTTGATTTATGATTTATGAAATTATGACCTGCCTGCCGGCAGGCAGGTTTATGAATAATGTTTAACATCCCGATAACTGAAAATATGAAGATTGGCAAACCTAAAACGTGGGGGAAAATATGGGTTAACTGAAAGATGTAGGGAAGAGTGTTTGTAAATTGATTGGTATAAAAAACATGCATTTTTCCGGTGGCAACTTCAGTTTCATAACGAAGGGCAGAGAGAAAATCTTTGTTTTCGACCAGGTTATATGGAGAAAAGATGATAAAAAATATTAAAGTAAAAAGTAAAAAGTAAAAAACTAAAAATAAAATACGAAGCTTTTGAGGTTGTTTTAATAAATTAAACAACGAGACAAGTAGTACAGGGAAAGTAAAAATAAGAGAACTTAGTTTGCTGGCCATTCCAATACCAATTGTGACTGATGAAAGCAAATATGTTTTGAAATCCAGCGGTCTTTCAACTAGATGTAAGCTGAGGTAAATATTGGCTAAAAAAACTAAAATCAATAAACTTTCGGTGGTACCAAAATGTGAAAGTTGAATTAGTCCAGGAGTAAAAATATAGAGCAACGTGGCGTACAGAGCAACCTTTGAGTTGAATATTTTCTTGACAATTATGTAAAAAAAGAGAACTGAAATTGAAGAAAACATAGCTGACCAAAAACGTAGTACATAAGTTGTTGCCTCATAACTATGATCAAAACCCAGCAAATTTCGAGTGAAATAAGATAAATATAGTGGGAATTGACCATAAGCAAAAAAATGCGGATTTAAATTTCCCGGGGACATTCTCATGATAGCCTGAACCATATTGTTTTCGTCAGGATTGAAAAAAAAACCACCTCCCCAATTAAGTCCAAAAAAACGGGTAAACAGTGTTAGTAAGATAAGAACTACTGAACTAAAGGACATAGATAATGGTGACTATCATAAGTCCCCATGATACTACAGAAAACAGTAAGGGGATGTCGGTGGCAATAACTCTTTCAGGACGTTCACCTTCTTGCATTTCAAAAATTATTTGTCCATAGCGCATAATACCGTAAATAACTGGAGCTATGGATAGCATATACCATTTTCTATCCAGAGCTACTGGAAAATTTTGTAATAAAAACTTATGGATGATTCCTTGAAACTGAATTTTGTCTTCGAAAAAGGCAAACATGGAATAAGCTATTAAAGTGCAAACAGCAAACATAGTAGTATAGAAATTTAATAACGTTCGACCATATCCACCTAAGGAAGATCTGGTTTTAACACCAGTATTAACTAATTCACTACGTCGTTTTCCACTAGCAATAAACAATGAAAGGAAAATTACTGTCAGCATGATCCATATAGGTAAATGATATCCCGAAGCAATTTCTCCAGCATAGGCTCGGATAATAAAAAATAATGAAATTCCAGCAATGTCGACGACGGCTTTTTTCTTGAAGAAAAATGAATAGGAGTATTGAAGAATAATAAAAACTAAAGCTACTAGAAAGAATCCTGGACTGATTATCATTGAGATACCTAGTCCGACAAATAATAGAAAAAATGCCATGAAAACAGCTAATGGAATTGGGACATCACCTCTAGCAATTGGTCGGTGTTTTTTATATGGGTGTTGTCTATCTTTAGGGGCATCTAAAATATCATTAACTAAGTAAGAAGATGATGAAAGAGCGGAGTAGGAAAAAAAAGCGAGAATTGAAGGGATGATACTAATAGGGTTGAATAACTGGCCGTTTAAAATAACGGCAGCAAAAACGCTGAGGTTTTTTATCCATTGAGCTGGACGAAGTGCTTCGATTGCGGATATTACTGGAAACCTGGTTGTCATTTATTAGAGCAAAATAAAGAAGCCAAGTAATGTAGTAATTATTCCAACAACTGTTAATACCTGAATTGGGAACTCGAAACCAGAGTTTGGTAAAACAATTCTGGTGGGAGATGGACCTTCGGCAATATATACAGGAGTGTTGGTGGGTGCTGGAGTGTCAGTTGGGGAATTTGTTGGGACTTGAGTACCAGTTGGAGTCATGGTTGAAGTTGGTGTTTCGGTTGGGATATTTGTTGGGGATGGCGTCATTGTGGGGGATTGGGTACCTGTTGGAGTAATGGTGGGAGTGGGAGTCCGAGTGGGAGTTGGAGTCCGAGTGGGAGTTGGTGTCCGAGTGGGAGTTGGAGTCCGAGTGGGAGTTGGAGTCCGAGTGGGAGTTGGTGTCTTGGTAGGGGTTAGAGTCGATTTTTTAGTTGGGGTGGGGGTGGGCTTTTTGGTGGGGACTGTGGTAGCTTTTGGAGTAGTCGGCTTGACGCAACTACAATTGCTGGAATAACTGGTGTGACCGGTAGGGGTGTCAACCTGAACTATACCACAAAAACATCCTAGTTTTCCGGTAAAAGAAACTCCATTATTGGCTGTACAAGCGCCTCCAGTATAACCCTTGACTCCAATTTTACACAAATAAGCTTGGGTACCAGTGGCAAAACCACCGTTTTTCATTTGGGCGGCACATTGCTCGTTAACTTGCTGAAGGACACTTTTACCATTAACAACACCGATAGCGTTTGGACCAGTGGTATTTGGATTATAGTTCATGGCAGGGTCGGCTACCCAGGCACCTGAAGTATTTTGAACACATTTAACAGTTCCTAAAACAACAGTATCTTTGGGACAGGCTTCCTGAAGAAGTTGGTTGCAGGTTTTGGTTTTACCGCTGGTACAAAAACCGCCACAACCTGAAGCGTACTTACCACACCAAAAACCTCCACTGGCAGTACAGGCATCCTTGGTATTAGCTGGAAGTTTTTCGTCATCTGAGGGTTTGGTTGGTAGAGGTTTAACGGGACAAGCATCTTTACATTCCGCGGCACAACCACCACCTTTTGGATCAGCACAAAAAGATTTACCGCAACTACAAGTACACTTAGCCCAACAGGTACCAGCAGCTCGGTTGCGGTTGTCTTGGTTGAGTTTCACTAGATACATTGTTCCTCCGAGAGAGAGCAACAAAAACAACACTGTTAAAATTTGGTATCGCCAATAATAAAACAATGATTGTTTCACAAAAGTAGTTTATACGATATTAATATAAAAATGCTAGAGAAGAAAATGATTGCAACGGTTGGAATATAGTTTCCAGTCACTGGTGGCTTGACTGTAGTACTTGGTTTTGCAACACGCTCAGTTGGGACTGGTGTCTCTGTGGGAGCAATGGTGGGAATGGTAGTTGGTACTAGGGTTGGGGTGATAGCTGATCCTGAAGCTTCGAAAGCGGGACCACCACTGTCTGCTGCTAGAACTGTGAATTTTCTGGTAACCATTTCCCAAATACCAGTCGTACCGTTTTGTGATTTTACAGTTATAGTGTGTTCTCCTGGAGTTAGATTTTGAGGTGGTGACCAGTGCCAAGCTCCCGTAGAATCGGTGATGGTTTCACCATTAATGGCTTGGGTAGAATGAACTTCAATAACCACCCGGGTATTTATAGGGGCACTACCAAAAAAATCAGGGCGGCTAATATTGATCATATCACCGTCTTTCGGATTGGTAATGTCGATGTTCTTTTGACTAACTACTGGAGTGACTGATTGGAGCTGACCTGTTTGAGGAGCTTCAGTGGGAAGTGGATCTGCTGCGTCTAAAGAATTGGTACCAATAATAATATTTGGGACTGGATTGTTTCTTGATGTGCTGTTTACGACCTGAGTCGTAACTCCATCTTCGGCGATCACAATAATATCTTCATTAGTGGGATCAACTGGCTGGGTAAACCAATTGTTCTTGGTTTCATTGAATGTATTGGCTAGAGAAATCGACCAGTTGCCATTAGTTGTCACGATAGATGATAGTGGGTAGGCACCGGGAATATTTAGATAGACAATAGCATTACCAGGGGTTTTACCGTCCGGAGCAAACACTTTACCCCAAGCCAAATTAGATGTCGGAGTAGCCGATGATGGTAGGGAGCCGGTAGTAAATTTATAAATACTATCGTTAAACGTGTTTCCACCGGAGATAATAGAGAAGTCATAAGATGTTTTTTCCTTAAGTCTTTTGATTTCGAAGTAGTGAACGTGTGTCACTAAGTCTGGATTGTTTAGTGTTTCAAGTTTTAGGTCAAAGACAGTTTGATTATTGATGTCAATGGTTGCCTGACAGGTGGAAGTGGTTACAAAAGATATATTGGCACTAACATGAGTGAGGTTAGTAACTTGAACATTTTGGGGACTACAGCCTCCAGACGCTTTTGATCCTAGAGTTACTTTTGATCCAGATAAATATACTCCAGCTGCAATTGAAATGATGAGTAGTATCAGTCCAAGGATGGTGGGAAATCTTAGCTCTTTTTTCATGGTGATTCTACAAATGTAGGTTCTGTTGTTGGGATGGCGGTAATAATGTAATTAACTGCATTTCTTTTTTCGATTTCGTCGAGAGTTGAGATGTCTAGATTTGGATCAATTGATTTTATAATAACGCTTTGCTTAACTTCTGTAATAGGTTTCATTAAACTGTCATAACTCTTTTGGACTATATAAAAGAATGTAGCAGCGAAAGTAAAAATACTTAACAGTAGAAAATAGGATGATAACTTACTTTTTTTCATTGATAGGTGGCCAATAATAAAAAACTGTGGAAAATTTTGTGTTAACCCCATTTGTAGAAGCACTAGGACTGGCTGAGCTGTTGTTTGTTTCAGTAGAATTAACAAAATTAAGGGCACTAATATAATTAGTACGGCGATTTTTGAGAATTTCAGTGGCAAAGCTTAGGGCATTAGTAAATGGTCCATTGACACCAACTGAGATATTATATGCTTGAATACCAGGATCTTCTTTGACCTCGCCAGCTTCTAAGTTGAATGCCATTGAGTCAGCAGGAATGCTATACTTTTGTCCTATCTGTCGAATAATGGATGACGATTCATAATAGTTTGGTTTATCTGGCAAACTAGAATTGACAACATGATATCTTTCCTGAACCTGTGAAAACAAATCTTGAGCGATGATAACTTTGTTTATTTTGTTTCGCAGTTCTTCTTTAAGAATTTTCTTTGATTCGATGTCGCCTTTTAAAGTAGAGATAGTAATAACTGTAGGACGTAGAGCAAACATAAGAAAAAAGGTGATAAGAATAAAAGTAGCACCAATCTCCACAGACTTTATAATTTTACGATTTTCTTGTTGTTTCTTTATGTAGTCAAAAAGTGGCTTGACCCGGGAGACTTGTGGGTTTAAATTCAAACTCATGACTTTTTGGAAAATACTAATGACAAATTGACGTTATATTTAGTGTCGTTTGGTTTTTTCTCGATAGTTCTGATATCTACTGAGGTGATCTTAGGATTCGCAATAAGATTGGTGATGAAATTGATGATAGCAGATTCTTGGTACGCCGATAAGGTAATTAAGGCAGTCACCTCATTACTCTGAGCACTATGATTAATTAATAAACTGTTGAAATTTACATCTTCTGGAGTGCTTTCAACTAATGTGGCGACTTTTGATTCATACTCAGGTTGGTTGGCATAAAACTTTTTGATAACAGCAAGTTTCTTTTGAAGCTGTGCATACTCGACCTCAAAATCAGAAGTACTGTCAAGAATGGCTTTCTGTTGACGAACTATCTCAGAAAGATCAGAGTTCGTCCGATCCAACCAAAACCGCGATAAAAAGGCGCAAATAACGATCAATTCTGTAAAGACAATAACGAAGCGTCCAACCGAGGTTAACCAACGTATTGTCCTCGCGGAAAATGAATTTATATTCTCCTGATCTGGTAAAAAGGATATATCCTTTTTGACGGGCATATAAACAGTATATATACATTTCTGACAAATTAAAATACAGGGTAAAACAAACTATTTCCTGAAAAATGCAGTGGACTTACGAAAGTAGTGTCGATAGTCATCAACTTCGGAGATATTAAGGACTTTCGCTGTGTAATAGTAAAAAACCAAGCTGATCACAACAGAAATAGAAGATAGGATTATTAGGTTTAAAGTTCTAGAGGTATCGAGGACAAACATATCAAAAAAGCGCATGCATGACCAGGAAGTAAACCCAAGTACAGCTGAAGCGACAATAATCTTAAAATAGTGCATGATTGTCTTTTCCCAACCAGCTCCATCAACTATTTTTATAAAAGAATAAAAGAGACCAAAACACTGGGTAAGGTTTCCGAGTGAAGCACTGATTGCTAAACCTAAAATCCCCATATCAGTGTAATTAACAAATAGAAAGCTGGAAACTACATTGACTAAAAGTGAAAAGAAAGAAATTTTTAAAGGAGTTTTAGTGTCATGGATGGCATAAAAAGCACGTACCAGAATCTGGATGACAGCCTGACTAACAATTGCTGGAGTCAAGTAAGCCAAGGTTTTGGCAGTCAAAAGTGTGGCACCCCAAGGAAATTGTTTGGCACCAAAGGCGATACGAATGATAGCTAAACGGTGAACTAGAACAAGGACGGTGATCGGTACGGCTATGAATAAGCTCTGGGAAATTGTTTTTCTGACGGTGTTTCTAAAAATATCCATTTCATTTCTGGCAATGTTCTTAGACAACATCGGGAGAGAGGCCTGACCAACAGTGGTACCAAATATGCGACTAGGTAGATACATTAACTGTAGGGCAAGGTTTAAAAGAGAGATTGAGCCCGCAGTTAGTGAACTAGCAAAAAAGAGGGTGACAGTATTTTCAATTTCGCCCAGGCCGAGCGACAGACTACGGGGGATCATCAATCTAACCACTTCCCCAACACCGGCTAATTTTGGCTGGATGGTGAATGAGTACTTGACCTTTAAAGCTCTCGCAACGGGAATTTGAATTAAGAGATGAAAAAATGCGCCAATGACACAACCGATGGCTACTCCATATATGCCAAAGGAAGGTACCAGGAAGAAGATGGAAAGGATAATGAATATGTTATAAACGATGGGCGAAAGAGCCGGGACGACGAATACTTGATGAACTTGAAGCATTCCGGTTAGGAAATTGCTGATTAGAAAGAAGATCTGAGCGACTAAGAGTATTCGGGTGAGGTTGGTCATTAGATCAATCTGATCAGGTGTAAAACCATGGGCGATAATTCCTGAAAGTGGTTTAGCAAATATCAAAACCGTGACAGAGGCAATGGTAAAGAAAATTAAAAGCAAATTGATAACAGTTGAGGCTACCTCATATGCTTTTTTTTCGTCTTTATGCAGATAAGAACTGAAAACAGGGATAAATGATGCTGACAAAGCGCCAGTAACCAAAAGCTTAAAAATTAAGTCTGGGAGTCTAAAAGCAGCGTTGTATGCGTCTAGCTCTAGGACACAACAATTGAAAAATTGAGCGTAAAGAAACCGGCTTCGCAAAAACCCCAAAACAGCAGACAAGCCGAAAGTAATGGCCAAAACCAAGCTTGCAGATAAAATGCTGTGTTGTTTTTTGGTACTGAGTGATTTAATTTGATCGTGGAAGCCCATATGAAGCATTATATTATGAGCGGGTGATAAATTCTTGTATTTAGAATGTCCATCAGTTAGAATACTACTCATGCCAATCAGCGCCTCATCTAAAAAATCACTGCGAAAATCGATTAAAAATCGCAAAGCTAACCTTATAATTAAGAACAGGTTTAAAGAACTTGTCAAAAAGTTTTTAGGTCAGCCCAATGCCGAGAATATGAAGGAAGCTCAATCTATTTTGGATAAGGCACAGAAAAAAGGCATACTTCACAAAAACAAAGTGTCCCGAATGAAATCCCAGCTTAGTAAAAAGATTGGTGGGGAAGGTGTCAAAAAAATAACTAAAAAAACTGCCAAGAAAGTGTCCCGAAAAATTGTAACCAAAAAAGTCGCTGAGAAAATGCAATAGCCACGTAATGCCAATAAATTGGCAAACGTGGCGAGAATAGGATATATTTTTTATATATTTAGCATTTTCTTATGAATAAGAGTTTTTACATTACCACCCCAATTTATTACATCAATGATGTTCCCCACATTGGTCATACCTGCACTACAGTTGCAGCCGATATCGTAGCCCGACTTCACCGCCAAAAAAATGAAGATGTTTTTTTCTTAACCGGGACAGACGAGCATGGACAAAAAGTGTCCGAATGTGCAGAAAAGATGGGTCTTGCACCCCAAGTATATTGTGACAAGATTGTTCCAAAGTTTATTGGTGCCTGGAAGTCGCTGAATATATCGAATGATTTTTTTATTAGAACAACAGATCCAAAACACGAAACGGTGGTTTCTGACTTATTGACCAAAATATATGAAAAAGGTGATGTTTATAAATCAAAGTACGAAGGCTGGTATTGTGTTGGTTGTGAAAAATTCCTAACTGAGACAGACCTAGTCGACGGTCATTGTCCTCTTCACCCACCCGAAAAAACCGTCAAAAAGTCAGAGGAGAATTGGTTTTTTAAACTATCAAAATATGTTCCTCAGATTATAGAAAAAATTGAAAACGATAACTATATATTTCCTGCAGGAAAAAAGGCAGAAGTATTGGCAAAACTGAAAGGGGGAGTGACTGATATCTCACTTTCTCGAGAGAATGTGTCGTGGGGGATTCCCCTACCTTGGGATAAAAGTCAGACAGTCTATGTCTGGTTTGACGCTTTAATCAACTACTACAGTGCTACCCAGTTTGTAGAAGGTAAAACTGATTTTTGGCCAGCTGATTTACATCTACTGGGAAAAGAAATACTGTGGTTTCATACTGTGATATGGCAAGCCATGCTACTGTCCGCTGATATTGGATTACCCAGGAGAACTTTCACCCATAGCTTTTATATGGTAGATGGACAAAAGATGTCCAAATCACTTGGTAATGTAATAAGTCCACAGCAACTTGTCGACCAATTTGGGGTTGATGGGACTAGATACTTGATTGCCCGCTCTTTTCCATCGGAAAATGATTCTGATGTAGGAATAAGTAGGTTTGCCGAAAGATATAATGCAGATCTAGCGAACAATTTTGGAAATCTTGTAAGTAGACTGTGCAAACTGGGAGAGAAGTTAACAGTTAATAGTGAAGAGTTAATAGTAAGTAGTAATTTTTCTAAATTGATCGATGAATTAAGCTTTGATGAGGCGATAAGCTGGGTGTTTGAAGAATATATTGATAAATCAAATAACAGGCTGAACGAAGTGGCGCCATGGAAACTAGAGAGTAGTGACCCATTACGAATAAATATTCTAACTGAATGTATAAAAAACCTAAGAACTGCGGCCAACTACCTTTCGTGCATCATGCCAAATACCTGCAAAACTATTGAGGAGGTATTGACCGGAGAAATAAATGCACTAGAGAAACCACTATTTCCACGAGTGGAAATTAAAGAAACTCCAGTGGAAGTACTAACTGGAAAAATTATTGTTGGGAAAGTTGTAGGTATCGAGAAATTAGCTGACCAATCAATTCAACTTATTACCGTCAATGTCGGATCAAAAGAACTAAAAATAGTTTGTGGTGATAACAGCCTTGAGGTCGGCCAGATTGTCCCCGTGGCACTTCCTGGGGCGAAGGTAAAAGATAAAAACGGGGGAGAGGTAAAAATTAAAAAGGGGAAAGTCCATGGAGTGATTTCTGAGGGGATGCTCTGCTCTGCACGAGAACTAGGACGAGGAGAAAATGAGTCAAAGATTTTCAAGATTGAAGGGAAGATTGGTGTAGAGGTCACTTGATCCCATCGGCATTTAAAAAATCTTGATGGTTGATCGTACCGCCAACAACGACTCTCCTGACTCCACTCGAGGAAGGACTTGGCAAAGTTCGTCCTAGTATTACATCACTTGCATTCATCAGGTCAATTGTTTCGATAGCATTCCTGACTCCTGGCGGGAGAGCTTTTTCTTCAGTGACAAGCTCAGAGTGAATTTTGTCAAGCGTGTCTTGGAGCGACATGCAATATTATATACTAGTAACCCAGCTCTCTTAGCGCAGCGACTATCTCATGTGGTTCAGAAATAAAAGTCATTATCTTGGCTTTGCGAAGCTCTATAGCTACAAAATCTCCGCTTTGACCACCATTAAACCGGTGGGCCAAAAAATGTGGTGAGGCTTTTAGTCCGTTTAGAGTTCGGAGTCTAATGCCACAGACATCATAAAGGTATACATCTTCACAGTTGTCATGGGCAAAACGTGGCGTTGGGTCTGAAAACGTGAACAGAGGAAGTGCCTCGTCGTCAAGTTTAATTTTAATAACTTTTCCACTAGTGTCGACTAACCTATTCAACCCCATACCGTATATTAGCATGGAGTAAAATAGTAGAATGATTGACACACACGCCCATATTAGAATGGATGACGAACTAAAAATTGACGGTTTAGAACTGGTAATTTTATCGGCTAGCAACATAGAAGATTCGGGGGTAAACTTAAATCTATCTCGAGAAAATGATAGACTCTACCCAGCTGTAGGCATCCACCCCCAAGATGTGCCTATTGAGATAGACACAGCCATTTTTGAACTGGAGGAAATGTTAATAAAAAACAAGCAGATAGTGGCGGTGGGGGAATGTGGGATGGATTTTTCGAGAGACTATGATTTGGATAAACAAACAGAATTGTTCCGAGGACAAATTGAATTGGCAATAAAATACGACAAACCACTAATTATCCATAGCCGGAAGGCGATGGACGAAACAATCGAGACACTCACCTCTTACAAAAACCTGAAAGGGGTTGTCCACTGTTATAGCGGAGGTAAAAAGAGAATAAGTCGGATAATGAATATGGAAGGGGAGTGGTATTTTGGAATTGACGGTAATCTAACATATGAGCCAGGTCTACAAGAAGTAGTGCTAAATATACCCAAAGACAGACTGGTTTTGGAAACCGACTCACCGGAGTTGGCACCCATCCCCTTCAAGGGTCAGACTAATTACCCGGAATACGTCAGATACGTATATGAGACCGTTAGTAAATTGTGGAAAGTAAGCTTGGAAGAAACAGAAAACCAAATTGATAGTAATGCCAGAAGATTGTTTCAAGTATAGTCTTGGGCAATGTGCTTGAGAGCTCGTTTAAACGGTTCTGGGGATATATTCCAGTTACCAACAAATGGGTTGTCTAGATCTTCGATTAGAAAATAAATCATGACTATGACAAATGTCATACAGAACACCGCAAAGAGTGAATAGAAAACGTTGGCAAAAGGCATAATAACAAGACAAGTCACAACGAAAAATGAAGCAATATATAGAAAAGTTTTAAGAAGGGAAGGCAATCTAGCTAAACTCTGGTTGATCCTTTCGGTACGTATATCACTGAGGTCACCATAATGGCTGACGATATGGTCAAAAATTATTTGATCATGGTCGTCGTCAAACTTGATACCTTGGATAACTCCAGATATCTCCCGAAAAGCCAAACCACTTTCATTGTTTCTTTCACCGGATCCCAACTTTTGAAAACGGCCTTTTATAACCATATTGGCGTATTTGGTGATAGCCGATGCCATAACTCTATTGAGTTTCTTGTCTCTGAAGTAGAGAGTTAGTCGATAAAGCTGCTCTAGTCCGGAGGCTTCTTTGTCGACATACAAAGCGGTCTTATTATATTGACCCCAAACTTCAAAAACAACAAAGGCTGATAATAGTCCAAATAAGGTAGCAAAGGCACCAATAAAAGTACTTAATCCACCCACATCACTCAGATATAGATCAGTATGAAAACTTTGTCGAAAAAAATAACTGATTACTGCAATAACTAACGAGACGAGGAAGGAATTTAAGATCACTTTGTTCATAAAATATTAATATTTTTTACTTTAAATAGTCAGAAATAATATTCTCCAGTTCTTTACTTGAAGGATATTTATCGATAAAAGCCACTTCACCGTTTATTAAAAGAACAGTATTTCCCTGATAACCCATGGAATAAACACGATTCATATCCTTAATGTATTCGGGGTCAAAATCAATTTGGAGTCGCTTACAGACAGATTCGATATCACTAAAAAGTTTTTTGCCCTGTGGCAAACCACGATCGTAGAGTTGAATTCGCATATTATTTTTTAATTTCTGCAGTAATTGTAACTAATTGCCTTAAATCTGTAATTAATGCTTTTCTAGCCTCCGTTTCGGGAAGTGAGGCTCTTTGACCATTCCGTACCAAGATGTCAGTAATAGCTAGTTGGATAGTTGAATTTCCAGTCACTCGATTATGTTCTTCAGTCTCGATTAGATGATTGCTTATAACTGCCATTATTGACTGATTATATAACTAGTCTAGGTTTTGTCTACCAAATTTTGTAAAAGCGATGCAATAGTCATAGGACCAACCCCACCAACTGTTGGGGTTATATAACTGCAGATGTCGGACACATTGGCAAAATCAACATCACCTCCACCAATATCTACGACTATAGCACCTGGTTTGATATAGTCACGAGTAACCAAACCTTTTACCCCGGTGGCTGAAAAAAGAAAGTCGGCTCCCCTGCTGATTTTTTGAATATTTTCGGTGAATTTGTTGCAAATTTGCACATGACAATTTTCTTTTTCCAGAATATTTTTTAGCGGAATTCCGATCAACTTTGAGTCATTAATTATTACCGCGTTTTTTCCCGCAAGGACGATTGGATAGGCTGAGATTAGGGACATTACTCCCCTGACGACTGCTGGAATGAATTTGGAGTTGGGAGTCAAACCATCAACATCTTTTTTAGGACTAATAGTTGAGATAACCTGATTTTTGTTTATAGAAGCTGGCATTGGTAACTGTATGAAGTAGCCCGAGACAGTACTGTCGGTATTTAATTCTTGGGTTAGGCTGGTGATTATGTTCTCTTTGATATCTGACGGAAACCGGTGAATCACACAACTTAAGCCTATTTCATGACACCTCTTTTGTTTGAGATCAATATATTTTTGACTGTTTGAGTCGTCACCCACCAAAATGATATGGAGTGAAAGTGCTGACAGATCTTTAGTTTTTAGAGAATTGATTATTTCTTGCGCAAGTGTTCGACCGTCTAAGATTGTCATAATTATCTAAAGATTCCAGAGAATAAGTTCCAAACAAAGTGATTTGCCATAGAAGTGTAAGCAGATCTGGTTAAATAAAATAAGTAAACATCAACGAAGCCGCTAATAAAGTTGGTTAGTAGATAGACTGCCAACCCATTACCACTATAGTGATAAACAAAAATAGCCACTGGAATATGAGTCAGTGTGAAAAATAATCCGTTAAGAACGAGAGGAAAAATTGGTTTTTGAAAATTTTTTAGCCAACGATTAAGAAGATACCCTCTAAAAAATATTTCTTCAGTAATGGCAGTAAAGAATGCAGAAACAATAGCAAGGTATGAAAAATTTAAGGTTGGATGGTTAACGAAAAGGCGTTCGAGAGAGAGTATTAGTCCTGCTGCAAGTCCGATCAATATGTGTCTTGTCAAATGTTTTTTACCAAGTCCTAAATCACGGTGGCCATTGACTATGTAAATTGGTAAAAGCCAGATAAATGGTTTTAAGAAAATATCTTCTAGTAAGATGTTTTCTTTAGAAATCAGTCGATAAACCGTCCAGGCAATAAAAACAAATGTGGCAACAATGATTGTCATTATATTTGAGTTAATATTTCCGACCCGATTTCGGTGATAAGAATGGTATGTTCAAATTGAGCGGAGAGTGAACCGTCAGCAGTTCGAATAGTCCAGCCGTCTGATTCATCTAGAGTCACCTGCCAATTTTTGCTGGCATTAATCATGGGTTCGACTGTAAAAATCATTCCTGGTTTAAGGATGGTATCGTGAGATGGAGTGGTGAAGTGGAAAACAAATGGATCCTCATGAAAATGAATGCCTACGCCATGACCGCCGAGTTCGCGTACGGGAATGAAGCCAAACTGATTGACATACTTTTCGATGACTTGCCCAACTGAGGCATTCAGAGACTTACCTGGTTTTAGGGCATCAATTGCCAAATACATGGAGTCTCTGGTGGCTTTAATAAGTTGTTTGGCATGAGGACTTATTTCACCGACTGGATAAGTGGCTGAGGTGTCACCGTAATAACCATTGAGGATGGTGGTTACATCGATGTTGATAATATCACCTGCTTTTAGGACGTCCTTCTCGGAGGGGATTCCATGGCAAACGACGTTATTAACGGAAGTGCAGATACTTTTGGGAAATCCGTTGTAGTTAAGTGGGGCCGCGATAGCGCCGTTTTTGGAGATAAACTCAACTGCCTTTTGGTCTAAAAATGCAGTAGAAACACCCTCTTTCACGAAAGAGGCGACATACTCTAAGGTTTGGGCGGCAAGAACGGATGATTTTTTGATTCCCTCGATTTGTGGGGGAGATTTGATGATTACCACGAGATATTATACCTCAATGATGTGAATGTAGTCCTCGGTTAATTTTGCGATATTGCCAATAGGAATAGAAGTAAATGATGACCACAGAGAAGATTAAAGGGATAAAAAAGGTATAAAAAGTGACTGAGGGGAAAATCATCCCAGTAAGAGTTAGTAACGAAACTATTTTGAAAAGCGATGCCCCTAGTTTGTGGGTCTTTTTCCAAACTGTCGGATCAGACATAGTCCAGGGTGTTCTGATTCCGACAAACCAATTCATTTTAGTGTTTTCAAGAAGACTGGCGGTATAAAAAAACAATACTGATAAACCAGGAGACATCAATTGGATTAAGTTAAAAACAAGTCCATAGTTCCAAGCTAACGTCAGGAGGTACATATAAAACATGAACGAAAAAATAACGATCATAAAGTTATCGTAATGTCCCTCAAACTGCTTGAAATTTTCTTGATATGGTTCAAGTTTGGGTAGAAAAAGAAATAGAATATACATAGCAAGAGATATGAATGGCATCAAAAATAAGGCGGTCATTCTGGGCATATAGCCATCAACTTCGCCGCCAATCCCCCAATGAGAAGCCATCAATAACGGCATATAGGGAATAGCAATGATTGCCAACACAAAGCTAAGTACTAAAATAAAGAGTGGAATTATTTTTTTCACTTGATTGTCTCGTTTGGATAGGTAATTTCTAATTGGGCTACTTCTGCTTTATTACCACTTCTAAGCGTGTGATAATAATGCCAAAACTTTTCCGGAATCGGTTTCCCAAGAGCGTCAACGGCTGCATTTACTTTCACTTCAGTTTCATTTTTAGGGTCAAATGGAGGCGTACTAACATCAACAACGTTATTGACTTTATCTCCAGCTATGAAGCAGTCGGTCCAACCAAGCTCTAATGGTATGAGTGGGTTTTTGTCACCTAAATGAGAGCCGATTTCATAGCAGACGACATCCCCCTCCGGACTTAGTCCGAGGAAGTATCCTTTTTCTCCCACGGCTATGCGGTCACAACTATAGTCTTTACTTGTAGTTGTCATGGGTGTGGTGGAGCAATGAGGTTGAATTTCGAACTCACAACCATCTGATTCAACTGCTTTTGCAGTATCAGTGAACTTAAAAACATGAATAGTATATTCAGGGCTTGTAGTAACATCTTCAACTGGTTTAATTTGAAAAAATATACCGTCAAGCTTTAAACCACCCTCGTTTTTTTCGATACGTCTGACCATTTTACTATTGTACTGTTAATTCTTTTTCTGGGACAGTGGCATCAAAATTTACTTTTCCACCATCGAGGTTGAGTGAGCGAATACTAAGGTTTGGTACCGATAATATTCGTTCTTGGACAAATTTTTCGACTGCAGGGATGTTTTCACTAACGATGTTTTTTGGAATAGTGATTCTACCAACTTCGATGGTTTGAGGAGTAAGACTTACTTTGTTATTAATAACCTTTACTCCACCTTTTAGGTAGATAGCAGGGGTAAAACCAATATTGTATTGCTTAATTTTTGATTCTATTTCTTCAATTGGGTGAGTGAAAGAAACCCAAGTCAAAATTTTACGGATATCTAAAGAACCTGACACCTCCCCCGTTCCGTCCTGATTAATTTTTATCTGAAGATTGGAAATTGGATAATTGATCCATTTTACCGAGTTGTTTAATGCTGTAATTTCCTGGGAGGTAAACGAAGTTTTTGTTTCCTTTTTGCCCTCATAGCTTATGCCTGATTTATTTTTAGCAGTTGGGGAAATTGCTTCCGATTCGACACCGTTGTTAGTATATGCAGAAATTCTATCTGACTCACTATATCTAACTCCTAGGTCACGGGGAGGACTGGCAAATATGAATAGATATGCTGATAGTGGAAGTAAAAGTAAAACAATGAAACAAAAAAACAAAACAACAATTGCTCTTTTCATATTTAGTATATTTTATCACCATTGACATTGGACGAAACTCCTACTATAACAGTATTAGTTATTGATATATAATTATTTAAATATGAGTAAATTCACCCTAAACCCACTCCCCTACGCTTACGAAGCACTTGAGCCAGTAATCAGCAAGCAAATCATGGAGCTGCATCATGACAAACACCATGCCGCCTATGTTGCTGGTGCCAATGCGGCTTTAGAAAAGCTCGAGAAAGCCAGAGCTGGCGAGATCGAGATAAACACCCGCGAGGTTATGAGAGATCTGAGTTTCAACGCCAATGGGGCAATGATGCACGATATATTTTGGAAAGTAATGCGTGCCCCAACTGATAATAACCTACCGACAGAGAAGGCACTTGTAGTAATTAACCGAGACTACGGCAGTTTTGATGCATTTCAAAAAGAGTTTAGTGCAGCTGCGTCTCAGGTTGAAGGTTCGGGATGGGCTGTTGTCTACAACACCCCAGGTGGTCTCATGACCGGACAACTTGAAAAGCATAATCTATTAGCCCTTAACGGTTGCCTGCCGATTCTGGCTTTGGACGTCTGGGAGCATGCTTACTATCTACAATACTTGAACAATCGGGCTGAATATGTGAAACAGTGGTGGCAGCTAGTTAATTGGAACGAGTTCGAAAAAGCACTGGGTTAATCTGATACGCACAAGGTACATAGCCAATTCAAAATAAACTCCTAGCTTTATAGTATGAGTTATCATACAATAATACAATATTTCTGTGATCTATCTTCAAAATATAACTGCTTTAACGAAAAATGAAATTAAGATGGGTGCTATATCTATTTTTGGCGGTGTTGGTGGTCGTAACAGGAAAACTTCTGGTGCCGGTAAAAGTGGAGGATACTTCAGCGCTAAATAATAAAGGTAACGAAGTTGACGAAGCTAAAGAAAACGAGGTAACAATTCAAGCTTGGATTTATCCCGGTTCACCATCGTGCAATGCCATGAAAGAAATTGCCGATGGACGAGAGATCGATGTGTTGAAATCAGAATATTTTGATATTAATGAAACAGGAGAAGTTACGCTTTTGACAGAAAATGAGCATGGATGTAATGGATATTCGAAGGAAAACATAAACTTAATAAAGAAGTACTCTAAACAACAATACGTCGTTATTTCGGCTAACCATATAGATATGAGAGTACTTTTCGCTGATGAGAAAAAGGTTAAAAAGGTGATCGATACTTTGGTCGAATTTATAGAAACACAAGGATTGTCTGGGATAGAGGTGGATTTTGAAGATTTTAGTAGTTGGACAAAAGTGGATTATGCAAACTATAAAAAGTTTGTGACGGATTTGGGCACAACTGTAAGGGATAAGGGGAAATTGTTGATGCTGGATGGACCACCGATAACAGCGGAAACTCAACTTAACTATCCTTGGAACTACGCTGACTTTGACAAACTACCGGTTAACTTTTTACTGGTTATGGCTTACGACTATCAATACGACGGGGAAAAGAATTCGTATGTAGCCCCAAATGATTGGGTTGAGAAAAATGTTAAATACATAATGAGCCAAGTTGATCCAAAAAAGTTGGTCGTTGGTGTTCCAGCATATGGTTATCACTTCAACGATAAAGGCCAGATTATTCTTGACACTCAAGAACAATCAATGAAATATCCCGGATACGAAAAGGCTAGCATATCTAAAAAATCTTTTGAATATTCATGGCAAGACAAGGGTAAATTTTATGTTACTCAGAAGGAGGAAGGTCTTTCTAAAAAAATTAACTTTATAAAGTCGCTGGGTGTGAAAAACATATCAATTTGGCACTTGGGTGGAAACCCTTGGTTTGAATAATATGATTAATGCAATAAGCCAAATATTTACAGAGTCCTTAACTTATATAAACCGCAACCATGTAGTCGCTAATTTAAAAAGCGAGGGCTATTACTTTTTGACAATCATTTTCCTTGGATTTTTGGTGGCTATTTTTTTATCTAATTTTATGTCCGGAATAATAACTTTTTGCTTAAAAATAACCCGTAAATTTCTAGTATGAAACACATTGCCAATATTTCTGTTATGTCTTTTATAACTCTCAATTTTCTACTGTCATTTTTTCTATATGCCAATGTATTGGAAAAAGCTTTTTTTGTAGATTTGCCATACTTTGACTCTGTACAAACTGTCGAGACACCGATTAATTTAAATGATGGTTACTCGACTGCCAAGATCAATCGCTATGGAATACTGGGCAGACCAACTAATCTACGAATACCAAAACTGGGAATAAATTTGAATCTCGACGAACCTATTAGCGTAGGTAATCGATGGAAGCTGTCCAGTTCCAAGGCATATCTAATAACACTGGATGAGAGTAAATCCGGTATGTTTGGAGATTCCCTGATTTTTGCCAGTCCTAATTTTTCTTTATTTGGTATCGTAAATACTTTGAATGAGGGAGATAGGTTTTCTATCGAAACTGATAAGGGGTATTTGTACTCCTTTAGAGTTAGACAAAAAATGGTGGAAGATGCTCCATATACTATGCAAACACCTGATGTTAAAACCAAAGTCTTTATAGTTGAGTCTCTGAAAAAATCAGCTGGAAAAGGCATGGTGATTACGGCTGTTTATGAAAGTGTTGAGGAAGTCATATGAACGTAAACTATCTGGTTATCTTTAGTAACATGAGGTCAATTATCACCTTATTGGCCTTGCTGGTATTGGTGAAATATTTTGTATATCTGGTGATTGCTCCTTTATATGATATTCAGAAACAATTAAATCTGTTACGACTGAAACGAGCGATTAAAAAAGGAGAGCTACCCGAGAATTATGAGCCTTTGGTATCGATAATAATTCCCGCTTGGAATGAGGAAGTGGGTATATTAACGACTATCCGTTCAGTACTAACAAATACTTATAAGAACTTTGAAGTTGTGGTAATTAATGATGGTTCGACAGATAAAACAGACGAACTGGTGAAGGGATTCTTAAAGGACAAAACCGATAAGGGTCCGGGCAAGAGTATCGTAAGATATTTTTTCAAGAAAAATGGGGGTAAAGGAGCTGCCTTAAACTATGGGATTAAAAAAGCTAAGGGCGAAATTATCCTGACCATGGATGCAGACTCGGCTCATCATCCCCTGACAATAAAAAATCTAGTGACCTACTTCCACGACGGAACTGTTCAAGCAGTGGTGGGAAATGTGAAGGTGAGAAATGTCCGAAACCTAGTGGGGTTAATACAACAGTTTGAATATATATTTGGATTTTATTTTAAGCGAGTCAATTCGGTATTTGATGCCGAATATATTTTTGGTGGTGCTTGTGCTGCTTTTAGAAAAAAAACCACATTTGACAAACTGGGGTATTTTGACACCGAAAACAAAACTGAAGATATTGAATACAGCATGAGAGTTAAACAGGCCGGTCTCAAGTCAGTATATGCCGAAGATGTTTATACTTATACGGAAGGAGCCAGTGATTTTGTCGGATTATATAAACAAAGGTTAAGATGGAAGAAAGGCCGACTCGATACTTTTCTGAAATACCGAACTCTATTTTTCTCAAGAGATAAAAAACACAGTAAGTTTATGTCTTGGCTGGTTCTACCTTACGCCATGGTGGGTGAGATTCAGATGTTGGGTGAACCTTTTTTCTTCACAGCAATTTGGACTTATACTATCGTTTCCGGTGACTATTTGTCGGTTGGACTGAGCTCGTTATTCATTTTTATAACCTACTTATCGGCTTTTGTGTTCGGTGACCACCAAACAAATAAGTTGAATATAATTCTATTTCCTTTTACTTGGTTTATGTTTTATATATTGGCCGTGGTGGAGTTCTTGGCACTTTTGAGAAGCATCGAAATGATGTATCTCAACCAAGAAATTACCTGGCAAAGTTGGGCAAGAAAAGGGGTGCTGGATGGAGGTAATGTAGCATGAAAAAAATGTTGATTTTAACTTTTGTGCTTATAGTAGGAATGGGGGTTTTGGTGTGGAAATCGGTCGAGACAGAGGCGGAAAATAATTATGCTTCACTGACAACAGAGGACAGCATCGGTAAGTGTGGAGAGGATGCTTCAAGAAATTATTTGTTCTTAGAATCGGAAAAAGAGAGTGTCAGGAAGTTAGGTGAACTTGAGGGGATGTGTGGAAGCAGCATTTCGAACAAAGTCATTATCAGAGTAAACATTCCGACAACCAAAGAATTAGCGATGATTCAGGCGTCGACAGTGTCTAAATCCATATTGGAAATTAGAGACAAGGGACTGATTCCATTGATATATCTTGAAGCAAGTTCGACTTGGGATGATAGCTTTTTCACCAATCTGGCTAAAGGTGGTTACAACACATATATTTTGGACTTCTTAACGACACTTAACCAAAGCGGGGTCAAATCGGATGATGTTTACGGATGGGTAGTTATACCCCAAGCAAATTTGCCAAATTGGACTAGAAAGTATATTGCTCCAACCGATTTCACAAAATATTATCTGGTAATTCATGAGAACATAGTTAAAATATTCCCGGAAAGTGATGTGGGGGTATTGTTTAACTCTTCGTCATACCAAGAGCATCCGGTTGACTGGAGTAATCGGGACTATCGGACTCTAACTCCGTATGTGGTTGATGTTCCAAAAGGGAAAATTAATATAGTCGGAATTGAAGGCTACCCCTCGATACCATCTGTAGGAACGACCGGGGCAATGGTAATTAGTCCAGCAGAGTATCTTCCCAAGTTTTTGATCGAAGAACTAATAGTGTTAGCGGAGCCGAAAAAAGTTATTGTCAGTACTAATACATTTTCTGCTCTCAATGCTGATGATAAGGAGAAAGTGGTGTTGATGCCAGCAGATACTAGGGCAACAATATTAGACGAGACATTGGACATTATAAAAACTTACAAAGTGGGTGAGGCAAAACTCTCAATAGTTTTGGGGAGTCCGACATTAGTGGAATACAAAGGCGCCGATTGGGATTATTTTGGAACCGTAAACAACCAGAATTCAAAAAATAAATCAGTACTACTCGGATTTCTCCAGGATTTGTATAAAAATAAGATTGATCTAATTTACGGTTACTAATCCCCCATTGGTTGGTTCAGAAAAAGGTTAAAGTGAGATCTTTTCTTTAACCAAATTGTCGAGAATTTGGTTTATTTCAACTGCGAGGTCTCCGGTATAAGAAGCCGTTAAGGTATTGACGGTGTTTTCCTTAATATAAATCCTTTGGATAAGGTTTATCTTCTGGCCTTTGTTGACATAAGTCGCAGTAACAAAGGCAGAATAGTATTTTTCAAGTGAATTTCTCATATCCCCGGTTAGACGAAGGGAAGGGACGGCACTTTTGGCACCGGCGAGTAACCGATCGGTGTATTTGGCGGGAGCACTAGCTTCAACTGACTGAGTTACTTTCAGAACGATTTGGGGTTTTAGACCTTTGTCGACTTTTTTCTCGAATTTTAAGTTAACATCTTTGTCGTCGACTTGAGACCAACCGGAGGGCATTTTTAAAAGCTCCTCAATTTTAATGGGTTCCTTGACTACAGTTTGGGGAGCAAAAGTTTTGCGGGAGACAAAGTAGCCAACTCCCAGAGCAAGGACGACTATTAGAGCAATATATCTTTTCATAATTATTTGGTTAATGAAGCTTTAACAACGATACGATAATCTGGTTGGGTGAAACTACAAGTGACCAAAACTATTTGGTCACCGGTTGTCTTAATACTATCGACCTGGCTTTTGTGGACAAAGAGTTTTTCGGTGACATTGTAGCCAGAATCGACTCCATTATTATTGGTCACCACTTGATCGCCAATATTGGTTCTGTGGAGGCTACCAAAAACATCGTAACCATTGTGACCATAGTAGACAGAACTACCGTCGATGGTGGTGTGGAGGACTTCCTGGTGACCGACAGTGTAGTCGTCCCCGATACGAGCTGGAGCATAGATTGGCTGATTTACTCCAATCTTGGGAATACTGATTGACTGTCCAGAGACGAGAGTATTGCCAGAGGGTAGTTTGTTTTGAGCATAGACAACTTCGGCGGTAGTCATGAGTTCGGTAGTAGTACCAAGAATGTCACCACCATAACTTTCACGGATACCATCGACTATGGGATTGTAATTGTCGGTGACCCCAAGGATCTTTACAGTTGATCCTACATTTATACAGACTTCATTTGATTTGTCGCCAGGCATGCAGTTATTCTGAGCTCGGACATAGAAGCAGTACTGGGCGCCGGGAGTCAGAGAATTGACGGTGTAGCTATTATTATTGCCAACATTTGGGCTACCCCAGGGATAGTTACCTAAAGATGGGCCATAAGCGACTACGTAAGAAGTGTGAGGATCAGACGCATGATCCCAATCAAGTCGGGCTTGGGTGGAAGAAATGCGAGTAACCCGAAGATTTGAAGGAGTGCCGGGTTTGGGATCGGTGCAGACTGGTGCACCTGGAGGATTTGAACCACCATTGTCACCACCGCCAACGTTTGACGTACCTGTGGGAGTCGCAGTGGGAATTGGGCTAGGGGTTGGTTGGGGTGTGCCGGAGATTATTTGGGTAGGTGTGGCAGTGGGTGTTGGGGTAGAAGTGGGACAAACTTCATCGTCACAGACAGGTGTGGGTTCTAATGTTGGAGTTGGAGTTGAAGTAGGAGTTGAAGTAGGAGTTGGAGTATCTGTTGGAGTATTGGTGGGCGAGGGTGTATTGGTAGTGGTTGGTGAACAAAAAATGGAGGTTGGAGTAGGCCGGACTTGGGTGGGTGTGGGTGGAACTACTGTGGGAGTTGGAATATTGGTTGGAATTGGCGTACTGGTGGGCGCTGGGCAACGGTGAAACTCGACATGGGAAATTCCTTTACAATCAGGACCACTACCGGTTCGAGTAACTTGGACTCCGCTTCCACCTACTCCGGTAATTACATAGCAACCATTGTTGGTGTTGGAAGAAAATTCATAACAAGGAGTACCAGCCTTAATCCACACTGAGCATATTGACCCACTTGAGTTGCTGGAAATAAAAGGGGCATCGTCTTCTTCAATTTTTTCTATCCATCCACTACTACAGTGTCCTGGAGGATCATTTGCTAACACATTTGTAGTGACCGATTTCGCACCAAGAGAATAAAAAGCAGTGAATAATAAAACAGAAGAAATGATGAATAACTTTAGAGTTTTTGTCATAAGTAGCTGATTATAACATCGTGTAAAATTTCAACAACTATCTTATAACCGCAAGTATTCGGTAATTTTTAAATTAGATATAATAGTACATGCAAAAAAACACGTCGTGGAGTAAGGTCAGTAAATGGTATAACAAAACTGTCGGCGAAAAAGGCAGTTTTTTTCATCAGGAAGTTATCCTGCCACACACTCTTCGATTACTGAATATGAGACCGGATGATAGGATTCTTGACCTGGGCTGCGGACAGGGAGTACTGGCGCGAACTATACCACCGGTTAGGGAATACTTGGGTATCGATTTGTCAATTGAGTTAATTGAAGAAGCTAGGAAAATGGATACTAATCCCAGTCACAAATTTGCCGTAGCGGATGTCAGTAAAACTCTACCTATCAGAACTGGTGGGTTTAGTAAGGCAGCGATTATATTGGCTTTACAAAATATAAAGAATCAATTTGCGGTCATCAAAAATGTGTCGACCTTTTTGGAAAAGAATGGGGAGCTAATTATTGTCCTAAACCACCCAGTTTTTAGAATTCCCAAACATGCCGACTGGGGCGTAGATAGAGTCAGACGAGTGCAATACAGAAAGGTGGATAGTTACATGAGTCCACTGGAAATTGGGATTGATTCCAGTCCGTTTGATCATAAGAATAACCAAAAAACCTGGTCGTACCATTATCCATTATCGTCTTATAGTGAAATGCTACTAGACAATGGAATGGTGATTAAAAAGATCGAGGAATGGATCTCTCCAAAAAGATCGGAGGGGGGTCTTGCCGAAATTGAAGACAAAGCCCGTCGAGAATTTCCAATGTTTATGGCGATTGTGGCGAGGAAAACTTAGAAACTGGAAACGAGATTCTAGAAACTAGAATGGGACAGGAAAACAAATTCAAAAATAAAAAGTCAAAAGTAAAAACGTTGAACGTAAAACTAGAAAGTGACGCACTTGTTAAGAATCGAGTTGTTTGCCGAAAGTGACACAGATTTGGCGGCAATCTACTAGGGAAAATCCTGGATGAAGTATGGCTTTTTTGAAGGCGGCGATAACTTCGATGGGGTTATGACCATCAACGCTAACGGCATCGATTTCAGGGTTTACAGCTTTGGCTAATGGTACTGGGTCGATGGGTTCATTTGGAGTACCAAGTGGGGTTGATTTGGTTTTAGAACCCTTAGGAGTGGTGGGACTCGTCTGGCCGGTGGTTAAGCTATAGAGATTATTGTTTGAAACAAAAACGCTGATATCGACTGAGGAACGTGCCCAGGCAATAAAATGTCCAGTACCTTCACCGTAAATACCACCATCGCCACCAACGACAATTACAGTCAACTCGGGATTGGCTAACTTAATGCCAATGGCGGTGGGGATGGAGCGTCCATGAAGTGAGTGAACAGCATAGGTTTTGAAGAAGTCGGCCATATTGCCAATACAACCGATGTCGTAGACAATGACTACTTTTTCCTTGGGGATGTCGAGTGCCTTAAGCGCGTTTTCGATACCTAGATACATGATAAAGTCATAACAACCAGGACACCAGGTAGGAGCGATTTGTGACCTTATATTATCGATTGTCATATTATGAATTTAAAAGTTTGGCTAATTCTTCAGGGAAGAAGGGGCGGCCGTCATATTTTAATAATACTTTTTGAGGATTGAAATTAAATTGTGATTTGATGAGAGAAACCATCTGGGCGTGGGCATTGTTTTCGATGACTATAATATTGGTGAATGGAGTTAGCAAACCTTCAAGTTCCGGATTTAGAGGCCACACGGAACGTAGTTGGAGAAAGGCAAAGTCGTCCTTGTTGTCCATCATACTTAGTGCTTCAAGAATTGTTGACTTGGTGGAGCCAAAACTCACAATTAGATTCTGGGCAGTTTTTGACCCATAAAAAAGTGGAGACGGAATAGCTTTTTTAATTTCCTCAAACTGCGCTAGTCTTTTCTCGACAGAAACTTTGACAGGAGCAGCATCTTCAATGGCGAAACCATCGATGTCATGTTCATAGCTATTGGCCATGTATTCTTTTCCTGGGGTACCTGGTAGTGGTTTGGTGGAAATTATCTGATCGATTTTTTGTTGGGACAAATCGGGAAGTGAGGCGGATGACTCGGCAATGAATTTGTCACTAAGGACAATTACTGGGATATTAAATTGGGCGGCTAAATTGAGGGCGGTTCCGGACATATCAAAAGTCTCCTGTTGATCACCAGGGGCGAGAACTATTTTATTGAACTCACCGTGTCCGGCATTGACAGCAAAAAGTAAGTCGCCTTGGCCAGTCCAAGTTGGCAGACCGGTAGCTGGACCAGGTCGAGAAACTAGATAGAAGACAACTCCTAGGTCGGCAGCACCGCAAAGGCTGATGGACTCGACCATCAAGGCAAATCCCCCACCTGAGGTGCCAACGGCGCTGCGGGCTCCGGCAAACGAAGCTCCGACAGCCAAGGAAGCGGCAGCAATTTCGTCTTCGGGATGGATAACTTGAATACCATATTCTGTCTGTTTACCCGCCAAAAAGTGAAGAGTACCCGATGAGGGTGACATGGGGTAGGCACAATAGAAATTGCCACCGGTTTGCAGAAATCCCCAACCAAAAGATTCGTTACCGTCATGAATAGCTAGACCAGTTTCTTGGGAAGTTTGAGCAACACTTGAAATTATTTGAGTTGAAAAATGTTCTTTGGAGTAATCAAGGCCGACTTGAAAGGCTTGGTTGTTGGGTGACTGTTGACCAAAATTGTCGGAAACTATTTTTTTACAAAGTTGCTGATCAAGAGAAAAAAGGTAACAGGCGATGGCTAAGCAAATGGTGTTTTCATAAATACGGCTTCCTAGCGGGGTTGATAGTTCTTTTAAGGGAACCGTAGTAGTGGCGTCTTCACTAATGACAATTGTTTTGTCGGTGAATTCGGGCTGATGTTGTTGCCAATGTTTGGGCTGGAGTGATAAAAACAGGTCAATCTGGTAACGGGCGGTAAAGATAGTATCTTTACTGAAACTAACTTGATAAGTGTTGTGGCCTCCCTTAACCAAAGATGGATATTCGACATAATCACGAATGTTAAAACCATGTCGGACTAAGATATGTGACAGGAGCAAACCCGAGCTTTTAATTCCCGCACCGGCTGGTCCAGCTATCTTGATAGTAAAAACATTCGAGGACATGGATTATTTTAGCACTTGGTTAGTAAACGTCTATTCGGAGAATATATATGGGTTATGTATTTTTTTATTGACAGACGATTTTGTTTGTGATATCCCTTACATAATACTAAATTTCCTGTCCCGGAAATTTAAAATGAGCAAAACCGCTCGTATTGACTGGCATTGTGACCGGCTCCGACCGAGAAGGGCAGACTGTAGGGACTTCCGTGTAATAATTTGACGGATATTTTCGTGCCTATACGTTTATTAATTTATATAAAAAAAAGGGGGGTGAATATTATTATGTTTAAAAAAATTGTAGCAATTGGAGCCGCATCTACGGCTCTATTAGTACTAGCTATACCCGCTTTTGGTTGTATTGGCCGAACTTGTTTTATGAGCACATCAACCAACGAAGCTGTCGTTTCTACAAATACAACCGCTGAGGCTTATACCGGTGGCAATTCTCAGAATTACACTACTTCGGTTAGTCGAGCACATGAGGTTGTAGCTGTATCAGGTAGTGGATTCGGGTCTAGAACAATTGGAACCGGCGCTGCAAACGCAGATGCTAGATCACTGACCGTGGTCAACGCGCAACCTTGTGGCTGTACCGGATCTAGTTGTCTTATCAGTAGTGAAACCAACCGGGCAACCGTAGGTGCCACAACTGGCGCGATGGCTGACACCGGATTGAATCAACAAGATGATTCAACAACCGTTGATCGTGCACACGAAGTTATCGCAGGTGCCGGCAATATTGGTGGATCTTCAAGCATCCACTCTGGTACTTCAACCGCAAACGCCAGAGGTTTAACTCTAGTGAATGTACGTTGGAGCAGGTAGTTCTAACTAAATATCCATCGGAGGCAACTCCGGTGGATATGAGGTTGTAATAATAATGAGTAAAAAAAAGTTTCGAAAATTTGTTGCAGTGTTGTTGGTTCAGCTACTTCTATGGAGAGAGCTAATGATCCCTTCGATAGTTTTGGCGCAAGAAATACTGGAACCAACAGGAACCACCACGAATGAACAAAGTGAAACCGTGCCTCCCGCTGAGGTGATAAGCACTGGTAATGCCACGGCGACTACCGAAAGTACCAATATAGTTAACGGTACTGAGACAACTGCTCCTGGGAATGCTAGTGGGTGCGTTATTTCCGGTGGTTGCGAGGGGACAAACGATAGGAATAATACGGCAGACTTGGGGACAAGTAACGCTTCGACGGCGAGTACAGGGGAAAACTTGAGTATCGCCGATAGTTCGGCTGTGACGATCGAAACTGGGACGGCTGTGGCCATAACAGACAACACCAATCGAGTTAACAACAGTTTAACTACCCTTGATGAAAACTTACCTTCAGGGACATCACCGGAATCAACAACTAATACGGAAAACGTCGCTGAAGTAGTGACGTCAAATAGTGCAAATTCTGTGAGTGGCGCTAACAGTAGTGGGGGTGAAAATAATACTGAAGTAAAAATAAGCACCGGAGAAGCGGTGGCTTTTGCAAATGTGGTTAACCTAATAAATACAAATGTGACCGGAAGCCAACTGGGGATATATTTCTATAACAATTTTGGTGGAGATTTAAGCAATCTCGACCTAAATCAGGTATGGAAAAACATACAGACCAATGAGAGTGGCGGGGTAATTAAAATTCAGGAAGGATTGATTGGAGCGGATGCAAATCTAGTGGTGATAAGCAATAAAAATATGGCCTTGGTTAATAACCAAGTGACAGTGGTGGCCAATACCGGCGATAATTCGATAAGTGGAAGCAGTGAAAATGCCCTGATTCTTACCGGAAACGCTACTGCACTAGCTAATGTTATCAACTTAATAAATGCTAATTTGGTGGGGTCAAAATTCTTTATCGGAGTAATTAACTTATCGGCAAATAGTCTGGGGGATCTCGTCCTCCCCCGCCCTGATTTGGTGGCTAACCAAAACACCTCCTGCGATAATTGCACAGGTCAGACACAAAACAATAATCAAGTAACACTAACTTCAAATGTAAATAGCACAGCTAATAGTGGGGCGAACCAAACTAGCGGTGGTGCCGGAGGAATGATAATGACCGGAAATGCCAGTTCTTATGCAAATAACTTTACGACCGCAAATCTTGACCTGGTGGGCGGTGGACAAATGTTTCTGACTGTAAATGTATTAGGTCAGGCTGGTGGGAAAATATATAATTGGCAATTTCCCGGATCAAGTGAAGAGTGGGTAGATGGGCAAAAATTTTTCTCCTACATATATAGTAGTACAAGTCAGGTAAGTAGTGGTCAAGATTTTTTGCAAAACGATAATCTGGCGACACTAAATAATAATATAAAAGTAACGGCCAATACCGGCGGAAACAGGATCGAAGGAGCGACATATTCGGACATCATTAGTGGTCGAGCCAGCGCTGTGGCTAACTTAACTAATTTGGTGAACATGAACATTTTTGGAAGTAATTGGTTTTTTGGAATAATTAATATTGTCGGTAATTGGAATGGAAATACTGTGTTTGCCTATCCTGATGTAGCTGTGGAAATATCAAGCGAATCAAAAGAGGTTCCGGTCGGAAGTGAAATAAAATATCTAGTCAAATATAGTAATTTGGGTTACGAGGAAGCGGGAAGAACGGTGATGGAAATCCAGCTGCCTAGTGGGGTTGAGTATCTGAGTGATGATAGTGGGTTGCCGTTAACTCGCATAGGGAATAAATTGACTTGGACATTTGAAAAGATGGGGGCGATGGTACAGCATTATTTTGAGGTGAGAGTTAGAGTGACAGATATAAGAACAGCCAAACTGCCTTTTTGGAAAATGATAGTAAAAACTGCCTATGCTGCAGAGAATATTAGTAAATCAGAAGTCGAAACTGTAGTCACCATCAAAACTACTAGCCTAGAATCGGATGTTAACAATAATAGTAGCTCAATAAAAACCATTACATTTGTAAAAAATGAAGTAGTGGAGACAAAAAGTTCTGACACTAGTACAAAATCAACTGACACCAAAAGGTTTCCAAAATTAGAAATTACAGCTGCGAATAACGTCAATAAATACGTTTTTCCTGGTGATATCGTTACTTTTGAAATAACCATCGATAACAAAGGTGAGGGAATTGCAAAAAATAATGTACTAGTTCATGAGATTTATGATGATAATAACCAGCTATGGAAAAAAGATGAAATATTTTTGGGGGATTTGGAAGCAGGTACTGGGGGGAAACTAAGCTTTGGGGTAATTATCGATTTGCCTCTTTATGGAAATAATGGTGCTAGAAAATTGTTTTATACCAAATCGAGGCTGGAGGCAGATGACGATTACGGCAATCGGGTCTCATCAAATGAAGTTCAAACTGGGTTTGGGGTTCAGTTTTCAACCATGAAGAGAACAGATATTCAGGCAGTAGATAAGTCTAGCGGTGAAGTATTGGGTACAAAAGAGGCCGTTTGTCTACCGGAGGAGAACATTGTTCCTTACTTACTACTATTTTTAGTATCTGGATTTTGGCTACAAAAACAAACTGTTTATTGGCTACAAAAGTTAAAAAAATGAAAAAAATTGGAAAATATTTGAGATCGACCAGTCAAATGTTGGTATTTATTTTTGTTTTTGGTTGTTTCTTGTATTCAGGTATTTATATCTATCGCTCCCGGAGTAAACTGGACCTTCGGAAAGTTTTTAATTCTATTCCCAGTGAACTCAATGCCCTCCAGAACCAGGCGGCGGCGCTGTTCCGGCCAATTACCCAGTGAGAACTGGGCTGCCAGACTACCGTTTGCCTTAACTACTCTATGACAAGGTATAGCCATATCAGAGTTACCCTTAAGTGCCCAACCAACAACCCTAGGATCGGTACCAACTGCCTTAGCTATGGCGCCATAAGTGCTGACTTTCCCTGATGGGATTTGACAGACAATGTGCCTAATTTTTTGGAATATTTGCATAATTTATTATATATGATAGACTAGCAGCTGATCTAGTTAAGGCATCGATCATAATAACTGCCCCCTTTGTACAGTAGCTGTACTTAAATAATTATTTGTGGGCAATATTAATCCCGGTATCACCGAGGTAGCCACAATTTAATTTTTTTATGTACAACAACAGTAAGCCCTCATCTGGTTTTAAAAATTTCGGTTCAAACAATTCCGGTAATTATCGCAGCCGTCAGGCTGGGAGTTCTTCCGGTACCCGCAGGGGTTGGTTTAAAAATAAACCGACTACCAAGTGGGCCAAGCCCAAGCGCGGTTTTGGAGAGCATATTGATACTGCCATGTTTATTCGAAAAGCGACTCCAGTAGTTACTATCGAAGAGACAGTAACTGTCAATAGTTTCGCTGATTTTGGTTTTGATCAAACACTTTTGGCAAACGTAGTTACTAAGGGTTATATAAAACCAACCCCAATTCAAGACAAAGTCATTACTGAAGTAATGCAAGGTAAAGATGTATTGGGAATTGCCAATACTGGAACTGGTAAAACGGCCGCTTTTGCACTACCTCTTATTAACGAAATATTAAAGAACCCAGGTAAAAGAATAATCATTTTGGCTCCTACTCGCGAGCTGGCTCAACAGATTAAACAAGAGTTTCGCACTTTCACACCAGGACTTCGTGTCTATATAGCTCTAGCCATTGGTGGTGCTTACATGCGTGAGCAGATTATTGATATTAAACGTGACCCACAAGTAATCATCGGAACTCCAGGAAGAATCAAAGATCTTGGGGAACGTCGAGTTATCAATTTTTCAAAATTGAATACCGTCGTATTAGATGAGGTTGACCGAATGTTGGACATGGGTTTCATTGAAGACATCCGTCACATCATGAACCAGATTCCCAAGGAAAGACAAACACTATTTTTCTCAGCTACAGTCAATAAAAAGGTTGAAGCTCTGATAGACACCTTACTTACTAGTCCTGTAAAAATATCAGTAAAGACCCAAGACAGTTCTTCACACGTTGAACAAAACATCGTCCAAGTAGCTCGTCATGAAAAAGAAGCAAAACTACATGAACTTTTAGAGAACCAGGATCTTAAAAAAGTATTGGTTTTTGGAGCAACTCAAAGTATGGTCGAGAGGCTATCTGTTGGTTTGTCCACAAAAGGTCATAAGGTGGCCTCACTACATGGCGGTAAACCTCAACACAAGCGTCAAGCGGTCGTTAGAATGTTCAAGGAAAATGTTATCCGAATATTAGTCGCTACTGATGTAGCTGCACGAGGACTTGATATTGCTGATATTACCCACGTAATCAACTTCGATAAACCAAATAATTACGATGATTATTGTCATCGCATTGGTCGTACCGGACGCGGTGACGCAACTGGATACGCCCTGACTTTTGTAGATAGATAAGTTGAAACTAACGGAATGGTATAATTGCGGACGTTCACGGTGTGTTTGATATAAATAATGACCAAACTTCCTCCAAAAGAAGGACCCAATAATACACTTCCAGTACCTGTCGTGCCACCAAAACAACACTTGACCGCAGCAGAAATCAGGCGACGAGCTCAAGTTAAAGAACAGGAAATGCAAGAAAGGATTAGACGCATGACAGCTGCAGAGTTGTCACCTGATCTCGGCTTTTACCTTGACACTGTTAATGGTGGTGGAACTATAAAAGCGAGAAGGCTTGGTTAGTTTTTCTTACCAGTAGCCAATTTTTTACTGGCTTCACGATAGGCAACTCGAGGTAAAGTGTCTACATGGTCTTCTAAATAGACTGCCAATTCGTCTGGGTGGTGCTTTACGGTGCATCTGAGGATCCAGGAGATGGCTTTGGTAATCAAGATATCCTTCTCCCCTTTTAATCTATTCACCAACTCGAATGCTAAGTCTGATAGGCGGGAGTCATCCGACTCGCGTTGTGACCGACAGAGCAAGACCATAGATGCACGACGCTTATGGACATTTTTATCGAGGGAAAAAGTGTTTAGCTGTTTACGCCATTTTGACCAGTTTTTTAGCATATCAATCGCACTGATACTCGACTGACATAGACTGTCAACTTCAGCCCAACCTACGGTTTTATTTAGCCACTTGTCCAAGTATTTTATTACCGATGAGTCGTGATTGCGACGGCCTTTGGTGAAAATATTGGCGGCAATGGCCATTTCTTCAAAAGTAGTGGCGTGAGTATAAATATCATCAATCAAACCAAAAAGGTTGTTAGGGCTAGTGACTCCTTTTAATTTATCTTTTGCAATCTGCTGGATGACAGCGGACTTGATGCAACGTGTGGGTTTATCTGAACCGAGGTATTTTTGAACCCATTGTCGGGTCTTGGTATCAACGGAGTAGTTTAGTTTTTGAAGCTCGGTGTGAATAGACACTATTTTTGATTTACTTGAGTTGAAGGAACAGGACGAGCGGTGGAAGATATTTTATTTTTGAACTTAAAAAATCCCCAAATTAAACTGGCAAAGAAGATGATGGTCAATAAGATTTTAAGGTCGCCTAGAGCAGTTTTGTCGGTAGACATAAGATTATTGTGACATAAAAAATACCCCATGTGGGGTATTGAAGTGGTCGTATTCGTTCTTAGAGACATAAGTCTCAGAACTCATCAGTTCCGATATCATCGGAATTACGAAAAAAAACAGCGGAATAAAAACACTTTGGGGATATATAAAAAATATATATACAAAGGATTTTTAGTCCAAGGTCTTGCTGTTTTTTTGTTTTTGTTTTTGGTTTTTTGTGTGTGGTGGTCGCCCTTTTGGGCGACCGCGGTAGAGGAGGGCATATGCCATCCTCACCATCGACACGACGTCTCTCCAAAACATTCGCCGTGTCTTTAATAAGCTTTCATCCCAGGGGTAGGATGCGGTGGGGCCACTTGCAGGGAACTCGAACACTTGCGGTAGAACACTACACTTGCTGAACTCGTACGCTTGCGGTAGAACACTACACTTGCCTTGGAACTCGAACTACGGGTAAAAATCGGACACGAACAAATTTGGAGAGATTCCCGGGATCGATAAATAGTAAAACTAGTTTACTGCTTGTCGATCTCGGGAACAAAACCAAAATTTTAAAGAACTACCGAAAGTTTCGATGCAATCATTGAAATTTCGATTTATGTACGGATTGTAGCACCCCTCATTTAGTGTGTCAAATAACCTGTCACTCAATATAAATTATGGTTAGATTGGCCATTACTGCCGTGTTCAACTCGTCGGTGGCCCCACGTGACAACTCCCATCTAGGAGTCATAAACAGGTGGGTTATTAAACCTGATCCGTGAACCTGTCGATAAAATTCCTCAAATTCCTCTCTAGTCACTCCTGATGCTTTGATTAGCTGGTAAACCTCGGGTGTAAAAATATCATTTTGGGAAAATACTGGGAAATGATACTTTTTAGATATTTGTTGGGTGTATTTCTCCAGTCGCAATAAGTTACGCTCGACAAACTCTGGCCCCTCAGAAGTAATCATGCCTGCTACATACCCGATTTTTGGGTTACCCTGACTTTTTAGACATCTCAGAAACTCAACTAGTCTATGTCCGATGGCCGAAAGATCGGTCGCTTCGGTCAAATATTCCTGGATATCTTTCCTCATTAAAAAATATTATAAACCAAAACCATAGACTATCTTTTCAAAGTTGGCTATTTTATCTTTTTTATCTAAGATGATCCCCTCTTCTTTATATAGTTTTAATCTTACCTTGCGATATTTGGGTGACATCCAGACTTTCCCGCCGGCATAGACAATCCGATGAAAAGGGATGCGGTCTACGTCCGGGCTGCGCCCCAGAATAGAAGTAATCATCTGAGCCATCATCGGGTGACCGCCAGCACTAATGGTTAGTAAACCATAAGTAGTAACTCGTCCGGGAGGGATTGAGAGGGCTAGTTCCCAAACTTTTTTCATAAATGGAGTTGGGGAAGTTTTTTTCATTTTTTCTGGGGTAAATCGTGATGGAAAATTACCTTGCCAAGTCCTAGTTTGAGATTTCTGCCTTCAAGGCATTCATAGATAACCTGATTGAACTTGTCCCGATACTCTTGGTTGTCAGCCTTTTCAAACTCGGGAATTAAATTAGGAGACTCGGTCTCTAGATATTCGAAAAGTCGGGCTTTGATCTTTGAACTTAAGTTAATGTGCTCAAACCAGACTTCGGCAACACCGGCATCCTGGAGTGTGTCCAGTAAGTGGTTGATATCTGCCTTACTATTCATAAAATGTGGCAATAACGGGCCAATAAAAGCGTAGGTGGGGACACCTCGTCGGCTTAGCTCTTTTAATGCTCTGATTCTTTCGCTGACTGGTGGAGCTGATACTTCCAAAAACCTAGATACCTTGTCGTCCAAAGTTGTTACGGTAAAGCCTACTTGGACATTTTTTAGAAGTTTTAAAATGTCGATGTCTTTTAAAACGAGGGGTGATTTTGTCTGAATTCCAATTTTACCCTCATACCCAAAATCGGATAAAACTTGAAGACAGCTGCGGGTTAAGTGATATTTGGCCTCGAGTGGAGTATAAGGATCAGTAACGGAGCTGAAGAATATAAATCCAAAATCTTTTGATTTGTTTTTTGTTTCGAGATTTGTCAGTTCTTTTTTGAGTAATTCGGGGGCATTGATTTTGATGTCTAGATAACTCCCCCACTCCTCGCTTGGGTGTTTCCATCTGGCGATTTGGGCAGCATAGCAATACATGCAACCCATTTGGCAGCCACGATATGGATTAATTACCCAATCAGCACCTGGCAGACCGGATTTGGTGAGAATTGTTTTGGCTTGTAATTCGTTGATTTTGGTGAGCATGTTATTTTACATATATACAATATGGCTCGACTAGCTCCGAGACATAAGAAATGGTTATGTTTTTTGGTTTTACATTGGTAATGGTCGGATTGTAAATAGCGCACGATTTGTCAACTCGATATCTAATATATTCATTTAGATTTTTACCCGGTTTGTCTCCCAACATTGAAATATATTCATTTGAATTTATTTTAAAATCTGTTTTTTGTAAATTGGTGCAAACTAGTGAATACTGATTGCCAACCAAAACAACTTCTGGCTCAAGAGGTTGCCAATTTTCTTTATTTGTTGACTTGAAATGACAAAGTGGAATTGGTGAATTAAATTTTGAGTTGGTGATGGAAAAGTAAACGTAAATTTTTTGGCCACTTTTCATACTTTCTTCGACAAATGGCAGAACGCGTTTGGGGTGACAAAAGACCCCGCCATACCCCCAATAGAATTTGCCGTACAGTTTGTCTTCATTGTTTTTTATTTTTTCAATTTCTTCGAGGGAATAGCCACAATAAGGTCCAGCTTTCATATAGATAATGTATTTATGATTCATTTTTCTTTATCGGCTTAAAATATTTTTTACCTTTTAATTTGTCTGGTAACAAGTCTTCGGTGGTGTATTTTTGATAACCTTTGCCATAGCCTAACTCTTTCATGAGACTGGTGGGGGCATTGCGGAGATTAAGCGGTATTGGTAAATTACCATACATTTTTACATCTGCTTGGGCGGCACGGAGACCGTCGTAAGCACTGCGATTTTTGGGGGAAGTGGCCAGATAAACTACTCCATGGGCTAGGTTGATGGCACACTCAGGGTAACCAATTTGGGTAACTGCTTGGAAGACTTGATTGGCCAACATTAGAGCCGAAGAATTGGCAATACCAATATCTTCGGAGGCAAAGACAACCATTCTTCTGGCGATAAAAACAGGGTCTTCACCGGCATCAACCATTCGGGCAAGATAATAGAGAGCTGCGTCGGGGTTACTAGCCCGCATTGATTTGATAAAAGCCGAAATGGTATTGTAATGTTCCTCGCCCTTCTTATCAAAACGAAGAAATGAGTTTTGGAGAGTCTGCTTGAGAGTGTCAATCGTTAGCTTACCGTAGAGGGTAACTGCATTATCGATCATGGTAATTGCCTGACGGGCATCACCGTTGGCCATTCCTGTCAACCAATCTTTGGGGACCTTAGTTATTTTGATCTTAAGAACTTTGCAGGCCCGATTGATAATCTCACCGACTTCCTCTGAAGAAAGTTCGTTAAGAGTAAAGACCCGACAGCGAGACAGAAGTGGAGAAATGACTTCAAAGCTGGGATTTTCGGTGGTTGCACCAATTAGGGTGAGAATACCGGACTCAACATAAGGCAAGAGAAAGTCTTGCTGAGCTTTGTTAAATCGATGGATTTCGTCTAGAAACAGGATCTTTTTGACAAGTCCATGTTCACCATTACCAATTATTTTCTTAATATCATCTTTACTAGCAGAGACAGCCGAGAGTTCATAGAGGTCCGCGTTTGATTCTTGAGCAATGATTTTGGCAAGAGTAGTCTTACCAACACCAGGTGGGCCCCAAAAAATCATTGAAAATATCTGATGGTTTTGAATTGCCAACCTCAAGGGCTTGCCTTCTCCCACCAAATGAGACTGGCCAACGAAGTCGTCGAGGTTTTTGGGGCGTAGTACTGAGGCTAAAGGTAGAGTGGAAATCATGAAGTACGATTTATGAATTACGATTTAAGAATAAAACAGGAAAAATGTTTATGGATAGTCTTTGGGTTTAATTCGGGTATAAGAAGAATAAGAAAAGATGATGGTTTTGTCAATCCGGAAAAGTTATAATCTCAAGTCGTGAAAAATATTTTATTATCGTTCTTTTGGTTTTTAGGGGTTGGTCGGACAGAGTTTTTGCCTCCGGTCATGCCGACTCCAACAATTGCACTAACTCCAACCGTCCACCAAGTTACTTTCGCTGAAATTAATCAGAAGTACGGACCTTGTGCCACCGTAAATGTACTGATGTACCATCATATTCAAGAAGAGAAACTGGCTAAAAAACTAGGAAGGACTGGGTTGAATGTGTCGCCAGAATGGTTTGAAAAACATCTGCAATACCTGAAGGATAAACAATACAACGTGCTGCGAATGGATGAATTGGCAGATTTTATTAACGGGAAAAGAGCACTACCAAAAAAAGCTGTGGTGATCACTTTAGACGATGCTTATGAAGACAACTATCTCTCTGCTTATCCTATTTTGAAAAAATACAACTTTCCAGCAACTTTATTTACTCCCACGGGTCTGGTTGATGTTATGGATTATCTGACTTGGAGTGAAATTAATGATATGAAAAATTCTGGACTAATATATTTTGGTAATCATACTTGGTCTCACCATAGTGCTCTTGATAAAAAGGAAGTCCTGGAAAAGGAAATTGGACTGGCCGATACTCAGCTTGCAGAAAAAGGGCTGAATGGTGCCAAGGTATTTGCGTATCCATACGGAAAACCAAGTAATGATGCCGAGGCAATATTGGCAAAGTCTGGCTACAGTATGGCATTCACAACTAAACAAGGAAATATTCTATGTGTAAAACAAAGATACACTCTTCCGAGAATTAGGGTAGGGAATGCTCCACTATCAAAGTATGGGTTATAACCCAGAAAAAAGTAAAAATTCAAAAGAAAAAAGTAAAAACGAAAGTATTATTGATAGAATTAGTTATGAGATTAACTAACCTTTCGCCACTAATGTCCTTGATCTTTGGAATATTAATTCTGCTAAACCCTAAGCTACTATCACTTCTGGTTGCAATATATCTGATATTGAACGGACTGCTGGGACTAGGGATTTTAAGGCTTGGTTAATTTTGTCAAGATAGAGGTGGTTTTCCAATACTTGCGGGTGTCTTTCCACTATGCTCCTGACGTGCTCCATAAAAAGATCTGTTTGTTGTGAGAATAATTCTGGATCAATTTGCTGATAGAGAGAAAGGGCTTTTATCTCTCTTCTGATCCAATGTAGTCCACTATCCGGAGCTGAGTCAATATAATCCCAATTGAGGGAAGGTAATCCAAAGAAAGAATGGTGGGCAATTTGGGGCCGGTGAAGATGTAGATCAAGTGGACTATAATCACCCTGATAAAAACTGCAGTATCGTGGTGCTAGATCAGTTGAAATACCAATCAATTCCAGCTCGTCGTCTAAAAATGACTGATTTCCATCGGTTACTAAGGGGACAATTTCTAAATAAGGCTTTTCATCACCAACTTTTTGACTACGCCGAGTATGACCCCAAGTTGAGACGTTTTCTCCAACGACAGTCAGTGGTTCTCGGGTTCGACCGATATGACTAAAGACGTGGTCTTGAGGCAGGTGTCGAGCCAAGGAAGCTGAGACTTCAATTTTGATATCGGCTTCACTTTTTGAGGATAACTCAGGAGATAGGTAAGTAAACCCTCCACTGATGATGATATTTGGATTGCTACCAAGTTGGTTTTCTTGAACAATTTCCTGCCATCTTTCTGGATCAGTTTTTTCAACAGGGAGGAAGAGGTCACTGTCGAGTTTTTGCTCTAATGGAGCCGATGTTATTTGATAAGCATCAGACTCGGCCAAGTAACCAACAAGAACAAACCGGGTGTGAGGTAGACTGCCAACCATAATTGCTGATAACTGGTTGAGGTTGGATTCGGAAAAACCAGGTTGAGGTACGACATTATCGTAAAGTAGTGGCAGCATTAACCTTGGGGTCGTGTCAAACTTATTGGTCATGGTTATTTAAGCTATAACCAAACCCACGATTGGTTTTAATAACCGAGGGATCAGCACCTAAATTTGTCAGATTATTGCGAAGTCGAGAAATAATTTTGTCGATGGCATAGTCAGAATAATCAGCTGATTTTTTGGAGCCATAACAAGTAGCGGCAATTTCTTCACGGGAAATTTTATGGTCTTTTTTTAGTTTGAAGAGAATTTCTTTTTCATAGCTGGTTAAGTCAGACATGATTGATTGGGCGCCGACGAGTATTTTTTGTTTATCGGAGTCAATTATTAGTTCCAAACTAATTTTTGAGTTCGACACTTCCTGCTTAATTAAGGTAGAAATAAAATCACCGCTGCTGGTTAGCAAGCCGAGTTTGTGGAAAGATTTGATAGTCTCTGGGGTTAAATGTTTAAGATGGTTAATCTGAGAGGAGGAAAACTCAGAGATAAGATGTCTAATACTTTCACCAAGTTGATTCTCGTCACGAAAGAGAGTCTTAATTAGATAAGGGACACCACTCGTTTTTTGAAGTACTTCGCCGGGTGATAGCTTAAATAATTTGGTGTCAAACCTTATTTTGTTTTGCTGGAGTAGTTCAGGTACTTCACTAAGGGTGGCATAGGGAAAGTAGTTAATGTTGTTTCTAATGCCGCTTAGATAGTTATATTTATCAAGTGTTTTTGTTTTTAGAAGAATGTCTTCGGAAAAACTATAAATATAGATGAAAGAACGGTTCATTTCGGTTCGAATTGAAGTGGTTGCCTTTAGTTGATGACGGCGCTTCTTTGAGTTTATTGAACAGTTTTCTAAACAGACAACTTTGCCACCCGATGAAAGAAATTGGTTAATTTTTGGCTGAATTGTAGAAATGAAATCTGAAATTCTCTTTGGAGCAATTGAAAGATCGATAACCAAAAGTTGGTCTATTTGATTTTTTGACTCGAAGATAGACTCAATAGTTTTGAGTTTACCAGACATTGGTAAACCTATAATTGTGCCGGATTCGTGAGTGGAAATAAGTTTGTTAACCCAAGTTGTAGTTTCTTTAAGCCTGTAGTTGTACATAATATGATAGTATTCTAACACTTTGTGTCAGGTTTGTCCAGTTTTGTGTCAGGTTATGTCATGTAGTTAATAATCCTATAAGTTATATTATGATCAATTAGAAATTAAATATTTTATGAAAGATGTAAGTCAATACTTTGATAGAAAAAATATTCCCGGAAATGAAGGTGGGCAACTACAATTTGCTATTGATCCTGTTAAATTGGCAGAACTTTATAATGAAACAAGCGCAAACGCAAGGAACCGACATACTTGGTACTACGAACACAAACTAAAACCTGAATTTGGTAAAACTTATGATGAGAGCCAGACAAGGTTTGCCGATAATTCTGGTCCAACAGTGATAAAGGAAGACAGGGAGGATGAGGAACGAATTGCAGTTCAAAGACACTTTTTGACTGGTGAGCTGGCTTTTGCTCTTGAAGAAAACAATTTGTATATACAACAACCTTGTATTGAGAGTATGTGTCACGACTTGCGAATATTTTATAACCGGGATGTGTTTACTACCAAGGATATCTCGCAGCATGAATGGTATGAAATGGGGCAGAGGGTGGAAATGGCCAGGGAAGTGGCAAACGCCATGGCTTTATTTCAACTTTATGGGGATTTTGACTATATTAATCCCGAGTTGCAACAAAAAATTGACACAATGATGGCTGACAATATCAAGTCAGTTGCGATGTTAAAACTAACAGGCATGATTGTGCGGGACTTGCTAGCTGGTCCTGGGGAAAGCATAATAAACCCCTATTTTGACAATCCTTCAGCGCTTAGAAAAAGATATTACAATAACTATTTACTAGAAGGAATAATTATTCGTAATTTTCCAGCTCTTTGGATAGATGGTGAAAATAAATATGGTGTACACAATGAATTAATTGGAAATATTAAAGAAATGGCGATTGAGGCACAAATGTGGAATGGGATTGATGAAAATAAAGCCAAAAAAATTGCTAATACTTCTGCGGTAGGGATGATTAAAGAATATGATTTTTAAAACATATGTCAGCCGAAATAATTCAACTATCTAAGGAGGGGAAAACCATCACTGAAGGAGAGATGAATAAAATTCAACCTGAGGGGATTAATGGAATAGAAATAGGTTTGCAATATTTTTTAAAGGACCTAGGGTCGGAAAGTAGACATCCCGGGAAGCTGTTAGTTCACAAGCATGGTACTTTTTTATCTTTGTTTACCCATAACTGGAATAGACGAACAGATTTGTCTGATATGGATGACAGTGGCAAGAAGCAACGCATCCACCACGGATGGAGGTACGAAGGAATACGCCTAAGAGTTATTGAAACTGATATTTGGCACGGTAGTATTGGAGTGCGGATTAGACACGTCGCTTCAGATACCACAGCACCAATCCAACAGGGATTAGTATTGGTAGATAAACAAGTCCCCAGATAATAAGACTTCCCAATCCACGGATATTGGCAATAAGTGAACGTACGGCCTCCTTGAAGATAACAGCTGGACGCCACTCGTTGGTGGGGGCATAAGGCAGAGCCAGCTCGTCGGTTGATAAGTAGACACTAACCAGACTTAGTTTGGCTGACTGTTCGTAGTATTTTTGTTGACCAATGACTGAATCTATTTGTTGTTGGATATTTACCAGTTGCTGCTGGACATTCATTAGGTCTTCGACTCGAGTGGCTTTATCTAAAATGTCTTCAAATTTTGCTTTGGTTTTGGTGAGAACGGCCAACTGGGCGCTAAGATCGACATACTGGTCGGTGACATCATTGCCATTAACAGATTCAGAAACTACTTTGACGGCTAGTTTCTTAAAAGCAGCCATGGCTTCAGATCTTTTTTCTTCGGGAACGCGGACAGTAATGGAGCCATTGGTGGCTGATTCGGGACGGGAAAGGTTGGAGCTAACCAAATAACCACCAAAACCTTTGGCCAAGGTTTCGATAGCACTAACCTCGGCGGCTACATCGGTGACCTGGAGGGATAGGCTTGAGTCACGAATTACCATTCGGGAAACATTGTCAGTTGGAGCAGACTCGCGACCGTAGGGCATCATTTTGGCTGATGGTGCAGAAATGGAGCTACTGTCCTGCATCATAACTCCAGCAGAACCACCACCCGATATAGGTAAGGTACCTGATCTATAACCTACGTTCTGAGAGACAAATTTGCTTTTACCCCAGAAAACAACAAAAAGAATAAGAACGGCTAGCGCCCAGTTACGTTTGAGCCAAGTTATCATAGTTTGCTGACAATTATTAATATTGAGGAAAAGATAATTGAGAGCCAAAGTAATATTTGGAAAGGGCTGAGAGAACTGCTTTTTGGTGACTGGACAGAAACTACCTTTTTGGCAGCTGGTTTGACTGCAGGTCTGGTAGCTTTTTTAACTGATTTTTTGGCAGACTTAACTGTCTTTTTGGGGGTGGATTTTTTCATGTTAAATTAGTGTAACATGAAAATTTGGTGGCTGTTGACAGCTTTAGTTGGTTTATATCTGGCCGCGGCTAGCCAATCTCTTTGGCCTGATGAGGCTATCTCAGCGAATGTAGCTAAAAATAATAGTTATTTAGGAATTGTCAGCAACTTTTCTAAATATGATTTTCACCCACCAGGGTACTATTTAATTCTAAAAACTTGGGCGGATATTTTTGGATATTCTGAAGTATCTCTACGGATACCTTCCACAATTTTTACATTAATAACTGTTTTTATCGTGTATAAATTGGGTGGAATTGAGGCAGCAATGATAGTCGGTTTTAACCCACTTATCGTATATTATTCTCACGAAACACGGATGTATGCACTAGTAACCATGCTCCTAACTACGTCCGTTTTTTTTCTAATTAGAAAAGAGTATTTATATTCTGGACTTGCTGCCGGGTTAAGTTTTTGGGTGTTCTATGGATCGATTTTTTTGACTATGGGAATAGGGCTATATCTACTAGTCAACAAAAGATATAAACCATTGTTTCAATTTTCATTGGGTCCAATATTGGGTATTTTAGTAATTAGCCCACTACTATTTGGTCAAATGAAATACTCAAAGGAAATTCTGGGTACAGTCACTAACTGGAGTCTAGTACTAGGGAAAGCAAACATTAAAAATTTGTTACTTATACCAATGAAATTTACTGGTGGGAGAATAAGTTTTTACCCAAAGGTAGTCTATTATGCGATTGTGGGTATTTGGTCGGCGTATGTGTTTTCCAAACTGTTTAAAAAGAATGTTTACTCTTTTTTATTTTGGGCAAGTATAGCTCTGGGGACAATATTTTCGATATTTACACCGATGTTGCAGTATTTTCGTTTTTTATACACTATTCCTCTTATGGGGCTAGCAATAAACAAAAACAAGCTGATAGTGGCCGGATCACTGTTGTTCAGTTTGGTATATATAAGCTTCCCCACATTTCATCGAGAGGATTGGAAGACATTATCTGTAAACTTGCCGAACAAAGTCTATATGATTGAAAGTTTTGGTGATCCGCTGCGCTACTATAAACCAAATATTGAAATAATTGATATTCGAAAGAAACCGACGGAATCCATTATTACAGTGATCCCCTATGGTGAGATTATCCATGGAGTTGACCATCAAAAGATATTGACTGAACAAGGGTATAGACTGGTGTCCAGGTCTGTTTTTCGAGAATTGGTCAGCGAAACTTGGCATATTGGTACTTGACATGCTGGCACAGATTATCTTATACTGCTAAGTATCCTACGCTCTTAAGAGCTACGGATTACTAAATATTATTAATTAAATTGAGGAGAAAGATATATGCGATATCTACCATATAGCCCGCTTATTAACTGGCATCCGTTAACTTGGGATGAAGATAATTGGCCAGATATGCAATCAAATTCAGGCCTTAATGTATACATTGATGACAATGAAACTGAAGTCACAGTAGAAGCACCTGTCCCAGGAATGGATCCAAAGAATTTAAAAGTCACCTATCATGACGGAATGCTTCATATTTATGGAAGCGCCAGTGAAAAGGATGAAGAGAGGAAGAAGGGAAAGGTTATTAAAAAATGGGAGATGGCCAGCTCTGTAGACTATGTCACGTCCCTACCCCGACCGATTGATACCAAGACGATCGACGCCAAAATAAAAGATGGCGTGGTAACCATTAAGGCAAAGATCGCCGAAGAGGCCAAACCAAAAGAAATTGAAGTCAAAGTCGGATAGATTTTAACTCTGATGAGGATAGCTCCCGGTATTCTCCGGGGGCTAACCTGTTGAGAAGTAGTGGGCCAATACTAATCCGCTGGAGGTCGAGCACGTAGAGATGGAGCGAGGCACAAAGAAGTCTGATCTGGCGTTTTTTACCTTCGAACAGGGTTATTTTGATAATCGTATGATTGTTTTCTTGACTGACGATTTCGGCTTTTACTCCCGGACTAACCATTGAGGCAATTTTTGACTGGGGTGTCTTACCCAAGAGGGTAACTAAATATACTTTGGGGAGGTGGTAACGGGGGTGGGTAAGTTTTAGTGATAGATCACCGTCGTTGGTTAATAGAATTAGACCGGTTGATTCGTAGTCCAATCTGCCCACCGGATAAACTCTGGTGCCTTTGGGGACATAGTTCAAAACCGTATCTCGGCCCCGATCGTCACTAGAAGTACATAAAACGTATTTTGGTTTATTAAGTAGATAATAGACAAGTTTTTGGGGGTGAGGGGGAATTATTTTTTTGTCGACAACGACATTATCTATTTCGGTGTTAACCTTGTCGCCCAGAATCGCAATCCGACCATTAATAGTTATTCGCCTTTGAGAAGTAAACTCATCAATTTTACGCCGAGAGGCAACTCCCAAACTGGCGAGATATTTATTGAGACGAATGAGGGGCATAATTAGGAATTAGGAATTAAGAATTAAATAGGATAAGATTGGTAATGGCTAAGGACAAGTATAGCGCGATTTGGGTATCACATTCTTCAATTGGAAGTTTTTTAGAATGTCCTCGGGGTTATTATTTACGAAATGTGTATAAAGACCCAGAAACGGGACATAAAATTAAAGTAGTATCCCCACCGCTTGCACTTGGTTCAGCGGTCCATGAGGTAGTGGAATCGTTATCAGAACTGAAGACGAGTGATAGGTTTAAGGAACCACTGCTAGATAAATTTAATAGGTCTTGGAAGAAAGTCTCTGGAAAAATGGGAGGCTTCTTAGATGAGGATACTGAGTATAAATATAAAATTAGAGGTGAAGAAATGATCCGAAGGGTAACCAACCATCCTGGTCCCGTGGCAGAACTAGCCGTGAAGATTAATATGGAATTACCCTACTACTGGTTATCAGAGGAGGACAACATTATTTTATGCGGCAAGATTGACTGGCTGAAGTACAACAGTCAATCAGATAGTGTAGAGATTATTGACTTTAAGACCAGTAAAAACGAGGAAGGAGTGGAGTCATTACAGCTACCAATCTATAGCCTACTGGTCCACAACTGCCAAAAGCGAAAAGTAGATGGAGCATGGTACTGGTATCTCAGTAATAGCGATACCATGGTTAAAAAAGAACTAACCGATATTGAATCATCTGCCGATAAGATTCTTAAAATTGCTAAAAAGATGAAGTTAGCAAGACAACTCGAACGATTTTTGTGCCCCAGTGGAGAACAAGGATGTCGTAATTGTCGCCCTTATGAAATGGTTCTCAAAGGAGAGGCTGAAAAAGTCGGCCAAGACGAATACAAGGCTGATATATACATCATCTCCAGACCAACAATGAGTGAAGAGGAAGATTCTAAAATTTTATAATTATAATCCTAAAATTTTTGATCAATGAAGTATTAGTAAAATAGTGTTATATTATTTACTAATATGAAATGGTCGTCACGAATAGACAAGGCAATAGAAGTGGCGGCAAGGATGCACGGAAACCAATTTAGAAGAAACGGAGTTACCCCTTATATAGTTCACCCCATTACAGTCGCCTGGATGGTCTCAGAATATACTGACAATGAAAATACAATTATCGCAGCACTATTTCATGATTTGATCGAAGATGTTGAAGGATACGAACTAAAGGATATGGAAAATGACTTCGGGAGTGAGGTAACCAGAATGGTGGCGATGATGTCCAACAATATCGATGTTGAGCCGGGTACAAAATGGCTGGATAAAAAGAAACACTATCTTAAAAAATTAGAAAATGCCGACAAAGAAGTCTTACTAATTCTACTAATGAATCATCTTCATAACCTGGTAACCATGAAAGAAGAATTGCGGGAGTTTGGAGGAAAATTTTGGGACAAGTTCCATGGTAGTCGAGGGGAGAAATATCAATGGGTACATTCTTGCTGGCAACTATTTGTCAAAAGCGGGTTACCTCAAAAGCCAGTGAACAAAATGGAGTTTTTGATGGACGAAATATACGGTGAAGAGTCTAAAAAAGGCTAGCTTGTAGATCTTCTTGCTGTGCTTTGGGGTAACTAAAGTCAACTTCCAGTGTCCTGACTGTATTCCATTTATCTTTGAATTTCAAAAAACCATGTTTGAGTCCATAGTCATAGACTTTTTTGGTGACGTCAACATCGGCTTCACAGTATTTTTTAAGTTTGGCGAGTGACTCGGGAGAGTGCTCCGCCCAATAGCGAACAGCATTTAGGCCATGATCGATTTTGGTCTCGTTTAAAGTCTCGCTAGCGATAGAGTTGAGACTTAACCTAAATCCGAGAGATTCTTTGACATGGGTCATAATGTCAAAATGATTTAGTTTACGAAAATCGTATGGCGCAAGAGGAGCTACTGCGGGGATGTCAAAGTGCTCAGTGTTAAAACCGACTATGCGATCTGCGTTAGTAAATAATGGCCACATTTTAGGGAAATCCTCTTCCCAAAAGCTATACATTTGTCCACTAACTTCATTGAGTCTGTCGTTGAGCTGACGTTTATATACAGAGATAATAGATATCCCCAAATCTGCGGGGTTGTTGCCTATAATGTCATCAAAAATTTTCTTGGTTTCAATGTCGAAAAAGAGTTCGGTCAGCATGAAAATAAGGATATCACAAAAAATGCCGGACTCGGGGTCGCCGGTCAGGCATTTTGTTTCTATTAAATTTATAACCGAAGCTTACTCAACGATAAGTTTACCCCACATACCGTTTTGGCGGTGCTGACCGACACTACAGTAGTATTCGAAGGTACCGGCTTTATCTGCAGTAAAGGTTACAGTTTCACTTTCACCAGCCTGTATTTGCTTGGAGGTAACATTCAACTCATCGATTTTAAAATCGTGGAAACCTTCAGTATTGGTAAAGTTGATGGTGACTTTATCGCCTTTTTTAACTCGTATTTCCTTAACATCAAAGGCAAAATTTAAACCTTTTATATTGAAAGTTTGGGTGGCTCCTTCAGTCATAGCTTGAGTAACTTCAGTTGAGGTGTTGGTACCTACTGGAGCGGGAGTAGGTGATTGTTTCATATAGAAGTAACCACTGCCGACTATAAAGACGACGAGTGCGACTAGAAATAAATTTTTCATAATTAGAATCCTAATTTTTGATTAATAAATAATATTTTAATACGTGACGGGGTTACCTCACGATTGATAACTAATAATTTATTGACACCACTGCCTGAACCATAAGCCTTGAGTGCCCGTTCGTTTTCCAATGGGAAGACATAGTCATAGATGCGTTTGAAGGCGGCATCCAGATTGGGGACGAGTTTTTGAATACCGATTACAAAAATGGCCATTTTGGCACCATAAGCATAAGCTGGTAACTGACTGCCGGTGGCTGAGGCGATGACCAGTTGACCTTCTTCGGTCGCCGCATGAACACTACCGATGGAATATTCCGGAACTGAAGCTCGATACCTGGCTTCAGAATCACCAGCGAATAACTTTGATCTGACCGCATTATATTTACCGGATTCATTTATCTCTTGGGAGATACCCAAAGCATCCAGTGTAACTGAAGTCATTGTCATAACTTCAGAGCCCTGCGGGACTAACTTATAAAGCTGAGCTTTTAGTTCTTCAGCTGTTTCATAAAAGGAAGCGTCGATACCATTATTCTTAAAGTTGTCTAATATTTTTTGATCCATAACTACTACTAGTGTAGTGGTAGTCTAAATGTCTGTCAAGTGATCAACATTACCAAATCCAATTCGATCTGGAACAAGTGAGTCAGTGCCAGACATACCGGCAGATGAGATAATAAAACTCCCGTACTTTCGGTTAATATTGTCCATAGCACTTGATATACTTAGTTGTTTTTTGACAGTATTAAATAGGTCTAACTGAACCATATTGTCTGATCTGAGGTCAAAACACGAGACTGCAAGATTAATTACTTTTTTGCACAGAGGCGCGCGAAGAAGAAGTCGGTAAAAAATTTTGTAGACGTCATTTTCGTGGAAGAGATATCTAGGGAGGGAATAGTGATGATGCCAAAAACTATGATCGCTAAAAAGCAACCCCAGGTAAAAGCCTCTGGCATGATAACCATAGCTACGGAGACGAAAAGTAGTTTTGGCCACCAGCTTGTGGAGAATGGGACCAAGTTTGGTGGGAGCAGAAATAGAGGCGGGAAGAGAATACATATTGCCAAAGCTTTTACGCCCAAAATCAACATCGTCAATCTCGTAACCCCGAAGACGCAAATACCAATAGTAGCTGGAGATGGAACGGAAGACAGAGCGAAGATGGGCGATATTGGCGTTGTAAAAGTCGGTAACGGTGTAGATTTCACCAGCATTGAGACGGGAGGCAAAACGGGAATTAATACCATGAAGATCAGGAAGAGTCAGACGGGGATAGATCGCTTCATAGTTATTAATATTGATTTCTTCGAGACCATCGGGCTTTTTTAGATTTGAGGCAACTTTGGCTAAGAAACGTGATGGACCGAGTCCGATCGAGACAGTTAGCCACTCCCCTATTTCCTGTTTTATTTTGGTCTTGATAACACGACTAAGAGCATGTAAATCAGAACATTGACTACCTTTGAAGTCGAGGACAAACTCGTCAATTGATTTGGGAACAAGCAATGGGGTATAGAAGGATAGCAGCTCGTGGAGGCGATGGTGGACAAAACGATATTTGTCGGTGTCGGGCGGAATGACGATTAGGTCGGGGCAAAGAGCCCGACCGTCTTTGACTCTAAATCCAGTTTTGATTCCCATTTTTTTGGCCTCGACAGAAGCAGCTAGGATACAACCGCGCGGAGAAACATAAGCAGCCACAGCTACCGGCTTGCCGCGAAGATGAGGATCGGCTTGCTGCTCGATGGAAGCAAAGCAAGAGTTGAGATCGAGATGCATGACCGATGAGGCGGCCGGATTAAACTTCATCAGAAATATCTTCCAAACTCCAAAAGAGGTTATCGGTGTTGAGACTCAACTTAAGGAAAGTGTGGTTGGCGGCAACCGAAAAGACATGATAGAGAGTGCGACCAATACGATGAGTGTGATGAAGACCAATTTTGGTGACGTAATATTCCCGACCACCAAAGAGAACTTTGCGGGGAGAAACTATTTTGAGATGGTGGTTAAAAGAAGAGATGACAGAAACGGGAACATCTAATTGCATAAATTCAAAAGTAAAAAATAAAAAGTAAAAACAAACTAGATAAATTTAACCCGAATAAAACCCGAAGTCAAGGTAGCAAAAAATATGCGAAACGGGATTTATAAATTTGGAACAGAACAAACTGGTTACTTTATTAAACTCGATTTTGATAAAGAATATAGGACGTGTTGGTCTGGTTAGGGAAGCTTAGGTTTCAATTTATCCCACCTGGCTCTTAGGCTGTCGATGGCTGCATCTCTGGCAGCTAAATTTTCATCAAGGTTAGTATTAACTTTTAGACCTCTGATGAATCTAGCCATATCGCCTGATAACGAACTAACTCCGGCTTCCAGGATGTCGATGGCTGCATCTCTGGCAGCTAAACCTCTATCAAGATTATTGATGGTCTTGGCGTTCATGTGAATATTATAACACAAATTTCATGATTTGAATAAAACCCGAAGTCAAGAGACTAAAAAGAGAATCTAGATAAAACCCTATTTGTCAAGACGACGTTTGGTCTCCCTTAACATTAGTGATGATTCGACAGTTGACTGGTGTGCTAGTGCAAACAAAAGGTCGCACCTTAACTGAATACCTACCATGCTTTTATCGAGAGGTGTGACGGCTGGCGATCCGTCACCAGTGACAAAAATATCATGATCTAATAGCTTACGTCGGGACTCAAGAACTCTTATGGCAGTAGCCATCTTTAGAGCAGTTTCTGGAGTGCGGACAAGGCTTTCGTCAACAAATATAGTTTGGGGCTGGAACGTGAATTTGTTCATATGTGTGGATTGTAGCACAAGATAGTGACTATTCTGAATCGTAGGAGACAAGAAAGTGGAGGGGTATTGATTAAGCTTTTCTTCGCCTTGTCAACAAAACGTCACTGGCTATTACACGGGTAAGGGTGTCTTTGGCTAAGACGGCTGACGGAATGTCTTCTATCGAGACAATAGGCTTCAGTCTACCTACTGGTTGAAAGAAAAAGTTGTCTCTGACTGGCTCTGCCTGAGCGATATGCTGAATTGCAGACCGAGCCTTGCGAACCTGACGACTACTAGCGAGGGATGTTATTTGGAGCCTTTGCTGTCTGAGTGCATCTGCATTTTCGTCCGTTTGTTTAGCTACGGATTCTGGTGTGGGAAACATATCAAAAAAAGTGGATGAAAGTGTCATATGTGTTGATTGTATCACAAAAGAGTAACTATTCCGAATCGTAGGAGACAAGAAAGTGGAGGGGGTATTTTTTGAGTAATTGACTGCCACCCAAAAAGGGTAGGTCAATAATGAAACTACAGCCGACAACTTCGCCGCCAAGTTTTTCAATCATCTTAATGGAAGCTTTCATAGTACCTCCGGTGGCTAAAATGTCATCAACTACAACTACTTTTTCGCCAGGGGTGATGGCGTCTTGGTGCATTGTTAAAATATCAGGACTATATTATTTTTGATACTCCTCTTCGATAGAGAGATAGGGTAGCTTACCTTTTTTGCGAACGAGACTAACACTGGCATTCATTAGATATGCCATGGGGGTGGCCAGAAGAAATCCGCGGGCATCGATGGCAATAATTTTGTCGATCTTTTGATCGCGATAAGGTTTTACCATCTCATCAACGGTATATTTGAACACTGTATGATCTTGGAGAATCGTAGTAATGTCCTTGAAATTAACACCTTCTATCGTCCAATTGTGAACTTCACGAATATATTTTTTTTAGATCCATTTAAGTTTTGATGCGATAACGGCGGATGATGTTTTTACCGGCGGAAGTTTTGATGGTGACAGTGAGACGGGCGTTTTTGACACCCGAGTGAGGGTTGCAAACGTTATGCGAACAGGTACCAAAGTAAAGAGATCTTGAAGTACTATTGCCGGAAGTTGAAGGTTCAATTGACCCAAAAACACCCTGATCCTGCCCACTACCAGTATAAGTTAGTTCGTAGGTAAGAGACTTGACTGTAGACAGGCCGCTGACATTTAGAAGGAGGGCACCTTTATCGCGGCGAAGACGGGGTGAAACAACAACTGATTTGGAGGTGGTGGAAACTACAGCGGTGGAACCATAGACTCGTTTCTTAGCTGCATTGGCAGAAGAAACAAAAGTAAAAAATAAAAAGTAAAAAATAAAAACTGAAAACAAAGAGTTTTTCATGATGGTTTATGTTATCTTAGCTTATGACAAAACACAAATTGCTGATGGTGGTTTTTGTGAGTATGGTGTTGGGAGCGTGCACAAAAATAACACCACCAAAACAGCAAACACCGACAATGGTACCAGAACAAACACCAATTCCAACAATAAATACCCTAACTTGGACAGATGAAGCGGGATTTGTTTTTAGTTATCCGGGGACGATTAAAGTGACGACTGATTCGAATGACAATACTTCATATGCCAACTTGACAACCACTGATGGACTAAAAATAATGGCCATAGATAGCAAGTATAAAGATGTAAGTGCCTGGGTAAAAGGCGAAGCCAAGTTCAAAGATGGAGTAATTATAGATAGTGAATTAAGCGGTAAACCAGGTAAAAAAGTAGTTAAGGGGGGAATGACCACCATTGGTATTATTGACGACAATATACTGTTTACTTTGGAGTATTCGACAGACAGTAAAAGTAGTACACAGATAACCGATAGCTTTACGCTGACTTACCCAACACCGATGCCAGCGGCTAAAACTGCACCGGTAGATTCGGGAGATGAAGTGGTCTTGGAAGAAGAAGTAGTGGAATAACAGGAATTAAGGTATAATGCTTACTTGTAGGGATGATTCTTTGAAGTAAAGTTTGAGGGAGAGGCCACTACATTATTAATAGTTTTTTACAGAATGGTAAAAAAATTGTACGTAGGCGGCTTGTCTTATCAAACCACCGAAGATAGTCTGCGCGAAGCTTTTGCGCAAGCTGGAACAATCGTTTCAGTAGTTGTTATTAAAGATAAATTCTCTGGTCAATCCAAGGGTTTCGGATTTGTAGAAGTCGAATCTGAGGAAGTAATGAATGCTGCTATCTCCATGTGGGATGGTAAAGAATTCGAAGGTCGAACACTTCGGGTCAACGAAGCTCGCCCAATGGAAGATCGACCCCCACGACGTGATAATTACTCACGTGGTCCACAAAGAAGTGGTGGATATGGTGGTGGAAACAATCGCGGTGGCGGAAGCTACGGCGGTGGTGACAACTACTAAATTTATTTAGTTAAATTTAAATCCCCTCGAGAAATCGGGGGGATTTTTTTTGTTTGATTGAATAGCCACTGGCTGAGTTGATTGGTTGAATGATAAAATCAGGTATGAAAAAAGTAGTATTCATTACTGGTGCTTCCAGAGGAATTGGTCTAGCGACTGCAAAAAAATTCTCGGGTAATGGTTGGTCGGTTGCTGGTTTTTATAGAACAAAACCAGGTCCGGAAATTGAAAACTGCAAATACTACCAGATGGATATGTCTGATTCAAAAAGTATTTCTGAGTCATTTGATCGAGCATTTAAAGACTTTGGACAAATAGACTGTTTGGTTAACAATGCAGGAATGTTTTCCTACGTAAAAGGACTGAATAACTACGATATTGAGACAATTAACAAGGTAGTTATGGTGAATGAAGTTGGTGTTTACCTGTGCACCAAGAATGTTTTGGACAAAATGGCTGAAGGGACGATAATTAATATTTCTTCGACCGTGTCCCATGTTGGCAGTTCTGACCCAATTTATGCAGGTACCAAAGCCGCATTACTTGGGTTTACAAAAAGTATGGCTAGGCAGCTAGCACCAAAGATTAGGGTAAACGCAGTTGCTCCTGGAGCGACAAACACTGATATGATGAAAAATTACAACCCTGAGCGGGTAGCCCAGCTAGTTGAGGCGACACTTTTGAAAAGAATGGGAGAACCGGAAGACATTGCCAATGCAGTTTATTTTTTAGCCACCGACGAGTCAGCTCATATTACGGGAATATGTTTGGATGTTTGTGCGGGATATGTGATGAGATAGTGAACCCGTGACAGTCTACTTAGTAAAACTTTTCATTTAGGCCTCTGAACTCCCTCATTGTCTGACCGTATTTTTGTTTTATATTTTCTTCGAGTTTTTTGTAGACAGTTTCGATTTCAGCCAAGGTTTCTCTATTTAATTTTATGTCACTTGAATTAAGATTTATTTGAAGATATTCGGGATTGGTAGTACCAACAACAATGTAATCTATGAATGACTGGTGAAGTGCCCAAGCTTGGTTGAGTTGCCCAATCGTTATACCTAATTTTTTTGAGATAGGAGCCAGTGAATTTCTAACCCATTCGAAAATTACCTTTTGATTTTCATTACTCCAATATGACAGCTTCTCTCTCAAGTCCCCTTCTCTTAGTTTATATTTTTCAAATGCGATTCCTGTTAGTAAACCGATTTCCAGCAAATGATATGGGAGTAAATATATTTGGTTATCCAGTAAGTATTTCTCGAACTCTGGAGATAAACTTCGACTAATTAGACTAAATCTATTTTGGACATATTTTATTTTTCCCGTTTGGTTGTATTCTTTTAGCTCGTCTAAATCGACATTGGAGACTGCCAATTCTTTGACTTTACCAACTTTTTGAAGGTGCTCCATCGCCTTTAATGTCTCTTCGATAGGGACACTTTCGTCTGGCTGGTGAACCATCAATAGATCCACATAGTCGGTATTTAATCGCAAGAGTGAGTTGTCAATCTGTTTGACCACATCATCGTATTTTCCGCTCTTAAATAGTTTTCCGTTTTCGTCAACATGCTTTATTGTTTTGGTACCAATGTAATAGTTTTCTCTGGGAACTGACCTTAATACTCTACCGAGCAATTTCTCGATTTCTCCATTGCCATAAAGCGGGGCGGTGTCAAAGTAATAACCGCCTAAGTCGATGAACTTCTTGACTAACTTTTCAGCATCATCAGTAGTGATTGGACTAAATACACCTGCTAGTGGGAATGTTCCAAGACCGACACGATTTTTCATACCTGATTATAAGCCAGAATGTTAGTTACCGGTAGAGTTGACTGTTAATATTATCTTGATTTTGACTTGGTTGATTTGCGAAGATATTTAATTGCATCTTTAGCGTTGGAAAAAGCTGTGGACACATCAGATAGATAGTTCTCGTTGGAAACTATTTTTTTGCCGGTTTTTTGTTCTAGTTTTAGTCTGGCTTCTTTTGATATTTGACCACCTTCGTGTCCAGCAGTTTTGTTTTCCATTAGACCAGTTGCCTCGATTGTTTCGGAGATTTGACGAGTGGATAGCTCGGTATCGGTCACCTGCCTGCCGGCAGGCAGGTGTGGTCGCGAAGATTTTGATGTTTTAGACCCTTAATATTTTTGTGAGATTTTACAGAAACACCAGACCATTCTTGATGAATTAGATTGGTGAGAATGGCAAACTCTTGGGCTTTGGTTATCTCATGATCGGCCCAATAATCAGTTAGTTTGTTACGGGTTTCTTGACCAACCGTACGCTGCTGGATCCACTTTTGACTTCTACCTGACTTCTGCCAGATTGATCTGGCACGATTAATTGATTTCTCGGGGTCGGCAATCTCTTGAACTCGTTCATGACCGACTTTGGCCAACCAAAGCTTGATTGGCTCGGCTTTTGGGGAGGGAATTGATTGGATTAAACGAAATAGAGTTTCTGTATCGGCAACGTCGGTGAGATACTTTTTGCCATCAGATGCTAGTAATTTCAGTTGGTCACATCTTGTGACGACCTGACTACCTTCGTCTTTGAGACGATTTTTTAAAGTTGTCCAATAACTTTGAGCCTTTTTATGGTCAGGTTGAGAAATCAAGACTGATATAATATCAACAATTGAAAAATACCAGGTTTCTTTTCGGCTATCATACTCGCGACGGATTTGAATATTTTCAAAAACGACTGGCGATATTGTATTCATAAATACAATTTATCATACCCGAAGAAAAGACGAAATATATCACTTTTTATCTGGGAACATGTCATTCGATATCACCGTGCGTAATCTCCAGAATAGCAACTGGTTGATCGTTGACGATAACTGAAGTACCGGCGGGTCGACCAAGAATGGCAATGCCTAATGGGCTATCGGCAGAAATCCAGCCGGGCTTAAGCGCGTTGTCGTTTTTACCAACCAAAGTTAAGGTTAACTCACGATTTTCGTTTTTAAAAAGGACTTTGACCCGGTGACCTAGAGCGACTTTGTGAGTATCTTTTGGGGGAATGATAATCGAGGCATCCTTAATATCGGCGGAGGCTTTGTCGATTTGGGACTGGAGGACATGAGCACGTTCGGTCATAAAGATGTAGGCTGAGTTTTCTTTTAAGTCCCCTTCGGCAGCAGCAGCACTACGCTCATCAAAGGTCCGGACTAGCTCAGTTTTTAGTTCCTGAAGATGTTCGCGGAGTCGGGAAAGACCCAACGAGGTGATAGGTGTCATAAGATATCTATTTTACACCATCGTTTTCGATTTATGGCGTAGGCTGTCACAAGTAATATCTGTAAGATATAATCCTTACATGAATATAAATAATGTTTTAGACAAAATTAAACTTAATGAGGTCAGAAATAATAGCATTCTTCATTTGACTGCGAATGAGAATCAAATGTCTAAAACAACAAGGATGTTTTTGGATTCAAAAATTAATGAACGATATTTTATGGGTGGTGGAGATCAAAACAATATTGTAGATTTTGGGCATTTTACCGCTTTGGGAATAAGTGGCGTCGAAGAATTGGTTGAACTAGCAAATAACGCAGCCAAAGAAATGTTACATGCAAATGGCATTAACCTTAATGTTTTGTCTGGCGTTCACGCTATGATGTCAACAATTTTGGCAACGACAGAGCCAGGAGATGTGGTTATGACAGTACCACTAGAATATGGGGGACATTTTGCAACCAAGGGAATATTAGACAGGATTGGTAGAAAACATGTTTTTGCAGATTATAATTTTCCGAATTTAAAATTTGACTCAAATAAAATTGGTCAAGTAGTTAAAGAAAATAATGTCAAGGCTATATATCTTGATGTTTCATATTACTTAAATGCTCATAACTTAAAAGAAATTCGTGAGGCTGTAGGGAGTGATGTCATCATAATTTATGATGCCAGTCACACCATTGGTCTAATTATGGGTGGACAATTTCAGTCACCTTTGGAAGAAGGAGCCAATGTGATTTGTGCCAATACTCACAAAACTTTACCTGGACCACACAAAGGAATGATTGCGTTTCGAGACACAGACTTGGCAGAAAAAGCAAATAAAGTTATCGATGGATGTTTGTATTCTACCAACCAAGTGTCTCATCTTATCGCCTTATCTACGGCAATTTTGGAGATGAAAGAATTTGGCCAGGATTATGCAAAACAGATAATCTCAAATTCAAATGTGATTGCCGAAGCATTTGAAGGATTGGGATATGATGTCAGAAGAGCAAATACCGGTCGATATTCAGAAAACCACCAAGCTCATGTTTTTATTGATGACAAAGGCGATAGGTTAAAGCTGTACAAAAGGTTGGTTGACAACAATATTTCAACAAATTTTGAAAGTTCCGAATTGGCCGATGGTCGCATATTCATTCGTATCGGGACTCAAGAGCTAACTCATCGGGGAATGAAAGAGCAAGAAATGTCTGTAATTGCAGCCCTGATGGACCGGGCAATGAGAGGAGAAGATGTAAAAAGTGAAGTTGGAGAATTTAATAAACAATTCACAAAAATTGTTTATTCTTTTGACCAAGAGTAAAAACCCCTAGGGGAGGAGATGAAACAAATTACGGTCTTTTTAGAAACAAACAGCACCATCGGTGCTTAGAAAAGTGATACCGTCGGGACAAGTGGTGGTTCCACACTGACCTTCTCCTTGTGGACATGAATACCACTTAACACCATCTAACTTGGTTCCGGTGATATTAACTCCAGTAAGATTTGCTCCGGTAAAGTCTGCGCCATTCATGGAAGCATTGTTCAGATAGGCTGAATGTAAATTGACATACCTTAATGATGCATTGGTAAAAGTAAATCCGGAAAAATCGTGGTAGGCCAAAAATGCACTATCCAAGTTGGCACCGGTGAGGTCTTTGTAGAAACCACCAACTTGGTTTTGAACCGGAGAGGGAGTAGGGGTAGAAACTCTGGTTGGAGTTGGGGTAGTTCTTCGGACAGCGATGACTGGCTCGACATTGGGTGGACCTGAGGTAACGAAAGCACCAATTAGTAGACCAAGGACAAAGACTGACAATATTTTCTTTGACATTTGTTTTGTAATCAGTAATCTAGAATTATAGTACTTCAATTCTGCCAAAGTTCCATTAGTAAGAGAGATTAGCTTTACTGATTCCAATTAGTTTTCTTTAATTCAATCGTACCGATTTGAATTTTGCCGGGAGCACTAATGGCATAAATAATGGCATCGGCGACTTCGTCGGTGGTCATTAACCACGATTTGTCATTACCCCAGTCATCACCGGCGTTGGCGGGCATCTTGCTATCAATTGGTCCGGGGTGAATTGAGGTTACCTTGATGTCAGTACCAGCATACTTGGCGGTTAGGGCTTTGACATAACCACTTAGTGCCCATTTGGAAGCACTATATGTTGGCCAATCCTTATTTTCGGGTATATCCAAGCCAGAAATAGAATTGATATAGACAAGATGTCCGTATTTTTGTTTTTCAAAAACTGGTAACACTTGGTTAGTAACGTAAACTGGGGCGATGGAATTTACCTTGAAAACTTCGAGGATCCTGTCGATGTGGCTGGAGTCTAACTTATTATTTGTCCAGAGACCGGCGTTATTGATTAGTATATCTATATTCCCGTACTTTCCACTTATTTTTGAAAATGTAACGGTTACCTGATCTAAAAGCGTCACGTCGCAAACAAAATACTCAGCAGTACCACCACCATTGGTGATTTCGTTTTTTAGTTCGGATAGTAATGACTCGGTACGGGCTAACATGATAACTTTTGCTCCTAAATTAGCAAGCCTTAACGACAGGGTCTTTCCCAATCCCTGACTGGCACCAGTGATGACGATGATTTTGTTTTTCATATAGTCGTATTATATCTACCAACTACGTTTTACGAGCCCGCGATAAAATTCACCGGTAGGACTATCTGACAAATAGAGGTCAAATAATTCTTTGGCTGGTTCTGATGGATCACGGGGTGCGTCTAGTCCACCCATGTCAGTTTTGACCCAACCAGGATCAAACGAATAAACTTTAATATTTGCCTCGGTTATTGCCTGGTGTTGGTAAATGTTTCGGGTAAACATATTTAACCCTGCCTTGGCGATACGATATGATGGAGCGACAAATCCCCAGTCTTCAGTCAAAGAACCATACTCTGAGGCAATATTGATGATGACTGAATTATTATTCATCAGAGGAATTGTTTTTTGGGTCAAATCAATCGTGCCAATTAAGTTGGTTGTTAGTCCCTGTTGTAACAATGAAATATCCACTGAACTTTCTGTTTTGCGACCGGCAGACCACCAGGCATTATTAATTAAACAGTCAATTTTGCCATGACTTTTTAGACTTTTGACAAAAGAATCTCGGGACAGTTGATCACCCAGATCAAATTGATAAACAGTAAGGTTGGGATGAGAGTAGTCGAGCTTTCCAGTCGTAGAGCTGGTGACTACTTGGTAATCATTTTCTAAAAAATAATTTACAGTCGCCTTACCGATTCCCCGACTGCCACCGGTGATAATGACTACTTTATCCTTCATGTCTGATTATAAACCAAAAACTTTGGTTTTGAGACTGTCGACTTTTTGATTGATTGTGGTAATTTGCTGATCATGGACAGCAACGTCATAGGATATTCTTTCAAGGGCTTTGTCGGTTTCGGATTTACTAATTCCAAGTGAGGAATGGATTGTTTTGGTAAGTGAAGTCATAATAATTTCAAAATACTCGGCAAATTTAATGTCGAATTTTTCTTCAAGTTTTCCTTCTAATTTTATTGAGATTTTATGTTCCAGCTGATTGCCTAATTTGACACCAAATTCCACCAAGTCTTTTTTGGTAATAGAATCGTTATTTTTGACCATAACTGATTATATTCTTAAAAGCAACTTTGGAAATATATCAACTCATGCGAAAATGATTTTCAAACTTGCGGCCATGACCGGGAATAATAATATCTGCCTTGGAGATAACTAGTTTTCGAGATTCTAAAAGGGCAGCTGGATTGTTAGCAAAGGGATCGACTAATGAAAGTAGGTCGTTGATGTTATCAGTTTTTTGGTTACCATCTTCCCACCAAAAAACATCAGGGGCAATGCAGACAATACCCTCTGCTGTTTTGACAAGAAGTGAGGCATCTTCGTCGGCATGTCCGGGTGTTTTTAATATTTCAATATCAGTGCCAGGAATGGTTGACTCATAAAAAGTTTCCCTGTCTCCTTGCCACAGGATACCACCGTCATAAACATCCGTATTGGGAAAAAGACGGATGTTGAGGAAATGGTCAGGGTGATAGTGACTTAAAAAAATGCCGGTTAGATCTGATTCATTGATGCTTAACTTGGCTAGGGCTTCAAGTAGTTTTGCGGCATTGGTACCGGGATCAACTAGAATTTTTTTGTTATCACGAGTAGTGATTAAGGTTGATGTTGGACTGGCATGGTATGCGCCATTTTCACCGGGATGAGCGTAACCCTCAACTAGAATATGGACTTGATTCATAAAACTACAACATTAACCCAGCTTTGATAAAGCTTTTGATAAGTGACTGGTAGGGAACATTTATTTCATTGGCCTTTTCCTTGAGCCGATGGAGCATGAATTTTGGCAACCTGATAGAGATGGATTCAGAAGTTGGCTTTAGATTGGGAAAACTGATTTTTTCAAAATCAGAGGCTTCAAAATAGTCAGCCAAACTAATTTTTGACCAAAACTCGCGTTCCTCGTTTTCGTTTTTGAATTTGGGAATTTTAAGCATTTTTTTCATAGAGTTTTTTCTCCTTTTTGTCGGCATTACGGGCCGAAATGATTCTAATTTTGTTATTCCTTTTGGTGAAAGCAATAAATAGTAATCTATTTTTTTTAGTCTTTCCCAGAATAATAAATCTATCTTCCGTGTTTGAATGAAGAATGTCTTTTAAAATGATTTTACTATCATCGTAAAATATTTCTTCACTTTCTGACGTTAAGACTTGATGTTTCAACCAGTTTTTATCGAGATTACCCTTGTCCCACAAAAATTCAATAGATTTATCAAGCCTCACTATATATGTATATACCAGACAACACAGGTTGTCAAGTGTTGTTTATTGTTGCTCGGCGACTTTTTTTAATTCACTAAGTAAGTTGTCTTCGACTTCTATATCACCGTTATCTAAATGCTGATTGGTGAGACGATCCCCTTTTTCACCTGGCATAAATATTTCTTCAACATCTGGCATTTTTTTGGTTGCTTTAACTTTGGCGGCCAGTTCGGTGACTTGAACATTAAAGTCTTTAATATCAACCAGCATTGATGGATCGATGGCATAAATTAAATTACCCCAACCTTTTTCGGGACTTATACCAACATAAGAGGCAGCAATGAGTGGGCCAGTAAGAATGTCGACCATAAGGGAGAGTGAGGCACCCTTGTATGATTTGTCAAAAGGTCGGATAGCACCATCCATGGCTTGTGCTGGATCTGTGGTTAGGTTGCCTTCTGAGTCATAGGCAATGCCTTCAGGAATAGACCGTCCAGCGGTCTTGGCTTCGATAAGTCCAAAATAAGCCATGGTTGAAGTGGCCATATCTAAGACTATCGGCTCGCCGTCGGTGGGAATACCAATTGCAATGGGATTTGTCCCAAATATTGCCTCGTAAGATCCGTGAAAATTGACTGTCGGTGGTGAACCTGCCATGACAAAACCGACTAGATTTTCCTTGGCAATTTGACGGGCAAAATAACCAATGGCGCCAGTTGAAGTGGCGGTATTGTTGATACCGACAATTCCAAAACCATGCTCTTTGGCCTTGGTAGTGACTATTTCAACCGCTTTTTTCATGACAACCATACCCTGGTTGTGAGAGCCATCGAGCAAAGTCGAGAGTTTGGTTTCTTTGATGGTTTTGATGTCTCCGGCAGTAGGATCTTTAGGGATGCCTTTGCCAATTAGTTTGACGATACCTTGATTATTTCCACGAAGTTGAGCATACATCAAGACTTCAGAAATTATTTTTGATTCCTCCTCTGTATAACCATATTTGGTGAGTGCTTTGTTTACTAGTACTTTGAGTTCGGTGATTTTGATTTTCATATGTGATAATTTTTAACTATTTTATTTCATTAATAATTTTTCCAGTAGCGAGAGCCACCATTGTTTCGGTAAATATCTTATTGGTTCGGTCATTGGCTTCGACTGTTTTCCAAGCGTAAGCTGGTGGGATAAATACATTACCGACAAACTCTTTTGGAAAGTCGCCCTTATGTTCACCCTCTACCGAAAAACCTGCCAGTTTTCTGTTCTTTACCATCTCAATCAAAAATTCATCGTCCTCAACTCCCCATCCAGCTCCACCCATAACACTTATAAAATAGGCAGTCGGTTTCATTAAGCTTAGTCTGTCTTTGTTTAGATAATTTTGAGTTTCGGGACAGTTTTCGAGGCAGTCAATAATAAAATCACAATTTATTAGTAGATCTTCAACTGTAGAAAATTTATATGGGTTTACCTTTGGACTTCGTCCGGAATACCAAACTTCCATGCTAAAACCTTGAGCCATTTTGGCCAAATGGTTGCCGATTTTACCTAGTCCGATTATGCCAATTTTTTTGTCGCTGATTTCAACATGATTACTGTCATATTCATGTGTTTCAAAGTTATCTTTGATTTGCTCGGGTAACTTTTTAGCTAGAGATAACATCATCCAAAACGCGTATTCGGCAACAGAACGGGAGTTGGCACCGGGAACATTGCAAACCGGAATATGGTGTTGATGACAGTACTCAATGTCAATGTAAAAACCCCAAGAGGACTTGGTACAAATGCCTTTTAAGTTTTGGATTTTTTTGAGATCTTCGAGTGGAAATTTCCATTCGATTACTCCTGGAGCGATGCCTAATATTTTTTCATCCGGGTCGGAAAATATTTCAGAAAAACTGTTGACATAAATAACATCGCCGACTTTTTTGAAAGCGTCAGTTGAGTAAGAAAATTCCTTTTCGGTACCGACAAGGTAGATGTTCATATTGGTTTATTTTAACACCAAATTGTTATACTATTTACATGACTTGGGTAACGCTGGCTGTGCTATCCGCAGCATTTGCAGCACTGACGACAATTTTGGCGAAAGTCGGGATAAAAGGCATTGATTCCAATTTGGCAACAGCGATACGAACTGTAGTAATTTTGATAATTGCCTAGGGCAATTGTAATTGGATAGGGGAATCTAAAACAGCTGATAGCTGTACCAAAAACTTCGTGGATATTTTTGATACTTTCGGGGATAACTACTGGCCTTTCCTGGCTGTTTTATTTTAGAGCTCTGCAAATTGGCAAGGCGACATCAGTGGCAACCATAGACAAATTGAGCATTGTTTTTACGCTACTTTTGGCCATATCGATATTGAACGAAAAGATAAGCGGCTGGGGAATTGTGGGGATTGGGTTAATGGTAATTGGCTCGATACTAATTGGATGGCTCGGATAGTACTAGAACAAAATATTCTGGTTGTTTTTGACTGCAATAAATAGCTGCTCAGTAAAACCTTCGTCACGCCAATCATTAAGCCAAAGAGAAAAAGCATCGTAAATATTTAATTTATCACCCAGAAGATAATTGTAATAAACCATTTCTTCAATAGTTGAAGAGATTTGGACACGACGATGACCGGTGGAGTCAATTAAAACTTCTTTATTTAAATTTAAAATTGTTGTGCGATAAATTAAGAGAATAAGGTTGGGTAAAAGATTTTTTATTGGCCTTATTTGCCAGACTTCATTAAAGTATTTGTCGGTTGCTAATTCTAAAAATATATTATTAGCTAGTTCTAGATTGCTTTCAGTTTCTGAAATGTCGATTTGAATTTTGGCAGATCGCGATGGAATACTTTATCTAGTTCCAGAGCATTTTGATAATATTCCTTGTGGGGAAATTTGGGGAGAATACGGAACTTATTGAAAGAGTTGATGCAAATGTCCAGTTCATTTATCATTTTTTCGACTTCCAAGGGTGACGATAAAATGTAATCAGAAATATCAGTAGCAGGTACCTTGGTAGATAAGTAATTACTAATGTTTTTGGTTAGAAGATGATAACTAATCGGCGATGACATAATAAGCTATTTTCGAGGCAGCGTCGACTTCATGGTTGGATAAGCGACGTTTCTATAGTCTTTGATACTGAGGATTTCAATTCTACTGGTTAGATGTTCTAACATACATTCATAAACTTCTTGTGGATATAGTTTTTTAATTAATTTCAGCATTACCAAGGAATTATTACGCGTACCGTCATCTTTATTTTTGGAAGCAATATCTAGTTGATTTATTATTAGATCAGCTGCTTGTGGAGAATCTAACTGAAAAGAGATGACGCTGTTTTGACTTAACGGTCGCCCTTTTTGAAGCTCTTGAGAAAAAGCGCCGATAAGACTTAGTCGAAGATTTCCATAAGGATCACTTCCAAATGTAACTACACCGACACCAACTTTGCCTTCTTCTTTCAATAATGTGCTTATTCTTGATCTCTCGGCAATTTCACCTATTTCTGTATCATTCACCCGACCAGTTATCCTGGCAGTTAGATAGTTCCTTTCTAAATCTTCTGCACCTGTACCAATTCCTCTTTTAACTCTAGCCTGACTAGCATTTATTTCGGTTGTAATTTGACCGTCTTCTTTTAGCTTAATAGGCCAATAAATTAGTTGAAGTACTTTTATCTCGGTTGCCAAACAATGATTTGCAAATTTATCTATCCATTCATCTTCGGAGTTGGTTTCATTGACACTGTCTTCATCTGAATCTTTGATTGGATCAAAACCATAATATTGCAGTATTGTCTCTTCGACGAATTTTGCAACCTCAATATCATCTACCTCTAAAGCATCATGGTAAAACTCACGCCAAGTTTTTTCAATATTATCGAGTTCTAATGTAGCTGATTCAATTTCTCGAGAACTAGTAAACCGTCCAACTGGCTTTCCAAATTGATCTAAACTACCATCAGCTTCCATTAATCCACTCATTAAAGATTCTCTTCTGCTTGAAACTTCATGGGCAATATCAAATAACGAGCGCGGAGTTTCCATGCTATGGATTTGTTCTGAAGATCGAGGTAATATGACATTTAAGTTACTTTCTTCTAACTGCTGGTATAAAGTTTTTTCTTTCATTTTAATTAATCAGCTTTGACATAGCGGAAGGTTTCATATTTTTTTTGACCAGTTGGATCCCAACTAGAGGTGAAAAAATCGGCGGAATCCTGCGCTGCGTTAACTGTATATTGAGATTTATGTTGGGAGTGGGCTTCAACTCGACGAGCTAGATGATCGGTTATGTCAATGAAAAGACTATCGATATGGGAATAGGAGTCAACAATAAGAAATTCCGTACAGGTCCAGGACTTGGCGAGTGGGTTCGTGAAATGCTCTGGAAAAAAGAGCAAATCTCTGGCATATGGATAGGAACCATCAAGGACTAATTGGCCGGTGTGACGATGATCGCGGTGGTTAAACCAATTAATATCCTTGTCGAAACGGATAATCGAGTCCTCAGAATTGTGAGTAATAATTAGATCAGGCTGAAATAAACGAATTTGTTGGGCAAGAAGACCAATAGTTTCCAGATCGTTTTCTACTTGACCGTCAGGGAGGCGGAGATAAATGTTGTTTTCAGGAAGAATTCCGAGCTTGGACATGGAGGCCGAATCTTCTTGTTCGCGGATTATTTTTAACTCTGTTTGAGTTATTTTTTCTTGGCGTGAACCCATGTCGCCGCTGGTCATTTTGACGGAACGGACGGTTTTGCCATCAGCAATTAAACGGGAAACCGTACCACCGCAATAAAGCTCAAGGTCGTCAGGATGGGCGAAAACTGCCATGATTCTTTGCTTGTTGGCAAATATTTGGGAGTAAGAATCGGTGATGTTGGTCATAAGGAAAGAATAACATTAACTATTGTTTTATTTCTTTGGCGATTTTTTCTACTGGTTGGGTGGCGTCGATGCTTTTGTCGATTAGTCCGGTTTTTTTGAGTTCGTTTTGGTAATCAACCATATCTTCGAGCCAGGGTGACATGTCTTCGTATTTTCCGCCTTCAATTCTTCGCTTATTTCTTTTGATCAACTCGGACAGACTGATATCTAACTGATAGATTTTAAAACCCGAGGCTCGGGCAAGCCGGAGATCGTCGAGGGTAAAATAATCGGTGTTGGTAAAAAAGAGAACATCTGGACGAGCGATAATATCAGCGACTATTTTGGGAACTAGCTCGTGGTGCTTTTTGTCGACATCGGTGGGATATGAACCACCATTAAGTGTAGTCAGCTCTTCATCGATTTCACTACAGTTGATATTGTGTTCCTGTAGATACCTAACGAGAGTGGTTTTTCCGGATAGCGAGGCTCCGATGACAATAATTTTCATCAACCGGAATTATATCTGGTTTTAGTTGTTTGTGGGGGTGGTTGAGGGAGTAAGACGTAGTATTGGATTTAGTTGAATGCTTTGGGCAGTTAAGCTACCATCGGAATTGGTAGAACCAAAGATGGCAACTTTTTCGCCTGTTTTGAGATCGGAGATGGAGCCTTCGGCTGACTTATTAATAGTGGTAGTAGATGAAAGTAAGACTACTTTACTGCTACCATCTGGCATTTTTACAGTAATGGATTGGTCGTCAACTCCAATAATTTCACCATTGGTCATGCCGCCACCCAGACGACCTCTTTGAATGTTTTGGTCACCACCAAGAGCACCTCTTTGCATTTGTCCACCTTGGAATTGGTTGCGAAGACTAGGACTTCTTTTTTGTTGGAATTTAATTCCGGCTCCAAAACCAAGACCGGTAAATACAATTACTAAAAGGGCAGTGATCACAAGATTTTTATTGATCATATTTTGTAAATAATATTAATGGATAATTGTAAGATGACTTACTGAAACTGTCCTGAAACTATTCATACCTTAGCGCCTCAATTGGTTGCAGACTTGCAGCGCGACGAGCCGGATACCAACCAAAGATAATACCAATCGCTCCGGAGACACCAATGGCTAAAACAATAGAGGGAATTGAAATAGCAAAAGGAATATTCATGAGTGACGAAAGTCCATAAGAAGTGAGTATCCCAAACACCATCCCCAGAATTCCTCCAAAAAAAGTAAGGATAACCGACTCAACTAAAAACTGGGTGATGATAGTTTTTTTCTTAGCACCAAGTGCTTGTCGGAGTCCAATTTCACGGGTGCGTTCAGTAACTGTGACTAACATAATGTTCATAATGCCTATTCCACCGACTAACAGAGAAATTGCGGCTATCCCACCAAGTAAAGTAGTGAAGGTGGTGGTAACTTGAGAGGCAGTATTAAGGATGTCACTTTGAGACATAATCATAAAATCTGCTTTGGTAGGATCGGATAATTTATGACGCTCGAGGAGGAGATAGCCCACTTCATTTTGAGCATCAACCATGACATCAGCGGAATTTGCTTCTAGTGAGATCGATGATAAATAATCAACTCCATATAATTGTTTCTGAGCAGTACTGAGTGGAACATAAACAATATCATCTTGATTGTTAAAACCACTACCACCTTTTGAAGTGGTAACACCGATAACCTTAAAACTCTGACTGCCTATCCTAATACTTTGTCCGATTGGGTCAAAGTCTTCACCAAAAAGATCTGTAACAACTTGAGGACCGAGTACGGCGACTTTGGAAAGAGAAGAGACATCATTCTCAGAAATGAATACACCCGCACTGAGACTAACTTTTCGAACTGTCGAATATTGTGGATAAACCCCCAGAACCTGGGTGTTGGTATTATTTTTACCGGCAATTATTTGTGATCTTCGGGAAAGTTCAGGAGATACATTTTTTACTGAAGTAACTTTTGGTGAAGTAGATATTGACTTAGAATCTTCGAGAGTTAAGGTGGTATTGCTTCCAGCTGCGGTTCTAACGTTACCATTTCGCTGACCCCCTGGTTGGACTGTCAATAAGTTGGCACCAAGAGATTGGATTTGATTTTCAATAGATTTTTGGCTACCAGTTCCCAAGGAAATCAAGGCAATAACACTGCCAATACCTATAATGATTCCTAGAGCAGCCAAACCGGTACGCATTTTGTTTAACCCAAGTGTCCCAATTGATTCGGTAACGATTTCTAAAAATTTCATGTTTATTTTTTTACCAAACGACCGTCACGTAAGTAAATAACTCTTTTGGCATGGGCAGCAATGTCTGGCTCGTGAGTAATCATGACAATTGTCCTCCCTTGTTTATTTAAGTCCTTAAAAATTTTCATGATACTTTCTGCCTGATCTGAGGCAATATTTCCAGTAGGCTCGTCGGCTAAAATTATTTTTGGATCCATGACAAGGGAACGAGCAATAGCGACTCTTTGCTGTTGTCCACCAGAGAGCTGGTTGCTGAGATGGTCGATACGATCAGTTAATCCAACAAGGTCAATGTATTTGTGGGCAATCTCCAACCTTCTTTTAATATCTATTCCAGCATATGCCATGGGCAGGGTAACATTTTTTAGAATTGTGGTACGGGGTAGCAAGTTAAACGATTGAAAAACAAAACCAATTTTTTGATTGCGGATTTCGGCCAGCTGATCATCGTTTAAAGTGGCAATGTCCTGACCGTCCAAAAAATACTTACCACTAGTTGGCGAGTCCAGTGCTCCAAGAATATGCATTAAAGTGGATTTTCCAGAGCCTGATGGACCCATGATCGCCACGAATTCGCCTTTTTTTATTTCAAAATTGATTTCACGTAATGCGACCGTTTCGACACCATCATTGCGGTAGACTTTGGATATTTTTTTTAGACTAATCATATTAGCGGGTAATCATGCGAACCTGACCGCCACCGCCACCTAATCCACTAAACGGTGAAGTGGTAGTTTTGGTAGTGGTACTGCTTTTGGATCCACTATTGATTGTGGCGGTAACCACTTCATCGCCTTCGTTGATTCCGGAGACGATCTCGATATGGGTAGTCGACTGGATTCCGGTGGTAACATTGACTGATTTGGGAGTGCCATTTTCCATAATGGAAACTGTCGAAGTTTCGTTTTGAGATTTGACTGCGGATACTGGTACATAAACTACACCGTCTTTAAAGTCGGTAATAATACTAATATTGGCTGACATATTGGAAAGGATGTCTTCGGTTCCGGAATCGAGTTGGATTGTCACTGGATAGTTGGCAACACCAGAACTTATACTTCCAGCAGTATCTATAGCAATGATTTTTCCGGAAAACGTTTTGTCGGGTAGAGCATCAAAGGTGACAGTTGCTTTATCGCCTACTTTGACTTTGGGGACGTCAATCTCGGTAAGGTTGACAGTGATTGCCGGAGTAGCACCAGTTTTGACGATAGCAATTTTGTTGCTAGCATTGGTACTATTGGCCGAGTCACTTGTGGGATTGAGGATCATCCCAGGAAAAAGAGATATGGCTGAGACGGTGCCACTAATTGGGGCATAAACTGTTGAAGAGGCCATTTGATATGATAGGCGAGTGGACTCAAGTGAGGATTGGGACTGCTTGATAGAGCTTTGGAGGTTGTCGTAATTTTCTTGGGCTAGTAAATAAGCATTGTGTTTTTGAATATAGGATGGGTCGTCGGGTGACATTTGAGAATACTGATTGTCGAAAATATTTTTGGTGTTAACTAAGTCACTTTGAAGAGACAACAATTTGTCCTGAGTAGTTTTAAGATTGTTCTGAGCGGACTGGTAGGCTGCATAAGCAGCTTCAAGCTTTTGAGTACCGTTTAGGTCTAGTTCAATGGATAGAATTGGGGTGCCAGTACGGACCTGTTGACCTTCCTTGACAAAAACTTTTTTGACAACACCTGAGGCAGTAGTGGTTACTGTTCGGCTGTTGGTAGCTGCTACCTGACCAGAAGAGTCAAGGTTAACTACTAGTGTCCCCTTTTGGGCGGGTGACGTCTGGTATGAAGTGGTGGCAACATCATTTTTAAAAAAATACGTATACCCAAAGTAGCCGACAGCCAAAACTGCAATGGCAATCAAAATGTTTTTCTTGTTAAATATCATACGGTATTTTATTAATTAAACCTGAAGACTAACTGTAAAAGTACTGCCTTTATTTAGAGAACTAATAACACTAATATGGCCGTGATGAGTGTCAACAATTTTCTTGGCAATCGATAGTCCGAGCCCAAAGCCGCCAATTTCGGTTTTAGAACGGCTGACATCTGACCTAAAAAAACGATTAAAGATAAGCGGAATGTCTTTTGCCGTAATGCCCATTCCCTGATCCTTGATGCTAAAGCTGACAGTTTTTCCTTTTGCGTTTGAACTGAGAGAAATTGTGGAACCAGCCGGGCTATATTTTATGGCATTATCAAGTAGGATGACCACAAGATCGATCAGACTTTGACGGTTGCCAGTAAAAGTAACATCATTGACTTGATTTTTTAATATAATTTCGTTTTTTAGAAGCAAAGAGTCAACCTTGGTTACTGCCTGGGCAACGATATCGGCCAGATGGACTTTTTTAAATTCTGGAGGAGTGGGTGAAGAATTGTAACGAGTTAAAGTAAGTAACCCATCAGAGAGGGACTGGAGTTCATCAACCTCTTTGATGTTTTCTGCCATTAGTTTACGGGCCTGTGACAGACTAAGTTTCTTGTCACGAAGATTTACTTCAAGTGAACTTTTGAGAGCGGTGAGTGGAGTTCGAAGTTCATGTGAGGAGTCGGAGATAAATCGATTTTGTTCTTCTACCATTTGCTGAATTGGTCTTAATGTATGTCCGGCTAGGAAATAACTGAGTGTTCCGGAGATGGCCAGGATGGTGCCATTAATAACTACCAAGGTCATGACCAATCGGTTTTTGGTTTCTTCGATCAACTCAATGTCTGGAGAAGGTGGTGAAATATTGGCAATGAAAAAACGACCTTCAATTCGAAAACGCTGAGTTCTGGCAAAACGATATATTTCTTGAGAAAGTACACGGTAGATAAACAGACTAAAAGCCAGGCTGATGGTCATAATGATCAGCAGGTACCAGGCAGTTATTTTGATGCGAGCGGAGGTAAACACAAAATTAATTAGGAATTAGGAATTAATAATTAGGAATGAAAACAAAATACATAACTAGGTTAACCAAGTTTATATCCAAAACCTCGAATGGTGGTGAGTAATGGTTTCTTGCCAGGAAACGGGGTGTCAATCTTCTTACGAAGGTTTTTTATATAAACCTCAACTGTATTTGGGAGGATGTCTGAATCGTAATCCCAAACGTGACCAATAATCCGCTCTTTGCGAAGAATTTGTCTAGGATGTCTGAGAAAAAATTCCAGAAGAGCAAACTCTTTGCCGGAAAGGGAAATTTCTTTACCATCCCTAAAAGTTGTGTAGTTGGTGGCATCTAATGAAAGTCCATCAATTGTTAGTACGTTTGAAAGTGAGTTTTTGGGACGGCGACAAAGGGCTCGGACTCGAGCCAGGAGTTCGTCGAAAGAAAATGGTTTGGTGAGGTAGTCATCGGCACCAATGTTTAGTCCAGTAACCTTATCTTCAATTTGGCCTTTGGCAGTCAACATAAGTATTGGAGTGTTTATAGATTTTTGACGAAGTTCTTGACAAATACTAAGCCCGTCCTTGCCAGGTAACATCAGATCGAGGAGGATTAGGTCATACTCTTCGGTAGTAGCTAAGTCAAAACCATCTAACCCATCATAAGCGACATCAACTGCAAAATGTTCCTGCTCCAAGCCTTTTTTAATGGACTGAGCGATGCGGTGTTCATCTTCGACTATTAGAATTCTCATAGCCCTATTATATGCCGATAGCTGAAAAACGCCTGAAACAATCTGTATCTTGACACCCCCATGGGGTGTAGTATATACTGGGTTATGAAGACAAATGAGGCACGGCTAAATAACATCATTGGCCAAATCGAAGGCGTTAAAAAAATGATGGAAAGTGGTGCAGAGTGTCTTCCGGTACTGACTCAACTCAAAGCAATTAAGTCAGCCGTCTCACGGGTGATGGATATGGTGGTTGAGGATCAGTTTGATAATTGCCTAAAATCACTAAAAGGCAGTGATAAAAATTTATTAATTAATATAAAAAAATATGTCAAATCCAATTAATGTAGGTGGTAACGATAGTTTTAAAGCAGAAGTTTTAGGTTCTGAATTGCCCGTACTTGTCGATTTCTGGGCTCCTTGGTGCGGGCCATGTCAGATGATGGCACCAGTTTTGGAAGAACTAGCTAAAGAAATGGAAGGAAAGCTTAAAGTGGTAAAACTCGATACTGATTTGCCGGAAAACCAGCAGTTGGCAATCGATTACAACATTAGAAGTATTCCCAACCTCAAAATCTTTCAGAGCGGTAAAGTAGTTAAAGACCTAGTTGGTTATCGACCTAAAGATGTTTTGGTAACAGAGTTGGCTGAGTTTGCGAAGTGAAACCACTTAGCTGCAATATAGGTCGTGATAGGAACTGCGACGATCAACCCAATACTACCAATAAGAGTTCGAACGATTTCTTCAGCAATCATTTCGTTGTTGAGAATGGCCGATATGGGCTGAGGATTGTCGACGAACATAAGCAGTAATGGCAGGGAAACACCGGCATAGGCTAGTACCAAAGTATTGACCATCGAAGTAATGTGGTCAGTACCAATAACCATGGTACGAAAATAGAGTTCAGAAACTTTTTTAAAGTTACCTACTTTAGAAAGTTCGTCGGCGATTGCAGCTTGGGATACTGTGATGTCGTCCAAAACTCCTAAAGTACCAACAACTATTCCCGATAAAAGCAGACTCTTCATATCCAGTAGACCGCGACGATCGATTGACAACATGCCGGCCTCTTCAGTTGAAAACCCAGTTAAGTGAGTCAGTCTAATAAAAACATAAGCCAGCAGACTGGTAATGGTTAGAGATATTAAAGATCCCACAATGGCTACAGAAGTTTTTCTATTGATACCATGAGACATATAAAAAGAAGTGGGAATGATAAGTATACTGGAAATAATTGCGATAAGTACCGGGTTTTTACCATGGGATATCTGAGGTAAGACAAAAGTGAATAGAATAACAAAAGTAAGCAACATACTAACCATCGAGGACAAACCCTTAAATCTAGCGATGGCAATTGTGAGAATTAGAAAGATTATGAATAGCAGAAGTAGAGCGTCGTGGCGGACAAAGTCGGTGATTTGGAATTCTTTTACCCCTTCGGGGGCGGTAGTCTGAGTGAGATAGACTCGATCGCCTACTTTAAAGGTGATAATGTTGGCGAGTGGCTGATTACCGTTCTCTATGGTAACTAACTCACCTTTTTTATCGGATGTAGTTATCGATAATTCTATCTTTTGGTAAATTTGACTGGCACCGAAAACTTCGATAGTTTTTTGCTCAACTATTTTGGTTACCGTGGCTTGATACGATGGCTCTGATGCAAAGGCAAACTGTGGAGAAAAAAAGAATACAAGAGCAATAATGATTGTAGTTACTCTGCTAACCATGTTTTGATAATAGCAAAGGACTCAATCCCTTGGTATCCGAGATAAAGGATAAACAAACTACGAATAAAGAAACCTAAAAAGGTTGATCGAATAAATGACTTTTGATCTAACTTAATAAAACCACTGGCGATACTGACGGTAGAGGTAGGAAATATTGGTATAGCTCGAAAAATAAAAACCAAGAAATCATCTTTCCAGGTGCCATTGAAATATGAGCCTATTTTTTCGACATTCTTGTGTGAAACTCCTAAGAGTTTTCCGTATTTTGAAAGCAGAAAGTCTTCTGCTCTGTCGGCTATATAATAGATAACCCAACTGGCTAGAGTTTTGCCAGCTGAGGCAAATAATGCCAAGACAAAAAGATAGCTCCAATGAATCCCCTGTTGACTGACGATAGTCCCAGAAGTCATTAAAATAATTGGAGAAGGGATGGGGCCGATGACTTCTTCAACTAAAGAGCCAAAAAAACAGAAGATTTCTAAAGGCAGTTTATGAGACAGCCATTGCAAATAGTTGATTAGTTGGAGCCACACAATATTGATTAAAAGCCAAAGTTTGTCTTAATCGATGGAGTGACCACTTTCATCGTGGGTGATGGTGAGGGTATTAGCTTGAGAATATTGGGATCAATTTTCATAATTAGAGGGTACCTAATGTTAACACTACATCAGTTTCTAGGTCAGTATTTACCTCCGTGTCTGACACGGAGACGGAAAATATTTTACTAAAACGCTCGTAATAGCTGTCTTTGAGTGAGTTGCTTTTGAATGTTAATTTGGATGAAGAATAGTCACTGCGAGAAGCGTTGCTGGTTTTGATATTGACAATCCCTTCCTCTTCAAACTTGACAGCAATTGAGCCGGCATACCCAGCTTTAGTGGTTCCATTTTCAATTAACAGACTAAGACTTGACCAGGTTTTTTGAACGATTGGTGATAAGGTGGGTGATGGTGTGGGGCTGACCGTAGAGATAGGTGTCAAGGAAGTGTTAGAAGTATTTTGGTTATATTTATAATAAAGAAAAAAATTGGCCAAAATGAATACAAACAATCCAATGACAGTTAAGATTATTTTTGATTTGGAGTTGGTTTCGTTAGTAGGTGGCGTATTTGAAGCAGTGTTGTTTTGGACTGGTGGAGGGGTTGCTTTACCAAAGGTAATCCCAAGAACAGGGTTTGAGTGGCGAGTAACTGCAATAGATTCCGGTTCAAGTGAAATAATTCTAAGTCCCAATTTGGAAATAACATTCGAGATGAGTGATTGAAATTCGTCGGTAAGGGCAAACACTATAATTTCAATAGTATGGGTGTCTGTACTGATAGTCTTATAGTCCCAGCTTGAAGACTGAAGGTGGCTCGGAAATTTGTCTTTAACTTGTTCAAAAATAAACTCGCGGGAGAGGTGACCTTCTTGAGAAGGAATTTCGTGGTGGAAAACGTGACAGATGGCATCCGAGGCCAATAAATAGACTTCTCTACCAGAGAACTCTGAAAGGTTCTCGATAATATCAGGAGGGTTAACCGACGTTATGTCGACAAACTCGGCCACTTCCTCATTTTCTGAAACCTCAAATAATTTGAGTCCTAAACGATGAAAAAAAACGACCAAAGGAATTGACATATATAGATAGAGGTTACTATATTTTTATTCGACTTGCATGCTGAACATAGCTATGACTTACTTCACTTGACTAGGACTTATTTCAACTACGAAATTTTGATCGGCTGTTTCAACATAGCTAGCAATCGGATAGCAGGGAGGATTGGCGCTGGGTTGGCGAAGACGAGGACAACCAGGACAGTAGGATGACATTCTAATCATGTTAGCCTTAACCTCCATTGGATCAGAAAGATTGACGCCATCAAGTGCTTCTTTGGTGAGAGTAAACGTATACGTACGATCATGACAATTACTTTTTGACATAATAGTATTATACTATAGGTATTATAGTAATGCAAAAGACTCAACCCCTTGACTTCTACTCGAATTTACTGATAAATTTTTATATTAACTATTTTAATGATTCATGGACAAATACAGAACCCCAATTTTGGCTCTATCACTGACTGTCTTGACTTTGGCGGTAGTTAGTACTTTTTTGACTCTTAACCAGCGGGGTGTATTGGGAGATACTACCAGTAATGAGGTGGATCTACCTACCCAGATGGGGTTTTCTTCAATGGAATCTAGTTTGAAACAAGGTGAAGCTAGTTTTTCTTTTGATTATGATGGGGTAGGAACGATGTTTAAAGTTAACCTGTCACTGTTACCAAGTATGGATAATGCTTATCCAGTATTTGGATTAGGTAAAGATAGTCCAGTGGTAGTATCTGATCCGTCAAAATGGAATGAGTATGTTTGTGATAAAGTGTATTACTGGACAGTTGAGGATGATCAGGGTGTGGTGAGTGAAGTTCAACAGGCATATGCGGATTGTATTGACCGCAAGGTGACTGATGGAAGAATTGACAATACACCACCGTATTATCCACCAAATTTACTATTTCCTTTGAACGGTGCGGTTATTTTAAATCCAAATTATTTCTCTTTTGACTGGACTGATGTGCTGGACGGACCGGGTAGACCAGGGTACCTGTTTCAGGTATCGGAAAACTCTTCTTTTGAGCCACGAGTGCTTGATCAATATTTGTATGCGGCAACTCCATCACTTTACAGACCACCGACAGATTCATTGGTGAAAGGAAAGACTTATTATTGGAGAGTTTGTGGTACTGAAAGCTACTCTGTCTGCAGTCCTACCGGAACAACCTATGCTGATGATTGGTCGCCTGTCTGGTCGTTTCGAGTCGCCAATCCGCCAACTGCGCCAGTGTTAACCAACCCGTCGACAGGAGCGAGTACAACTAGTGTTAAACCACTTCTCAAGTGGAGGGCTTCGACCCCGAGACCGGCAGTATACCAACTTCAAGTTGCTAAAAACCCAGGGATGACACAAATGGCTTACCAGAAGGCAAATATTGCTGGTTCGGCGACTCAGTTTACAGTACCATCCGGATTGGTGATAAAGACAAAATACTACTGGAGGATGAGGGCAAAGAGCTCGACTGGTGACTGGGGACCATGGAGCAAAAAACGATGGTTCATGACGCCTTGATGGCTGGAAGTAAATGTGCTATAGTACCACCTACTTATGGCAAAAGTGTTTACCGGGATAGTAAATCTCGAGGGTGGGAAAAAGGCTTATGGCACGGTGGTAGCTTTGAGTGACGAGGAAAATGAGATTGAGTTTGCAGAAAGGGTGGTTGTGCCACAGCACAATAGTCATCATGGGACAAATTTGAATGTTGCCTATGGTCTGGTGGCAAGCGGTACAACAGATACAACTAACACACGAGCATTACCGGCAGCAGTGGTTAAAGAGATTGGAACTGATGGAGAAATAGTTTGTTTTGACACTGTCACCGACAGAAAAACAGTAATTTCTATTTTGGGTACGATAAACCGAGGTAAAGGAAAGTATGGGGGGTGAATAGCTGGAATTAAAATGCAAAACAGTTTTGTAACTTCTAAAGTGCTACTATAGATAACGTATGACAAACAAAAGTGAAATGTGCCCCAAGTGTGGAGCACCAATGGCCGAAGTTACCACTACCGCAACCGGCAGAAAACTCCAACGCTGCAGTACTGGATCGTGGAATCCACAAACAAAAAAGAACGAGGGCTGCGCTTACGTTAAGTGGTTGGAAGTTGAGCCAGAAACTTTGGACGAAAAATGTCCAAAATGCGGAGAGGCATTGATACTTCAAGTCACTAGATTCGGTAAAAAAATGAAAAAGTGCAGTGCTGGGAGCTGGGACAAGGAAACCAAAAAAGCTGTTGGTTGTGATTTTGTGGAATGGATAAATGGAACAACCGAGGCACTCGATGAAAAATGTCCAAAGTGTAGTGAACCACTAGTTCTGTTTACCACCGCAGCTGGAAAGAGAATGAAGAAGTGTTCTACATCTGGATGGGATCGAGATGCAAAGAAAGCTACTGGATGTGACTATATTTTATGGTTAAAGGCAGGACAAACAGTTTCGGATAACGGGGAAGAATTTTTACCTCCCGAAGAGTAATGTTACCTGACCCAACTATCGTAGCCAAGTGTTAAGGTTCCTACGAGACGACCTTTTTCGTCCAAAACTTGCTTGTCACTAGGCACAAAAGTTAGTGGCATAGTACTGTAACCCGGCCTTAAAGTTACTTGCCATCCTCCACCATCTCGGGCGACAACTTCCCCAAAATTACTAAGCAGTTCCTTGGCAGTACCTGGATCTGTAACTACATCGTTGGGGTAACCACGACAAGATGTTTTGACTCTTACGACTTCAAAAGTGGGTGTATTCATGAGATATTTTATATCTTTATAATAAAAAAATAAAGATTTACCAGCAGTAGTTGGATATAATAGGCAATGGTTTACCACCAAAAGGACTCGCTGGGGCAGAATTTTATTAAATACAGAGGACTGGTAAATGAACTTATTGCTGTATCGGATATAAACAAAGAGGACACGGTTGTCGAAATTGGTCCGGGAAAAGGAATTATTACCTTGGAATTGGCAAAAGTCGCAAATGAAGTTATTGCTGTCGAAAAGGACATGGAACTTTACAAAAATCTAAAATCCAAATTCCAAAATCCAAAAATAAAAATAATTAATGAGGATTTTTTGGAGTTTGAGCTACCAAAAACAAAGTATAAGATTTTTTCCAACATCCCTTTTTCGATTACCTCAGAAATAATCAGTAAAATTCTTCAAAGCGACAATCTGCCAGCATCGATGTATTTAATTATGCAAAAGGAGACGGCGGAAAAGCTTGTGGGTAAACCAAACGAAACCCAGAGCTCGATACTGACAAAACCATTTTTTGAAATTGAAATACTGGGAGAAATAGATAGAACAAATTTTACCCAAAAACCACAGGTGAGGATAATGTTTGTAAAGTTTGCAAAACGACAAACTGCTTATATAAAAGATGAAGACAGAAAACAGTTCCGTGATTTTGTAACTTATGGATTCTCGCAATGGCAACCGACAGTGATGGAGTCTTTTAAGAAAGTAATATCCTATGATCAGTCAAAAAACATTAAAAAAATGTTGAAGATAGGCGAAGTAAAACCAAGCGAACTAAGTTTTGACAAATGGCTGCTACTGTTCAAGACTTGGAAAAGAATAGCTAATGTAAAACAAAGAGCGGTAATTAGCTAAGTGGTATCTAGTAAAGCATTGACGACATCGGAGCCAGACATCATCGGCCGCCTTCTAAGTGATAAAGAGATTTGACTTGAGTAGGTGGAAATTATTTGAGCCACAGGAACCGGCTCAACCGCCTTGCCTGGACCAACTCGATGTGTAGCCACGGTTTTATTTGTTGGATCAACTTTGGCCAGATGCTCGACCACTTCTTCACGACCATTGTTGACAGCACCTCCGACAATAGATGCCCGATCCAGAGGCACCTCTTCGTAATAACCCAATAGTTCATTAAGAGGCATGGGGTGAGTACCGTGTTTTGGTTCCGATAGGCCAGCATCGGTAGCAATAGCGTAGCTAATACAGTTTCGTCCGTCTTTCATATTGTCAGTGCGATTGTACTGCTTTTATGAATAAAAGTCCAAGTTAACCAATAAACATTGGCTGTGTAATTGTCAAAGTTGTGTCAAGATAAGTCATTGGATTTCGAGTATCATATTTCAGTTATAATAAAATTATATATGACAAAACATATCAACATAAATGGCGTAGGAGTGTTGGAGCTGTTTGCTACGCCGACTATATCAGGGAATGGAAGAGAAGAAGGACTTTGCTTTGTCGAAAATGACGGGGTCTTTTTTGTTCGCTCTTCGGGAAGCTTTGGTGGGAAATCTGATCTACATCCATTATCAGAACAAGATATTCAAAAAATCGTCAAGTTCTTCGAGATAAGACAGGTTGTTGATTGAGCAATAAGTGGAAATTTATCTGGCAGGATAATTAGTTCTTGAGTAGATAGCCTTTGCCGCGGAGGGTTTGGATATAGGAACCGGAGATACCGTTGGCTTCGAATTTGTCGCGGAGGCGCTGGACTGTTTTGGAAATAGCATAGAGACTAAAGTCATCCTCATCTTTGGAAATGGATGAACCTAGAGAATCAAAGTCGACCACTTGGTTTTGATTCTTTATCAGCTCACGGAATAAACCCAGTTCTGTCTGACTTAGATCCAACATAGGTTTATTGAAAAGGTGGGGCTTATCATCCACTAAAGAGAATGGTTGGTCAAACGAAGGTAAACCAAGCTTTTGGTAATATTGATTTGATTCTTGAATGATTTTGGCTGTTTCTTTTCCACGAGTTCCGCGGATTGTTGGCTGGAAAAATTCAGCGGCTTCATATTTTTCTATGACTTTGGCGATTGAAGTTTGAGTAACCAAAAAGTCAGTTATCATTTCTGACTCGGCCCATAGTCCACTGAGCTTATTGGAAATATCAAGTCTGGTTAAAACGGTGATGATAGCTTCGGTAATTGTGTGGACTCCACTGCCCTCTCGGAGGTACATGATTACTTCACCTGTGTCTTCGATCTGATTAAAACTACAACTAGTCCCAAAAGAAGTGGGGTGAATAGTGATTTTTTTGATGATGTTATTTTTTTGAGGTAACACCTTGTATATTTCTGAAATAACTTCGGATTCGCACTGAGTCCAAAGTTCTTTGACTTCATCGAATTGAGGTTTTTTTATATCAATTGAGCCAAGTAGTTTGGTAATAGTGTTAAATAACTTTGGATCGATAACTAAAGGGAAAGAGTCGACGTTGATTTTGCGGACTTGCTCCCAAAACCTAGGGATATTGTTGTATGACAAATTGGGAAAAGTGACTATCTGAGACAAGTATTGACTGGGAGTATAAGGTAGAACAGTAAAACCATTGGAACGATAAAAACCGCAAGCAATCTGACGAGCACAGTGCATTAGCCGCTCTGATTCGGTCTCAATAGAGTAAACCCATCTAGTTAACATCCTATAGTATACCAACTATCCTATATTATTGTCAAGATCGGTCAAGATAAAATGACATATGATGTTATTATAGGATTATGAACAAAAGAACACTTGTAAAAAATATTAACAGTGAATTAGGGATTCCATACGTGTTGGCAGATGTAATTATTTCTGCTGGAGAAAAACCAATTTTAGCACTTGGGCCGATAACAGTATCGATCCGAAAACAAGATGTTCCGATTGAACAGCAAAATAAACAAATTCTTGCTTATGCTATTAGCGTACTTGAGAGAAGAGGCACAAGAAGCCCAAAAGTTTTGGGTGAAGCTCGGCAACAACTTAACACACACACGGAACTGTTGACGGGAGAAAATATGGAAAAACTTGCCCAAATGGTTGAAGCACGCTAGTACAACTCGTACTTGCTGAGGAGTTTTTTGTTACCTTCAATTTGATATTTCAACAGTTCGGAATATAGTCCGGGGCGAAGGGCTAAATCTTGGGGCTTACCAGAATCGATAATAGTCCCCTTATCTAGTACCACTATCCGGTCAACACTTTGGATAGTGGAGAACCTGTGGGCGATGATAATTACCAAATGATTTTTGTACAATTTTTCCAGAGCATCTTGGACAAGGCGTTCTGACTTGGAGTCGAGGCTACTGGTGGCTTCGTCGAGAATGAGGATGGGTTTATTGTGGAGAATTGCCCGGGCGATTTGGATACGTTGTTTTTGGCCACCGGAGAGCTTGACTCCCCTTTCGCCGATTTTGGCGTAGAGACCATCTTTTAGTTTATCGACAAACTCGAGAGCGTTGGCTTGTTTTAGGGCTTTAATTATTTCTGAGTCGGTAGCTGAGGGTAAACCGTAGGCGACATTTTCTCTAATGGTAGAAGAAAATAACTCGTTGTCCTGAAAAACGAGAGCCATGTGTTCGCGAATCCAGGTGTGACTATAACGGCGATAAGATTTTCCGGATAAAGTAATATGCCCGGAGGTTGGTTCGTAAAGTTTGAGAATTAAATTAATTAAAGTCGACTTGCCGGCACCGGAGTGGCCAACTATAGCCACCGTTTCCTTACGATCAAGTTTTAAATTTATATCTGAAAGAACGGGGTTACTGGTGTCGTAGGAAAAGTTAACATGATCAAATGTAAGCCCGGGATTTTTGACCAACTTGGAGACGGCTTTGGAGTGGAAGACTTCTGTACCTTTCAAATCTAAGACCTCGAAAAATGCTTTTGAGTCGGCTTCAGCCTGACGGATTCGTTCAAGAATCATACTCATGGCATAAAGCGGCCACCGGAGCATATTTAGGACTTGGATGATTAAAACCATTTCACCTAAGGTGAGGACACCAATGAAAGTATTTTTGAAAATCAAAAAAAGAATGCTGACAAAAGCCAATTCCAGAACAAAACCACGGGCAAAATTGTAAACATGATACTGGGTAGACTGACGATCATAGATATTGTTGATGGTCTGATACTGATCACTGGCATATTGCCACTCCCGAGATTGGGTATTGTAGGTTTTGACCAACTTGATATTGCTGATTACTTCAGCAATCCGCCCCCGGACAGAGTCTTCGTGAATATTTTTTTCTTTTTGAAGGAGTCCCCAACGATAGGTGGAAAAGCTGGAAATAGCGATGTAAACCGGAAAAACCAGAAAAGCCAAAAATCCGATTGTCAGATTGTAGTAACTTAAAAGAATAATGCCGAAGGTTGCTTGAAGAAGGGAAGGGCCAATAAAGTTGGTAGTCATCCCCATAAATTCACGGATAGAGTTGATACCCCGACTTAGCTGGTTGACCATCTTACCAGAGATTTCAGAGTCGAAATAAGGCTGGGGAAGAGTAAATATTTTACGGTAGTAAACTTCGGTCAGGTAACGCCCCAGCCGGGAGGCGATGAAGTCACCAAGTCGTTGACCCAGGGAACTAAAAACAAGAATGGCCAAGTTGATAATCAGAATGAGAACAAACTGAGAAAACAAACTGGGATAATCCCCCGTACCACGGCTTATTTGGACAGACAACTGGTCGACAACATTTTTGAGAATGACCGGAGTGGCTAGTTGTAGTACCGACTGGGCGACGATCAGGACTATGGCGACAAAAATCCAACCATGCAAAGGACGGGATAACTTAAGAATTTTGGCAATACTACTCATGTCGTATTTTAACAGGAAGAGATCTCCTGGAAGCTACGTAAAACGACACAAGTTCGAGGACTATAGTAACCCACATCAGTAGTCCCCAATTTTTCGATCCTTGGAGAGATAGATGCAATAATATAAAAAACATACCAATATAGGTTAGTTTGTGGAGATAGACCCAACCAATGCCCAATAGTTTTTGACTACGATTATTTGAGGTAAGAAATAGTAACAAAAAAATTATAAGAGAGACTATGCCCATTAGCTCAAAGGTAGGGGTGGTTGAAAGATCGGGTATAAGTTCGGGGAATTTTTTTAGAACTACATGCGATAAAACTAAAAGATACATGGCAATACCGATAAACCGCCGATATAGCCGGAGTAGGTTAAACACCGAATGATGGATCCCCAGTCTCATGGCAATACCAGGAATGAGGGTTAAGATGTAAAACACAACAGCTGCTTCACCAAACAAATTACTAATTCTGGCATGGTAGGGGGAAGTCAAAACAATACCGACAAACAGGCTAAGGGCGAAATAGCCAACCTTAATAAGTCCAATAAACTGGGGGCTGTTTTTGATGAAAAGATTACAAACATAGTCGATCAGTTTATGCATAATTAAATATATACCATTGTGCTAACCTTTATATAATGACCCGACAATTAGATGGTTTGTTTAATCCAAAATCTATAGCCATAGTTGGGGCATCGAGTGACCCTCTAAAAGTGGGAGCGATAGCTTTAAAAAATATTATCTTGTCGGGTTACAAGGGTAAGCTGTTCCCTGTTAACCCTAATATTAACGAATTTGGTGGATTAAAATTTTTTAAAAACATTACTTCTCTACCGCAAATACCAGACTTGGTGGTGGTGGCAGTCCCGGTAATAAAGGTTTTTGAGATATTAACTGAGTGTGGTGAAAAGGGTGTAAAAAACATCGTAATCTTTTCTTCGGGTTATAAAGAGACGGGTACTGATGGCAAGAAAATTGAGGATGAATTGGTAGAGATTGCCGAAAAATATAAGCTAAATATATTGGGACCAAACTGTATGGGGTTTGCCAGCACACACCTCCCCCTTAACGTAACATTTGGGCATAGTGAGATTGATAAGGGAGTACTGAAACTGGTGTCTCAGTCGGGTTCTTTGGCGGCTAGTTTGTTTGACTGGTGCAATACAACAAAATTAGGGTTTGATTCATTTGTAACAATTGGTAATAAAGCAGTTTTGTCTGAAGTCGATATATTGGAGTATTGGGAAGGGCAACTGAGTAATGAGTCTAATCCGAGAATAGTACCAGTGGGTATGTACCTGGAGTCAATCGATCGGGGGACTGATTTTATTAATATAGTAAAGAAAATCACTCCAAACAACCCGGTATTTATTATGAAACCTGGGAAAGGGAAAAGTGCCGCTAGAGCGATGCAGTCCCATACCGGGGCTATTGCTGGTGAGGATAAAATTTTTGAGTCGGCGATTGCCCAAGTCGGGGGAATTCGGTGTCATGAGTTAAGTGATTTTTTTGACTTGGCACAGGTATTTACCTGGAGTAAAGTTCCCAGTGGACCAAGGGTAGCTGTAGTCACCAATGCCGGGGGACCAGCGGTGATGGTGTCCGACTCGATTGAAAAATACGGATTGGAGTTGGCGACATTGACAGAATCAACTAAAAAAAGTCTGCGGGAATATCTTCCTAAAATCGCGTCAATTCAAAACCCGATTGACTTACTGGGAGATGCTCTGCAAGATAGATTTGAAAAGGTATTAAATAAGGTTATCGATGATGAGAATACTGACTCGATACTGGTGGTATTGACTCCGCAACTGATGACCCAAGTGGAAAAAACGGCTGAAGTTATTGGGACTGTATCTTCCAAGACAACTAAACCAATTTATTGTACATTTGTGGGTGGAAAAAAAGTAGCTACAGGTCGGGATATTTTGAATAAATTAAAGATTACTAACTTTGACTTTCCCGAAAGAGCGGTTAAAACACTGGCAACCGTATGGAAGTGGGAAAAGTGGAGAAAGGGAGTAGAACAATTTTCTTCAGATACAACTAAGACTATAAAAATGGATGTTGATGAGATACAAGCGGCACTCGAGAATTACGATAAGGAAAAAATAATGTCCATACTGAGTGTGAAAACTCCAGCGACGGCAATTGTAAAAACAGAAGTGGATGCCCTGGGATTTGCTAAAGTAAATGGCTGGCCGGTTGTTCTAAAAATACGTTCAGAGGATATTCTTCATAAGTCGGACATTGGTGGAGTAAAAACGAATATTAGGGATGTGGTTGAACTGGAAAAATCGTTTGGGGAAATTAAAAAAGTGGTAGTAGGACTACAAAGCAGTTACAGTGAACCAATTAAAATTGAGATTCAAAGTCAAATCGGAAGCGGGGTCGAGGTGATAGTGGGGGTAAAAAGGGATCCTGTTTTTGGGATCTTTATCCTATTTGGAGCCGGGGGGAAATATGCCGAAATATTGGACGACCATAGCTTAATTTCCTGGCCGACTGATATGGAAAACATTAAAAAAATTGTTTCCCAATCTAAAGTATATAAATTATTAGCAGGATATCGGGACGATAGCGCTTACAATCTCGACAGTTTGTACCAAGCCATAGATGGACTGGGTCAACTAATGAGTGTATTTGAAGAAATAAAAGAAATGGAGATTAACCCACTGGTTATTACCCACGACAAGACATGGGCAGTGGATATAAAAATTGTTCGTTAAGCGGGAATTAAGAAAGGAGAACTCCCCCATCGACAACAATTTGGGATCCGGTCATATAAGAGGACATATCGGAAGCCAAAAATAGGACTACCTTGCCAATATCATCGGGATCACCGAATTTTTTCATGGGGATTTTTTGAGTGAACTTTTCAACAAGTTCCTTCATCGCAGGAGAAATATCTCCTGAACCCATACCGGTACCCGGAGTGCTTATTCCACCAGGAGCGACGGCATTTACAGTAATATTGTGGGGTGCTAATTCGAGGGCGACGTTTTTGGTGAAGCCCCAAAGCCCATGCTTGGATGAATCGTAGGCGGCCAGTCCAACACCAGAGGGATGGAGAGCATCTATAGAGGTAATGTTAACTATTTTTCCACCCTTACCTTGTTGAATCATGACGGCGGCTGCCGACTTAGTTAACATAAAAACACTCTTAAGATTGACGTTGATTATTTTTTCGAAAACTGCAATATCCATATCCATAACTGGAGTATTGGGATAGATTCCAGCATTGTTGACTAAAATGTTGAGTGATCCAAAAGTGGTAGTGGCAAATTTAACTGCGGCATCCACATCGGTTTGGAGACTGACATCGGTTTTGATAAAAGCTGTTTTGTACCCTTGAGCATTGAGGTCTGCGGAGGCTTTTGTACCACTTTCTTCGTTGATATCGGCAATTACCACATTGGCACCAGCTTGGGCGAGTCTGGTAGTAATACCCAGTCCAATTCCTAGAGCACCGCCGGTAACAATGGCGGTTTGAGAAGCTAAGCTGAGGAGGTCGTTGAAGGGTGTATTGGTCATATTAATTAATCTTACCAGATATCATGTTTGATTTATAACAATCTCTATCTTAGAATGAGAAAATGTTCAGCAACCTCTCGACAACGCTGGAATTTACTTTTTGTTCGGAAACCACCCCGTTTTGATCATCTAGAGTTAGTTTGTACTTGGCTACTCTTGGGATAAGTCCAAAAAGTTTTTCTTTTTTGGTGGCGGTAATTGAATATTCATAACCAACTCCCGACTCCCCTACTTCCAAGGTATCAGGTACAGTAGACATGCCTTTATCTATAAATCTTTGTAATGCCTGATCTGGTAAATGGATTAGCTTTTTTTCAATACCGGAATTGTCTGATGAGCCTATATTATTGTTTTTGACATCTACTTCAATCTCACCATTTTTAATTTTCGCTTTCACATCGCGTGATTCCAACTGCAATTCGACAGTTCCGTCATCATGAACTTCACTTTGGATCTCGACTTTTTCATCCTTTCTACCTGATCGGTCTTTGATAGTTTTTCGAAGCTCTTTTTGCCCATCACTTAAATCTTCATTTTCGTTTTCTACTTCATTCTCTATTTCGTTTTCAGCCAGGTCATCTTTCTTTAATGATGAGGTTGGAGTTACTTTTGGAACCGCGGAAAATTTTAGACTCACTTTTTCAGGAGATAATTCTTGCCTAACTTTATCTTGTTTGATTAGTTTTACGTTCGTTTTATTCTCTACTTTTCTAATTTCGATTTTTTCAGGACGCGGTTCTACCCGAGATGGTTTGTCTTCTCTTTTTTCTTCTTTCTTTTCCTCTCGTTTTTCTTCACGTTTTTCTTCTTTCTTCTCTTCTTTTTTTTCTTCTGGTTTATCTTCGTCTCCCAATACTGAGGGATATGAATAGGTAACCACCCCAGCTGTGCCAATATCCATAGAAATGTAGTAGGCAGAAGCTGATGCTGGAGTTAAAAGTGAGGCAATAACTAGGTAAGTAAAAAGGTAGGAGTTTTTGTTCATATAAAAATAGTAGCATAAGACACTAATACTGGGAATACTTTTCTGAAACCAAATTTGGAATTGTTTGGTTGAAAGAAACAACTACAATAAGTTGTATATATACTAGAGGTATCTAATGATTGATGAAAAATGCCAGAATTTGGATGATAACGAACTAGTAGCGCTATCGATACAGAATAGCCAGTATTTTTATTGCTTAATGAAGCGCTATGAAGATAAACTGAAAGGTTATGTTCACCGGCTGACATATCTCTCAAACGAAGATGTGGAGGATATTGTTGAAGACTCTTTTGTCAACGCCTATTTGCACTTAAATGATTGTGACTGTGATCTGAAATTTAGCAGCTGGATGTACCGTATCGTCCATAACAGTGCCATTAATTTTATAAAAAAACAAAAACAATCACTTCGAATTGAAGCTGATGAATCGGACGATGAACTTGTGGACTGGTTGGTGGCGGATACAAATATTGAAAAAGAGACTGTGTCCAAACATTTTGATGAATATATAAAGTCGATTCTGGACAAATTAAGGCCAGAGTACAAAGAAGTAATAGCTTTAAAGTTTTTTGAAGAAAAAGATTATAAAGAAATTAGTGATATTCTCCAAAAACCGATGGGGACAGTAGCTACCCTACTTTCCAGAGCAAAAATACAATTTAAACAAATCTATGAAAAAGAAAATAAATATTAGTGATAAGACACTGAGACTTATCGAGCAAAGACAAATAAAGCCAATTCCTCGATGGGAATTTATAGTTAAAAACTGGTCCATCTGGTTGGGATTTTTGACGAGCTTATTATTATTAATGCTAGGAGTCGCGGTTTCGTGGTTTGGACTGATCGATAACATCATTACCCCTAATTTGTGGGTAGTAGTGTCAATTATCTTTTTGACAATGTCTTTTTTATTATTTGAAAGAACTAAAAAATCTTATCGATTTGAAAAATGGCAAGTTGGGCTAGTAATAGTTTTTGTCGGACTATTAATGGGTGGGGTATTGTTCCGATTTGGTGTGGCTAGTCGAATTGACCGAGGGATGGAATCTAGATTTTCGTTTTATAGACAGATGGTGCCGATGAGAATGATTGTTTGGAACAATCCCGAGTCGGGATACTTGTCGGGAGAAATTGTAAGTATATATAGTGCAAGCAGTTTTGTGATCAAAGATTTTAACGGTAAATTATGGAACATTAACGGAAATCAACCGATAGTCCGGGGACGAGTAAAGATGGTCGTTGGAGAAGAGATCAAACTAATCGGAACACTGGTTAGTGGTGATACTTTCGATGCTGAAGAGATCCGACCTTGGGATGGTATGGGGCAAAACATGATGAAAGAAAATAGATATTAGGTTTGTATTACTAATAGACTGCGCAAGTCTATTAATAGTTAATACATTTTCTATGAAAACAAAAATTGCTCTAGGAGTGGCCGCTTTGGCTCTTGGCTTAGTTGCTGTTAATACTTTATCTCCAGTGTTTGCCTATCGTGGTGACGCCACCGTCAAAGGACCAAATTATACTGAAGAAAGGCATAACGCTAATTTGTCGGCTTTTGAAAAAGGTGACTACAAAGCCTGGACAGTTAATATGTCTGGTAGAGGGGCTACCCGATTTGTAAATGAGACGAATTTTAAAGAATTTGCGGCCGCCCACTTGGCATCCCTTAAGGGTGACTCGACCCTACTTAATGCTTTTAGAGCTAAGTACGGGATGGGGATGAGACAAGGAAACGGACAAGGACGAGGTATGGGTCAAAATAGTAGATAATTTTTTGACAAACACAAAACCCCCTTAAACGAGGGGGTTTTGTGGGTTGCATGCTATAATTCGTTTATGACAAGGATCGACGATTTAGTATCCGAAAGAATAAACAAATCCGGTCTCTATAAAGATCTTGACGAGGATGGACGTCATTTGTTTGAACAGACTGTCAGAGATTTGGTCGAAAAAACAGTTTCTGGAGGTGAATTGAGAATAGTCCGTACTGATGGGCACAAGCAGGCAATGGGGTTGACTGGAACCGAAGAGATACTGGGCGAACAGAAAAAAGTGTTAGCAGAGGCATTTAATACCACAGCAGCAGCGGTGGCACCAGCTTTGCGTAATTCAGTCAGAGACGTATTACTGGCATTGGCGGATCCGGTGCCATCGACTACAATTGCTGACATAGTCAAAAGGCGACAGGGACAAAGATAGGGACAATTTTATCTAAACCATAAGTACCCCGCGGAATCCGCGGGCAGCATAATAGGAATCGGCACCATTGTGGTAGATGAAGACATGGTCGTAACGACGATCACCAAAAATGGCACCACCGTGTTTTCTGATTTCGGAAGGGGTGTTGAGCCAACTGGAAGTTTTAGTGTCAAAACTACCTAGTTCTTGTAACTGCCGGTATTGCTCTTCGGTCATTAGCTCGATACCCATGTCAGTGCACATGTCGATGGCGGTATCTTTGGGTTTGAAGGCTTTTCGAGCATCAAGAGCTGCACGATCGTAACACAGACTTCGCCTGTCTTTGGGTGTTTCGGCTGAACAGTCGACAAAAATATATTCCCACCTACCGGCGGGCAGGGATTTTGTTTTTTCATTTAGGATTACTACATCCGGTTCACCGCCAGTGCGCTCCATTTCATTCAATGACCAGAGTTTTTCCGGACTACCTTCCAGCTTGGCCTGTACCTTGGCCCATAGAACACCATGGTGCCTTTTTGGGTTTTTGTCAAAGCGGGATTTTAATACAGATAATAACTCAATGCTCTCTTGGGGAGATAATTTGTTTTTTGATATAATTCTCGTACTGAAAATATAGGAGTTTAGTTATTTTACACTAAACCAAGGGTAGAGAACTGTCATTCGATGATACTTAGTAATTCTGGTAATTCAGTTACACCTTTTTGCCTATTAATCCAAATTCTCTTAAAGAAAGGCAGGCTCAGGGTTGACAATAAAAACCCCAATGATGGTATGACGGCGTTTTGCCAGGGATTGTTTACTCCGATCGCATTCATATACAAACCAATGCTAAGAAAAGTAAAAATTATTAGTAAAACTTTTCTAGTAAGACTAGTTTCCCAGGCTTTGTCCATTTCGACTTTTTGGTTTCTACTTTCAATTTTCTTAACTCTTTTTTCCAGTTCTTCAAGTTTCATATATTTATTTCCAATCTGACAAATCTATAACGGTACTAAAGTTAGACCTGTCTTCCTGTATATCAGTAACTGCTTGGTCTATTTCTGAAACTTTGTACAGTTTTGTAGATGCAAAGATATTATTTTGTTCTGCAAACTGGAGTAACTCTCTCATCTCTGAAGGACTTCCAATATAACTTCCCAAAATTCCTTTTTGAGCATAGTCGGCCAGCATTTCTGCTGGAAAGGCAACTTCCTTTTCTGGCAAGCCGACAAACATTAGATTACCCTGTGGTTTTAGAGCAGCAATAAATAATCTCCAATTAAGTGATTTGGAAGAGGTGGAAATTAAAAAGTCGTATTGGTTTTTACAGTCCGCAAGTTCTTTTTCTGATGTACTATCAACAATTTTTACAACTCCCATATTGGTTAACTCATCTGATTTACCTGCGCTATGAGTAAAAGCTATTACTTCACATCCAAGTGCTACCAATATTTTGACTGCAAAATGTCCCAGGTTGCCAACACCAACGACTCCAACTTTCATTCCTGGTTGCGGATTTACTTTTTTGATTGCAGAATAAACAGTCAGCCCTGAACACATCAAAGAAACACTGTTTGGATTTTGTAATTTAGTAGGAATCTTAAAAATAAAACTATTATCAAAAATAATTTGTTTGGCAACTCCACCAAAACCGCCAATGCAAAGGACTTTTTGACTATGGCAAAATTGTTCTTTACCTGCGAGGCAATATTCGCATTCATGGCAGGAACTAATTTGATAACCAGCACCAACATAATCACCAATTTCAAAATCTTTTACCTCATTTCCAATTTGTTCAATCACTCCGAACATTTCGGAACCGGGAACTAGAGGGAACTTGGTATCTCCCCAATAATTAGCCATAAAGCGGACATCACCACGAGTCATCGAACAATATTTAAGGCTAATCAAAACATCATTTGGACCGATTTCGGATTCATATTCAAAAGGTTGTAGATTTTTGCCGGATTTGAGAACAGCTAAAGATGGGATTTTCATTTTTTATCTAAACAATTGACCAGCATGTCGTACAATTTCATGGTTTTGACGTTTTCGGTAGCGTCGTTTATTGGGGATAAGTTGTCATTTATGGATTTTAGAAAATAATCGACCTCACCGATAAAGCCATTGAGATAGAGGTTTTGGACTCCACCACCACCGGTAGTTAGCATGGTATTTAATTGGATTTCTTTTTCTTCAACTGTCTGCCATCCGGGAGTATTGGGCTTGGTTTCGTTGAAATGATATTTTAGATTACTTATTCCACTTGTTTTGGCATATCCATTGGTGCCGGTAATAGTAATTTCTTGAACTCCACTGGACCATGAAGGCGAGGCGGAATAACTAAGGGAAATTGATGCTCCGGACACGGATTTGAGTGAGAAAGTTTGAGACATCGAATCGCCTTCGATAGTTTCGAATCCCTTGACTTTCGAAATCTCTCCAACATAAAACCTAATTAGGTCGATAAAATGAATGGCAGCGAAAAGAAGATATTCTTTGCTACTGCTTACAAAATTTCGACTGGTAAACGTTTGAGACAGGGAAATAACTTTGCCAAATTCGCCATCGTCGATTATTTCTTTTAATTTAAGATATACCGGAGCAAATCGTTTCATAAAACCGACCATTACTTTTTTGCCGACTTTATCGGATAATACTTTGATTTCTTCTGCTTCGGCGGAACTAAACCCCAAGTTTTTTTCAACAAAGACATGCACACCAGCATTCAGAGAATCTTTGACCAGTTGGACTTGTTGCTCTGGTTTGGTACAGATGAAAACGACATCTAACAACTCTTTTTTCAACATATCGAGATGGTTGGTATAACAGTGTGAAATAGAATAATCGTCTCCACATTTGGTGGCCGATTCCTGGTGAGTGGTGGCAACTGCACTAATTTTGTATCCCAAATGACGAATGGAGGGATAAAGATTGGCCTGAGCGTGTCGCCCATACCCAATGAAACCGATTTTGAGATTGTTCATGACTGATTTTAGCAAAAGTTACAAAATAGATGTTTTTTGTTTACCAAGATAAGCCCACTTCACAACTTCGACTAACATAAACATAAATAAGGATAGGCCAAGGGCGACTAACCAATAGACCGGAGATAAATAAACTAATCCAAAAAACTGTCGAAGACTTGATGTGGCAAAGGGTAATAACTGAAGGATAAAACCGGCAACAGTGGCAACTAAAAGCCATTTGTTCTCAAATAAATCACTTTTCCAAAAAGGAGTCGACAATGTCCGAACTGAGAAAACATAACTAAGTGAATCAAGCCCAAGAGTAATAAAAGCCATAGAACGGGCAGTAGCCAAATCACCAGTAAGACGGTAGACAATATAAAAGGTGGTAAGAGTAATTAGTCCGGCCACAAGGCTAACCATGGCGATAAGACCCATCATCCAGGAATTGACCAATTTTTCCGAAGGAGAACGGGGCGGTTCTTTCATAATGTCGATTCTTTGGGGATCGATGGTTAGGGCTAGGGACGGGAAACCATCGGAAACCAAATTGATCCACAAGATCATAGTGGCGGTAACCGGAAGTGGTAGACCGACAGTGATGCTGCCAACAACGATAAGAATTTCTACAAAAGAATCGCACATTAGATAAAGAATAATTTTGCGGATGTTTTCAAAAATTACCCGGCCTTCCTCGATGGCTTTGACAACGGTGGAAAAATCGGAGTTGAGTAGGATGATATCGGCTGATTCTTTGGCTACATCGGTGGCATCGTTGACGACCACACCAATATCGGCAGTATGGAGAGCGGGGGCATCGTTGACTCCATCCCCCATCATGGCGACGACTTCACCATTTTTTTTCAGGGCTTCGACTATGGTTAGTTTTTGATCTGGAGTAGTCCTGGCAAATAGCTTGATGGTGCGGACTTTTTGAGCCAGCTCTTTGGTAGTAATGTCCTGGAGTTCTTCACCGGTCATGACTTCATCTTCGGAGACCATAATACCCAGCTGTTCGAGTACATAAATCGTGGTCTTGGCATAGTCTCCGGTTATGACAATAGTCCGGATCCCAGCCGAATGGGTTTGTTCCAGCGATTTTTTTACTCCCAGACGGACCGGATCGGAAAAAGTCAGAAGGCCCACCCAAGTGAGATTGTTTTTGGCGTCGGAGTGGGTTAGAGTTTTTTTGGTGAGTGGGACAACTTTGCGAGCCAGACCGATGATCCGCTTGCCTTGTTTGGTTAATTTATCAATAGTTGCCAGAATTTTCTTCTTTTCAATGGCAGACAAAGTAGTCCAACCCAAAACCAGTTCCGGTGCCCCGTTGACGTAAACCAGATTATTTTTGGATGTTGAAGTGTGGAGACTGACAAAGAATTTTTCGGTAGATGAAAAAGGGATGCTGTCGAGCCTAGTGGATTTGCCATTCAAATCCGGTATTAATGATTTGCCCCATTCATAGGCGGCAATGACCATGGGATCATCAAGATCGTTGGCTAACTGGATCTGTCGGGCTAATGATTTTTGGTTACCAATAGCATCGATGACTGTCATTTTTCCTTGGGTTAGGGTGCCGGTTTTGTCGATACAGGCGACAGTGACTCCACCCAAGGTTTCGGCGGCTGACATTTTGCGAACTAGACCACGACGTTTGAGGATTTTTTGCATGCCGATGGCTAGAACCACGGTAAGCGACACTAATAACCCTTCGGGAATGCTGGACACGGCCAGAGCCACAGCAGTTATAAAGATTTCGGTAATGTTGTATTGATAATAGATGCCAAGGATAAAAACAAAAACGGTGACCACGCCTATGATTAGGGCGAGTTGTTGGCTAAAAACTTTTAATTGCTTTTGGAGTGGGGTGTCTTCTTTTTGTTCCTGGATTTCTCCGGCGATGGCTCCCATTTTGGTCAGAGAGCCAATATTTTCGACAACCATAGTAGCCTGACCAGAGGCAATGGTAGTGCCCATAAATACCGGAGCATTTTTGTTTTTGGTTACCGGTGCACTTTCACCGGTGAGGATAGATTCGTTGACATACAAACGGTTGGCAGAAAGGAGCTGGCCATCGGCGGGGATTTTTGACCCTTGGGATAGATAAACAATGTCGCCGACTACAATTTGAGTGGTGTCGATAGATTGACGGATGCCTTCTCGAACAACTTCAGTTTTTTCGGTGAGATAACTTTTGAGAGCCAGAAGGGCGTTTGAGGCTCGATATTCCTGAACGAAACCGAGAATAGTGTTGATAAAAACCGCTAGAAATATGATGATAGCATCGGAGTAATGACCGATAACTATGGTAATAAGACCAGCGATAAGTAAAATAAAAACAAGAGGACTTTTGAGTTGGGAGGTGAGAATGGAAAGCCTACCCGGAACTGGTTTTTCGGGTAGGACATTTGGACCATACTGCTGCTGGCGTCTTTGAACTTCGGCGAGGGTTAGACCATGGACAGCAGGATTCATATAAATATTTTCTCATATACATATGGCGAAAATGGGGTCACTGCAGAAACGACAGTTGTCCCCTACTTACTGCTTAGTATTGACTCCAACTCACTAAAGTTGGTTATGTAGGTTGCTCCGGACTTTTTGAACTCTGATGTTGAAACTGTGTGTCCGGCGATACCGATGAACTGAAAACCAACAGCGGTTGAGACTTGAAAATCCCCGAGACTATCGCCAACATAGACAACTTCATGAGGATCGATGCGGCACAGTTTTAGTTTTGATAATAATGGCAAAAATACTTTATGATTTGGTTTTAAATCGATAGTATCGTCGCCGCATTGGATGTGGAAAAAGTATTTTTGGTCAAAATTTAATTTGGACAAGTCACTTTGGATTGATTTGCGCCTAATGCCACTGACAATGCCGACTAGGTATTTGGAGAACAGTCGGTTGACGGTATCCTCGGCATTTTCGTAAGGAATCGGTGGATAACTTTCGCTAAATTTTTGATATTTTGAAATTATTAAATTAACATCTTCAACACCTCCAAAAAGTGTTTTTATAAACTCTTCGTAAGGTTTGCCAAAAGCACTTTTGACTTCTTCCTGCGTTAACACAAGATTGTATTCCGCTAGGGCAAAATCGGAATATGCTTGGGCTTTGGCGACAATTGTTTTGGTCAGAGTTTCGTCGTAGTCGAAGATAATGGCTTTGATCATAGTTTTGATATTTCCCAAATGTTACTATCGGGATCCTGGAAATAAGCAACTGTTTGGCCCCAGGAAGTGACCTGGGGGTCGACGATAAACATGACTCCTTTTGATTTTAGATCGACGGTTGTTTTTTCGACGTCTTCGACTTGGAAACAAAGCAACACACTGCCACCAGTATTCATATGTTTTGATGGCAACATTTCTGTGGCCTGAGAGCGCTCCATTATTGCCAGTTCGAGATTATCCACCATAAAATTGGCAAACTTGCCATCAGTTGAATTTATTTCCAGACCTAGAGTATCACGGTAAAATGAGAGTGATTTGTCGAAGTCTTTGACGAGCAAACAATTGGCAAACATTTTTTTGAACATGGTAGTAACAACCTATAACGAGCTAGTGTACAAATTTAGAATGTTGACTTCTAGAGTAGTAAACTACACTAAACCATGCATCAAATCCAAAAAATATTACTAGCCAGGTTAACCCAACAGAATGGGCAAAGATACTCGAGACTTACTTCCGGATATGATTTTGAGAACAATATTGTTTTTCACTTAAAACAGCTGACCAAGAGCGAGCTAGTCGAAAAGACTGGTGATATTTATAAAATAACGGCCAAGGGGATGAAGGAAATTTACGCTTTGGGGTTGCCTGACCTGGATTATCCGGAAAGAAAATTATTTTATTGTGGCTTTGTAGTGACTGATGGAAATGAGAACTTTTTGGTGAAAGGACACTCGAGTGCCAAAATTAATTTTTATAACTTGCCTAGCGGAGACTCGAGATTTGGAGAAAAGATGGAAGAATCTCTCGTTAGGTTATTTGAAAACAATACGGCGATTAAAATCGGAACAGACAGATTTGTGTTTATCAGCCTTCACATGAAGACTACCAAAACTACAAACCAGGAAGTGTTGTTTGACGATGCACAAGCGATTTATAAAGTTGAGGTGACTAAAGAAGAAAAAGAGAAAATGAAATTGGTTGGTGATATAAGTTGGTGTTCAAAAAGCGAGATTGAAAAAATGGCAAACTGCTGGCCAGAAATAAAAATGTGCATTTTGGATAACAAAATTTTGTCCTACGCGAGCTATGAGATCGTGTCCGATTACAAACTTTGATACTTTATTCCAACCACTTTATCTTCTTAATGCCCAGATAGACCATGACAAGGAGAATGGCTAGGGCGATATAGAATTGGGGTGGATTGGGGTCGGTGAGTATTTTCATTAATGGGGTGGATTGGTGGAAAACTATGTGAAACAAAACGGATATTGGTAGGGTGAACCAAAGCCAGGAAACTGTGGTTATCTTGAGATGCATTTTTGAAAATAGCCAACTTAATATAGGGGATAAAATCAAGACTCCAAGATATGAAATGACCGTGTCAAAAATTGCGAATGGACCAATTTTAAATTGACGTAAGTATTCAAGTGAAACCATATTATTAATAATATACTGTGTAACTACTTAAATATCAGTACCCTTGATACTAAAGTTCAGGGCTTATTGATATACTCAATTTGTTTTATAAAGTATAAATATATGAAAGTATTCAACCCAGCTGCACAACAAATGACCAGTCCTCAGTTAATTGCTCTTTTGGAGAAATTTAGGGTGGATCGGGGCTTTGATACGACAAGCTATCTTCAGAAAAAATCGGCATTGCTTAATGAGTACTTTAGAAAGTCGGGGCTATCCGGGGTAGTTATTGGTATAAGCGGTGGCGTGGATTCGGCGGTGGCTCTGGGAATTATTCACTATGCATCGACCCAGCCTGACTCCCCCATTAAAAAAATCATTCCAGCACTTGTTCCAATATATGATAGTGGAACTACTAATCAGGATAAAGCACTGTCACGGGGACGAGAAGTGGCCAGCAGTATGGGACTAACGACAGTCGAGGTTGATGTTACTAAGGTTCATTTGTTAATGAAAGAAACTGTGGACAATGCGGCTGAAATGACTGGAGATGACTGGGCATCGGGACAACTGGTCTCAACAATTCGGACACCGGCATTTTATTATCTAACTAGTTTATTGAACCAACATGGCAATCCGGCACTACTGATTGGTACAACCAACCGCGATGAGGGTTCATATCTGGGATTTTTTGGTAAGGCATCTGATGGTATGAACGATATCCAAATAATATCGGATATTCACAAAAGTGAAGTGTATGACCTAGCCCATGCCCTAAAACTCCCCCAGTCAGTGTTGGAAGCCATTCCCACGGGTGATATGTTTGATGCGCGGACAGACGAGGAAGTTTTTGGCACAAGTTATGATTTTGTGGAATTGTACGAAAACTATCTTTGCTTGCCCACTGAAGAACAACAAAAAATTGTGGCAGGGTTTGACAAGGAAGCGGCTGACCAATTTACTGAACTCAGTGCTCGTCTTGAAAAACTACACAGCTACAACGCCCATAAATATTTAGTGGGCCTGCCAGCAATCCACTTAGATATTTATACCCGACTCGTACCAGGTGGATGGAAGTACTAGACTGTTAAATGATTAACCTGTGGAAGATATTTGGACTAAAACCTGATGCTACGATAGAGTCTCTCGACAAGGCCTATATTGAGTTGCGTTCAGGTGAAAGATATGACAAGGACAAGTTAAGATTGTATTGGAAAATGCTGCGTGATCCGTTTTATGGACGAGCGGTGCGAAAATATCATGACCCGAAGATAATTGAGGAGGCGGGATTTTTTGATGATGGGTCTGAACCGGAAGACTTGCTTGATTTGCGAAGTGACCCGAGAATGATGACCACACCGGTACACAAAATTATTAACCAGATAAAAGACTTGCCCGAGGAGACTCGAGCTAACTTTTCGACTAACCCACCGATAATACTGCTGACGACTGGGGCGTTTTGTCCGATACACGAGGGGCACTTGATGATGATGGAAAATGCCAAGAAAGAACTGGAGTCTAGGGGAAAAATTGTAGTTGGTGGGTATATCTCGCCATCACACGATACTTATGTTTTTAAAAAATACAAAGATACAACTTTTTTTGATGCACCTCACCGTCTGTATTTGTGCGAAAAGGCGGTGGCATATAGCGATTGGCTGATGGTGGACAATTGGGAAGTCCGATACAACGAGTACCTAATTAACTTTACCGATGTCTTGCGTCGATTGGAGAATTATTTGAAATTTCATTTGCCAGAAATTCCTTTGAAAATTTATTATGTGTTTGGGGGAGATAACGCTGCTTTTGCCAGAACCTTTATTAACAAGGGGGGCTGTGTCTGTGTAAAAAGACCTTCGCATGAGGATCGAATGTTGAAAATTAAACATGACCCATACATTACCTCAAATAATGAGATTGTAATTGTCGATGCTTTTTTTGACCAACCAAGCATTTCGTCCTCGGAAATTAGAAGCCAACAAAAGCCACCTTTGCCGGCAATTGAACCGCTGTTTGATAAATGGTACAACCACCCGGTTCATAGCTTTGATCTACAGGAAAAAAAGTATGCTATTCGAGTTGACTATCAATGGTCGACCCAAATTTGGGAAAATATTAACTCGAGATACGAACTGACTATTGCCAATATTGAATTTTTGGATAAATTTAGCAAGTTTCTGGAAAACAGTTTTTCGACTTGCAGTTTGCCTGATCAGAGATCGAAAGTAAAAGTGCAGCCGATTGACCTAGGTGCCCAAAAGGAAATTGTTGAAAAATATAACCAGGAGAACGAGGTAATTAACCTGGATGCCTGCACTGAAGGTAAATACAATCTGGGATTTTCGAGACATTTTGGGATTAGTGATGGACAATGCCGGTGGGAACATTTGGTTAACCGTCCAGGAAACCCATCGATCGAGGAACAGTTTTCAAAAATTGAGGCGGGGAAATATGTACTGCTGGATGATGACATTGCTACCGGATTTACAGTCAATACACTGCTGAAACTGGCTCCACCAACGATAGAGATAATTGAGAAAAATGGACTTTTGCAAAAGTATTTGGAAAAGTATCATGAAAAGTTAAAACTAGAGGCTGATGACTTGGTGGACATAAATGACTTGAGAGACTTTATGGTGGGGACTAGGGGGTCGGGTCTGGTAGTGTCTTTACCAAACGGAGAATTGTGTAGAGCGCCGTATTTGCTTCCGTATGTCTCGATGATTTCTCGAGGAAGTTTGCCTCCATCGATGGAACTGCAATTTTCACTGCAAATATGGCAACTAAATATTTCCTACCATCAGAGTTTGGGGGCAAAAATTAAGTTAAAAGACTGTGAGCCTTCTTTTGTTACATTAATGAAATACTTGGAATTTGATGATGAGACACTACTGGTTGATATATGCCGGTGGCACTTGGATTTTTTGAAAAGATTGGTGAGAAAGTAATACCGATTAAAAAACGAAATACGTAAAAGTAAAAAATCAAAAGTAAAAAGTAAAAACGTAAATAAGACTGGGACGAAAGGCTGTGGAGGTTCCAACGAGATTGCCGCGGGGATAAACCCCTCGCAATGACGTGGGGAGTAAAAATTCAAATTACAAATTGCAAATAATAAGTTATTGGCAATTTGTTTTAGAGACTGTGAGTAGTGAGAAAGTCTTCGACACGCCAGACAAGGGAATGAGTGGAGGCAAATTCGTCTTCAGTTTTTCGCTCTTGTAAATAATTTTGATAACAAGTGTGGGTGACACTTTTGAGGGCAGCGACGTTGCGGTCGGCATTGAATCGAACAAGGGCTTGGATAACGCTGGCAGAACACTCGTCGCAATTGTGAGAGACAGTGGAGTCGAGATTTTTTTCGGATAAAAGTTCATTAATAACCAACATTGGGACAGACTGGGGATATTTCTCGGCAGATCTTGTCATAACTTCAGCGACAGTCCATAACCAAGGGGAATGATACTTGCCATCTAGTCGAAGAATATCAAGGACGGTATTGGGAGCGGCGCGACAGGCGCAAAGAGTGGGATTTTTGATACCCAATTGGTATAGATAACCAATGGAGTCGACACAGTCGTTGATGGCCTCAGTTTCGGTGAGAAAGGGAGGCTTGATCATTAAAAATGCTTGGATATCAAATCCAAACTTGCGAGAAAGATGATAAGCCTTCTCAAATGATTCCTGGGTACAGGTAGTATTGACCGAGATTTGACGAACCAGGTCTGAAGATGATTGGAGGCCGATGGCAGTAATTAGGACTTTGTCCTTGAGATATTTTTTGGCTAACGCTAATTTTTGTTCGTTAACAAATTGAGGCAAAGATTCGACTAAAACATATTTGGCATTGGTAGTGCTGATGTGACGGTAGATATGCTCCTTGACTACTTCAGGGATCTCATTGTCGGCGAAGAAATTTCCATTGGTGTAAAGTGAAATGGTTTCGATTTCGTGGTCGTTGGGTTGACCAAAACAACTATCGTACTGTTTGATGATTTGCTCTGGAGTAATAGTGCGGTTGTCGAGGGCTTCGTTGGGAAGAGGACACATTAGACAAGAGGCAGAAGTGCATTTTGGAGTCAGAAGAACTATGCGTCGACGATGGAGGGACTTGCCTTCAAAGAGAACTGTGTCGTCGCGGACACCTTGGGGCTTTTCCAAATCGGCGTCGGGGGGAATGACAGAAACCCGAAGACTCTTGGCAAGCTTCATGAGTTTGACTCTTAGATTGGTGATTTTTTGGGCATCCATGATAAGATTTGTTGCTGATCTAATAAATTCGAATTAGGCTATTATAGAAGATTTATGACACAATACCTACACCATACCGTTGATGGTCCAGCCGTCGCAGTTGATACAACAGTTTTCACAATTTCCAACGGAAAATTGATGGTATTGATGCTAAAAATTAAATCTGGGGACTACAGTGGAAAATGGTGCTTGCCGGGAGGGCTAGTGGCTCTGAAAGAATCGCCCGAATCAACGGCAATTAGAGTGCTTAAAGATAAGACTAATATTAAGTCGGGATACTTGGAACAACTATATACATTTGGAGATCCGAACCGAGACTCGAGAGGACAAGTGGTGTCGATTGCTTACCTATTATTAGTTCGAGAAACAGTGCCTTTTGAACTAAATGCCAGCGGAAATTATGTAGAAATTGATTGGCAAGAAGTGGAGAAACTGCCGGAAACAGCGTTTGACCACAAAGATATAATCGCTTTTGCTGTAACCCGGTTGCAATCAAAGCTGGAATATAGCAATGTGGCAAAAGTGTTTTTGCCGGAATCGTTTAGTAAGGAAGATATAGTTGCGGTATACGAAATAATTTTAAACAAAAAACTGAAAGCTGAAGCAGCCCTAGGCAAGATGCTAAGTAGCAACGTAATCGTGGAAACGGGGGAAGGAAAGTATAAGTTTGCCAAAGAAAGTATAAACTATTTTGACTGAGAAGATTATTTTCGATTTTATCCTTCGACTTCGACTTGGAAGCCACCATAGGCCATGCGATTCATTTCGACTGGCATTTCCATGTCTTTCATATCTTTCATCTGTTCGTCCATTTCGGCCATTACCTTGGCGTTAACTTCGTCGCGGTGTTCTTTGGAGTTAAACGTAATAAATGAAAACCAAACTGTTTCACCAGAGTTGGCTCCGACCATTTCGGGGAAGGCACGAGTTTTTTGGTCTCCCATTTCCTGGGGAACCATATCGTCACCACGACACTCAAAATAACTAAGAGCACCATGCTTCATCCAGGAATCACGGCCGATTTGGGCCATTTTTTTGTACTCTTCTACTTTATTATTGGGAACTACCAGAACAAATCCATCGACATATTTGGACATAATATTTTTCTCCTAATTAATAAATAATTATTTTAAAATCCGGTATCGGATGTGAGTCACTACACTGGTACCACCTACTTCGATTGGTTCGAGCAACAGTGGAGGTACCCCTTCAAATAGTCGGGTACCGATACCAATTGTTACAGGAACTATGTGAAGCCAGAGTTCATCAATTAGTCCAGCGGCTAAAAATTGATTGACAGTGCTGGCACCACCGGCAACTGAGATGTTGCGATCTCCTGCGACTTTTTTTGCCTGGATTAGAGCTGACTCTACACCTTCGGTTATAAAGTTGAAAGTAGTTCCTCCGGCCATTTCAATTGGGTCACGTTGCTGGTGGGTTAGGACAAAAACAGGTGCATGATATGGTGGTTCTTCGCCCCACCAACCTTTCCACTCGGGAGAGTCTCGTCTATTGGCGGGCCCAAACATATTACTTCCCATGATGAAGGCACCAGCGTCGAGGATAGCGTCGATTTCTTTTTTATGATTATTCTTTTCCGGCTCCTGAAACATCCAGCGACGGAGTAAATCAGGATCAAAATTGTCTCCGAAGGGGTTTTCAAAACTTTGATTTTTGCCGGCAGTGAATCCATCGAGGGACATGGCGATACTACAGGTGACCTGTGGATTATCCATATATAATTTTACAATTCTTCTGATGAAACGTCTACTAATTTGGTAGGAGTTGAAATCTTATCAAGTTACCCGAATCTTTTAAGGGCTCTATCAAGAGCTTTTTTATTTTCTACTTCTCGACTCTTCGGTTCTGAGTTAGTTATTAGGGAGCAAAGTAACTTTTGAGATATTTTGTCGATTTCATTTATGGCATTGCTGTAGAATGCTTCGTTGATTTTGGACGGCTTACTGAATCCGGAAATTTTTTTGACAAACTGGACTGAGGCGTCGTGGATTTCATCTGAAGTTGCAGGTGGATAGTAATTGAATAATGGTTTGATACTGCGGCACATAGACGATGTCTACTTCTAGATCAGACCGGCAAAAAGCAGGGCTAAAATAACTAAGGTAATAACTGCAAAAATACCAACGGTTTTTACAAAGAGATTCACAGCTACTTTTTTCTTACCATCGATAAAAAGTTGAAGGGGCTGATAAAAAAATAAAAATGCCATGACGGTAACCGAGAGAGTGAGAACTGACAAAAAGGTGATCGGGGCAAAGAAAGTATCGGGTTTATTTTTTAGTGGTTGGGTAATTAATGTCATTACCGAGACAACCAGGACTATGTAGGCAGAAGCACTTAGGGCGTTGATGAGGGGGTTTTTGGTCATTGAGATATTATATCAAGTTGGTGGATGGAGGGACAAAAAATTGAGTCTATTAATGCAAACTTATTATTGGTGATCTTTTAGCCTGCCATCAACGTCTTTTATCACCTTGTCACCCACCTTAACAAATTTTTTATAATGGTTGTCTCTTCTGTCAACTACCTGATAAACAAATGCTTTTCTACCATCTCGACCAACCCTATCCCCTTTTATCATTTCCAAATCACTTTTATGTTTTTTTGAATGTGGCTTTTTCGGAACTCTAATTATGGACACCAAATCTGTAAGTCCTATGTTCTCATCAAATGTTTTTCCCGACTGTCTTTTCAAAATAAGTACTGAATAAATAGTGGCGGGAATAATGGCAAGGATAGCAGTTTGATACCAGATATAGGATTCTTGTTTGTACCCAAATAAGAAGAGGAGGTTGATGGATGAGTTGCCAAGAATCCAGTAAATGACGAGTGCTGTTAGAATAACTATTTCGGTGATTTCTTGACTGACATTATTGAATAACTTGTGAACCAATAAGTACAGGGCTTTATAAACTAGATACATGATTGGGATGAGCGCTGGAACAGTGAGAAAGTAAAGAAGTGGGTAGGTTTCGACGATAGATTTAATCGCCGGGTTGGCTTCATGGGCGTTTCTAAAGACAACAGCCCAGTAAGAAATGCCGGCGTCGAAAGTAAAAAGAGAAATAAGAAGCAACCAAGAGAGTTTTTTGGAGAGTGTGGGTGGCACAATGAGATTGTAGTTAGTAATAGGTAGATCGGATTTGATTGTTTAAGGATGCAGTATTAAAAGGGAGAATTAACGAGCACTCTGTCAAGCACTTCTGGATAATCTCGCTTGAATTTATTGTATGCCGCAATACCAGTAACACCGAATCCCTTTTCTATTGTAGACATAACTAAACTTAAATCAGTTGGCAATAATTTGTCAATACCGCCTAGTTCTCCAATAACTTTTTCTACGGTTTCTCTAAAAACATCCTTTGGAAACAAAACCTCTTCGGCAAAGAAATTTGCTTGAATTTCGAGTTTTCGATGATCGTCGATACTAATATGATTTTGGAAATCTATATACTCTTTGTCGGTTGATATTTTGGATATTTCAGAAAATAAGCCGGAGTGTAGGACAAGATGCCCAATTTCGTGAGCAATTGTAAACCTAGTTCGGTATTCTTGGTTTATATTGCTTTTCGTCAACCAAAATTGTCTTGAAGTCCCTACTTATTCCACCATGGACTTCACAATACCTTTCAAGATTGGTAACTGGAAAGATGGTTAAGCCGAGGCTTTTTTCGGCTATCAAATCAATTGGGATAGGGCAGTCAAATGAGATGTGGTATTTTGATAGAAAATCATTTGCTTTGTGAAAGATGGTGTCATTATCTAGATAAGGAATCATGCCCAGTTATTTACCTTTTATCAAATTCACCAGCGTTTCAACGTCTTTTTTGGTTATTTCTTTTTTGGATGCTTTCCTAAAAAATGCCGGAAGGTAGTTAATAACCTTTGCGTCTAAGTTTTTTGGTAACTGTTTGTTACTTATAGATGCAAGGTCCATAAATTGGTGCCAATCCTCAGAATCATTTTTTATTTGGTAAGCCAAAGCTAATTTTGCAAGTTTGTCTTCTTCTGCTGGTGGCGTCATAATCTCTGTTTCTAGTCTAGAGACATAAGCGACATCGTAACCAGTTTCTTTACAAAATTCTCTTAAGGATTTGTCTAAACTCAATCGTTTATTGCGGATAAATTCGCCAAAGTTCATATCGCCCTCCATACTAAACAACTAAATCCTGCTCTGTTGTATATTACATACAACACTTAAAAAAGTCAAGGGTGTTGCTTGGTAACAACACCTGGCTATGTGGCAAAATCGTATATTGAGTTAAGACTGGTTGAATTTATTTTGAAACTTAAATTACCAAGTGTTAACCTGATAAGATGAAGTGATGATTGGGCGACAAAAACGAATTTTAATTATTATTGGATTTACTGCCGCGGCCATTCTTGTTGCCGGAGGAGTTATTTTAAAATCGGGTCGATCACCAGTCTTTAATCGTGAAGAATTTGGAACAATATATAGCGGTGAGAGGCCAACATGTCCAGATCCATTTATTTTCCCCTTACCAATTGAGATCGATAGAGTAACCTCGGTGCTGTACCCTGGTCAGATTCGAGGAGGAGAATTCAAAGCTCACGGAGGATTTAGATTTGAGAATTCTCTTCCGAGCGACATTGTAGTCAAGGCGCCGATAGATGCTAAGGTGATAGCCGGAGCAAGGTATCCAGTCAACACGGGGGATATTCAATATACTTTTGATTTTGAGAACTCGTGCGGGATCCGCTACCGACTGGGACACCTATTAACCCTGTCACCAAAATTTCAAGAAATTGCCAATAAGTTTCCCTTACCACAAGGTATGGACTCGCGAACTACTCAGGTAAATCCTCCGATGGAAATAAAAGCGGGGGAAGTGATCGCGACGGCAGTCGGGATGACCAAAAACGGCACCAGTAAAAATGGCAACAATACTTTTTTGGACTGGGGAGTGTACGACTATCGACAGAAAAACAAAGCCTCCCAAGATCCTGCGTGGGCGGCTGCCCATACCTCGGAAACATATCAATATGCCGTGTGTTGGTTTGACTGGATTTCGGTTGAAGACAGGGTAAAAGTATTGGCATTACCGTCGTCTGATGGTACGAGTGGAAGGGAGAGTGAGTATTGTGAGTAAGGGTAGTGCTCCGACAGTCAAAATTAATGGGACGCTATTTCATCGAGTAGTTACTGACTCCTCTCCCAGCAAGTGAACTCGATATTGCTGTCCTATCGAGCTGTCTTAACACTCGCCTCGGAACTACATTAACTGGAGTAGTAGTATCAAACTTGACCTTGTTTAACTTGAAAACATTTCCAAAAAGTTATTTTCTAAATTTTAAATTGGAGGACAACTCCTTGACAACATTCTCCACAACTCCGTCCATGTCTAATTCTTTGGCTATCTCAAGCATCGCAGTTGTGGCTTTGTCATAAAAGTCTGGATCACCAGTCAACCTATACCAAAACTCTTTACCAATATAAACATCATAATCCTCTTTTACTTTCTTAATAAAAGAGTTAAGTTTGGCGTCACTTCCGTAAATTATGCATAGGACTAAATCGGAATGGACTATTGGTACGTGATTTTCTCTTGCTCTTCTCAAAGCCTGCACAAAATGATTTTTGATTGTTGTAACATCGTCAAAATTTAATACATTAGGCCCAGACTTCAACTGACAATACTTCCTTCTTCCATCAACTTTATCGTCAAACTGGAAATCAATCCCATCAATCATTGAACCATCGGCGCTTAAATTCTTTACAATAAATTTCTGTATACCTGATCCAAATGAGGTCGAAATTGATGTACCAAGTGACCTTGGATACACCATTACTTTAGCCAAACCCTCTGCATCGACTTTGCCGGTCAAGAAATATGACAAATATGGTGTAGTAAACGGATTTATATCAAGTTTGTTGGGATCTTTTAGTGCTAAGGTGTTGGCATAGTGGTTCTTAATCAAACTCTCTTTCATCCAAGCCTTAAGCTTGGTTAAAACTTCTTCACTGTATTTGGTATTCACATGACAAGTATATCACCCTACTTTTCGAAGATACCCGTTTTAAGGACTGACAACATTAGGTTTTCGACAACATTTACCGACACGGCATTTCCAAATTGTTTCATGGCCACACTTGCAGACGGATGAGGCTTAAAACCGACAAAGCCTTGCAAGAGCCCGGCCTCACTTGGGGTGAGCATCCTATATTTTCCGGCATTGTATATGTTTTTTATAAATAAGGACTTGAATTCCTTCGGATTTTCCCCGGTTACCGTCTCAGTGGCGACATGATCCCTTGTGCCCGTGGCAGTAAGTGTTGAAAATATGTTCGAATCGGGAAGGAAAATCCTATAGATACCATTTATTCCGGATGAGTTCTTTGAATTAACCAAGTCGAATTTATCACCGACAATTCTAATAATTTTCTTTTCAACCAATCCAGTCAAATCAGAGTGGGTCAAATCCGGAATCAAGCGTTTTAAGTCATCAAAAGACATTGGGTTACCATCCTTGTTTCCATATATTTTTTTCCTTCTATTTTTTAAGAAAGTCATGCCAATGTTTTTTTCTTTTTCCGATGTTTCAATTAAATCCCACGAATGAATTGTTGAATGACCATTTCTAGTGTCACAAAAGATAAAGAAATCATTCAACTCATCACTTTTTTGGAACTTGTTTCTTGAAAATGGTATTTTTCCATCAAATAGGACTTTCGGATCGACTTTACTTTTTTTGAATTCAGATTTTTTTACTCCATCCAAGAATGAGTAAAGTCTCGGAGTTGTACCCATAGGTTTCGGATAACTGAAGGGCACCTTTAATTTAACATCGTTCCTGAATCCCACTATAAAAATCCTTTCCCGATTTTGCGGCAGTCCGAAATCATACGAGTTCAAAAGCTGGGGTTTTGCGACTGAATATCCGGCCTTTTCCAATTCGCTTACAATAAGTAACAGATTCCTTTTGTTTCTCGGATCAGCCAAACCCTTAACGTTTTCAAATATGAAAACTTTTGGACGATTGATTTCAACTAATCTTATTGCGTCGTGCCATAATTTACCTCTTGGGTCGTCAAATCCAAGTTTCTTCCCTGCTACAGACCATGATTGGCAAGGCACTCCTCCAACAAGCATATCCACCTGACTTTGTAATTTACCCACTCTAGTTATATCGCCCAAGTTCCATTCAAAGACTGAATCGATAAAATTATTTTCATAAGTTGCGATGGCATTTTTGTCTATCTCGGAAAATCCCAAGCACTCCCCGCTGCACCTTTGCAACGCCATCCTAAAGCCACCGATACCAGCAAATAAGTCAACAAATGTAAATTTTGCTTCCATTACTCTTAATTATATTTGGTTTAACACAGTAAACAAGGACCTAAATATGGTATTGCCACAAGTAAGAGTTAACTATTGCTTTCAATTGTTCCTCCATCTCAGTAGGTAAGCAAACTCAACGTAATGAGCAATATTTGTTGTTTAAATTACATAAGGTATATAATTGCGGTGAAGTGAAGAAAATAAGCATGATAGGTGGAGTAATCATATTAGCCATAGGGGGAATAGTGGCTTTTTCAAAATATGGCAAGAAAGCACCGATAACTAGCCAAAACCCAACCACCAAGTGGCAGTATGAAAAGACGATAGCTGAGCCATTGAAGGCCAAGACCGGCAAAGAAAATGAGACTAAGTTGGGAGATATTGGGGTAAACAAAGTAGCCGTGGCGGTAGCCAAGGGATCGTTTGATGGAGAGATGGAGATTAACCTGGCGACTCCGGAAAAAGTACCAGATTATGATAAAAACGAAATTGATGTATTGGGCTCCCCGATAGAAATAAATGCCGGAGGTGGTAATGCACGGTTGAACGAAAAAGCGCTAATTACTTTTAAATTTGACCCAGCAACTCTGAAGGAGGAAAGTGATAAATCAAAACTGCGGATAGCCTATTACGATGGGAGTAAATGGGAATACATTAAACCAGAAAAGATTGATACCCAAAACGGAACGATGGTGCTGGGGACTTATCATTTTTCGACCTATGGTCCGGCGAGTGTGAATAACCAAGGAGTGGTAACCGCCAAGTGGATTCATACTACTGCTGTGGGTAGTCAGCTAACCGGAAACCTGAATGGTGCCTCCGACCAGGCGGCAGAAAAAATTATGGCAATGACCATGGATAAAATGGGAATTGTTGATAAATCTGCCAGAGACAAAGTACGGGAAGAATTGATGAAGGACCCGAGTTATCAGGAAATTAGTAAATTCTACGGAACCGGCGACCCATACGAAGCCCACAAGAAAATTGCCATGATCGTGGGAGGGAAGATTGCCGAGCACATACCAAAAGTATTTTTTGAAGATGCGGCCAAGCGCTATGCTGCTGGCGAGTCCCCTGGGGATATCCAGGCCTTGGCCAAAGCAGCGGGATATGCGGCTGAGGGGCAATATAAAGACGCGGCCAAAATAATTGGGGAACAAATTGCTGATAAATTTTTGATTACTACTGCTGGAAAAATTGCAATTATTGTGGCCCAGTCGCAAATTGACAGCTGGAAAAATTCCGAAGTTGAAGCGGCATATATGGCCTATAAACAGGGGTCTTTGGCATTTTTCTATGGCTACGATGTAGATAAGGGTGATTTTGACTCGGTGTGGGACCAGATGAGAGGAATAAGAAGACAACTGGAAATTGAGGCGATAGAAAAAGAGAATAATGCCCGAATTGAAGCGGGTATGAAAGGACTGACTGATGAGCAAAAAGATGCGATAAGGGATAGTGTCAAAAATACTTTTAAACAACAATTCAAACTAAGAGAAGAAAAGGAAGCGCAATTTGCTGCCGAAGAAGAAAGACTTAGGGCAATCGTGGACGCTTTTCAGAAAGCCAACTTTTTTGATTCGACACTGGGGCCATCCGGATTAGATAAGGGGTTTGACTACGAAAATAAACTGGATGTGTTGTGGCATTTTGCCCAAAAAATGATGAAGGACACCAAGCGAGGAGAAATAACCGATAAGACTGGACTATTGGTGGACGGAAAATTATCGCTCGAGGACTTGGTACAGGGGACAAGGATTTATTTTAGTGGGGAAAAAGGGAAGGATGAATATGCCAAATTTTTACAGGATAGATTTGGAATAATGATGTATCCAAAACTAGCCGATTTGGCCGGAGTGTGGAAAGGGACGAGCGTAACAACGGACATGGAAATACCCGATGAAGTACCCCAGACAGTTAAGGACGAACTGAAAAAGGAAGGTTGTGAGGAACTGGATTTTGACAAAATCGACTGGGAAGATGTAAAAAAGAATGCTAAGAGTGGGATAGGTAAAGAACAGGAGGCGCAGTTCAGTTTGAGCCCATCGGGAGAAACCGGTGGAACGATAACCGGCGGCAGTGGTAAGAATGCCCAAGCCATGCCTTTTGTCTATGAAAATGGAGTAATTAGAGCGACAATGACCCAAAAAGGAGTGGTGGCGACAATCAGCCTGACCCCGTCGGTCGAGGGTAGTGCGTATAAAATGAGCGGGACAATGCGGGCGAGTGTAGTCAATTTTTTTAAGGCAACAATGCGTTTGTCATTGACCAAACAATAATGGAACTGTGGCCTTACTCGACTTTTTGTATACTGGCTGCGGTAGTAGTGGTGGGTGGGACTGGAGTGGCGGCAACTAAGCGAAAAATGGCGGGGGTGAAAGTGCTTATAACACTTTTGATGGCCGCGACTGGAGCATTTGTGGGAGCTAGAGGATTGTATGTATTGACTAATTTGCAAAATAATAAAGTTAGTTATTGGGATTGGAATTTTCATAATTTTTCGCTTTATGGCGGAATAATGGTGGCCATGGCTATGGGGTTTATGGCCGCGAGGCTACTAAAAATTAATCCAATAAAGCTGGCGGATGTGACGACACCATTTGTAGGGATTGGAATTGCTCTAATACGGGTGGGGTGCTATTTACACGGCTGCTGTTTTGGAACTGAAACTACCCTACCCTGGGGAGTAAAGTTTGCTCCTTTTAGTCCAGCTCATATATATCAGCTAAGACAAGAGGGTGGAGAAATTTTTGAAGTGCATCCGGTACACCCGACACAAATTTATGAATTGATAGCGGCACTGATGGGGTCGATGATAGCGACGATTGTCTTAAAGAGGAAAATGAAAAACGGAGCGGCGACGATAATTTTTTGGACATGGTTTAGCGCATGTAGATTAATCATCCATTTTTTGCGACAACCAAGCTCGCCGCTTGATGGATCGATGTTTTACCCAGTACTGTATGTATTGATTGTGGTGTTGGGGATGACTTACGTCTATAAACGAAAGCTTCTTGCCAGGCAACTACTGGGTTAGATGAGATTTTGGGACTCGCATGCCTACGGTAGTACAAATACTCTCGGACAAGGAATAATTTTAGAACTATCAAATGGATTTCTCCATATCAATACACCAATCCTCTACTCCATTATAAACACCATCAATATAAGTTTTTTCGCCTGTATCATTGAAACCTAACCTTTTATAAAGTTTGTGAGCTGAACAATTTTCATTAGGATTTACAGCCAACCCAATTTTATTAAATCCTTTTTCCCTTACCATTTTTTCACATTCTGCAATTAGTGTTGACCCATATTTTTTGCCCCTTTCTGACGCTTTTGTATATAGATCTTCAATATCAGGATATTCAGGGTGGGTATCTTTACCTTTCCACTTGAGTAACACAAAACATTTTAAATCTCCATTATCTTCCAAAACCAAAAAATCTACATCACCTTTTGCCTGTCGCAAAATCCGATCGTCGAATGTCACCGAATCAATTACAGGTTTTATTTCTTTAATTGACTCAAAATCATTTTTATCAACATTCCTAATTAACATATCCCATTATACCGTTAAAAGATTCGAGAATAGTTTCATCATAATAGTCAGATGGAAGAAGTGCTCAACGCCATGGATGAAATCAGGAATGCAATTTTGTCTTTATGAAAGCCAGGGTGAAATCAAAAAAGTCGGGCAGTTTAGCCCTCTCATTGATGGGAACAAACGGCCTTAAATCAAGCACGAATTTGTCACGATTAAAAACTCTTATTCTGTCCATTAATGCTTTTTGATCAAAGGACTTAATTTGGTAATACTTAAGTTTTTCCTCTATTAAATCTTTTTTTAGAGAAATATTTTTACTTAATAAAAACCATAAGTCATAAATGTCACGGCCTTTATTTCTGGTCATGATAGCACGAACTTTTTCGGCGGTGATTTCTTCAGCTGACAGGTGTCTGACAAAAGAAGTAAAAATTACCGGATAGGGGGTGATAATTATTGATTGATCAGGTTTTAAAACTTTTTCCCGAAATGAAAAATCAAGACTGATAAATACCGAATGATTCGCATTATCCGAATTAGCAGTGAGTAAATACTTTAGTCCGGTAATTGTAATTCTTTTCTTAAATGTAAATCCATGTAACTTATTTACTTTCCGGAAAAACTTATTAATAAAATTGTTAAAGTCTTCGATATTTTCGTTAACTGTAAAATCCAAATCTTCAGAGAAACGGGAGCCACCAAAAATTAGTCTAATGGCTGTACCCCCTTTGAAAAATATATTTTGGCTATATTTTTCTTCATATAATTCTTTTAGAAATAGTGTTTGAATATATTCCCGAGCCACAACACTGTCATTTATTTTTAGTATTTTTGAAAAATCTTTTAATTGATTTGTAGTTAACATAAATTATTTAAGGTTTTTAACTAAGTTCATTAAGCTTTGATCGGCTTTTAACTGATGACAAATATCAAAAAAAATATTTTTGCTAATTTTCTTAAAGTCGTATTCATCAAAATTAATTGATTTAAGACCTTTCGAGGCCAAATAGAGCTGATCGAAGAGGGCTTTTTCAGGGAGGGCAATTAATATATTATTTTTTTTGGTGAACATACCGAAATACTTGGGTGCTATATGATTGTAGCTATATATTTTGCCATCAATATTTTTTTTGACACTTTTCTTGGAAGTGATGTTTGTAATTTCGAAGGGAAACTGGGACAAAACACCCCAATGATTGAGAGCTGTTTCAAGGGACACATAAGAAGGTTGGTAAAGAAAATTGGCTATTTCAAAAGTATTTATACTTTTACCAGTAATAGAATATTTATTCTTTTCAATACTTATGAGGACATTGTTTTTTATAAAGTCTTTGACTATGCGATAATAGGTCCTTTCATTTTTTATTCCCAGGAGACTTCTTAAAGTTTGAGAATTTACGAGAGTCAGGCCGGATTCCAGCAACTTTTTAGTCAATAGGCTTAAACTATACGATTCCATATACTGTCAATATTAGACAGTTTGTGGAAACGTGTCAAGGACGGGCTCTAACAAAAAAAGCTCCCTTGACTTCTGAGTGTAAATTTATTACATTCTCAGGTCACAACTACAAGGATTTTATATCAAGAACTTACGAGGACTGTCTACTATGGCTCGAGAAATGGGAGGACTTTCGAACAATTGATTGTATTAATTACTTAGAATATCCAGAATATACGCTCAAGGAAATCAATCACTTCTTGCATTTTTGAAAAGATTCAGCAACGGCTTCTCCCAGCCAAAACATGTTTCTCTATTTTTCAACTTATCAAAAGCAGTGACGCAACTCGGATCCAGCTTAACAAATTCCTGCAACACCTCCACCACTTCCTCAATGAACCCGCCCACTTCACCATCCGAGTCATCAACTCCGCCAGTACATAGTTTCTTGTCCAATCTTAAAAGTAAATCAACCAACAATCCAGTTGTTTGGATACTTACGGGTAAATCAGAGATTACAGCAGATAAACGGTTGCAACCTTCGGAGAGCGAATTTTGGTAGACAAACCAGGTACGAGACGGACCAGTGTAAGCTTTGATGTATTTCAAAGAAGTGGTAATCGTCTGTTTTACAGTAAGTAACTCATTCTCTGATAAAGTACCCAACTTTCCACTACAAACTGGATTTTGAACTATCTTTTTATTATCGGCAGTTAATGGCTTTCCGTCTTGAACCGCATAAATTGCCAAAGCAACCATATGCTTACAAAGTGTGCCACTGGCTCCTAAATAGCAGGTGCAATGGCCATAATCGTATCGTCTGGCTTCTACTGAGACTCGATATGGTTTTGTACCCTTAACAACTGCCGTATACGATCTGATACCCTCTTCGACTTGAGTTACCTTGTCGCTTTCATACAAAGCTACGGCCTTTTCAAACGTCGGCCCATCTGTCGCAAACTTGATTTTATCGAGAGTAAAGTCAGGCGGGTTCATGTTATTTATTTTTGCTCTTGAGCAATTTTTTGACCACTTTGTCAAAGTCGGAAATGTAGTGTTTGTCCTGCTCTTTTTTAAATACCTCATATTCCTTTAATGCTAAGGTCTCGGCCACTTCATGACTAATTTTTCCAGCATTGGTTAAAATTTCGTATTCACTAAACTTCAAAAAAGCGTTAAGTTTTTCTACCCAATCTTTCATCGTCATAGCTCTGCCACGAGCGGCTTGTAACTCAGCGTAATCCAAATACATATTGCCGATGCTATTGAGATGAGCCAGCTCCTTTTTATCCAGATAATTTTTCGCGATTGTAACATCACTTGGCATAATTTTGCCTTCTGGAGATCGCCTCCAGGAAGTCAATCCCATTTTTTCTTTTCTATTTTGCTGACACGTTCCACTATGATTTCTGCGGCGGTTTTACCAGTAATGGCAAAATGAAGTTTATTTTGAACAGTCGCAAAAAACTGTTTACTCTCATACGCCTGTGGCGAGTAATCAACTGCTGTGGCATAAATATCAGTGATTTTTTGATAGATCATCCGTTCACTGGTACGGATGTCCTTAATTTCTTCGTAAAGCTCGTCAAAATACCTCGCGCTAAAGCGGGAACCATACTTCATCCGATTAGTATCCAGGACATAACCTTTGTGGATATAGTTTTTCAAAATTCCGGTTGCCCACTGGCGAAACTGTGCACCCCGCTCAGAACTGACTCTGTAACCAACAGCAATAATTGCCTCAAGACTATAGAAAGTAACCTTTCGGGAAACTTCTCTGTCTCCCTCTTTTTGAACTACCGAGAATTCCTCGATAGTTGACTCTTGATAAACCTCATTTTCTTGATAAATATTCTTCAAATGAAGCGAAATATTATCTATCGAGCAATCGAAAAGCTCAGCCATCTTCTTCTGGGTAAGCCAGATATTCTCTTCCGCAAACAGTACTTCGATATTTACCGACCCGTCAGGAGTTTGATAGAAAGCTATTTGATTGTCTGGTAGTTTTTTAATCATATAAATCAAGACAAGTATAACTCTTTTGACAATTTTCATGAAACCTAACATCAGCATATGGGATGTAAGGTTTGTATGCGCAATTCCTTACATGTATCTGGGGAATATTAATTTGTTGTGTTGTCCGTTTGTGAAATTTAGTGGTTGTTTCTGTACTTTAGTGCCCCCAGCGTTAGAGGAAATCGGGAAGGCGACGTGTGGATATTGACTAGCTATTTTTTTGTTAACAGCTCTGGAGTACATGGTTTTGTAAATAACGTTTCTATTAGTTCATTTTTGTTTAACGATTTTTGAAAGAGGTCAGATAGGAAGTTGAAGGCAGAATAATAGACCGGTGCGTATTTACCAAATACCGGATCAGTAGAAAAGTTGACTATCAGGTTAACGGTGGCATCAGAAATATAGTATTCACTAATCGTCTTTCTTATCTCCTCAACGCTTTTTCCGTCATCGTTATATAAAAATGTAGCCAAATTTTGTAGGGCAAAAGTAAGCCGGTTATAGTACCAAGTTAGTTGTTCCTCAAGATTTGATTCATCAGCAATTTTGAGAAGTATATAAATCCCTTCAGCGATAGCTTCGCTTATAAAAGTCTGGGGACTGAGATTGATAACTAACCCATGCTCACCAAAACCTCTTTCTACAAGTAGCTTGTCTTTATTTGATAGCTCAGAATGGTGTCCACCGTAAGCTTCGTGTGAAGATAGACGAAATAAGTCATAGGTATTGAAATGTAAATCAGTGTTTAGAGTCAATTTTGATTTGAAGGGAGCAATATGAGAGTTAAAAGCACTCCAAGGTTTATTGATTGTAGTTTCAAAGAGAAAACCTCCATCTGGGAAATCCAATATACTAGCGGGTAGTTTATCTTTGACTGTTTGAATATTTTTCTCAAAAACTGATTTGTACTCTTCTGGATTAACCAAGTTTTTAATATAGATTTCTTGGCGAGAGAGACCAATTTTGGTTTCCAAATCTCTAATTTTTTCTTCAATTATCCGAATGTCTTTTTCCCCAACTCTGGTGATTTTATAACCAAATGTTTTTTCGGAAATTACCTCATATGGAAGTTTTTTATCTGCACTATTTATTTGAAATTCCAGGCTTTGTAGAACTTCTTTCAGATATTGCTTTCTTTTCTCATCTAAAATCTCTCTAATGAGAGATTTTGTTTGACAAATTAAATCCAATACATTACTTTGGTCCGGGAGGTTATTTTTGAGATGATTTAACAAATCATCGTCAATCCAAACCTCAGATACCATGCCTGGTATTAGTTTTTCCAAATACAAGGCAATTTTGAAAAGATTTTCACTAACTGAGTCAATTGTCATTGGTCAATTCTACCAAAGGTTCAAATGTCCATGATGGTACGAAAAATCAGGACCTATTTTAGTTTAAAAATAAGTCCTATTGCGCACGCTTCCAGTGTTAGGTGAAATATGGAAGGCGGCGTATTAACTTAATCGAAAGCCGGGTTTAGTACAAGTTTTTGACGGAACGAATTAAATTGTGAACGAATAGCTACAAGACGGAGATAATATCTTTTGAGAGTAAATATTATCGGAGCGCATAGAATGGATAAGGGTAGTCGAATGTTTGATAAATTGCCATTGTTAAAAAGTAGACGTTTTTCGGAAGCGGAAATGGTTAGCTGATGGTAGACATCGAGCAGTAGTCCTTGTTGAAAATAGTGGTACCAGCTTTTTTGATGCCATCCAATTCCCGGGTTAGAATGAGGATGGTTGAGGTAGGCGGAACCACCATTTTTGACCTTGGTTTTGAACTGGGCAAAAGAACGGATGGGAAAATGGTGGATAGTGATTCCATTTATCGGTAAATACTTAACACGTCCAGGGCTAATAACCAAATGGTTACCTTGGGCTATGTGGGTGTGATGGCTAGTGGTGGCAACTTTGGGTTGTTGGGCAAATAGCAAGAAACGATAACTTTCATCGGTTTGAAAAAGAGCATGGCGAGAGTAAGGGTGGGAAACAACGGTGCGTTTTAAAGACAGTTTTTGTGCAAATGAAGGCGGTAGATAATTTAACGAGGGAACAAGACCAACCTGCCGGTTAACAGGAAGATGATTCTTTAGGTTGCCGGATTTTGGGAACCAAAATTCATCGGTGTCAACATGGATAAGATGAGTAGCGTGATACTTTTTGACAGCGAGATTGGCTAGATCTGTAACCCAACGGCTTTGTTCTTTGGTATGCTCGGGTACGTTTTTATAGGCCAGAAGTCCAATTCTGGCGTATTTCTCCAAGACGTGGCGAGTACTGTCCTTTGAACCGTTGTTAACAGCAACAATAAAGTCAACTCCGTGGTTAAGGTGAAAACAAATGTTTTTTTCGAGAATATCGTCTTCATCCCGAGTCACCAGAGTCATGACGAGTTTGGTACGCATTTCGTATTATAGGTTAATATTGCGATTTTGTCAATACCATGGGGTATTTAGGTGTGCCAATCATAGAGAAGGGGGAAGAAAAAAGGTACAAGCTCAACTGCCTTTGGTAATTCTGATATTCTGAAGAAGACATTAAAAAATCCGCCATTTTTGTCGGACTTTTTTAATGCTCCCCCTCGAGGATTCTTCTCGGCTTCGCTCGAAGTAAACTCACAAGGTTCAATCTAAATGGGAAAGAATTTCGTCAAACTCAGTGTAGCGATTGATTCCTAGTTTACCTTCAATCAACATTTGCTTTTTTGTGCGGCTCCATCCTTTGATTTGTTTTTCACGAAGAGCAGCTTCATGGTTGGTTCCGTATTTTTCGCAATATACTAATCGTATATCAGAAAACTTTTTTGTAAAAAATGTTTGTTTTGATTTATGACTATTTATATGACTTTTTAAATCATTTGTTATTCAGACATAAGAAGTTTTCTGATCGCACAAAAGAATGTATGTATACCAATTTTCTGTTTTCATTTTTGACAAGCTTGCACTGAGCTTGCCGAAGTGCTCCCTCGTTGGGATAGTACTCGGATAGAGGAATGGGTTAAAACTTACCTAAATTCTAGTCTACATAGCAACTTTATGCCTATTTTCACTACTTAATACTCAGAGATATGGTATATATACCGAAACTTTACTTGTTTACGTAATTGGTTGGGAGAGGAACTATGTATTTGATATACCAAAGTTAGTTTATGTTCATATCTTGACTGTGAGCATAATAATCGTATAATTACGCAAATAAGTAAAAGATATAATCTATGGAGACGCAAAAAAACGATAAATATGCAACGGATTTGATAAAAGGCTTACTTACTTATCTTGGGGAAGATGCTGGGAGGGAGGGTTTAGTTGAGACACCCCAGCGGGTAATAAAGATGTACAAGGAGTTATTCTCTGGTTATAACGACGATATCGTCTCAATATTTAAGACGTTTGAAAGCAACGGTTATCACGAACTAATTACAGTCGCAAACATAAGTTTCTATAGTTTATGCGAACACCATATGATTCCATTTTAAGGGAAGGTTCACATTGGGTATGTTCCAAATGGAAAGGTGTTGGGTTTATCTAAATTTGCTAGGCTAGTTGATTCTTTCTCGAAAAGACTACAAACTCAGGAGAACTTAACAAATCAACTATCAGAATCAATAGAGAAAAACTTGCATCCCAAGGGACTTATTGTTCATGTGGGGGCAGAGCATTTGTGTGTGAGCATGAGAGGCGTTAAAAAAAGTGACTTTGTTACAAAAACCACGATAAAAACTGGGGAGTTACTTCATAGAAATGACTTTATTGACCAGTTTTTCAGGGACATAGAAAATTCTAGGCTATCTACCAACAAAAGCTGAGTTAATTTGTCCTTCGGATATATGTACCACCATCAAAGGGTAATATTCTTCCAGTTGAGTAAAAGTTATCTTCGCCAATAATAAAATTAATTAAGTTCACTAAACCCAAACACGGATTTTTTACAGAGATTAGACTTTTAGAAAAATACTTGACTTTATCTTGTCCTGTTTTATCTGTTACTGTTGGTCCCAATCCGATGCCAATTACCGAAGAGGTAGACGAGTATTTAACTGCAAGTAGCCTAATATAATCTTGTAGCAATGCTTTTGAAAATGAATATGAAAGATAGTTTCTTTTGGGTTGGGAAATACCTTCATCTGTAAAAAATATTATTTTAGAACTATTATTTAATTTAAGGCTATCCAACAACTCAAGGCTACTCAAAAAATTTACTTTTATTGATTCTTCTAGTTTTTTTTGGTTGCTACATTCATCTGCCCAGTATGTGCCAGAAAAGAATAATATTCCGTCATAGCGATAGTTGACTAATTGTCTCGATAGTTTTTTAATTGAACTATTTTCGGAAAGGTCTAATGAAAAATTATTAACCGAATCTGGTAATCCAGTTGGAACACTGGAATGAGTAGTAATGTCAATAATGAATTTACGATGATGTCTTTTAATAAAATGTGACGCAATTTTCGAGCAACCTCCAACCATAAGGATTCTTTTTTTCATGAAATCGAAAACGAATTTCTAACTACTTGGACTATACCTTCACTATCCAGTTGGAAGTGCTTCTCAAGGTCTTTGATCCCTCCTGTTGTCCCATAGTCAAAACCATGACTTTTTATTACACTGGGACGGGCGACGGTTGAATCCATGATTGCCAGACTCACCATTGATTGTAATACTCTTCTATTGCCATTATAGACTGTAAGAAGCGGTACACCATCTTCAGTTTGACCAACAAAGTTATCACCAAGTTCTACTGGCCCAACAACATTTATAACCCGAGTCGGAATTCCATGTTTTGACTCCAGTATTTTTGCAGCCTCGACTGAGTTTTGGGTTGTGAATCCACTACCAACAATAACAAGCCCTGGTTTTTTACCTGGATCGTGAGTTATGTATGAGGTAATATTACGTTTGTCTTTTTCCTCTCTATATAGCTGAGTGATGTTTTTACGGTGTATTCTGGCATAAATAACTCCAGGATTATTAGTGAACGCCCAATTTAGGACATTATAAAGATCTTGGACATCGGCAGGTTCTTTAAATGTTAGACCAGGCATATTGACTAGGGCCCCTGGTTGACCACTTGTCTGATGAGTTTTGCCATTTCTTTCCTGTGTTAGACCACTATGTTCCCCGATTATTAACATTCTACTTCCTCCTTGGGCAGCTGCATTAAGCTGATCCATAGCTCTATAAATAAAGGCATCGCCGAAATTGATAAAAATTCTAGCAGACGGATCGGTAATGGATATCCCATGGGCCATGGCAATTGTGTGTTGCTCCCTTATTCCTGCGTCAATATATCTAGCGAACTCATGAAATGACACCTGTTCAACAGTATCTTTTCTAATAAAGTCGGGGGTCAAAACGTATAATTTCATCGATTCTCCATTTCGAGTTGCCTGCCTAAGCTTATCGAAATAAAATCCTTGCGAATTATCCAAATTACGATTGTCATTAGGATCAACTTCAACCTCAATGGTGGGTATCTCACTCACTGTAGTGATCAATGGAGCTACGTTTGGACGTCTAACCATATCTTTGGTGTGTAATGTGACTGCGTCAACTTCTGCACGGCGAGCCTCAACCTCCTGAGTTGCATTATTTAATGCAAACCGAGCTGACTCTGGTGGACAAACACTAAGAGTATGGAAACCGCAGTAATTCTCCTCAGCACCAGGGATTCCTTTTCCTTTAATCGTATGAGCGATGATAAGGGTTGGTTTTTGGATATAATCAAGCTTGGAATAAGCGGCCATTACTTGTTCAATGTCGTGACCATCTTCAACCTCAATAACGTTCCAACCATAACCCCGCCAGATTGTTTTTACGTCGGCACCACCGTCAGATTCGACAGTCGGCCGAGATAATTGTTTGTCGTTTTTATCAAGTATACAGATAAGGTTATTAAGTCCAGCACTAGTTGCGTGTCTTGCCGCCTCACTCACATTTCCTTCTTGTTCTTCTCCATCACCTAAAAATACGAATGTTCTATAATCTAGCTCTTTTTCTTTGGCGGATATGGCGCAACCGATGCCATATGAAAGTCCCATTCCAAGAGAACCAGATGGGGTTATATCGACACCGGGAGTGGTATGCATGTCTTCATGACCCTGTAGTATTGACCCAAATTGCCGATATGTTTTCAGCTCTTCCTCGGGAAACAAGCCCATTAAACTAAAAATCTTATATCGGACTGGGCCCTCGTGTCCCCTAATCAAGACCCTGTCTCTGTTTTCAGCTTTTGGATTTGCTGGATCAAACCTTAATATTCCTCCAAAATAAAGACATGTCAGCAACTCGACTGAAGAAGAGTTACCCCCAAGGTGTCCGCTTTTAGCATCAACAATTGTTTGGAATACTGAACGTCTAATTTCTAAAGATAATGCTGTTAGTTTATCTGAATCACGATGTCTTTCTGTTGGCATATTAGATTCTAATTTGTATCTCTCCAAAACTGTCTAAACGATATTTCACTTAATATTCCTTTTGACGTTTCAGCGTCCCGTCTTCTGGCGTACAACAAAGGAACATTCTTAACGTTGGTTGTTCCTTGCGTATCAAGAAAACCTTGTTGAAATGCTAGACGCTGATAATTACTGTGGTCACGGTCGATGCCTAGACAAACTAAACCGTCCCTGGCTGAAGTAGAGCCCCATAAGTAGTACTGAGCTGTTTCAAAAAGAGCTTTACTGTATTTCGTCATTCGTTGGTTTTGAACAAACCAATCAAATATCTGCTTTACAAGATCGCTTTCTCTTTGATCTTCGGCCATATCAATATTTATTTGACGATAGGCTTCAAGAGTACGTATTTCCGCCGCAGATTGTCCATAAAACGGCATCAATCTAGTTACTTCTGGAAGGGTGAATCCTGTTGTTATATCAGTCAGTGCGTCTGACTGGCCGGGTTTCTCGTGACTTGCCCAATCCACACCGTATCTATCAGATAAAAAAGTCTCCACTTGGGTTGTAAAGAGATCAAGTGATTTTAGTGAAATATTTGTATCTACTCTGGTGGCATTAGCCATTAATTGTTCGAGTTCTCTTTGATGTAAATCTAATACCCTCACGAGGTCACTAATTTTCCCGGTCTTAAGATAGCCAATAAAAATTTCGGGAAATATGTTTGATGATGCTCTTTTAGTAGAAAATTGCTGATACCAATCGATGATTGATGTTTGGCTGGTGCTGTTACCTACTAAACCAAAAAAAAGATTAAGTGCCCTTACTGCTTTTGTCGTGTGTATATGATCTCTTAGAGAAAGCTCTTTGACTTTATGTGATTCACGGTGTGCACATAGCAGTGAACTTGTGCGTATTTCTGTTTTTCCATGGACCTCTTCAATAAAAGTGGCGCCGTCTTTGACGGTATTTGAATCTTCAACAAAATGATCACCAGTGTGGAAGTTGAATCCAGTTAAAAAGTATGGCAGAAAACCCAGTATAAATTCTCTGTTTATTTGCTCTTTTATGCTTTTTGGTAGTACTTCAATGATCTGTCTTCCTCTTTTTATCTCTTCCCGGTTTGGTATTTGATCTGAAATTGCATATATCATCGTGGCAACAGCTGATTCCCACCGCGAAGACTTTTTGATACCAATTGGATCAAAGTCAAAGTTTCCGATTTGGTCGACTAAACCTCTCGATTTAAACAATATTGGGTCCGCGGCAATTTTTCGGCCAACTAGCTCTGCGGTGTCTAGAGTCTGTCCGGTTAGCTGTGACATGTTCTGATTTATGGAAACATCGTAGTATCTTATTTGTTCCGTTGCCATAAATTGACTGTTTTCTTAATTTCTGTGGATTATATCACTATATGTATCAATATAGATGAAAGATGTTAAACGTATCAAACTCGATCCAAAGCATTATGGTCGTATAGACAGTTAGTAGACAAAATCCGCGACTATTTTTTTTATTCTATCGTACTCAAGGTAATCGTGTGTATTCCCCGGAAGTTCGACCAAATTTGTGTTAATCATATTTTCCTTGGTAATAAACTCTGATACGTTTTTAGAAGATGCGAACGGATCTTCGTTGTGCTGGATCACTAAGGAGGTGTCCTTAAATCCTTCAAACCAGTTTGATATATCAAAACCTTTACTTATTGCCCAACTTATTGGAATGCCAGTGAAAATACATTTTACAGGTCTTAAGGCATTATCGTGAACTGCTTTTGCGGTTATCAGAATTCCTGCTGATTTTGCAAAAATTACATATTCCCTAATGTCTTTTGCATAGCTTGACAACTTGTTCGCCTCAAGGTTGATATCTACCATTTCCCCTCCCTTTTGCCAGTGCATGTAATATTGAATATAGGTAGTTGAAAATAATGGTTTAAGCGTGGTTTCAATCTTTTCAATCCACATCTTATTTTCGACACCATTTCCTCCAAGGAGTATCAAGTTCATGATGTATTATACTTTGTCTCCCATGTTGGAGATAACATACACATATATTACGTATTTTTAGGTATTTTTTATACTTGCTCCCCCTCGAAGATTCGAACTTCGGACCAATCGCTTACAGGAATCCTCAACTTTCATTGAGGCCTGGACTATCTTTTCATCCTGACAATAGTCAGGAGCCGGAGGCTAAACGGTGTACCACCTAGTCTCTGCACCTGCCCCAACTTTGCGTTGGGGATCGGCTCAGGATTACCATAATACCGTAAGGTATCTTAGGCTTCCCTGAATTCTTCCGGAGTTTCAGTCTCAATTACTTGAGAAAGCTGCGATTTTCATTCACAGGCGAGCGCTCTACCACTGAGCTAAGGGGGAAGATTGATTGTTAAATGTGCGAGAACTTGATGATTATATCATTCAAGTTAGCCAGAAAGTACACCTTTTATCCAGCCTAATATTAGGCGTAATTTAACTACACTATAGTATCTTAGTTTAATGATACCGTATTGATGAATATTTTTACGTACTTTAAGGCTATTTAATTTGTTTTTGGCGATGTATGACTTATCAAACTGATCTAAGTTAATTCCGAGTAGCTCTGACCAATATGTTTTTGCTTTGGATTCATCTAGATTATCGTGTATCCACAGACTAGCCCTGATGTCTTTACTGGGTATTTCACAGAAATCTTTAAACCATCTGTACATGAACAAAACCGTGGACGGGTCGGAATTTGTAAATTCGACACCACTGCCCGTTTTGGAACCCTCGCCAAGGTAAAGAGAGATTCCGAAAATAAATTTATCTCGAACGGACAACTCACCAACCTGCTTTATACCTTCGTCAAGTAATTGCTGTTGCATTATTTGTCTTTTGAGTTGGTTGGCTTTTGCTCCCTTAATAGAAGCTAACATTTGCCCAGCAGTACGCCGAGATTCAAGATGTTTAATTTGTTGTGAAGTTAGAACTACGTCACGACATGACCTTGAAATAGTATCCTTTGAAAGTCCGGTGATTTTTTGAATTTGATTATAGGAGTAACCTTTTTCTCTTAGAGAAATAGCATACTCTTTTTCAGCCACTTTTCCTGCAAATCCCATAATTAATATTAATACAACGAACTACAGATTAGTAGGCTATGCCTTTATGTTGAAAATAATAAATTTACCTACATATTTACCCAAATATAGGCTATAATACCCAATGGATAATAGTACTGCCCAAATCAAGGGAACAATAGAAGTTAGGACAATTGACGGAAGAACTAAAAAAGTAATTGTCTGTTCGGAGTGCAGGGAAGTGGCAGCGGAATTTGCACATGATACCTAAGTTGGCAGAATGTTATTAGAGTCATCACTGGATAGACACATGATGTTTAGTCATAGTGATCATATATTCTAAACTTATGACCCGGCCAAAAACACGATGAAACCAGGGATAGTGTTGAGAGATAGAAGGATAAATTAGGTACTGATGCTAGTGATAAAATAGGCAAATGGTAAAAGCAATTACTTTTGACTTGGATGGGGTTTATTTTCTGAGGGGTAAGGAAAATTTTATAGCTAATTTGGGAAGAATATATGGTGTAAGTGAAGATGAAGCTAAAAGGGTGTTTCTGAAAAGCGAACAAATGAACGAACTTTATAAAACCGGGAAAATGGGCGACGAAGAATTTTGGAGCTGGGCGGCAACTGAGTGGAGAATAAGTGCCTCACCGACTGAATTAATGGACTTACTAATAGAGGGATATGAGGCAAATGAACATGTAGTAGAAGTTGTAAAAACTGTTCGACAGAAGGGATACAAAACACTAATCTGCAGTAGTAATTTTCCTGCTCGAATAAGCGGATTGCAAAAACGGTTTGGATTCCTTGATAATTTTGATGCTTGGGCGCTGTCGTATGAAGTCGGATTTAATAAACCGGATAAAAAATTGTTTGAAGAATTGATACGAAAGTCGGGGGTGGAGGCATCTGAAATCGCCTTTGCCGATGACTTTGACCCAACTGTTGAATCGGCTAAAAGTGTGGGGATAAGTGCCTTTTTGTACACTGATTTTGAGCAATTTATGGGAGAGATCAAAAAACTGGGAGTTGAAGTGTAGAGTAAGAACAAAATTCAAAAGTAAAAAGTAAAAACTATATTGTAAAATAGCGCATATGAAATTGATATTAGTCCGACATGGAGAATCCGCTCATAATCGGGGTTATAAAGTTGCTGGAGATGAAAACAACTTAACTGCTGTTGGAGTGGTTCAGGCTATAAAGCTGGCAGAGAGTTTGAAAGACCAGAAATTTGATGCTATATATTGCTCACCAAAACCAAGATGTATTCAAACACTAGATGAAATATTGCGGGTACGCGATGATGATATGCCAATTTACCTAACTAGCCTAGTGGGACATAAAAAGAAAAGTGAGAATTATGAACACTTTAAAGATAAGATTGATTTGTTTTTGGATGATTTAAGATACGATCATGAGCCAAACGATACAATCTTAGTAATTAGTCACCTCTCAACTATTGAAATGATTTCTTACCTGCAAGACGATAATAAAAGACGGTTGGAGAATGGACAGATGGTGGCAGTGGAAATGCAGGATGATAAAAACAAAATTCAAAAGTAAAAAGTAAAAACGATAAAAAGAAACCAGAGACGAATTGGAGACTAACTAAAGGCGGGTGAGGAAATAGAGATCAAGAAAATCGTTTAACTTGGTTTTTGAAGTGATAGTAAAGGGACGAAGCGAGTCGACTTCCCAAACTGTCTCGGCTTCAGGAGATCGATCATGGGGTGAAACTAGAAATAATGTTTTGGAAGTGGGATAAGCATCGACACTATCGGGATGACAATTATTTTTCTCTAGTAAAAAACGCAAATCATAAAAACGAGTATCCCCTTGTATGGTGGCGGCAACGTTAAAGTTTGAGGGGCAGTTTTTACTTATATAATCAGCGACTCTGACCTGGGTGGGATAATCCCAACCGGCGACGGCTCCGAGCGAGGGGTAGTGGGGGTAGAGATAGAATTGATAGGTAGTAACGAGAAACAGGAAACTAGAAATTAGAACAAGACGGTGAGAAAAAAACAAAAATAAAAAATAAAAAGTAAAAACTAAAAGGGGGAAGATGAAATAGTGGGAGGTGAGTCCCCCGCTTTCGATGGAATGGGAGTAGACAAAGAAAAATGTCCGGAGGTTATAAAACTGATGGCGGAGTTCGAAAATGAAAAAAGGCAGATCGCCAATAAAAATGCCTAGAAGAATTATGAGGTATGATTTAAGACCCGCCTGCCGGACGGGCGGGTTTATGAATAGTTTCGACTTGATTAAAAAATAGATAAAAATCGGCAGCCAAAAAATAGGGCTGTAGTGACAGGAGAAAGCCAGTCCCCAGGCAAAAGAAGCGAGGATCAGGAAAATATATTTATGAGTGGCGATATATTTTTCCAGGCTATATAGCGCAATAATTGATAATGGTATCAACATATGAGGATTCCAAAAGAAGCGACTGTGGGCGACTAAATAAGGTGATACCGCAATAAACCAAAAGACTAAAAGGGAGGAAGTTATGCCGAATTTTTGTCTCAAAAAATATATAAAAAGGAGATAAAAAATGAATTCGAAAATAATAAAAAAGATGGTGATAGCTAAAGGATCCCAACTGTTGAGGTGACCGATGACTCCTAAAAGATAATAGTAATTAGATCCGACATAAAAACTACGACCTTCGAAAATTTTAGATGTGGGAGGGCCAAGGAGTCGCGGAGTGGATGACTCGATCGTCGACTTACTCTCGGTGAGAAAGAAAGCCTGATCGAGACGGAAGTCGAGTTTTTGAGGAAGCTGCCAAAGACGGAGAAAAAGATAGAGAATAGAGATGAGGAAAAAACCTATGAAAAATAACTTTTTGGACACAACTAATTGTATGACAAAATGTGTAAAAAAAATTCAAAATTCAAAAGACAAAAGTAAAAACGTAAATAAGACTGTGGCGAGAGGCTACTGTGGCGAGAGGCTGTGGAGGTTCCAACGAGGTTGTCACGCCTGCCTGCCGGTAGGCAGGTCACTATGGTAAATGCTCCTCCCTCCAGAGGCGGGCAGGCGCAATGACGTAGTTTATTGTCTTGCAGTGAAAACAAACTATTGGTCTAACTTTTTGGTTTTCGAGGCATTAGTGTAACTGTAGTTTCGATATTTATGGCAGGAAGTACCGATACTTGACCCGGTTCGATTTCGACCTTAATTGGTTCGCCAAAATTTTTGTGAGTTGTAATGACTACTCTGCCAATATTTGATGTATCAACAGATCCTGACTCCGTGCTCATCTCTTCAACAGTGGCTATTCTTGCAGTCTATTTGCGATATAGCAAACGACTACCATCGGGTTGCGCTGGAAAAGGGCTAAGTAGTTTGTCGAACATAGTTTATTCTAGATAATCCTGCAACTTTTTACGTCTGCTTGGATGTCTCAACTTTCTCAATGCCTTGGCTTCGATCTGACGAATGCGCTCACGGGTGACATTGAAAATCTTGCCGACTTCTTCGAGGGTTTTTGGGGTTTCACCCATTAGACCAAAACGGAGGGAGAGAACTTTTGATTCGCGCTCGTCAAGACTTTCGAGAACTTCTTCGATGGATTCGCGAAGTAGCTCCATACTGGTTTCTTCATAGGGTGAGAGCTGAGTAGTGTCTTCGATAAAATCACCCAGAAACGAGTCTTCATCGTCACCGACTGGTGTAGCCAGAGAGGTGGTGTCTTGGGAAATACGATAAATTTCTTCGACTTTTTCGATAGTGATACCAACTTCGTCGGCGATTTGTTCGATGGATGGTTCGTGACCGAGACGCTGGGTAAGGGCGCGAGTCGCCTTGTAAACTTTGTTGATAGTTTCGACCATGTGAACAGGAATACGGATAGTCTTGGCTTGGTCGGCGATAGCGCGGGTGATGGCTTGACGAATCCACCAGGTGGCATAAGTGCTAAATTTGAATCCGCGCTTCCAGTCGAATTTTTCGACGGCGCGCATAAGTCCTTGGTTCCCCTCTTGAACCAGATCTAAAAATGAGAGTCCACGGCCGATGTATTTTTTGGCAATAGAAACTACCAAACGAAGGTTGGCATTGATAAGGTTAGCACGGGCTTCGTCGGAACCTTTTTCGATGGCTTTGGCGTATTCAACTTCCTGAGCAAATGTCAAAAGATCGATTTTACCGATCTCCTTGAGATACATGCGAACAGAGTCGACAGTATTTTTCTGAGTAAGCATGGCCAAAAGCTCGGCATTGTTGGCTTTTTCTTTTTTGACATCAACTAGAGCCTGAGACTCGACTTTATCGAAGACATCGATACCTTTTTCGAAAAGATAATCAAAGAGATTGTCGATTTCGTCAATGTATTTTTCGGGCTCGGCAACGACAGCGAGTATCTCATCTTGGGTAAGGTAGTGAAGTTTTTTGGCGGTGGCAACTAACGACTGTTTTATTTTGGGGAAGTTGAGAGGAGTTGGCATTGGGTTATATTGTATACGAAAGAACGGGATAAATCTACCTTTTTGTAGATTGGACCTGAGACAATTCTGAGAGTATATGATTATAATCCTGTTCCAGTTTTTTGACAATTTCTTCTTCTCCCTGATTTTCAGCTTGAGCAATTTTTGTGCTCAGGGTGGTTAACTGGTCTTTATAGGTAATCGATTTGATCTGATTGATAGTTTTGTTGATCTCTGATAGCCGAGAGTGGGAGTCAAATTCAAACTGGGTAGAGTGAAGAAAAATATCCTGAAAGACCGATGATAGTTCTGGTGGTAAACGGGAGGCAAACTTGGCGGCCACAAAATTTTTACGGGGTTTTAGAAGATAACTAAAGACTTTTTGGTAACGTTGGGTAATAAATGCAAAATGTTCGGTGATTTTAGTTGCCAGAAGATAGGGTTTTTTGGCAGAAAAAATTAGACTAAGAAGATGTTCTTCTAGGATATCCATTTTGGGAATTTTTGCGGGTAGATCTTCAATCTTCAAACTTTGATCTTCAATTAATTTGGATGAATTATTTTTGTATTTCTGAGACTCGGCAATAACTGCCTCGGGTGAGGAGCCAAGCTGACTTGCTAGTTTACTTAGATAATCGGAACGGGTGACTAAATTGGAAATTTTGGCAAGGAAAGGGAGGACTTGGCGAAGGATGTCTTGTTTGCCCTTGGGAGTAGACGAATCGTGAGATTTTAGAGCTGAATTGATAATAAAATCCCAGATGGGAACCGGAGTGGCCAACTGGGTTTTAAAAAATTGGGGGTCAGCCATTATGGCTTCGTCAGGATCTTTGAACTTATTTTGGAGATCGATGACATGGATATCGAATCCCATGGTGTCGGCGACTTCGATACTTTTAAGAGAAGCATTTGTACCCGCCAAATCCTCATCTAGGGCGAGGATGAGTGTATCAGTGTAACGGTGAAGAAGTTGAAGTTGTTCGGTAGTGAAAGCAGTTCCTTTGATGGCGACAATATTTTTAATCCCCTCTTGATAAGGTGAAATCATATCGAACTCACCTTCGACAATAATGGTTGATTTTTGGCGTTTAATTTCTTCTCGAGCAAGATTGATTCCGTAAAGCATCTGACTTTTGTGGTATATATCGGTCTCGGGCGAATTGATGTATTTGGCTTGATTTTGGGATTTATCGGATGGTAATATCCGTCCTGAAAACCCTAATATGCGGTCACGAAAATCTGACTGGGGGAAGATGACCCGACCAAGAAACCGATCATACATACTATTGCCATAACGGGAGGTGCCATAGGTACCACTCGCCAACATCTCCGCCTTTGTAAAACCTTTTTTTTGAAGATAGTTTGAAACCAATTCGGGATTTGAGGGCGAATAACCCAGCCGAAATGTTTTGATAGTGTCGAGAGTGATATGACGATTTAGTAAATAGTCGAGAGCCGGTTTACCTAGCGGATGAGCGGTAAGGATGTAGTGATAGAATTTGGCCGCTTCTTGATTGAGATCGATGAGACGACGATGAAGTTTTTCGACTTGGGTCAGATGGGGATCTTTTTTGAGAACTATCCCAGCCACTTTGGCGAGGTCTTCGAGAGCATCTTTGAAATCGACATGTTCATATTCTTGGATAAAAGTAAAAACGTCCCCGGCTTTGCCACAGCCAAAACATTTGAAAATTTGTAACTCTGGGGAGATGGTGAATGAGGGGGTTTTTTCGCCATGAAACGGGCAGTTGGTTAGATAGTGGCGACCACGCTTTTTGAGCGGGAGAAACTTGCCAATAATTTCGACAATATCCAGCTTTTGTTTAATTTCCTGAACCTGCGACTCCATGCCTCATTCTATCATTCGGAATAACCAATGACCAAAATCCCCTCTGATGCAGACAGATAAGTATCCCAAACCAGCAGCGTTAGCAGACTAATGAATGATGTTTCGAGGTGTGGTGAATCTAGTTTGAGCGCCGGAGAGCGGACTATCTGGGAAGAGGTCGGAAAGTATTTTTTGTGCAAGACTCAAAGAGGGCCAAACCTGCTTATTTCTGAATATTAAACGCACTTAGTTGAACTGTATTATCAACAGCATCAACTATTTCTGAACCTCTCAAGAGTATAGTTTTGTTGGTAGTAAATGTTAATCCTTTGTTCGGTTGTAGTTCAAATCCTAAATAAACAATTTCTAACCCTCGATTTCTTGCCTCTTTTATAGCTGGTTGAAGATCGGAATCTGAACTACATAAAACAACTGTTTTGTACTCTTTATCAACAGCTGCTTTAATTAAATCTACTGCTATTCGAACATCTACACCTTTTTCCTTAAAATCAATTTTCTTTTTTCCATCTTTCTCGACAAATTGAGGTCGGACAGTACCTGAAATCATGAATGTATAACCTTGTTTCTCAAGCTTGGTTTTCAAAAATCTTTGCTTTTCAATAAGGAGTTTGGATATTACTTCTGTTTCAGGAATCGATTGAAGCTTAGCAGAATAATATGTTTTGTTTGTAATATTCAATCCCTTAAGAGCTTGTTGAAACATTTTTTCAAAATTGACACTTAATATTGAGTATTCGTATTTTTTAAATCCATTTTCTAAAAGAACTTTCTCGACATAGTGTCTTAAATTTTCACCATCAATAAACAAAGCAACACCTGGATCATCCATGCCTTATTATATATTTTTCTACAAAAAAAACTCCGACGGGCTTTCGCATGGTCGGAGCGTTGATTGGTTTGATTATACATCAAATGACAGGAGATTGTCAATATACTTTGATATATTTAGTTATAATTAAGCACTATAGCATAAGCTAACAATCACATCACTTATCGTCACAAAAGGAGTCAACTTTGTGCATTAGGAATTTTGGCGAATTTACCTATTTTACAGATGTTTGAAATTGCAGCTACAAAATTGAAACTGGCTTTTATTCTCCAAGGCATTCCATTTTTCGTCGCATCGATTTGTCCTAAGTTAGTCTAATACTTGACAGCAATAATACCGGTGATGCCAAACAATTGGCCGGACTAGATTTGACGTCGGGAGGTAAGGTCAGTGGCCATGGCGGCAAGAAAAGTGGCTGCGACTTCTCTTTTTCCGGTAGGAAACCCTAGCTGTCCAAGAAGACCAGGCATGCCAATTGGGGCAGTAAGTTGGGTGACAGTGGTCGTAATCCTAGTTTCATACGTGCGAGGGTTAAAAGGCTGGCCACTAAGAGTTCGGTAGATGGCAGTTTTTAGTTCGGCCTCGATGGCATGGTCGGGCCCGGGGGTAAAGCGGTTATTGTCGAGAAATATTTTGAGAGCCCGTTGACGGGAAACATGGTCGGTGGGAGAGGCACTGGTAATAAGGGATTTGAATTCAGCTAAGGCTTGTTGGTTGATGGGTGAGTATAACAACAAATCCCGTAAATTATCGGAGATGTATCATTTACCGGTAAATCGGGAAATGTTTATATGTTTGGGTGTAATTGTCAGAAGGATTAGGACAATAAAAACACAGAGGACACCCGAAGCTCCAAAAGACTAGCTAGAAAATAAAGTTGATGACTAAACCAAGAAATAGGCTGATGAGTACTAACAGTACCCAAAATTGAGTCCAAAAAGTGGTGGGGAGCCGGAGGCGGATGAGACAAATTAGCAAAGCAGAAACGAAAATAGTAATATTGCCTGTCAGAGAGATGAGGGAAATAAGTGATATCGATCCCAGAGTCAGCGCCAGAATGGGGAATGATAAGGGGAGAATGTTGGAAAGATTTTTGGGAAGTGACAGGTCACGGAAAAACAGTTCCCGCAGAACAATGAGAAATCCGAAAGAAGCCCGCATAACAATGACCGCTCCAAAACCGGAAATAATTTTAGCCAATAGAGGGGTCGAACGGGAGAGACCAGTGACTGCATCGATACTTACTCCCCCATTGCTGATGGCGATGACCCCATATATAAACATGAGATAGCAAAAGATAACCATAATCATTCCCAGAGTAACGACCAGTGGTAATGAGTGACGGTGTTTTTTGTCCTTTAAGAGAATTTCCTGTACTTCGGGAATAATAGTGAAACCAGAAAGAGCATAGATGGTAGCACCGAAGAACTTGAAGGATGGACTAGTTAATAGTGAATAGTTAATAGTTAATAGTGAAAATCTAAATGAATAAACAAATAAAAAAATGGGAATGAGGAGCATAAAGACGGGGATGATAAAGTCGAAAGTTGGCGAGGGGTGAAAGTAGAGAAAGTAGAGTAGAGATAAAAGTAAAAAGTAAAAAGTCAAAAGTAAAAACGGAGAAAATGTGGGGAAGAGCAAGGAGATAAAACTAACAAAAAGTTTGAGATAAACGGCAATGGCTCCGAAAGAAAGTAAGAGTAAGTTGAGAGTAGCCAAAGATGCAAATCGATGACCAAGGTAAATGCGGGCATAACCGGCAAGTTGGTGGTCGCCGGAAGTAGAGGTGACAATGTGGGCATAAAAGTGGTTGAGAACCCCGGTCACCAGTCCGAGGATAAGTAAAAAGAAAACCGCAAAAATAAAGTTGGAATGATAAAAGAGATAAGGCAGGACAAAAATGCCTGAGCCAACAGTGCCCATGAACATGAGAAAAATGGCAGAGAGAAAACTGCCATTTTTCAATTTATAATTTACAATTTTCAATTTTCAATGAAATGAGAATATTATTTTATCCCCTGATTGTTGGCAAATTTAAGACGATAATGGATTGACCTGAAAGCGGTAGTGACAGCCTGATTGATTATCCATGTACCCAAAACCAGAACTAAAAAGTACCAAAGACCAATGAGAGTAAAGGTGGGGAACTGGTCTTTACTCAGATAGCCGAAAATTCCGGAGAGAACTCCGATCGTGGTAATTAATCGCAAGGAATTGATACCGTTACTGGTGCTATGAGCTTTGACTTCGTTAATCACCTGAATGGCGGTATCGACATAATCCTGAGTCATTTTCCAGATGTCCTGAACATAGGAATGGGTATTGGTGAGAGTTTCGAATTTGTATTGGAAGACAGAAGCCAGCTGGTCTTCTAATTCTAATTTTTTGGCAATTGAGGCTCGGGTGCGAACATAGGTGCCCATTTGATTGAGACGACTTTTGATGAGATTGATAGTCTTCTGATAGGAGTCGAGACGAGCCCGCAGGGACTCGACTTCTCTACCGGAAACTGAACCGCGCTCCTTGATGTCGGAGATTTCTTCCCAGATTTCCCGATGGAGATTGAGATAGCGGTGGAGCTGGTCTTTGAATTCACGGAAAAATATTTGCATTTCGATTAGTTTGTTGACATCCTCCGGACTGCTTTTGCTGAGAATGATAATGTGGGCGGGGGTTTTGTAGACTGAAAGAGAGGGTGAAGTGATTTGGCTATAGACCGGGCCGAATTTTAACTTGGCAAAAAAAGTTTTGGGGGTGGTAGTGTAGGCAGAGACGACGGTAGGGTGCTCTTGGCGGATATTGGCAAGGACTTTGGGAGTGGGGGCACCGAGCGAAAAAATATATGAAATTGCCGGAGCTAGACTGTTGTCATAATATTCTCTTAGCTTTTTTTGGCCGGTGACGATGTGGGTACTATTGATAATCAGGACATAAAGTCCATCTTCGTAATAGCGAACTTCGATGCCGTCGGAAGTTAGGCACTTGATATATTCGAGTTCTCCCCATTCACGAGTGACTGTGACAAAGTCGAGTTTTTGGTGAAGAGTGGTAAGAGTGGCCTGATCTAATTTTAGTCCGGAATGGCCAAGGGCGAAGAGGTCGTAAATCTCGGAGAGATGAAGAGTGGTGCGCTGGTACCAACCGCCAAAGGTGATGGTAAACCGTGGTTGTGTGACGGGCATGATTAAGATTAGCAGAAAATTAGATGGTTAGAACTTTGGAACTTTAGTACGTTAGAGCGAAATAAGATAGAATACGGAGGATATTTAAAATAATAGCGACTAATAGGGAATATGAACGCAAAAGAAACACTTCAACAATTTGTGCCAATTATTGATGCAAAATTAAAAGAATACTGGGAGAGTGAACTTGCCCTAGGATTCGGATACAACCAAAAACAAATGGATCTGGTCAGGAAAATGGTAGAGCATGCGAGTGAACACAGCTTGAGGTCTTCAAAGAGACTGAGGGGAGCGTTTACTTACTATGGATACTTACTAGGGAAACCGGTAGACGACCGGATATGGAAAGCGGCAATTGGAGTCGAGTTGGTACATACTGCCCTACTGATGCACGACGATATGATGGATCAGGACGATGTCCGACGTGGCAAACCAACCACACATAAATACTTTGAAGATGGAGACAGACACTATGGAGATTCGATGGCGGTTGATGTGGGCGACGCAGTATTGGAAATCGGACAAGAACTATTACTTAGTGCAGAATTTGAGGACAAATTAGTACGAAGAGCTACCTTAAAAATGTTAAGAGGAATAACCAATACTGCCTGGGGTCAAGCTTATGATGTTACTTTGGAAAAGATATTAGAAAAGTGTACTGAGGACGATGTGATTACTGTCCACAGGGCAAAAACAGCAATTTATACTTACGAAAACCCATTACATATTGGAGCAATGCTAGCCGGACTTGGTGAAGACACACTGAAGATATTGACTGACTATTCGATGGATGGAGGGGTAGCATTTCAACTGCAGGATGATATCTTAGGAGTATTTGGCGACCCGGAAAAAACTGGTAAATCCGCCAACTCCGACTTACTTCAGGGAAAAGTAACTTTACTGATTCTACGGACTTTGAAAGATGGAACACCCAAACAAATTGAAGCTTTGAAAAAAGTTTGGGGCAAGAGGTCTGCAAAGCAGACTGATATTGATGGGGCGAAACAAGCCATAATTGATAGCAGATCGTTACAATATTCGGGAAATATTAGCCGAAGCTATGCCCAAAAGGCAGCTGATATTGCCGAAAAGCTGAGATCACTGAATTTGAATAGTGAGGCGATTGATTTTATACAGGGTGTAGCTCTTTATATGGTTAACCGCGATGTCTAGGATTTGGGAGCATCGACGGGAGGAGATGCGAGGGGGGTAGATTCACCGGGGGCTGGGGTGGGGGTGGATTTGTTGGCGACTTGGGTGAGAAAACGGTCAAAGGTATAAGGAGAGATGATGTAAAGAACCTCGAAGGTGGCCACGGAAAGCTCGAAGGCGCTGGGGATCTGTGAGGTAATGGTGTAAGCGCCAATTCCCAAAAGTAAGGCGTTTTTGAAGCTTTGACGCATCTTGTCCCGGGTTATTTGTTCGACAATTTCTTTGGCGACTCCGGCAGCGAGGAGATTCTTGGCACTGATATTACTATTCTTGTATCCGGCGGCAATGGTGGTTAGAAAAGTACCGATAGCAGTGATTAAATTCATAGTACTGTTTTGTCGAGTTAGATTGACACTGAGCCAAATGAAGACGGCATTGGTGGGTATATGTCGTAAAAAGTAAGCAGAAAGAACAATGAGAGTAAGCCCGACTCCCCCAATGCCAAAAAGGATTTTGTTGTAACCAATGCGGTATTTGAGAATAGACTCGTTTTTGGCTAAAAATATTTTGAGGAATCTCCACAAGAGACGAATAACTGCAAAAAATATAGTGACTCCGAGCCAGAAGAAAATAATATACTCCCAATCAACAGTGGTAGTGTCGGTGACCTTGAAAAAGGGGAAATTAAAGATGGTGCCCTGAAGTGGGTATTCCGGATAGGGAATAAAAGAATAAATCAGTTCGGGATCGAGATTTTTGGTGTAAAAGTCGATAAGGAATACTCTACCGGCGGAGAAGAAAGCAATGGCGTTGAGAATAAAACTAAAGATGTAAAATGAGGCGGCAAAGTCCCCTTTTTTTACCTTTTGTTGAAAGACAATGTATTGCTCATCGGGGGCTTTGATGGCATCTATCTCGTCTTCGAATGACTTGATCGAGGTGGACATTTTGAGCCACATAAAGTGGAGTGGCAAAAAGACAATGTTTTGGATAATACCAATGAGAAGAACCGAGACCCAGATTTGACGGGTAATAAAGTACAAACCAAAAAAGACACTAGCATAGAGTCGAAAACTGCCACCACGAAAGAACCAATAAAAAATCAGGAGAGTAAGGCCAATCATTAGAATGGCGGCAAACGGAGCAGAACGACGGCTGTTGTCGATTTTACGAATTTGGTCAAAGCTGGTGTCTGAGGACATAGTTAAGGTAGTATAACGTGAATTAATAATTAATAATTAGGAATTAGGAATTAGGAATTAGGAATTAGGAATTAGGAATTAGGAATTAGGAATTAGGAATTAGGAATTAGGAATTAGGAATTAGGAATTAGGAATTAGGAATTCTATAAAAAATATAAACTATGTATGACAGTGAATAGTTGAGAGTGAAATGGCAATTATTCGTGCTAGAATTTCGAATGAAAGATATTATTAGTAGTAGCGCAAAAGAATCATTAAAAACTGGGGTAAGAGAATTTTTACAGAAAAATGCAGAGCGATTGAGGGCTGTAGGAGAACATGAGATTACCGTCGGGGATTGTTTGATAGTAGGTGGCGTATTAATTGATGCAGGCGCATTGGTATCAATTTTGACTAACCCGGAAGTAGATAGTATTGTAACCAAACTTATTCCTGGAGAGTTAGCAACAGGTACGGGTTCAGTGCTGCTTGGAGCAGTCCTTTTGGATTCTGACCGAGGGATGGATATTTTAATGAAAAAAATTCCAGATAAAATTACTGGTGAAAGTTTAAAGTTTTCATCATCAGTGGCTTGGTTGGCTGACGTATACGATGGTTTGGCAGAAAAGATAAAGTAAGGGTAGAAACGAGAATAGGAAGGAAAAACAAGGCTGGAGTGATTCCAACGAGATTGCCACGCCTGCCTGCCGGTAGGCAGGTCACTGTGGTAACTGTTCCTCGCAATGACCCATTCGACTCGTTTTACTCGCTCAGGGTAAACTTTTAGAAAAAGATTAGTTTATACTTAAAATTGATGGCAGAAGCTAAAGAAAACCTTGGGACAGAAACTAGAAACGAGATTCTAGAAACTAGAACAGAACAAAAACCTGAGGTAATAACAGGTACTGAGCGGCGACATAAGGTCGAGGTAATGACTGATGTTAGAGAGACAACTCCACGAGTTCCTCACGAAGTAAAAAGCTGGATGCAAAAGATCGAGGAAGACCCAGGGCAAATGAAGACTGTTCATGATGACAGTGGACAGCCAGTACTAGTACCGACTCCAAACCAAAATCCAAAAGTGGTTCTACCAGTTACCCGGGCTAGGTTTGTAGAGGGGTTTAAGAAAACAGTCAACGAAGCGGGTAGATGGCTATCCGGATTTTTACTCAAACTAATAAAAAAGAGGAAAGGTAATGTAAAATTTAAACAAGAATGACCCCTGATGTTTTGATGGCGTTTGCTACAAACGCAATGATGATGCTGATGATCACTGTTATGGTATTAGTATTGTTATGGGCTTTGTTAGCGGTATTTGTACTATGGTATAAGTGGAAAGATAGGGAAGAAAAGTCACTTGAGATGGTAACACTTTTAGTAGCTGTTCCTGAAGAAAATGAAATTAAGATAGATGCTATGGAACACATACTAGGATCGCTTTCTAGTTTGTATAAAAGCGCTAGGTTTAAGTTTTTACAGAGATTTCAGGCTCAACCGAGTGTGTCCTTGGAAATGATCGGTACGCATGAAGATATAAAATTTTATATTTGTATTCCACGAAAGACTCAAGACTTTATGGAAAAACAGATTTACAGTGTCTATGCCGGAGCCGACGTTCAGGAAGTAGAAGAGCCAAATATTTACCCCGAAGAAGGTAAGGCAGAGTATGCCTGGATGGGAATAAAAAAGACACCATACTTTCCACTTAAAACCTACAAAGATATCCCGACTGATCCCCTATCGACTATCACTTCAGCCATGTCGAAACTAGAGGCGAATGAAACGATGGCTATACAGCTGGTGCTGTCACCAACCGATGGAGGCTGGGCAAAAGCAGGAAAGGGGTTTGTATCAAGTACCAAAAAATCAGAGGCAAACCCGGAAAAAGCTAGTTACAAAGTCGATGCCCGACAGCTGGAAGCGATTGATGTGAAGTCGAGTAAAGTTGGATTTGAAACAGCGATCCGAATAGTTTCGTTTGCTCCAAACGAAGAAACTGCTAAGATGAATTTATCGAATATTAAGGCTACATTTGGCCAATACGAGTCGCCTTGGAATAAGCTTTCTAGCCGAAAAATCTGGATCAAAAAATTTTTCTTGGACGACTTTATATACAAATATCCAATCATTTATTGGCACAAGGGGAAAACTATTCTGTCCTCTGATGAGATTGCTTCGATTTTTCATTTTCCTAACAAGACGATTGAAACTCCTAATATTTACTGGCTCAAAGCAAAGGGAGCACCGGCTCCAACTGATAGTCCTGATGAGGGGATATATATAGGTGAAAACCACTACCGAGGTATTAAGAAAAAATTTCATGTAACCACCAAAGACCGGCAGCGTCATTTTTATGTGGTGGGACAAACTGGTGTGGGTAAATCGTGGCTACTGGCTAATATGGCGCTGCAGGATATCAAGGCTGGTAAGGGAGTGTGTTTTATTGATCCTCACGATACCTACGAAATGATACTAGAACGGATACCACCGGAGAGGATTGAGGATGTAATTTATTTTGATCCGGGAATGGTAGACCGACCGATGGGCTTTAACGTCATGGAATGTGAACGTGAAGATCAAAAGGATTTTGTGACCTCATCCATCATTAACTTGATGTACAAATTGTACGATCCTTATAAAACAGGTATTGTGGGACCTCGATTTGAACATGCAATCCGAAACATAATGTTGACAGTGATGGCTGAACCGGGGGCAACTTTTATCGAAATCGTACGATGTTTGACTGACCCATCGTTTGTCCAACAACTGTTGCCCAAAGTGGCTGACCCGATGGTGAAGCGCTATTGGACTGACCAAATTGCTAATACCAATGAATTCCATAAATCTGAGGTACTGGATTACATCGTCTCGAAATTTGGTCGGTTTATTACCAATACCATGATGAGAAACATCATTGGGCAATCTACCAGTTCGTTCAACTTCAGAACTGCCATGGATGAGGGAAAGATTTTGATAATTAACCTGGCCAAGGGTAGCATTGGTGAGGAAAATTCAGCATTCTTGGGATTGGTGTTGATTCCAAAAATATTGATCGCGGCGATGAGCCGTCAGGATACCCCAGAACCTCTACGAAAAGACTTTTACCTATATGTGGACGAGTTTCAGAATTTTGCCACCCAGGATTTTGCGGTGATTATGAGCGAAGCTAGAAAATACCATCTGAATTTGACGGTAGGAAATCAGTTTATCAGCCAGATGGATGACGAGATTAAAAACGCCGTATTTGGAAATGTAGGGTCGATTTGTTCATTTCGAGTAGGTATTTCGGATGCCTCATTTTTGGTGAACCAATTTAAACCGGAGTTTAACGAACACGATTTACTTAACTTACCTATCGGACATACTTATTTGAAGACGATGGTTAACGGTATCCCTCAGCCACCTTTTTCACTAAACGTGACTGCTGATGAAATCAAAAAACCAGGAAACAAGGAGCTGGCGACAATGATCAAGAAGTTGTCATCACTAAAATACGGCCGACCAAAAGAAATTGTCGAGAGTGATATTGGGAAGAGAGCAAAACTATAGACTATTCTTCGAGATTTGGGATAAGTGACAAGGTTCTGGTTGATTTGTTGAAAGATATCGTCGTAACCAACCCACCGCTTTTATTAAAATATTGCATAGTACAGATATCTCCAGTTGATTTAGATACTCTTCCTCCAGTTGAGCTGGCTTGTTGTTCATATTCTGCTACCAAATAAGCGTAATCAACCAGTGTTGAGTTTGGTTCAGATGTTGAAAACCCTTCAACTTGTTTAGATTCTGGCACTTTATTTGATTGAATAATTATAATTTATTGGTGATAAAAATCTATTTGTCTAAATCTGTTATTATAATTCTTTTAATTTTATGCCTTTTGATTCTTCTTTGGAATCGATGAGTTCGAGATATTTTTCGGTAGTGGAAATGCGCTTGTGTCCAACAACCTGGGAAACGACGTCAATGGGGACGCCTGATTTGAGCTGGAAGACAATAAAGGTGTTGCGTAGGTCATTAACTTTGACACCTTTGATGTCGGCTTTGTCAAAATAACGATTGAGTAAACTGCGGATATTACGGGCTAGAAGATGACGACCAGTTTTGGTGACAAAGACGTTCTTGGCTTTGGACTGATAGCGGCCTTCATCGAGATACTTTTTGAGAGCTGTTTTAGCAGAATTATTCATAGGTACGACACGAGAAGAGTGACTTTCATAACTCTCGATAAAAATGTCATTCTCACGGATGTTCTCTAGTTTTAGATTTTCGATTTCTTTGATGCGAAGACCTGACTGGAGCATTAGCTCGACAATAGCAGTGGAACGGACGTCGTTACGACAAGCATCACGAAGAGAGCGATACTCTAAAGGTTTGAGGATCTTGGGTATATCGTTTTCATATTTTGGATGCTTAACTTCGGTGGAAGGATCCTTGGTAATAACACTTTCAGATAAGAGGAATGAGAAAAAGTTTTTGATAGAATTTAGTTTGCGGGAGACTGATTTGGCGGTGTAATTGTTGTTGATTAGATCTTTTTTGAAGGCTTCAATGTGGGTGGCAAGAATGTCGTCAATGGTAGTTATGTTTTGAGACTTAAGGAAGTTGATTAATTGGTTGATGTCTCCCTTGTAGGCTACAATAGTATTAGTTGACTTGCCTCTCTTGGCAAGTGCTCCAGTGAACAAATTAAGGGCAGCATCAATGGTTATTTGACTCATGAATTAAAGTTAACGCTTAAATATGACTTATAGTAACATAAATAAGGACAAAACACAATCTAGGCTATGGCAGATAGTAAAACAAGGATCGTTTTACTGGATTCTGGGATACATTATATACACATCATTGGTTAACATTTACCGCCAATTTGTTACTTTGAAGTCCGCAGAGAAGCGAGTGGACACCCTTGAGCGTAGGGTAGATGAGATAGAGTCTGAAAAGCGAAGATATTTGAAACTGAATAACGAAGCAACAAGTAGTACTATGATAGAGCGTAACCAGAGGCAATATTTTGGTATCGGGACCGACAGGGACTACTGGTTGATTCTACCCTCCCCAACTCAAAACGAGAGATTGGTTAGCGAATCGTACGACATTGAGACTGAACCGAATTTGATAAAATGGTGGAAGCTGTTCACCGGACTACGCTAACCTACCGAAAGGGGTTAGCTACGACCGGCGAAGCAAATTAAAAGCCCTCCGATAGCTATCGGAGGGCTTTTGTTGGTTGCGGGGCCGGGTCGCCTTCGTTAATACTACGGCGGACCAATTGGCCCAATTCTTTGTTGCGGGGCCGGGAGTTGAACCCGGCCTGTGAGATTATGCTGTCTGTAATCTCTTGTTACCAAGAGTGTCGGACTATATCATCAACCTCCGGTTCGGAGGTGCCTGGCGTCTAGTCTCTACGGAGTCCCAGTCGACTTTGCTCAGGGCTGTTGCCCCGAGTCAGTTGAAAGGGTTCCCTCGGTATTGTCCTTAATCATCGTCATAAGGATGTCCACCGATATAGCCAAGTTTGCAATAAGCGTTACCGCTTAGTGGGCCCATACTACTAGCCTCACGTGCAGCCGTACACTACCCCGCACATCGTTAAAGAGCATAGCTATTCTAGCACAAAAGTTAAGATAAGAACTACTAAGCTTTTGCTGGTGATTTTGAAGCTGTTTTTGTTGTCTAATGGGTGTCGGGCTTTGGCAAGCAAGCCCCTACAGAGATCAAAATATTTGCAATAATGATATTGATTGATATAATAGCCTGATCGTTGAAAAACGGTCCACTTGATTTACAACAAAGAGGTCGTCATTAATTTGACGGCTTTTTTGTTTTTAATTCCCCCCTTTTAATAGTCGGAGAAAACAACAGGTTTTTTGTTATAATTCCCCTAGCTTGTAGCCTGCCATGCAAGGATGTTGCATTATGGCAGGGTAGCTCAACGGTTAGAGCAGTCGTTTCATAAGCGACAGGTTGTGAGTTCAAATCTCACCCCTGCTACGAGACAATTAATTGGGTGCATAGCTCAGTGGTTAGAGCACCGATCTTATAAGTCGGGGGTCCATGGTTCGATCCCATGTGCACCTACTCAGTTCTTGAAAAAATGGATTTTGAACTCTTTGGGTTGAATTGGATGATGGTTGTTGGCAATTGCATTTTGCCATAATATAGGATATAATTACTTGTTTTGTTCACAGAACAAATGAAAAAAGATCACATAAACGAACTTGGCGGTCTTGACTCGCCTGCTGGCGAAGCAAGCCCGCTCGGGCGTGGCTCTACAATTAAACAAAAAAATTATGAATTGGCAAATAATGGGTCAAATACCTCAAAGAACCTATTGGATTTCAAACGGCAAATAATCGCTTCTGCATCTTAGTATTTTTTGAAACATTGGTGGCAATGTATATTATTGCCGCCATTGCCAATGGTATGGGAAATAATGTATTTGTTATTCTGGCTTATGCAATGGGTAATTCGATTGGAACTTATATTAACCTTGAGAAAGAGCCGTTTTAAAAAACAGAGCGTTAGAGCAATAGAACTCTAGAACTTTAGAAAAACAAACCACTTTGTTTAACAGTGCCTAGTAATGGATGTGATTTTTCAGCTCGCAATTGAAAGTAAAGTTGCCCCAATTACGGCTACGATGGCCGAGAGGAGTTTTTGACGTAAATTTGACCTGTCTTTTAGTAAAAAATACTCTAGAAGAATGACGATGAAGATAGTGGTGTTGTTAAGAACATCGATCCTGCCCACCTCACCACCTCTGGTGTAGGCTAAAAAGTAAAATTTTTGAAAAAGGAAGAAAAAGAAAATTGATGAGAGTATGGAGATTAAGAGTCCATGGTGATATTTTTTTAGCTCGCGAACAATCCTAAAGGGACTGAAGACAAAACTGGCCATTCCGACCGCAAAGCAAAGAACTATTTGATAAAAATCTGGAGATGAGTTTAGGACAAAATGTTTGTCCAAGGTATAGGCAAAGCCATAAAAGATACCTCCCAAAAGTGCATAGAGATTGTATTTATCAAAGTGAGAATTTCTGTGAAAATTCACCATGAAAATTGCGCCAATAATGAATGCTGAACCAATAAACTTAAGAGGGTCGGTGCTTTCGTTATAAAGCACTATACCCAACACTGTAGTTATGACCGATGAAATAGTGGCAAGTACGGCAGAAATTGAGACACTTTTGCTTTTAAAACTTTGGTAGTAGAAGGTGCCACCCAGAAAATACAAAACGGTAATGGGAGCAAATTGATAGTAAAAAGTGGGGGTGAGCACCGGAAAAGTTTGCCCGGAGAGCAGAAAAAAAAAGTAGCGCCAACACACCAATACCATTCCAAACCAAAAAGTTGTTGGTGATGCTACTAAGTGGTGACTTCCCTTTTAGAGTAATTTTTTGGCTAACATCGGCTGTTGCCACTGAAAACATACCTAAAATTGTCAGTAGCAACCAGCCCATGGTTTACTTGATACCCATAACTGTTAGAACTTCATCTAAGGTTTTTTGGGCTTCGAGGCGCGCCTTGGCGGAACCTTCGATGATAATTTGATTGATGAGATCTGGTTGGCTGGCATATTTGGCTCGACGCTCGCGAATTGGATCTAAAAAGCGATTGATAGCTAGGGCCAACTTGGTTTTGACTTCAACATCGCCAACTGTCCCCTGTTGGTAACGATCTTTGAGCTCGGCCACCTCATTCAGGTTGTCATTGAAAGCATCGTGATAGATAAAGACAGGGTTGCCTTCTACATGTCCCGGATCGGTGGGACGAATTCTTGTCGGATCGGTGTACATCCCTTTAACTTTTTTATTGACGGTATCGGTGTCGTCGGAAAGATAAATACAGTTACCAATTGATTTACTCATCTTGGCTTGGCCATCAGTGCCCACCAGGATACCACCGTCTCCAATCATGGCATCAGGTAGTGGAAAGACTTCTCCAAAGCCTTTGTTAAAATCACGGGCGATCTCGCGGGTGACTTCGATGTGACTTTGTTGATCTTTACCTACCGGAACCAAATTGGCTTTGACCATGAGAATATCGGCTGCTTGCAGGACTGGATAATTGAGAAGACCAAGGGAAGGTTGTTCAATGTGAAGATCGTGCATGACGTCTTTGAGTGTGGGGACTCGCTGAGCTCGGGGAACTGTGATGAAGTTACTAAATAAGGTTGAAAGATAGGTAACTTCTGGAACTCGGCTTTGTTGGTAGATAATAGATTTTTGATAATCAATTCCGACTGAGAGATAGTCGAGAACTAATCCCCTAACCCGGTCGGTAATACTTCCCGTCTTGTCTTTGGTGGCGGCGGTGGTCAGAGTATGAAGATCGGCCATGATAAAAAAACAGTCATATTCATCCTGAAGACGGACACGATTTTTGAGGGTACCGACGTAATGGCCTAAGTGAAGAGGGCCAGTGGGTCGATCACCGGTGAGGATACGTTTTTTGTTTTGTGGCATAGAATGCTTAAATTTTAACATTAGTTTGCGCGACTACTTTTTCGAGTGAAAATGGCACAACTGCACTGCCGCTGCCCGTTACCAGCGTCACAAACTTGTAACTCTTCTGGATTGGGGTGATAAAAAGGATAGAATCTTGTGGACTTTGTGGATTTGCTTGGAGTGGCTCCATCAACCTTGTCGCATTTTTGCGCCGGAAGTGAAGTCTCACCCTGACTAACAATGCTGATTCTTTCTCCCAAGTATAAACATTTGGACATAATTTAATGTAAAAAAAATAATTTGTAATCAAAGGGACACAAAAAACCTCCCAAAATGCGGGAGGCTGATATTTTGAAAAAAACTTAGTTTATGACAGATCAATATCTCCCGCGGATGGGCTACTGACTTGCCACCAAGATTGAGAGACTGTTAATTTCATTGGGGTATTGTAGCACAAAAAGTCACTTTTGATACTTTGGTAACTTAAGTTACTTAAAATATGGTAAAGTTAATTATGAAATTGGTAGTGGTGGGACTGATGGCGATAGTGGTGATGATGGGTGGGTGGATAGTAAAAATAAAAAAAGATGTGCCGGAAAAGATGTATACAGTCAATCGAGTAATAGATGGGGATACCATCGTAATAGACAATAATCAGGAGATAAGATTGGCGAACATTGATGCACCGGAAAAGGGAAGATGCGGATTTGAGGAGGCCAAAGTCGAAATGGAAAAACTAGTCCTAAACAAAAAGATAAAAATAGAAGGTAGTGTAAACGACAGGTTTGGACGATTATTGACGACTGTTTGGATAGATGGAAAGATGGTAAATGAGGAAATTGTACGAACAGGCTGGGTGAGATATGACAGCCAAGGAGAAAATAAGTACATACAAAATATTGATGATGAAGTTGAGGGAAAAAGGATGGGAATATATGGAAAATGTCGGGAAGAGACAAATAGGGAAAACCCAGAATGCCGAATTAAGGGCAATAACCGAGAAGGGACTAATGACCATATTTATGTACTTCCCGGATGTAAAAATTATGCCATTACGAAAATTGCCAGGGACATGGGCGACGAATGGTTTTGCACGGAAAAAGAGGCTAGTGAATCGGGGTATGTAAAAGCTTTGAATTGTGAGTGAGTAGATAATAAATATGGTATAATAGGGCGTATGTCGTTGGATATATCTGCTGAAGAAATTTGTAGAACTGCCAAAGGTCTAGACACGCCGGTATTATTTGTACCTAGATATAAAGCTGATATCGAACCAAGATCCACAAAACAATCAACGGGCCAAAAAGTGGTGGATATCTGGGAGATGGATAAACATACCCGAGAAAATTACATTACCGAACACTTGGATTTTTATTTTTAGAATAATAAATCCTTGACTTTTGGCGGTAAATAGGGTATAATATTTGTGTAATATCATTTACAAAAATATGAAACTTTTAAGCAAGAAAATAAATGCAGATCCAGTAACCCAAACAGTAACTACTACTGGAGCCCATGGTGAGAAAGTTCAACTGAAGCCTTTTTCAGTCCAACGAACTGCCGGTGACGAAGTTGAGGGTTATGGCACTACAGCTCAAACACCAGCAGAACCACCCCAAGGAAGACTTAAGATCAATATTCCTCTACTCGGAAGCATTGTGATAAAATAGCCTCTGACCTAACTGTGGTTCCGCCTACGCTGAAAGCTGCGGCGTGACAAGTGAAGTAGCCCCAATGTTAGAAAGGGCAAAGGCACTTGACAAACATATGACAAAAACAAATCCCCAACTATCCGCTGCCGTTCGGACTATCACTGGCAAAAAAGTTAAACAGCTTCGTAAACAAGGACTCATTCCCTCTACCGTTTATGGTCAAGAAATGACTCCTGTCTCAGTACAAATTGTCGACAAAGATCTTCATGGCATATTTGATCATGTCGGAGAATCCGGTTTGGTCGACCTAATGCTCGAAGGTAAGAAATTACCAGTTCTTTTTAGAAATCCCCAGTACCACCCAGTTATGGGTACATTAACCCACATCGACTGTTTTAAAGTGAACTTGAAAGAAAAAATTAATGCTTTTGTTCCGGTGGAATTTATCGGTGAATCAGCCGCTGTTAAGGGTGGAAAGGTGTTGGTAGAAGTGGTCAACGAAGTCGAAGTCGAAGCATTGCCCGCTGACTTACCAGAGAAAATAGAGGTTGACTTGGTGGCTTTGGAAACCATTGATTCAGTAGTCACTATCGCTGACCTTATCGTTGATCGGACTAAGGTTGAGATCAAAAATGATCCTGAACAAGTGGTGGTTAAAGTAGAAGAGCCGAAAGTTGAGGAAGAGCCAGTAGTAGAAGAATCTGCAGAAGTCGTAGTAGCACCTGCTATGAACCAGAAGACACCTGAAGAGAAAGTGGCTGATGATGCCAAGGCGGCTGAAGAGAAGAAGAAAGAGAAAGAGGATAAATAAAGTCAAAATTCAAAAATAAAAAGTAAAAATCTGGATCTATTTTTTTATCTTGTAGTAGAGGGTGGTGATGTCTTCACGGATGGGGTCGAGGTTGTAGGCTTGGGTAATTGACTCAAAAGCATCTTCTTTTTTGCCTAGAATTGATTGGACTCGAGCGAGTTCCAACCAATCTTCAACGCTTTTCTTGGGGGCAACTACCAAAGAGTTGATAATCTTTTTTAGTTCGTCGGGATGATGGAGACGGCGATAAAGGGCAATGTCTGGCGGGTCAAGTTTGAGGGCGACTTTATCGGCCGCAGTCCAGTCGCCAATGGAAGCTAACTGATACCATTTTTGAAGAGTGTAGTAGTAGCGATTACCCGATGACAGTTCTTCTTTTTGACTATAGAGAAGTCCAGTAAGAATGAGACAGGCAAGAACTATGGGGATATATTTCATCGGGGCCATGTTGAAGTGATTAAGAGCTCTTCGTTTGATTTTAACTTAGATTTTAATTCTTGATAAACCGTTTCGGTGACATAAGGAATAAACGGATGGAGAAGTTTGAGCGAAGTAATAAGAACATGCTTTAAGACAGGAATAATTTTCTCGTCTCTGTTCTTGGTCGATTCGAGATAGACATCACAGAAATCATGCCAAAAGAATTGGTATAGATCATCAGCTGCCTGTCCGAATTTATATTTATCGATGTTGGAAGTAGTAGAGGTAATGATTTTGTTAAGTTTGTCGACAATTTCCTGATCGGAAGAATTGGTTAGGTTTTTGGGAAGGTCAAAAACTGCATCCGGATATTTTTCCAAGGTCATCAACACAAACCGAGAGGCGTTCCATATTTTGTTAACAAAATTTCGCTGAGCACGGATTTTGTCCTCGGATAGGGCAATATCGGAACCTGGAGCGACACCAATAACCAAGGCCATGCGAAGAGCATCGGCACCATGAGCCTCTACGATAGAAAGTGGGTTGATGGTATTGCCTTTACTTTTACTCATTTTTTGACCTTTACCGTCGAGAACCCGGGAGTGCATGTGGGCGACTTTGAAAGGAATTTCACCAGTAACGTAGACACCCATCATAATCATCCGGGCGACCCAGAAGAAAAGAATATCCCACATGGTATCGAGAACTGAGGTGGGGTAAAAATATTTGAAATCTTCGGAGTGGTTACCATCGGGTTCCCAGCCTAGAGTGCTATATGGCCACTGGCCAGAACTAAACCAAGTATCGAAAGTATCGGTTTCTTGGAGAACCAATCCCTCTAAATCTCCCTTTGACAAGGGAGACTTTTTGAGAGCTTCTTCTTTTGAAAAGTAATATTTGGCGTTGATGGGGGCAAGTAGAGTCTGTAGACCTAAGGCGACTTCCTGATATTTGTCTTTGAGGTTTTTCCAATAGCCAGAGATGTTTTGACCATTTTTATCGATATAGGAAACTAAAATATCTGGATTTTCGTCAAGATTGTACCAAACAGGAATTCGGTGACCCCAAACAATTTGGCGAGAGATAGGCCAATCACGGATATCTTTCATCCAGGTCAGAAAATCTTTTTTGAAACGAGAAGGGAAAATTTTGACTTTGTCTTTTTTGACTACTTCAATCGCTTTGTCGGCAAGGGAACGAATTTTGACAAACCACTGAGGAGCGGTAATCGGCTCGATGGAGCGACCACACTTGTAACAATGACCGACTTCATGAGAATAGTCGACAGTTTTGCTTAGGATACCAGCCGATTCGAGATCTTTAACAACCGACTCACGGAGTTGGTTAGGAAATAGACCGATGTATTTTTCATCGACAACATTTGAATTGGCTTTGCCATCGTAGTCGAAAATACGAACAAATTCGAGGCCATGTTTTTTGGCCATGTCGTAATCTTCGGGAGAATGGCTGGGGGTGACTTTGACAGCACCAGTACCGAACTCAGGTGAGACACTTTCTTCGCCGATAATAGGTATTTGACGTCCAATAAGGGGTAAGGTAATAGTGGTTCCGATTAGTTTTTGATATCGAGGATCAGAGGGATTGACGGCAACAGCAGTATCACCAAGTAGGGTTTCGGGGCGGGTGGTAGCAACTTCGAGAGGTCCATAGTTGATATACCAAAGATGGGAGTTGACTGTCTTATGGACTACTTCAAGATTGGAAAAGGCAGTGCCGCAAAAAGTACAATAGTTGACGATTTTTTCGTCACGATAGACAAGTCCATCGTCACACATTTTTTTGAAGACAGCAAAAACCCGTTGGTTGTGGGCTTCATCAAGGGTAAATCGTTCTCGAGTCCAGTCGAGGGAAAAACCAAGCCGCTTCATTTGGTTGACTGCTATATCGCGATTTTTATTAACATACTCAGCAATAAGTTTATAGAGTGTGTCTCGGTCAAAGTCGAAGCGGGATTTGCCTTCTGCTTTCAAATGTTTTTCGTAAACAAACTGAGTTTCAATACCAGCATGGTCAGTCCCTGGGAGCCAGAGGGTGGGATCGCCTAACATTCGGTGATATCGAACCATGATATCTTCGACTACATAGAGGGCATGACCAGCATGAAGAGGTTCGTTGGCGTTTGGTGGAGGGAGAATAATAGAAAAGGGCTCTTTAGTTTTGTCGATCTTCGGAGTAAAGGCGCCCGAGGTTTCCCAGAGTGAATAAATTTTGTCTTCGTTTTGTGGTGTGTATGTTTTGTCCATAGTTTGGCCCTACGACTTAATGTTTATAGGGTGACATATTTTTACCAGTTTGTCTTCTGTTGGGGTCTACTAAGTATAAACTGTTCTGCCCACATCTCCAGGGTGACTAGCCCTATCGGCGATATAGGGAATTATAGCAGAGGGGGAGGAATTAGGAATTAGGAATTAGGAATTAGGAATTAGGAATTAGGAATTAGGAATTAGGAATTAGGAATTAGGAATTAGGAATTAGGAATTAGGAATTCAAGAAAAGAGCGTAAAGCAAGAATGGGATTAATTTTTGACAAATAGAAATAATGGAAATATGATGAGGGTAGATTAAATATTAAATTAAAGTTATGCCAGTAAGCGAAGAGCATTTAAAATTACAACAGACTTCAGATTTACTTACAGCCGAGAGAATTGCTAGCGCTACAATAATTAGACATGCTTATGAAGGTGGAATAGATAATGATTTTGTATCTGATGCTTTGGCTAAACAAATTCAACTAGGAGCAGGTGAACATAATCAGGCTATGCGACAAGAAGCTGATGCCGCTGGGTTATTCTCCCATGGTGAACAACGAGAAAGTGTTATGGTTCATGATTCTATTCATGACGGAAATGAGTGGAACGAGTCATGGCATTACCTCGCTAGCGAATTTTTGAATCCAGAAATTGCTGGTGCCACAACCGAACCATTTGACCGAGCCCTTGAATTGACTCAAGAGTTAAGAAATAGTGGAGTAGATGTTGAAGAAGCTAGATATATAGAGGCAGTAAATTGGGATGATGGAAAATATGACTTTGGTACAGAAAAGCCAGATACAAATCCTGGTATTTATAGAGTTTGGGTGAGAGCAGGAACGCAACTTCAAAAAATGGTTGAGGAAAAGACACAACCATCAACACAACAAATAAATCCAAGGTAGCAAGAAGGTAATTGATGAGGTGGTAAAATATCCCCATGAGAGTGGCAGATATTAAAGCAGCAGCGAAAGTAATCAGAAATGGCGGACTGGTGGTGTTCCCGAGTGACACTGTTTATATCCTGGCGGTAGATCCGACTAATCAAGTGGCGACAGACAAACTGTTGGCGTTTAAAAACAGATGGGTAGGAAAGGCTATTTCGGTGGCGGTGTTGGACCAAAAAATGGCCGAAGAATATGTGGTGCTAAACGAAAATAGTAGAAGTATTTATAGTAATCTCCTACCTGGGCCGTTTACGGTGGTGTCGGAGGGCAAACACAAAGTTGCAAAAGGAATTGAGGCAGAAAACGGGACACTGGGAATTAGGATACCTGATAATAAATGGATATCTGATTTAGTTAGGGAAGTTGGAGGTCCTGTCACGGCAACATCGGCGAATCTTTCGGGAAGAACACCCCACTACTCAATTGATAGTTTTAAGAAAACATTGTCGAAAAAGAAGTTGGCGATGGTAGATCTATTTGTTGATGGAGGAAAACTGCCCAGAAATAAACCATCAACGGTAATTGATGCAACTGAGCCGGAGATAAAAATTCTGAGACGGGGAGACCTGGTACCGGGAAAGTCCCAACTTCTAACTTCTAAATCGGAAAAGGAGACAGAAGATATAGCGGAATTTCTTTACAAGAAATTCAAATCCAAAATCCAAAATCCAAAATCCAAAAGTAAACCTTTGGTGTTTGGATTGAGTGGGGATCTGGGGTGTGGGAAGACAGTATTTTCTAGGAAGGTAGGACACTTAATTGGGGTCAAAGAAAAGATAACTAGTCCGACGTTTGTAATAATAAATGAGTACGATTTGGGAAATAACAAAGGTCAAATGACAAATGACAAACAAAAGAAGTTTGTGCATATGGATTTGTATAGATTGGGAAACAAATACGAGTTTGAGGAAATAAATTTTTTGGAACAATTTACAGAAGGGACAGTTGCTTGTGTGGAGTGGGTGGAAAATATGGGCGAAGAGTATATGAAGAGGCTGAAAGAAACTTGTGTGTACGTACCGGTGAACTTTAGATATATTGACGAGAAAACCAGAGAAATATGTTTTTAGTTTACTGGTTCTAGTTTAGATTTATAGCTATAATTCATCATGATTGCTGAATTGCATTGTCATAGTATAAGTGGAAAACTCTCATACTTTCCGCTGTTTTATGATTCTGTTCAGACAGTTGATCAGATTGTTGAACAGTGCCTGGTTAAAAATATCGAAGTCTTATCAATAACCGAACATGACTCACTTGATAGTTATTGGATTGCTAAAAAAATAATAGCGAAAAGAAAACTACCAATTATTTTGGTGCCTGGCTGTGAAATTAGTTCAAAGGACGGCCATATTCTGGCATACGGAATATTAAAAGAAATCCCAAAAGGACTAAGCGCTAAGGAAACAGTGGACATAATTCATAAACAGGGTGGATTGGCGGTAGCGGCTCACCCATTTATCCCCTTTTATTCAATTAAAAACAAAATATTTGACCTACCTCTGGATGCTATCGAAGGTGGTTGCGCGGCGGCAAACGTAAGTGCAAATGTGAAAGCTACAGCTGCAGCTAAAAAAATGAAACTACCAGCAACTAGTAGTAGTGATGCTCACAGTATGTATGGGATGGGCAAAGGGCGCACAATTTTTAACAAAAAAATAAAAAACTGGAAAGAAGCTTTGACGGCTATAAAAACTGGTGATTTTACTACAGAGATGGACTATCAGGGCTGGACAAAAGTACTGTGGGACAATATCTCGATTAATATTAGGATCCTGATGTCAACCTAAATTCTGAGAAGAATTTTTGACACTCGTCGATAAGAGAATCTTTACCGCCGTGAACACATTGGATGGTAATTTTAGTGTCACCAACTTCGAGATCAACTAGGGTCTGGCTATTAATTTTGTAGACAAAGGTGGGTTGACCAGCGACGGTAAAATCACTATTGAATTCACGTCCTGGGTGAAGCCATGACCAACGAGATCCAGCATGAACAGTGATGTTACCTGAAGATGAGTAGAGGGTATAACGAGTGCCACCGTTCTCAGGAGACTCGTAGAGCTTTCGAGAAGAAGCGTAAGGCACTTCAAAACCAAACTGGAGACTGGTAAGTGTAGAGATTGTGGGTGTGGGAGCAGCCTCGGGAACGTCTGTTGGCTCAAGTTGAGCTGAGGTAGGCTCTGATGAAGGAACTTCCTCTATGGGAGTGGGTGTCTCCTCAGAAATTTCAGTGATGGGAGGTATGCCTTCTTCGGGAACCTCAGTTGGCGTAGCGACCATTTCTTCCAAAAGAGTTGGTTTGGAAGTAGGACGATAAAAATAAATGAGTCCGCCAAGTGATAAACAGATGAAAACAAGAGTGAGGGCGATATATATACGGTTTTGGTTCACTAATCTATAATACCCTATTATGAAAATATTGGGAATCGAGACAAGTTGTGATGATACCTGTGCGGCGGTTTTGATTGATGATAAGGTAATTAGCAATGTAATATCTTCCCAAACAGATCTCCACAAAGACTGGGGAGGAGTAGTTCCTGATATAGCCAAACGAGCACATGCTGCTCGTATTAAGTCGGTAATTGCTACCGCCTTAATGAGAGCAAAATCCAAAATCCAAAATTCAAAAATAAAAAATAAGGAAGAAAGAATCGAGAAAATAATTGAACATGGGATGAAAGAGATTGATGTGATTGCGGTGACAAAAGGACCAGGATTGGCCATTGCCCTATCTGTAGGGGTAAACACCGCTAAGGAAATGGCGAAAAAATACAATAAGAAGTTGGTGGCGGTTAACCACATTGAGGGACACATACTGTCTAATTTAGTAAAAAACAGTTCCGGTTTGCCGGAGGTCAAAATTGTGTTTCCAGCGCTTTGCTTGACGGCTTCTGGAGGCCATACAAAGATAATTTTGATAAACCAAAATTATCAAAACTCAAAACTCAAAATTCAAAATTCAAAAAATGAATATTTGGTAGTTGGAGAGACATTGGATGATGCCGCCGGTGAGGCTCTGGATAAGGCAGCTAAGCTGTTGGGGCTGGGTTATCCTGGGGGTCCAGTAATTGAACGACTAGCCAAGGGAGCTAAAACTGATTTTATTCCCCTGCCAAAACCACTGGCTGATAAAAAAATATTGGATTATAGCTTTTCCGGACTGAAAACCAGTTTCTATTACAAAATAAAAGATTGGCCTAAAGAAGAGGTGAATAAAAACCTAGGGAACTTGGCGGCAACTTTTCAAGAGTCAGTGTTTGAGACATTATTACGAAAATTTGACTTGGCAATTGATAGATTTCAACCGAAAACTTTGATGGCGTCTGGTGGAGTACTAGCGAATATGGATTTGCGAAAAAAACTGCGGAGGTTGGCTAAGAAAAAAGGACTAATGATATATATGCCTGTTAAAAAATGGCTGAATACCGACAATGCGGCGATGATTGGCCGAGTGGGGTGGGAAATGGCCAAAAGAGAAGAGTGGGCTGATCCGGAGACACTGGATAGAGATCCGAGGATGGAATTAGGAATTAGGAATTAGGCCCGCCACGGGCGGGTAAAAATTAGGAATTCTGGAAAGAGTATACAATTTTTTGTGTGAAAGAAAATATTGTTCAAAAAAAGAGCTTTGAATTTGCTGTAAAAATAATAAACTTATATAAACATTTGGCAGAGAGTAAGAAGGAGTTTGTGTTATCAAAACAGATGTTGAGATCGGGAACATCAATTGGGGCAAATGTGGAAGAGGCTATTGGAGGACAAAGTAAAAAAGATTTTGTTTCTAAGTTTTCAATAGCATACAAAGAAACAAGGGAGACAATTTATTGGCTAAAATTACTGCGAGAGACGAAATATATTGATGAAAAAGTAGCCAAAGAAACAATTGGTTGTTGTGATGAGTTGGCGAGAATAATTGCTGCAATATTGAAGTCATCGAGATTGTGATGTGTGATACATTATGAAAAAAATATTTGAGTTTTGGCAAAGTGGCGGAGTTTGATATAAGTTAGTGGCAGATAATTGACTAAAATAGTAACAGTTTGTACAATATAGGTCATGAAACAACTGCATTTAAAAGATCTGGATGGTCGAGTTGATCCGATTACAGCATCCGTGTTAGCAGACCCAATGAGATTGCCAAGGGTTGAAGTTGGACAAGAGGTTGAGATAGAGGTAGGAATGAAGGAAAAACTAGGCACGGGGAAATTTGTGGTAGAGAGAGTCGTTGAAGAAACAAGGTTGCAAGCGCAAAGTGTTGGCCATTCCCAAATGGTTGAGCTGAATAAAACAATTGACATTCCCGGTGTTGGACCTGTGGTAATGGTGTACGACTCTTTTGAAAAGGCGTGGGTAAAAAGACAAAATTTGAGTCATTTTGGTAAAGTACATCCGACTGTTATATCTGCGGCTTGGATAAAAAGGTAAGAGTCGATTCAAGATGAGTATTGGTATAATAGAGAATGAAGAAAATATTTGAATTGGCACAAAATTTACAAAATTTGAATAGGATTAAACGAGCCGGAGGCAACTTGGCAATAGGACTTCCGACAAGCATGAACCTTTCGATTGCTGAACATTCTTACTCTGTAACCTACTTGGCGATGTTGTTTGCCGACGTACTGGGCGACAAAGAAGTGTCGGTGGAAAAAGTATTGAGATATGCCTTGACACACGATTGGAGAGAAATGATTGTTGGTGATATCCCAGCTGGTAGTCCAAGTTATGCTAGTTTTTGGGGAATTAATATCCGAGAGGAAGTTGGTAAAGCTGGAGACAAGGCGATGGAAGAAATATTGGAGTCGATAAAAGAAGAAGTAGATATTGATTTGTATAAATCAAATTTGAATGACAAAGAAAAACAAATAATTAAGACAGCTGATTGGGTGGCGTACCTACTGGAAATGCAGGAGTGGAAGTACTTGGGTTATAACCATGAAGGCTGGGAAATGATTTGGTTTAATACCTTAAATATTGTGGAAAAAATTGAACTGCCATTCATACCTAACCTTATAAGTGAGATCAAAGAATCATATAAGAGAGGAACAAAAAGACCTAGTCCTTGGTTGGCGAAAGCTAGTAAACAAGTTAACCCTGAACATAAACTTAATTAATAATTGTTAATTATATTTGAGGACCTCGTCGGAAGACGGCGGCCCAAGGGGCGTAGGAACTACTAAATGTTTTTTGATGAATGATCTGTCCTTCACGAGTGACTTTCCAGTCAAAGGAAGTTTTTAGACCGGGAATGGCGTGTTCGTCTTGAATTACTTTTCCGGGGGCTAGTGTTGGATCATCGATATAGACTGTCGGAGGAGCTGGAGCAGCACCCCACTGACGATAGTTATTTATCTCAGTTTTGCGACCATCTGAAGTACCATATATGTCGTAGGTAAGGCGTTTTTCTTTGCCATCATATTTGCTCTGAATGAGAATATGATGACCGGTATCGTTGACGAATTTTAAATCTGGGTTGGGGATAAAGACGGTGGCATCGTAACCCGGGGGCATGTCTTCTTCGTAATATTGGACACGATAAGCGTGATTTTGGCGATTGGTGATGTTTAGACCGGAATTGAGAAGAGCCCGGAAGAAAGTGGTGGAGACTTGGCAGATACCGCCACCGACATCCAACTCGGTTTTGCCGGCTCGAATGACATAGGCCATCTTGTAACCATTTTCAATGGAAACATCGCCAAGGGCTTTGACGAAAGAAAATGTTTCGCCTGGTGCGACCAAAATTCGGTTGACAATAGAGGCTCCCCTCTCGACATTCATATTTCGTATGGCGCTACTATGCTTGAAGGTGGAGGTACCACTACCAAGCAATTCTTTGATGCCAAAGTTGTTGACATCGGAATTTTCGGTTTTAGCTTCGAGAGTAATCGTGGGAAATTTATTTTTAATAACTTTTTCTGATGTTTGGGTTAACTCGACGATATTTGAACAAATTTGTTGGGTTAATCCGGAGTCATCAAGGAGATATCCGTTTTGAGATGGTTTAAATTCCAGAACCTTACCGTTCTCAAATTTGAAGACGGCTTCAATCGGATCCCTTTTTAAACTGGACTTGAGACTAACTACGTAATCGGTAACTGCAGAACCACGACAAGTGTTGCTAAAGTCGATCCAAGAGATGAGCGTGTTGTCATCGAGGGTGACTGTTTGGTCAGGTGAGGTGTATTCCAGTTGCTTGCCAATAAGATTTTGAGCTGCTGCTTTTGCCCGCGTAATCTCTTCCTCTGAGGGAAGACTCCCAACCGGATCGATAGGTAAATTAATTGGCGAATTAATTTGATAATAATTTAAAGAAGAAATAATTTGATTTTTTAGTTCAGTTTGATCTACCTTTTGTCCCAGCTCACCGCCTTTTATCGTGATAGTTGATTTTTTGTCCTCGAGGTAAAGTTGGGAGGGAACAAAGGGTCGGTCGATTTGTTGGGTGATATCAGCGAGTTGTTTGTCGAGCTCATCTTCACGAATTAAAACTTCAAGTGAAAAGTTTTTTGGTTCAAAAAAAGCTTGAAAGTATTGTAGAATTCCACTTTTAAGGCGGCGAAAAAGTAAATCTGAGGCGAGTTGGTTGTAGTCGATACTGGCATTGATACTCGATAACCTAAGATCGAAGGTACGGGGTGGGTTAGTGATTACTAAAGTTTCCGGAAGAGGGAAGTCTGACTTGAGACGGGAGATTATTTCTGTTTTTGAAAGAAGTGAATAGTCTTTGCCAAGAATTTGGGTGTTTTTGCCGGTTTTGCCAAAACCAAAAACTAAAGGCAAAGAAAAAATTAAAAAAGCAACAAAAGTAAAAAATAAAAAGTAAAAAAAGGTTTTTTTGATTAGTATGGGTGGAGATAATTTCATGATTTTCTATCCATTGCTTGGTTTGCAAGAGAATCAGCCAGTGAATTTTGCTCGCGAGGGATATCACTGAACTGATAAGTTAATTTTAAACTATCGAGTAAAGATTTTGCCTGATTAAATAATGGTTTGATGTTTTGCGCTTTAACTTTGTATTTGCCCTGAAGCTGACGAACCATCAACTGAGAATCTGAATAAAAAGTGGCTGCAGAGATAGAGTGGAGTGTCGAGTTGTCTCTGAGCCATAATAATGAATCAATTAGGGCCGAATATTCTGCTTCATTATTAGTTCTTATACCAATATATTTGGAGAGTTTGGCGACAATCTGCTTTTTCTCATCATAGATGACGACTCCAAAGCCAGAATGACCAGGATTGCCGCGAGAACCGCCGTCGGTGTAGACAGATACTTTCATAGAGGAATGATAGCAAAAAGTTATTCTCGTGGTGATCTATCTTTATTGGCGTTGTTCCACTCAAATTCCAAGAACCTACGATTTATACCTGTATTTATGAAGTCCCAAGGGAGAACTTCGGTAAGGCTTCGCTCGCGGAGGTATTCATGAGGAGATAAACCATGGACTTTCATAGCATTGATATAATCCCGTGAGGTTTTGCCATTGTTGTCACAAAAAGTCTTTAGGGCTAAGGCCATTCGTCGATCTCCCCGAACGATCATCGTTTGGATAAACTCAGCATCACCACCGATGACTGTTTTGATAACAATAGTGTTGGTATTGAACTGTTCGCGGATATCACCACCACCGACGGTAACTGTTTTAATTTCATCATGGTGAACATTAATCCCCTTATCGCATAGTCGACTAATAAATTTGGTTAGTTTGACCTTGGACTGTTCCAGGTCAACTTCAGTCCACTGTAAGGGTGTCCATGGTTTGGGGAAGAAAGTGTTCATATGAACTTCCATAATACCAGCTGAATTGCCAACTTCGTTCATTTTCTGGCGGGTTTTTATGGCAAGGTCAGCGAGATCGGTAATATCGTCGATGGTTTCAGTTGGAAGTCCGATCATTAGATAGAGACCAAAATTTGGGATACCATATCGATGCGACCATTCGACCGCTTGAAAAATATGGTCGTCGGTAATGGTTTTCTTGTTAATGACTGGCCTGAGTGCGCTGGTTGTTTCCGGAGCAACAATCAAACACTGCAATTTCCCTTTTCCTGCTACACGAACGGCTTGCTCACTCAGCTGATCAACTCTAAAAGATCCGAGGTTGAGGCGCATATCGTGGATTTCGCGGTCGAGCATCACAAACATTTCTTCAAACAGTTTTGGGGGGAGTGCCTCATAAAACAGTCTTAATGTAAGTTGTTGGTCGCGAGCAAGCACTACCCATTTCTTAATGTCTTTAACAGTCATGAATCTTGAAGGTCGGAGATAGTTGCCCATGTAACAAAAACGACAACCCCCAGGACAGCCACGAGCTACTTCCAAAGAAATTGATTTTGTGCCATAAACGGTCAAAGTTGAGGAATATATGGTTCTGGATAAATCAGCATCAAGGTTTTCAGTTTTTTGCCGTACTGGTGGTGAAAGTCCATCACCAGGATTTGTAGATTGATGTGTTTTGGTGATCCCATTCACAAACTCAACATCATAGAGTGACGGTACATATACTCCAGGGACATTGATGGCTAACTTTTTTAACAACACTTTTCTGCTCCAGCCTGCTATATACCCCTCACGCCAAACATCAAGTATCCCTTTGATCATGACTTCCCCATCACCAATTGTAATCAGGTCAAAAAATGGCCAAAATGGTGCTGGGTTGTAACTTACAACAGCACCTGAGCCAATGACAATGGGATACTTTTCCTGTTTGAATGGGATGCCTTCGTCTCTGTCGACAGCTAATATGGGTATATTGGAAAGTTTGAGCATTGTTAGTACATTTGGACCGAGTGTTTCAAATGAGATGTTAAATGAGACGATATTGTGGTCACAAACCGGTATCCTGTTTCCATTATTAGCTTTCTCGATTGGCAACAGTTCGCTGACTGAATATTTATCTAGGTCTGGTAAATATGCGCGGCTAATTGTGGCACCGTTTTTGGTTAATAGTTGAGAAAGTATGCTGATACCTAGGTTGGGTAGGCCATGTTCGTAGGTGTCAGGGTAACCTAAACAAAAAGATGGTTGCCCTGGGGATGGTACCGGCTCAGAGGGAGAGATTATCTCCTCATTTTTTAAATAAATATCCAGTTGGCTTAGATAAGCCTGGTTGAGGGGGGAGGTTGTCATCAGATTTTAGGTGATTGATGAAATTAGTGGAAGTTGATTTGACGTATATCCTTTAAGGATTCTGGCTGTCCCGAATGGTTTGATGATAGCATTTCTTGGTACTGGACGCTGTTCGACGATTTCTGCGCCAGAACGGAGAAATTCATCGAGAGGACGATCAATCGTATCTACCACCTGTTGTGGAGTTAAATATAACAGCGCCGGGACTTCGCGTGATGGAAACGGAGTGGAGCTAAGTCTAGCTGGATAAACGCAGACTGAATAGCCAAAATTACGTCTGACCGGCATATCGTAAATCAACCAAGGTGCACAGGTGTCCCTTATGCCTACTTTTTCAGTGTCATCAGTTCGGAATCTATAAAATACCGTCTCTGGTGACGGAATCAACTCCACCTCAATCCCGAGTTCTTCGCTGCCTTCGCGTTGAGCACATTGAGGAAATGACTCACCGAATTCACGATGTCCGCCACAAGCAGAATAAGTGACTTCAGGGGGGTCAATACTTAGTGTCCAGAAACGCTCGTGGCCAATAGTGAACAAATATCGGTTTTCGTGGGTGACGATCAAACCAATGCCATGTTCATATGAACGGCGGATTAGCGGTCTACCCTGTTGATCAACCCATTGACGAAAGCCCATAATTGGGCAGATTATATCACAAATATCCTATAGTTGTATTATTGAGATGCGATAATCTTTTCCCAAGGATAATCTTTGTTGCCAAAGTGTCCATAACGAGCAGTTTTTTGGTAAATAGGTACACGGAGAGAAAGTCCTTCATTGATACCAGCAACAGAAAGGTCGAGGAGTTGCCAGGCGAAATCTTCAATTACTTTTTGTTCGGAACGGGCAGTACCAAATGTTTCGATGGCTTTACCGACAGGTTGGACTTGTCCGATGGCATAAGCTAACTGGACTTCGCAGCGATCAGCAAGACCAGCAGCGACTACATTTTTGGCTAAATAACGGGCAGCGTAAACCCCACTGCGATCAACTTTGGTGGTATCTTTACCGGATAATCCACCCCCACCGATTCTTCCCATACCTCCAAAAGTGTCGACGACAATTTTTCGATTGGTTACGCCAGTGTCTGAGAATGGTCCACCGATTTCCCACTTACCAGTGCCGTTTAGGATCATTTTACCTTCGGTAACGGAAAATCCGTATTCCGATAAGACCGGTACAACTACATTCTCATAAAAGAAATGCGCATAATCTTGGGGAGCAGCTGCATAATTTATTGGTTTGGCAAGCACTACTTGTTCGATAACGGAAGGTGTTTGACCATCGTACCTGACAGTTACTTGTGACTTACCGTCGGGACGTAACCAGCGGTGAATACGTTGCAATTCATCCATTTTTCTAGCCAGACTGTGAGACATAGAAATAGGCAGGGGCATTAGTTCAGGAGTCTCTTTGCAGGCATAACCAAACATCATTCCCTGATCACCTGCACCACCAGCATCGACACCTTGAGCGATGTCTGGTGATTGTTTGTGGATAAATACCTCAATGTCTGATTTGTCAGTGAACTGCAGAACAGGATCTAGATAATCTAACTCTGCAATCTTTTTGCGAGCAATGGCTTCGAAGTCTAGTTCACCGTTTACAGTGATTTCACCAGCCAGAACTAATTTATTGGCTGTTGCCAAAACCTCAGAGGCTACACGAGCTTTGGGGTCAATGGTATAAGCGGCATCGAGAATGGCATCGGCGATTTGATCGCAAACTTTATCGGGATGACCTTCACAGACAGATTCGGAAGAGAACTGAGGATAATTCATTTTTCCTTTGTTAATTATTAAAGGCGTGTTATTGAGGGCACCGTGGCTGAGCTCGGTTGCCAATGGATTAGCATCTTCTTAACACTTGGTAATATGTTACCTAATAAATATGTAGTTTGCAAAATATATTATTCTAATAACAGCAGACTGTACATTAGAGCAACTCCGACTAATAAGTAGAATATCTGCAGGAGTGAGTGGATAGATTTCTCTTTGTGTTCATGTAGTTCAGGAATGAGGTCTGAAGCGGCAAGATAAATAAATCCCCCGGCTGTAATTGGAAGTACATACGGAATTGCACTGGCCAAACTAGAGCCAATCAAAAAAGTGACAATGACACCCAAGAGTGAAGTGGTAGCAGACAAAAGATTCAGATTGAGAGATTTTTTTAGACTTAACCCTTGATGAGTGTAGATACCAAAATCACCGACTTCTTGGGGAATTTCGTGAAGTAAAACGGCAATGGATGTGGCCACACCCAAATTTGGACTGATTATAAAACTTCCAGCGATAATCACTCCATCGATAAAGTTGTGAATACTTTCACCTACTAAACTGACCGGGATGATGACTGAGGTACCCTCAGTACAGTCGGGGTCGTGGCAATGGTGCCAACGAACAAATTTTTCGATGGAGAAAAAGATGAGAATGCCTAGAATGGTTAGTAACGAAACTACTGTTGGGTTGGAGATATTTTCGTTAGCTTCGGGGAGCAAGTGGATAAAAGCATCGCCCAGTAAACTTCCAACTGCTAAACTGACTAAAGGGGTGATAAATCTGGAAAAATTGGCAATATGGGAAATAAGCCAATAAATGGCAAAAATTGAAACCAAGCTAATGATTACAACAGCAGTTAAGGAATATAACAATGGCAACATTGGCATATTATAGAGTAAAATTTGTTTGAAGTATGATTTATGAAGTATGATTTGTGAATAATAATAGGACTATATGTTTGCTATGATTGAGTATGGCTTTAGAGGATATTAAGTCGCCGCTTCCACCAAGAAGGTTTAGCAGCCTATATGATCCGGAAGATGATAAACAAGAAACATCTCCGGTAGTGAACATGCCGAAGGAACAAGATGAAGTCGCCAGTGCAACAGTAATAAACCCCGAAGTGCAGAGAAGTACTACTAGCAGTAATAGCCTACCATTAGCCAAACCTGTGGATACTAAAAAGCTGTTAATAATCGGCGGAATTGGATTGCTGATTGTTGTGATACTTTTTCTGGTATTTAAGGTAATAATTCCAAACCTTGGTGGAACTAAACAGGAAAATATCACCCTGAACTATTGGGGTCTATGGGAAGAGCCATCGACGATCCAGGGGATAATCGCTGATTATGAGTCTAAGAACCCAGGAGTAAAGATAAACTATGTCCGAAACCAGAAAGTAAACTATAGAACCAGACTTAAGACCAGAATTGAAGAAGGTGGGTCTGATTCGCCGGATATTTTTCGATACCATTCTGCCTGGGTACCACTGTTTAAAACTGATCTGGCGAAAGTGCCAAGCGATACCGCCGGTAGGGTGGGTCTCGATACTGATTTTTTTGAGGCCTACAAAAATACAATTAAGACAAACGGAAGCTGGCAGGGTATTCCTCTGATGTATGACGGATTATCACTCTTCTACAACAAAGACCTAATCGAATCAGCTGGGGTGGGCTTACCAAAGTCGTGGTGGGATCTGGAGCAATCAGCTACTAAGCTGACGGTAAGAGATGTTAATGGCAAGATCACAGTGTCGGGGGCGGCCATGGGTTTGGTTGACAATGTCGATCACTGGAGCGATATTGTAGGACTAATGTTGAAACAGGGCGGGGTTAATCCGCTTTTAACCGATGCGGATAGTGAGAAGAAACTTCAGGATGTATTGACATATTATTCCCTATTTAAGACAAAACACCAGGTATGGGACGAAGCTCTACCTTCCTCAACTGAGCTGTTTGCCAATGGAAAGTTGGCGTTTTATTTTGCGCCAAGCTGGAGAGCATTCAACATAGAAGAAAAGAAAATTCCAGAACTGAAGTATGAGATAACAACTGTGCCTCAACTGCCAACACTAAAGGATGTACCGCCTGATCAAGTAAACAATGAAGCTAATTTGACTAACATTCATTGGTCAACGTATTGGGCTGAGGGAGTGAGCTCCAAAAGTAAAAACCAAAAAGAAGCGTGGAAATTTTTGGAATTTTTATCATCAAAAGATAATTTGGAAAAGATGTATACTGCAGCATCTCAGATTCGGAGTTTTGGCGAAATATACCCGAGAAAAAGTATGGCTGATAAGATGGAATCCAATCCTCTGACCCGCCCATTTGTCAAAGTAGCCAACAATGCTGACGGCTGGTACATGTCGTCACGAACATTTGATGAGGGCTTAAATGATGAGATGTCAAAATACTTTGCTGATGCCATCAACGGTCTCGCTATGAAAAATCTAACTGCCGAAGTTGTGATGCCGGATCTGCGGAATGGTATAAACCAAATGATTCAAAAATATTCATTGAAATAGTAATGATCTTATTAAACTTCAAAACATACAAAGAGACTTATGGTAATAAGGCGATAGAGTTGGCTAAAATTGTCAAAAAGGTAGCTGATAAAACTGGTATACGAATGATCGTAGTAGCTTCGGCTCTTGACGCGGCACGGATTTCCAAAGAAACAGGAGTGGAAGTGTGGCTGCAAAATGTTGATGAATACAGCGGTGGAAGAGCAACTGGGTGGACCTCAATGGATCAAGCCAGGGCTTTGGGGATAAAAGGAAGTTTACTAAATCACTCTGAACACGGTAAGCCAAAGGGGACAATTTTGAAAATTATTAAGGGAAAACCAGATGATTTTGAAATCTGCCTATGTATAGGGAGTCTTGGTCAGATTGAAAAGTGGGGGGCGCAGGCTGGAGCTGATTACATTATGTTTGAACCACCAAGCCTGATTGCCAGTAAGGACAAGTCCATAGCTACGGAAGAACCAAAAATGATAATGCATGTAGTTGAAAAAGCACCGGGAACAAAAATCGTTGCTGGAGCTGGGATTAAAAGTAAATCTGATGTGGAGATTTGTTTAAAGATGGGTGCGGTAGGGGTAGTATCAGCCAGTGACTTTGTATTGTCTGCCGATCCAGAGAAGGAACTTATGGAGTTAGTTGAGGGGTTTACTGGTATAATTCACTGAACCATGGCTTCAATTGATAATCTTTTAGTTTCGCTTTTTGTTGACGAGGTCGTCGGAGGGTTTATTGTAACCGTTCCTCCGGGACATGTCGGATGTATTTACAGTATCTTTCAGGGAGTTTTGCAGAACGTATGGTACCCCGGAATGCATTTTAAAATCCCGATTATTCACAGAGTAAAACTGTTTAATGCCCAACTGATTGAATACACCATCTCAAAGGACGTAACTGTAAAAGATAACAAAGAAATCATGGGTGATGAAGTAATTAACGCCGTGACTGCAGATAATAAATTTGTAGCAGTGGAAGCTACTGCATTAATAAAACTAGACACCGAAAGACTCCCGGAGATATGGCAAAACATTGGAGAAAATTTTGTTTCCAAAGTTGTTCGTCCAGTAACCAGAAGTAGAATCAGAAAAGTGCTGACTAACCACACTTTAGCAATGGCTCTGGCTACCAGCCGCAGTAATATTGAGGATGAGATAAAACAAGAATTGCGCGACTCACTAAGTAACCACGGACTTGATGTTGAAAATTTTTACCTTAGTTCACTAACTCCGATTGAAGGTAAGGGTATTGAGGATACGATGATCTCAATAAAGAATGAAGTGGTCGGGGAAATGAAGACAGAAGATGAGATTCGAAGTAGTCGAGTGATAAGTGGAAACATTCCAAAATCAAATTAGGAACATGTCCTAACCAGCCAAAGAAAGACCCCAGATATGACAGTTTTCCGGTAGTGCTCCCGCAGCTGAGTTTATAGTTGACCCGGAAGTGTACACATCATCAAATAAAATAATGTTGGGTGGAGGGGTTGTAGTAGCGCATGAGAAGGTTTTATTTAAGCTATGGCATCGAAGACGTCTATCTTTGATTAGTGACTGGGGTAGACTATTTTTAATACGGGTTATTAGATCGCTTCTAGTATTCATATTTAGTTCAAGGGCTATTTTTTCTGCAAGTAAAGCTGATTGGTTGTAGCCTCGCCATAACTTTCTTCTTAGGTGAAGTGGAATCGGGGAAAAGACAAAGTTGTTTTCTTGCCAGTAGCGGAGAAGGTGTGGGTACTGATTGACAAGTGAGTGGACAACTAGAGACGAAATTTCTGGGACTATGTCTGACACAAAATCGAACTTTAGTTCCCTGATGGCGGCTTTCACTAAACCACGATACCGAAAAAGGCTGAGATGTCCTTCAAGTCGACTGTGCTTGGGAATATGAATCCCAATTCTTTGAAGACTGTCGCGACAGTCAAGGCAAAGATATAACCCGGTGCGGCCGCATTGGCTACATACTCTAGGAAAAATCATGTCCATAAAATATGACATCTACTAAGAGATTATCACGATGATAACTTGAGGGAAGTGAATGCTACTGGGCACTAAGACGCAGTTTTAGGTTAAAATAGGCTAATGATTGATTGGGTGAAACTTTTTTGGATAATGCTACCGGCTGGTATCGCCAACATGGTACCGCCAATGGCGGTAAAAATTTGGCCGAAGTGGAACATACCAATTGATATGGGGAAATCGTGGGACGGAAAGCGAATTTTTGGTGATCACAAGACAATAAGAGGGTTTGTAACTGGAATATTGGCTGCCGAAATAATTTTTTTAATTCTAAAAGGAGTGGTGATTCGTGAAGCCAACTATCCCCTACCTTGGTATTTTGGAGCAGCAATGGGACTGGGAGGGTTGGGGGGGGATGCGATTAAGAGTTTTTTCAAGCGACGAGCCGGGGTGGCATCGGGAGTATCCTGGTTCCCATGGGATCAGATTGATTGGATAGTTGGGGTGATTCCAATATCAACTATTTGGAGGCTTTTAAGCCTAAAAGAAATGGCAGTGCTATTATTGGCCGGCATGGCTCTACATTTGCTATTTAAGGTACTGGGATATCTTTTGAGACTGAATAACACTATAATCTGAGCATGAAGATAAACACCATTCCAAATTGGATTACCCTAATAAGGTTTTTGCTATATGTCTTAATTTTGGTTGTATTGTTGGGAAATATTACTTGGTTGAGACCATATATTTTACCGACATATATTCTGGTATTTTTTATGGACAAACTTGATGGATGGGTGGCTAGAACGTTTAATCAAGCTTCAGAAGTAGGTCAGTTTTTTGACTTGTCGGTTGATAGGGCGATTGTAACGACTATGTTGATTTGTTATCTATACTTTTATCCCAGTGTAATCATATTGATATTATTGATTGCTAATTTGATCAGAGATTTTCTGGTAGCGGGAGTAAGACAATTGGCGGCAATAAAGTTAGTTTTCTTGAAGGCCCATATATTGGGTAAACTCAAATTTATTACTGAAAATTTGTCGGTAATTCTGATGGCCATATTGCTAAGTTATCCAAACATGGGTAGTTACGGGACAATAATCCACGAATCGATTAAATGGATACTAGTATTAGGGACGATATTTGGCTGGTGGGCATTTGGCCTGTATTTAAGACAAGTGCTGTCTATAAAACAAAAATGAAAGTTTTGGTGACTGGTGCAGGTGGATTTTTGGGTAAGCGGGTGTGCGAACTACTAACAAAGAAGAAGTATCAGTGGGTGATAATTGACAGAAAATCAAATAATCTATTATCGAAAGTGACGGTCGGGAGATATTCAAATGACAGGTTTGATGTGATCATACATATGGCTGGGATAACTTCATTGAACAAGAGGCGAATTCATGGAACATATAATGACAATGTGATAATGGCGAAAAACATGGCAAAAATATTTAATAACGCAGGTGCAAACAAAATGATTTTTGTGAGTTCGAACGCAGTAAATTATCGGGTTGATAGTTTTGCCAGATCCAAGAGACGAGCCGAAGAAATATTAATAAAAGAAGTGCCAAATCTATTGATACTTAGGCCAAAGCTAATTGTTGGCGAAGGGTCACCAGAGGTGAAGTTAATGCACACCTGGCTAAAAAGATTGCCCTTCATACCCTACTTAATTTATCCAGGTTGGCAATTTGACCCAGTTAATGTGGACCAGTTGGCAGAACGAGTGGCCGCGGCAGTTGATTCGAAGGAGATCGGGGTAATAACGGTTAGCGGCAACAAAGTGGGAATCAGAGAGTTTCTCCTAAGACAGAGGGATGGTATTTAGTCACGCCTGAACCGAAGAAACCAATTGGGATTGAGACGGCCAAGGGCCAAAAGATCTTCGAGAAGATCGAAGACAAAATGGAGGGCAAAAGAGAGACAAAAAATGGATAGTTTTGGGGAAGACTGTTTGACAAAATATATATAGCAGAAAAAATGCAAATGGAGTGAGTAAATTGTGGGATAGAATAAAGTGGTTGAATTTTTGATGTTTACGGATGTATTCGATTGCAGAGGGAAAATCAAAGTGGCTGAGATGATGGCGAATTGAGGTGGAGTATGAGGTCGAACGAGCATAGATGAATATAGCTAGAACATGATCAAAATCGGGTAAAAAGCTGGCCAAGACAGCCAAAAACAACATAACTAGAAAATTTGATTGAGGAAAAACTAGGAGGGTGATGAGTAAACTTAATAAGCCAAACCTAAGATGGAAATATTCGTAATATTTCTCCATCATCTGAACCAGAAATGTCCTTTTCATTGATAGAATTAAACTGTCTATGAAACAAAGAATTGTGTCGGTTGATTTTGATGGTGTGATTATTGAAAAGCTGTGGGGAAGAGATTGGACACAACAGAAGAAAGTCGAGAGTGGTCAAATGCCAAAAATATTAAAACTTATCGACTTGTGGTGGAGACAGGTTAACCAGCGGTGGAGAAGGCCAATTGAGGGTAGCCAGGCGGGATTGAAAAAACTAAAGGCGATGGGTTTTGAGGTGATGTTGGTAACCAGTAGAAAAGGTTATGTTAGGGCGATTACTTATGAATGGATGAAGAGGTGGGGTTACTTTGACTTGTATGATGGGTACTTTTTTGATGATAGAGAGATTGGGGGGGTGAAGAGTAAAGTGCAAAACGTGGGAAAGGTAGGGTCGGATATTCATATTGATGATAACTGGCCGACTGTAGTAGAGCTAGCTAAAAACTATCCAAAAATGAGCGTGTGGTATTTCAATCCCTCTAAATCTCCCTTGACCCTCCAAAGGCGGGCAGGCAAGGGAGACTTAAGTAATATCAAAGTTTTTGAAAGTTGGAAGCAGATTATTGAAAAGCTACGATAGATATGGTATAATTTTCCTGTTCTAGACTCGGAGATGTATTGCATCGACGGAGTGAGTACCTTAAAAAACCGCAAGCCGACTTTGATCCATTGAGTCGTCCGGCCGAGCCGGATCTGTTGTAAAACGGATAAAACAGGGTCAAACAAAAACATGCCAAAGCTAAAAACTTCGGTGTCAATTTAGCTCTAGATTTCTCAGGCTTCGGTTTGGGTACTTCAAAAGCTGATCTCAACTACGCGCAAGCATAATTGAGCTGACCATCGGTTAATCCCCTATTCTTGAGGAGGTTAGTCGGTGTAAATTAAACAAGAATGCTGGTCTATCAATCTCGATTTTGGTAGGTAACAAGCGAGGGGTAATGCCCTCAATAATCGACAGTCAACAATGGTTTGTTAATTTCCATTGACTGACGGACCATCCTTCGCTCTTTGAGCTACGGACTGGCAAGTAAAATTAATTAAGCTTGTAGAAGTTTTTTATTGTCCACTTTCGGACCCGGGCTCAATACCTGGCATCTCCTCCTTCGCTCCCCTTTGGGGAGCTTCGGAGTGACAAAGTCCTCCTTTATATTTTTCTTGTAATATATTTTACTTTCTATAAAACTAGCGTATTATTTTGTGGTGGCGCAAATCGTATATGTTTTAAAGTGTGCGGATAATGGTTTTTATGTAGGGTGTACAGATAACCTTAAAAATAGATTTAAGGAACATACGGATGGTAACGTAAAAAATACCAAATCAAGATTGCCAGTGATTTTGTGGCAATATCATTGTTTTAGAAATAAAGAGGTTGCTTTTAAGTTTGAGAAATATTTAAAAACCGGATCAGGAATTGCATTTGCCAAGAAACATTTTGAAGAATAAAACTATTTTTTACCTTTTTTGGTAGCAGAAACCTTCTTTGCATATCTAGTATCGAGAGTAATTCCCGGAGTGCTTCTGACTAACAATTCAACGTCCATACCAACACTAATAAAGTGTGAAACGGCTTGTTCGAATGTAATTCTTGGTTGAACAAATTCTGCATAAGCTTTGATTGCCTCTACGGTATCTTTCGGCAGTACTAATTCAATTGAGCCTTGGGTGTTTTTGTTAGCCATAGCCTATTATATCATTTGTTCTTTTTTCTTGAGTTTGTCCCTTTTTTCAAACTTGCGGAGCTTGCGGCCGACGCCGATTTCCATCTTGAACCAGTTGTGTTTGAGAAAAATACTGACAGGGATGATCATATATTTTTGATTACGAAGACTTTGGAGCTTGGCTATTTCTTTACTTGAAAGGAGTATTTTACGCTCCTTGGTTTTATCGACTTCCTGTGACTGGGCAAACTTATAGGGTTCAATAGTAAGGTTAAAGACAGTGGGTATGCCGTTAATTATCTCTATTTTTGATCCGTTGAATTGGACACCTTGAGTGCGCAGTGATTTGGCATCTGAACCAGTAAGGACGAGACCGGCAACGAAAGTGTCTTTGAATTCGTAGTCTAAGGAGTCTCGATTGAAGAATTTCATATTGATTTATGAAATATGATTTAAGAAGTATGAATAAGACAAAACTATGTGATTATCTCATAACTTAATTTGATAGATTTTTTTATCACCACAGAGCACGAATAATCGATTAGCAGTAGAGTCAAGAGCAATACTAAGAACATGACGATCACCAAAGTTGTAACTCGAGGCAGTAGAACCGTCCTTACGATAGACATAGACGAAGTTGTCTTTTTCGGTAAAAGCCAGAGTTTCGGAGCTGAGTGCAGTAACTAAGTTGTTAGCAGCTGAGAGGCTGCTAGTAATTTGGGACTTAAACTGGCCTTTTTCACCACGATTATATGGAACTATGCTGCCATCTTTGGTAATAACCCAGACCTGGCCGTTGATAGCAAAGAAGGAGGCGTTAGAGGGAAACTCGGAGGGTTTTTTGACCCATTCTGTGACTGAACCAAAGGAATTCCCCGAGGGGGTGTATTTCCAAATGCTGGTTGAGGTAGGAGTTTTACCCATTAAATACAGACTTCCATTCCACATGGCGATCTTGCCCCACTCAAAATCTTTGACACCATCAGTAATGGTAAGTACAGACGTAAGCGAGACACCATTAAAAGATTGGATCTTTTTGTCGGTAAGAAAATATAATTGACCGTTGTTTTCACTGAAGCTTATTGTGTTTTTGAGAGCATCATTGTAGACGATTTTTTGTTGGCTCTTAGAGGAAACGTCGAGCTTGTCTACATGACCGTTGGATGTGTCTAAGAGGAAAAGGTTATTCTTTTGGATGATAAGTTGAGAATACTGAGCTTCTGAGTTTATAAGAGTAGTGTCGTAAAAACGTTGTGGCTGGTAACTATCAGCTGAGCCAGTTTGAGAAAGAATTTCATCAGTAGATGCAATTAGTTGCTTTACTTCTTCCTCATGAATTTTTAGATCATGCATCTTGGATGCGATGTCTTTGGCGTTTTTGGCGAGATTTTGGGACTCGGTTAGATTGATGTTTTTAACGGCTTTGGCGTTGTCGATTTTGGCGAGATACTGAGTTTTGAGTGACTGATATTCTGACTCTATTTTGGCTTCTTGGTTGCGTTTTGAACCAAAAAAAATACTGATGGATAAGGCAATCAGGATAATTAACCCAATAGCTATATTTAACCGGCGACGTTTTTTGATTCCTGATGAATCATGAGATGTAATATAAACAGATGGTTGTCCGGGAGCTGACACTTCTTCGGAAGGAAGTGTAACTGTTTCTACCTCGTGTATTTCTCTGGGAACTGATTTTGGCTCGGACATTAGGGGAAGACGTTGGTCTTCTTCGTAAACTCCTATCAGAAGTCCGGCAAGAGTGTGTTGTTGCGAAAGGGTGTAAAGTTCAGATAAAAAGCTTTCTTCGATTTCCTGAATTGTCGAATAAGATAAAAACGATTTTAACTTTTCTGGAGATAGATTGTCATAAAAACCTGATGTGCAAACAAACAGCAAATCGTTTGATAGCACCTTACCAGAGATCATGGTTACTTCACCGGTTTTACCACTAATTACTTTTGAAATACTTTTACCCCTAACTAAAAACCCATAGCCGGAATTGTACATGGCAATATATAGCTGAGAACGGTGAACTATAGCTACTGTGAGGGAGATGTCGACCAATTCGTTTTGGGTACTGGCGACTACCGATTCGACTGTACTTTTCAGTGAGATAGGTATCGTGGTACCAGTTGAAGAAAAATATTGTCCATTAATCTCTTCAATAAGCCGGTGTCCCAGGTCACTAGTTGAGCTATCTTGATCAGAAACAATATTTACTAGGGCAAATAAGTGTCCTTTCTCTAAAACCAACTGTCGATCATCTGGTTCATTCTCCCAATATTGGGACCATGAGTTTTCTTCGGTATGGCCCAGAAAAGATCGACAAATGAAGTGCATAATTGAGTTTATAAAGTTAAAAAGTTTATAAAGTTTGTAAGGTTCATAAAGTTAGTATTAAAGTACTTTAATTAAGCCAGATAACATTTTTGAGATCTCTTCTGTCTCTTGTATAAGTTTAGCGGATTTTTCTTGGGTAATATATGATAAGTCCAGTGCAAGATAGAGCATGGAGCGGACCTCACCGGCTGATCCTTTGGAAATGTAAAGAAACTTTTTGAAGTCAGGATTGGAGCCTCTTTCAAAACCTTCGGCAATATTATTCATAATTGAAACACTGGCACGAAGTACCTGGTCTCTGAATGAATAGTCGCCGACATTTAAAAATGATTTGTAGATTTCGACAATAAATGGCTTGGTTTTTTGCCAGACTAAAATTTCTTCAAAACGAGAAATCTTCATTAATTAAGTGTAAACTGAATTTTTTAGATTACAAATTTAATAGGTAACATTGATTTTATAGTCAACTTATTGTATAATATAGGATATAACTGGACGAGATATAAATATCATAATTCATTCTAGTTGCATTGAAAACGACTTGAAAAACCATAGAGGCGCAATGGATAAGCAACAGATTGTTGCTGCTGAAAATGCTCTGGAAAAAATTAACGCAACATTACGTAATGCCAAAAATATTCATGTCGCATCAAATAGCGAGGAGGGTAGAAGTGCGAGTTATGATGTTGTCGTTATACCAGTGACAGCTAGCCCAAGTTTGGCTGAGCTTTATGTAAAAAAAGGAGACAGAGTAACTTTCATGGGGGCCTACCTTGGCGAAAAAGGTGACGATGGTTGGTGTGTTAACAGTGCAATTAAAAGTGTCCAAAATGAAAGTGTCACAATAAGAATAAGCAAGACTGGAACAGTAATGGCACCCAGACTATAAGATAGTAAGAGTGAGAAAAACAAGAAATATGGCAAATGCAGCGTGAAGGTAGGCAAATGTTATTAGTACGGTGTTGAACTTATCGCTGACATTTTTGCTCATCATGGTGGTTTGCTTGACTACAATAAAGGCGAAAAGTAGATAAAGAATTGATCCGAGAACAAAAGAAAATTTTTGAACCAGGAGCATGTAGGTGTTGATTTGGGGAAACATTAGATTTGACCTCCTTTGTATTGGTCACGAACTTCCTGAAGGACTTTGATAATTTTTTCAGGATTGGCTACTCTGCCGAACTCGAGCTCGTTGACTTCTGAGGCGGTTTGAATAAGGACGTTGCCATAGTTGAACACTGTGGGGATTGCACCAATGACTGTAGAAGTAACATCTTGGATGGCATCGATAGTAGCTTCAGAATATTTTTTGGTTAATAGATTGTTAAAGTCGATATCGATAACTCTTTTGGAAGTAATGATATAAACATTAAAATACCAAGAGAGAAAACTTTCGAAGGCAAAAGCAAATGTAATGAGATACCAAAACAAATACCCCACAAAAAGATAGGTACCGGGGATTTCGAGTAAAGTAGGAACAAAACGAAAGAGTGAAGGGAATAAAACCATGAATAAGCTGATAAGTATCCACCTGACGTTGGTGAACCAATGTTGTCGAGCGACAACTAGGACAATTTCGTCGTCGTCCCTTTCCTGAAAGTCAAAAACATGGGGATGGATTAGGGTTGAAGAAAAAGGGTGGCGGGTGTGGCCCAGAATTTTGTAGACACTTTCAACCAAAGGATTTGTATTAGGTGTAGTTGGTAAGGAGGTGACAACTTCTGGAGTTTTAGTGACTTTCTTATCTTTTTTGAGGGTCACAGATTTTTTTACTGGAGATGGAGTAGGGGTTGAAGTTATTTGATCATCTGGGGCAATAGTATCAACATCAGAAACTCGAGGCATAGTGAATTATACAATGATTTAAGTTTTATGACATATGATTTATGAATAGGGCAAAATACTATTATTTTTGAACATTGTAATAATTTGATTTGCCAGAATGGTGGCTTTTTGGGTTTTGGGGAGGTGAAAAAATAGTTGTCTGGTGTTGGGAGAATATTGCTGGATGTAGAGCTCGGTTGAATAGGCTAACCAATTGCAATTGTATTTGCCCATATGCTCACCAACTGTAAAAATACGGGTGTCAAGACAGTCAAGAGGAGGGAGGGATATTTCTAAATTGATTGGGGAAAACGGATAGATTGAATTTTCACCATAGACGTTGTGAGTGATTGTTTCCAATCTAATTTTGTCTGTTTTACCGAAGAAATCCCCCAGACCGATAATTAAGGAATAATTATTGAATTCAATATGTTTTTTGAAAAAGCTTTTGGGATGATAGTGGATGGGGAGGAAGGTAATGTCAGATGATTTTAGGTTATTTTGGAGTTCTGATAAGACACGTCGGGAGATATTGGTGGCCCATTGGTTGCTAAAGGCATAGATGAGGATTGAATTAGCCATTTTTTTGTTTGATCCAGCTGAGAAAGTCTTTGATTTGACGGCGCTTGGATAGTATTTCTTTTTGCTGACGGTAGGGGTAAAGCCGATAAACATCGTAATAGGCGGTGAAGTCGACGATTTTGGGACAATGATATTTGGTAAAAATGATGTTTCGTAACACAAAACCGCCGTGGTCACGATGAATGTCGAAGTCGGGAAGCCAATTGTGCGCCCTTAGTAAAGCAAGCATTGATTCAAGTAGTTTTTGGAGGTTGCGAAGTAATAGTTTGTTTTGAGAGTGGTAGCCAATTTTGAAATTTGACTTGCCGGAAATATACTCTTGAGTGATGATATTTAGACCTTGGTTTCTTTCAAAAGTAGTTTGGGCAATAAATTTTGATGGGAAATATTGGCAAATTAGACCATAGGCTGTTTTGGTATTGTCGAGATACTTTGGGTCATTTACTTCAATAAATTTACCTGAGGGTATTTTGATAACAGAATTTCCATCACGAAACACTGACCATTCCCAGCCGTGGGCGAGGTATTGATAGTTTTTGTATACAGTAATAGGGATTATTTGGTGGGCGGTAAGGTTGATGAAATCCCAAAATTTTTTGTCGACAAAGTACAACTGACGATTTGATAGGTCGAGATAACTTTTGAGTCGAAAGTTGTGAGAGTCAACAGTACCGAAGCTTTTTGGATAATTTTCGGCAGTAAAGTCGGGCACTATTTTTTCTCGATATTGAATAACCCGGATTTGGCGGTAAGAGCGCCAGGGGCGCGGAGGGTAAAAATGTCGCGGAAGTCTCCCCCATCAAAAACCAAGTCACCCTTATCAGTACCGACACGGACGGTCTTAGTATAGCCACCTGTGGAATAGTCGACGCTAACTGAATTAACTCGTGTTACCGGACCACCTTTATCAGAGACCTGACGTTTTAATTCATCTCTCGACCATGAGTCCGGATCGCAACCACTAATACAGTTTTGGTTCTGAGAAAGGTGACTTTGGTCTTGAGTTTTGGTGAAATATAAAACAGCGTTGACGATGTCACTAAACTCTTCGTTGTTTAACCAAGGGTGAGAACGCCCGTAAGCGGATCCGGTGCGCGATTTGTACCAACCTTTGTAATACCAAGCAGACCCAGCCGACTTTTCATAAGAGCTACTAGGCCAGCAAGATTGATTACCACAGGTGGTGTCCCACAACATAGGCGTTGAGTGACCTGAGGAGGAATAGGAAAGAATTGAGCCACCAGAGGTGGAGGCGTATTTGGTAGAGAAAATTTGGCCAGTTTTGTTACTTTTGACAACCATACCCCGAGTATCAGCAACAGCCTGACGCCAACGACCGGGAGAATTAAGACGTGATTTACTATAGACCTGACAGGCTTCAGTAACACAAATTTGTTTGTTCAAGTTTTCAGTGCGACTAAGAGCATAGGTTCGAGCAGCAATAGCCTGTGCTTTGAGAGCCTCATAACCACCCTCATCACCCCATTTGGCCGGCATTTCGGCAATTCCAACTAAATAGTTGTCCTCAAAAGGCAAAGTACCAACATCAGTTTTGATGGAACTACCGGTGTCGATTTTTTCGACACGAATGTCACCATAGTAGACTTTGAGGATTGTTTCGTAGTTTTGCCCGGCTTTGGCCCGACCGAAAGCGCCGTATTGGCTCATACCGTTGCGGTGCGGGGCTCCGAAGGAAAAGACAGCAAAGGCTGGTGAGAAGCCAGGGTTGTAGTCCGAGCGTGAGGCAGGATCGTCACTACTACTGACATCTCCGACACTAGTTGAAAAGAGAGCGTTTTTTTCAGCAATTAAGGACTGTTGGCGTTTACTTAGGTCAGCTTTATACGCTTCGGCTTTTTTAATTTCTCCGCCAAGAAAAGTGATTCGAGATTCGAAGGTTTTTTTGAGTGAAGCTAATTTAGTTTTTTCACTTTCTAGTTTTGTTTTGTTTTGATTTAAGCTGGAAATATCGGAAACATAGGTGGTGATAGTATTTTTATCCTGATTAATAACCGCCTGGTACCACGAGTAAGACCGCAAAAGAGAAGTGGATTCATGGCTGGAGAAAAAGACCAGAAGAGGGTTGTATTTTCGACTGTTGATATAGTACTGGCGAACCCGCTCATACAACAAGGTCTTTTGGACTTCTAAGTTGGTTTCTTTGTTGATCAGCTTTTCACCCAATGTCACAATTTGTTTCTCCATGTTGGCAATAGTTACTTTAGCGGAGGTGATCTTGGATTGGAGTCCGGTGGACTCTTTTTGAAGTGGGTTAATAGCATTTTGGAGGTCGGTTATTTTTTTGCTAATAAGGGAAATACATGGGTCCTGATTACCGGGATTATTTTTGATACAATCATCGACCTCGTCGGCAAATACTCTGCCAACAAAAGTAAAAAGTAAAGAGTAAAGAGTAAAAATAAATATAAATTTGTGGACCACTAATAATTTTAGCATTGAATAGGTCATGTTATACTTGGGTATGCATTTAGGGAAATTGGCGAAAGTACTGTTATTTGTGATGGTTTTGATGGCGAATTGTGTAAGTCCTGTCCAGGCTGCCGCCAGTAAAGCATTTTGCCAAACAGGAAATGATCCAAAAGTAGACACTGCATTTGGTTGTGTGCCGGTAAAAATAGATGCCTTTGTGGCCTGGCTATTGCCGTTTATGTTTGGCATTTCCGGAGGAATTGCTTTCTTATTAATGGTTTATGGATTTATTCTGTTAACCACTTCCAGTGGTGATCCAAAAAAAGTGGCTGGAGCTCAGGAAACAATTACCTCAGCAATAACTGGATTACTTCTTTCGATATTTGCACTGTTCCTCCTGCGACTAATTGCTGTGGGGATATTAAAAATTCCAGGAATTAACTAATATGGCAATAACTCTTCCGAAAGATGCAGTTAGTAACAAGTTTCCCAACTTAGGGTCGGTGGTGAACGCGGCATTGCCTTATGTATATGTCATTGCTGGACTGGCAATGCTTTTAATGATTATTTCTGGAGGGATTGGATTGATGACTGCTGGTGGTGACCCAGCAAAATCAAAGTCAGGATACGGTAAAATCTCGGCGGGAATTATCGGATTTATCATAATTTTCATTGCTTACTTTGTTGCCCAGCTGGTGCAAGTGGTATTTGGGGTGAAGTTTTTGTAGGACATTTGACATATGCAGAAAAACATATTGATAGAAAATGTTTTATTAAATAGGAGAGTTGTTGGAGGTAGTCTGGAGGTTGATATTGTTGACGGCGAACCATCACTTTACAATGTTGTGAGAGACTTGACAGCAAGTACCAAAGGAACTGTGATGTTGGAATTTGGAAATTCACTTAATCCAGTAACAATTTTGGTTGATGATGTTGCGATAAGAGGTGTTGTAGTAACTTTAAATCGGGGGAAGACGGTATTAACAACCAGAGATGAAAATTTAAAAGTGTTTAATCAGTTACAATGTGCTAATGTACCGGGTGTTAGATTTACAAATAAGAACTAGATTTTATTTGCCGAGACGGCGGTCGCGCTGCTGATACCAAAATAGTGCTTTTTCAAACTCAACTGGACTGAAGTCTGGAAAAAGTGTGGATACAAAATAAAGTTCCGCGTAAACTGACTGCCACGGGAGATAACCGGATAGTCTTTGCTCACCACCGGTGCGGATGATAAGGTCAGGGTCAGGGATGCCAGCGGTGTCTAGGTGTAAAGAAAACACTTCGTCAGTGATGGAGTCAGAGAGGAGCTTTTCATTGACAATTTTTTTAACTGCTCGGAGGATCTCATCGCGGCCGCCATAGTTGAGGGCAAAAGTGACAAATATTTTATCGTTCTTTTTAGACTGACTCATCATTTCCAAAGTCTTTTTGGCGATGTCCGCAGGAAATCGGTTAATGTCACCTAAAATACGCAGATTGGCTCCTTTTTGGATAAAACGAGCGGCCAGTGAGGCCAATCCAAGACGAAAAACATCAAATAAGCCTTTTAATTCTTCTTCGTCTCTTTTCCAATTTTCGGTGGAGAATGCCCAGAAGGTAACGTATTTAATACCCAGTTCGCCGCATCTTTCGATAATTGGTTCAATAGTATTTAGAGCAGCCTGACGATGGCCTTCGGTTGAACCCATACCCCGACTTTTAGCCCAGCGACGGTTTCCATCCATAATGACCGCGACGTGCTTGGGTAATTTTTGAAGGTCTAGATTAGGATTGGTTTGAATATCTGCCATAGTTGTTTGGTCGATGGATTTTAACAAAGTATTTGCTTTTAGTCATTAGATACAAAAAAATCCCCCATTGCTGGGAGATTTTTAATTTTCTTTTTCCCACCACAGGCGGGCAGGTATTCAATCACTTTAAAGAAGCCAATACTGTTAGTACCAGAAAGAGCTTGATTCATGCAATGAAAACTGTTTTTTGGGCGAACCATAGAACATATTTTCAAAGAAATCCTCAAAGGAGGTGATCCATCTGCACCTTCCAGTACAGATACCTTGTTACGACTTAACCCTCATCGCTGGATTTACCTTGATTCGGCCAAAGGCCAAGCTTCGGGTACCCCCAACTTTGTTGATTTGACGGGCAGTGTGTGCAAGAGGCGAGAACGTATTCACCGCGCGCTGCTGATGCGCGATTACTACCAATTCCGGGTTCATGCAGGCGAGTTTCAGCCTGCAATCCCAACTGAGGAAAGGTTTGTGGGATTGGCTCCACCTCGCGGTTTCGCGACCCATTGTCCTCCCCATTGTAGGATGTGTGTAGCCCTGGACATAAGCATCATGCTGACTTGACGTCGTCCCCTCCTTCCTCCTAACAAAATAATGCTAGGCAGTCTCCGGTGACACAATAACACCGGATGGGGGTTGCGCTCGTTACCTCACTTAAGAGAACAACTCACGTCACGAGCTGACGACAGCCATGCAACAGCTGTTTATCACCCTCTAAGGATTCCCCCGTTTCTGGGGGTTTGCAGATAAATGTCAAACCCAGGTAAGGTTCATCGCTTTGTATCGAATTGAACCACATGCTCCACTGGTTGTGCGCCTCCCCGCCAATTCGTTTGAGTTTCGGCCTTGCGGCTATACTCCCCAGGCGGTATGTTTAACGCGTTAGCTTACATCCCCCACAATAAATTGCAGAGAATTAACATACATAGTTTACGGCTAGGACTACTCAGGTCTCTAATCTGATTGGCTACCCTAGCTTTCGTCTCTGAGTGTCAGTAAATACCTAGTTACCCGCCTTCGCGCTTGGTGTTCTTTTTAGTATCCACGGATTTTACCCCTACACTAAAAATTCCAGTAACCCCGATATCACTCTAGTCTTACAGTATCCTACCCCTATCTCCGGTTGAGCCGGAGTCTTTGAAATAAGACTTATAAAACCACCTACAGACGCTTTACGCCCAATAAAACCGGGTAACGCTTGCAACCTACGTATTACCGCGACTGCTGGCACGTAGTTAGTAGTTGCTGATTCAAAATGCCTTCATGGCAAAATAAAAGAAGTTTACGACCCGAGAGCCTTCATCCTTCACGCGATGTCGCTGCATCAGACTTTCGTCCATTGTGCAAGATTCCTAACTGCTGCCTTCCGTAGAAGTATGGGCCGTGTCTCAGTCCCATTGTGACGGACTCTCCGCTAAGAGCCGTTAGCCGTTATAGCCTTGGTAGGCCGTTACCCTACCAACTAGCTGGTGGCAAGTACGCCGCTTCTCAAGTGACTTGCGTCTTTACTCTTTCGAGACTATGGAAAATTACCCCACCTTTCGGTGGGCTATGTTCCGCTTGAGAGTACGTTCGTACTCATTACTCACCCGTTCGCCACTGAATCTATAATCTACACGAAAACATCGAAATGATTACAATAATCGATTCTTATCAAAGTTCAAAAAAATATTCCAAAAGTGGAAAGACTTAAAAAAAGTTAAGAAGTTATCAATGTCTTCGTGTAGACTACAAATCCCGTTCGACTTGCATGTCTTAGGCACATCGCCAGCGTTTACCCTGAGCCACGATCAAACTCTTAGTACAAATCCCGAATGATCGGGATAATTTTTTAGAAAGAAATACCGAATTATCGGTGTCATCCTTCTGGCACTAACAGCCGTGGCTTCAAATAAAGTGATTGAATGTTAATGTACAAAAGAAAACAGTCTCAACGACTGTGTAGCTATTATAGTACAAAAACATCATTTGTGCAGGGGGTAAGTTTAGTTCAGAGGATTATCTGTTGAGAAGTAGGTAAGATATCGCAAGTAGTACTCTCGGCTGAAGTAAAGATTGTCTGGTAGCTTTGGCAAATGTCGACTACTAGTTGGCGGTGTTCCGGGTCAAGTTCTGAGAAGATATCATCCAGTAGTAGGATGGGTTTTTGGTGATATGTCTCTTCGAGATAGTTGATCTGGGCTAATCTGAGAGCAAGGACCGACAACCTCTGTTGTCCTCGGCTCCCCCAAAAAGCCAGATTTTTGTTGGAAGCTGAAAAGGCTTTACTGTCAAAGCTAAAATCATCACGATGAATTCCAGCTTGAGTGTAGCCAAAGTTGAGGTCAGTAATATACTGTTGATCTAATTTTTCTTGGGAGAGAGTGGAGGGTCGGTAATTGAGAGAAAGTTGTTGTATTTCGGATAGAGCATGCTGACTAAAGTAACGATTGACTGAACGGATGTAGTTTTGACGAAAATCTTGGATGATAGTGGCATTTTTAATCAGAGATTGGTCCCAATAAAAAAGTTCTGATTTGTTTGAGCGGTTTTCCCGAATCATGTCCAATAGCTCGTTACGATGTTTGAGAGCACGGTTGTACTGGGAAAGAGCGCCAGCATAACGCCACTGCGTAGTACTAAAGACACTATCGAGATAATCACGGCGGCGAGAAGGTGAACCGGTGACAAGGCGGATATCCTCAGGCTCAAAGACCACAGTTTTGAGGGTACCTAAGTATTTGGGACGGGTTTTGACGACTCTGTCGATAAAAAATTTACGGGTTGCAGAAACTTTTCCAATTTCTTTACTGAGCTGACATTCGAGCTCAGTCTGGTGATCATTGAGGTTGATTATTCCAGTGACGATAGTATATGTTGAGTCCCACTTGAGGAGTTGACCTAAGGCACTACTTCGGAAACTTTTACCAGAAGATAGGAAGTAGATAGCCTCAAGAATATTGGTCTTACCAGTACCGTTGTGACCGACAATAAGATTTGTTTTTGGTCCAAATTCGATCAGTCTATCTTGATAAGAACGGAAGAAATTAAGGTGAAGTTTGCTAAGATACATCTATGTCTAAAGATATCACAAAAGGTGCCAAAGTAGCAATATTTAAGGAAGCAGAGGTAAAAGTTGGAGATACTGTTATACACTATGCTACTTCGGGAAAAGGTCGTCCTCTCGTGTTTGTGCACGGATGGACAAATAATTGGAAGGGGTTTATCCCAATGGCACGGTATCTATATAAAGAGTATCAATTTATCGGGGTAGATCTTCCCGGTTTTGGAGATAGCGACCGACTAGATTCTTATAATCTTAGGAACCAAGCGGATTATCTGGCTGGTTTTATCAAAAGTATGAAGATAAAAAAACCGGTAGTTGTGGGTCATTCGATGGGGGCTTATGTAGTATCGACTTTTTATAGCCGCCATCCAAAAGTAGCTAGTCACATAATTCTGATTGCCCCAATGTTTTTAAAAAACAATAAAACAGCGATGGTGAAAGTTATGGGAGTGATGTATCGGCTGCTTCGCAAAAGCAAATTAGCTATGAGCGCGGTTAAGCGGATTGTCGATACAAAACGCTATACCTATTTCACTGCCAAACATATAAATATGTATAAGTTTGATAAGAAAATAATCGATGAGACAGGTTTTGAGGGGAAGTTAAAGGCGTCGAAGGAAGTTTATGTGGATATGGGGATGGCGATTTCAAAGACTCACATCGATGACTTAATTGAAAATAATACTATCCCAATTGATCTAATTTTCGGAAAATTCGATAAGCTAACTAATGCGACTCAAGCAAGAAAACTACTGGATGGTAGGGGTAAATATCATATTGAGGAAGTTGATGAGGCAGGACATGTGTTGACAGTGGAAAAACCAGAAGAAACAGCGGAGGCAGTTGAAAGACTGATTGAAGAACGTGACTAGTTATTAAATAGTTCTACCAATTTTCAATTTCTCTTATAATTTCCTCCTTTACGCCATCTTCAAACTCAATTTCGTTTCCCTTTTGATCAAGTTGATAATATTGAAAACTATAGATACTGCCGTAGTTTTCTTCTGGCACAATATAGATTGATATAGGATTTTTTCGATTAGGATTGGTCATTAAAGTTATCTCGTTTTTGCCAATTTTTATTTCTTGATTAACACAATCATTACACAACTCACTATACGGATCTTCGATAAATGTTGATGCCTGAACTTTAAATTTAGGTAAATCATCATCTACCTGGTAATAATAAGTGGCATATTGTTGGACACCGGCAAAGGGGACTGGTTTGATGGATTCAAACCATGATTTTTCTTTTTGTAGCTGCAGTTTATTGCCTATAAAAAAACCTAATATCAAAAACAAAATGCAAAGAAGTGGTGCCTTAATTATTTTAGTGATAATTAATACTAAGTATTTAGAAAAGTAAAATCAAGAACTGGCTTAGTTTAACCCCAGTTTTTTACGGTATTGCCTGATGCTTTTTAATTCTCGCCTAATATCTGACACTACAAATAACTGCATCAAAACTTTGATGTATTTAGAATTATCGCCAGTATTTTTGTTTTGACCTGATCGAGCAAGAGTTTGTTTTCGCCGATTTCATCAGTAAATGTAATGAATGGTCGTGGACCATAGCCTATTTTGAATGGATAAAAAAGATAGTAAGGATTGAAAATACAGGGATATTCTAGCGACGGGGCCAACCACTTGAGATAGTCTTGGCCAGCACTAAATGAGCTAATATTTATTGAGCTGAAAATGTCTGAGTCGTTTAGCGAATTAACAATTGAGTAAATTTTGCTTGGCTGACTAAGAACTATATTGTTCATACTTGATTTAACTGTTAATAGAAGTAGGTGATCTTGGTTTTGGAAGAGAAGTGGCGACAGCACGGGCGAAATGGTATTTTAGAATGTCCAGCATCCAATCCTGTGATGGATCAGGTGAGAATTCACAATTCGAGTGAAAAACACTAGTGTCCTCATCATTTTGTGAAAAGGAAATTCTAAAAGGTGGGGTTATGGATACAGGTTTGACAGTTGGTTTCAGAGTTGAGTTTTCAACATTTCCAGTAGGATATGAAATTACCCCACTTGGGTTGGATCCGATGGTGTGGACTCCCAAATATAGTTTTGATTCTATAAAGTGATTGGCTTGTCTGACAAACAATGATATCTGCTCTGGTTCACTAATTATAATTTCTGTTTTATGGTCTTTGGTCATTTGATACTTATATTTAAAATTAATAGCGGCCTACTTGATAGAACATGATGTAGATATGCATGACAACTGTTTTAGGTTTATAATTAATATTTAAATTGATAAATCTATAGTTACATGTCAATATATAGATATGTTTTGTCCAAGTTGTGGAAGCGAACAAATTGAAGTCACTAACTCGAGACCAACCAATAAAGGAACTCAAATTTGGAGAAGGAGGAAGTGCTTGAAGTGTGAATTTGTATTTACGACTCATGAAAAAATTGATCTGGCACATATTACAGTTGTTAAAAAGTCAGGAAAAAGAGTTAAGTATGTTGGAGCAAAGTTATATTCGTCGATATATCATGCGGTAGTTGGCGAAAAAAAGTTGGATAGAGGGAGTGCTGGTATTGTGGCGGTAGGAATTTTTGACAAAGTTGAAGAAAGGTTAATACTGTCCAAAGAGAAGTGGGTGACGACAGAAAAGATTGCAAACTTGATACTAACAACAATGAAGAAAGTAAATATGGGCAGTTGGCTTAGATATTTGGCGTTTTTCAAGGTTGATGGAAAGAAAGCAGGAGAAAAAACGATTAAGAAATATCTGTCTGCGACTTGACTAGGTGGAAATGGAGATATTCAGTTTTTAGGGCAACTTTTTCTGAGAAGCTTTCTCATAAAACGTCTTGAATTTCTCAGTGACAACTATAGAGCGGACACCATCGACATCTTCCAGAGTTACTAGTCCTGATGTCCTTAGATTGATTACGCCTTCTCTTAGGGGTGCTTCCAGGTTATCTCTTGTGGTTACCCCCGTAAATAGTCTGTCCAACTCCGTCACTGGCACTGGTTTCCACTCCTGTGCATCAGCTGAGATCCTTATTAATTCCCCCATTATTTCTTCTGCCTCACTATTGCATGCTGGAGAATCACTTAGTTGCCAGGCTGTAAGTGTTTCTATTTTCATGAGGACATTGTATCAAAACGATATAAAACTATGCTACGGCTCTATTCCATTCTCATTTAGAAAGCTACGCGTACGAGAAAAACTCGCACACAGCAATAAAGAATATGGAAGATGACAAGACTGTCAAGAGAATGTTGGTATGATGGAAACGGATTATGGCTAACCTAATTTCCATTTAGGAGACTCTCGTGCCCACTAACCAGTTGAAAAATTGGCTCAGCGTTATGTATTTTAGTGCTTTCTATACAGGATTAATGATGAAATGGATCAATTTTCACCTTCCTCCTTATACATACGTATATAGCCCAATGTTTCTAACAGCACTTTGTTTAGAGAGTCTTGTATAGCGTCAACAAGTTCCTTCGGTGTCGATTGTGAATAAATTGGATGTCCAACTTTTAACAAGCAAGTAATGTTTTTTGAATAATTTTCCCATAATTTAAATCTGTCATTTGCTTCTTTCCAAAAATCATCACAGCTTCTAATGTTTACATCGTCTAAGCTCTGCACATTTGCAATCCTGGACACTGTTTTGTGTAGATAGTTTTGATGCCTTTCTGATTCCTCGATTACCATTTGCAACAGAAACTCAGGTCGATAGATTATCCCTTTAAGTAGTTCATTCATATTCTCGCTTGAATGTTCAGATAAGTTGTGTTTTGCAGTCTTCGTAAAAGTGTCAGTAAACATTATCAATAACTCTCGTTGTGATTCTTGTGACAACTGTGTGTCAACTCCAAAAAAATGTTCCAACTTGTCTGAGAGCAGTTGCAGTTTCCACAGAACCTTCCCCATCTCAGGATCTGTTCCATTATTTACTAACAGTTCATTGACATCAGTGCCCAGATCAGACAAAGAGTTGTGAACCGCAACGAATTCTTCAAACTCTTGTCTATCACTGGTTATCTCAAAAACTCGGTAATATGTCCCGTTGTGTAGAATTGATCTTGGTGATAATACAGTTTCTGGACTAATGTCATGTGTTGCAGAACCCAGCCCGTCACCCGAATCAATCCAAACCATTTTATTGAATATGATTAGCCCTACATGGCCTGGCCTAGACATATCCCCCATAAGGGGCTTAAGTCCAACAGCTTGGACTGTCACAATACCTTCATCTACTAATTTATCCATCAACCCCTGGGCTCTTAGCCAACAAGAGCTTCCATATTCACCTGACTTCTCTATTATTTGAACGATGTTTTCGGATAAGTTGGGGCGATCTACTGTTTTTCGTACCATTGTTATACCCTCACAAACCTCTCTGTCTGTGGACCACGATAGCTATTATCTTTTTTGTGCATGATATACATTATTGCAATGTCAGGTATTTTGAACTGCAACTGGCTGGCAGTTTTATCGTAACCCTGGTCATAAATTAATTTCAATAAACCAATGGCCGTAGTCACAACTGATGCCCGCTGCTCATTGGGCATGCTTAGTAATGTCTCCGGTAGTGGATTCATAGCCTGGTCCCTAAATTTATCTAGCAACACGTCCTTGTACATATTAATCGTTTTTACTCTGAAATCATTAAGTACTGCTTTGTCGTTTGTAAATACATCTTGCAGTCTACTAAACAACGGTTCTGCCTGGTCTAGGCTGTAATCAAGTGGAAACGACAATGTTTTGGCAATTGCTTGCAGCACTGATTCTGCTTGTTGATTGTGAAAGTCAATGTCAAGATTATCCAGGTTCACTTTTTGTCTTATTGCCTGTTGTTCGTCTAGCGATTTGCTTTTTATATTTGTTGGATACTGTTTTTTATCTTTAAACTGCTGGTTTCTTACTATGTTTTGCATGACATTCAATCCGTGAGGCAACATTTCAGCAGATTTCTCTTTTGTGGTTCCATTGCAATAAAATACGGCATTGACCAAATTAACGGCAGTGATAGCACTCGGTGCATCAATTTTCTTGGTGGTAGTCGATTCAAGTTGTTTTAGGGCAAATTCGGCAATTTTCGTTTTACTCTCGTCGTTTGGCTCACCGGCATTGGTTAGATGTCCAATTAATAAATCAGCTGTTTTAACAAATAATGAAGGGTTATTTTTGTCGTGCTTTAGTAGTTTTCCCGACAGTTTTCCTTCACAAATTGCTACGAAATTATCTTGGGCGGCAAAAGTAGTTTCTAAGTCGCGCTGCCAATACTGGATGTATTGATCGAGTGGGACATTAATTGTTTTATCGTTATCTGTCTCATTTTGAAACGGATTTTGCACTTCGATGACGGTTTCAGATGTAAGTGTGTCCCTGAGTATTTCACTAATCGCTACTTTTGATTGTTCGAACTGCTTTCTTTGATCTGTGGCATTTGATGTTGAAATATTTTGATAGATTTGAGTAAATTTATCAAAGCCCCCCCTGTTTGTATTTGGCAGAATTGACTCAGAACCAGGATTACCAGGTTTAGTTAGTTGTTCTTGGGATATAAATGTTGGATTAAGTTTGAATTCTGACATGGATTATGTTTAATCATTAATCCAATTAGTATACTCCAGTGTCTTGTCCAGCAGGTAGGAGTTGAACCTACTTATGATGGTTTTACAGACCATTGCCTAACCGCCCGGCTCCTGCTGGAAATTAAAACATAGTGTTTTAATCGGCTTTGATTATATCAACATTCTTGACGACAAGCCAGGCACAACCGGTGCCGTAGCCAGTTTTGTTTATTTGAAAAGGTTTTACTGCTTTGACGTCGCCTAGCCAAATTAAAATGGCAAAGTTTTTACCCAATGTCCAAGAAAGATCTGTTGGGTCGGTAACGTCTATTTCCTGGCCGTACTTACTTATTATTTCTTTTGTTTTGGTGGGGGTTAAGTTGTCGAATTGGACGACTTTGGCGACTCTGGCCTTGGCTCTAACCAGACTGCCAGAATCTTTGAAATAAACCGTCTCTCCTGCAGATATCTGGTTATATGGGGCAATTTTATTTTTGTACCAACGAGTTTCAACTTTTTTCCTTCCCGATAAAATTCGGTCAATTAAGCCAAGCTTCTTGTTCATGATGGCGATATGATCCATATCTCCATTATAATAGGTGATGAAAATTAGAATCATATCTTGGAATGTCGCTGGGTTTAGAGCAGCAGTAAAAAAGGGTGTGTATCAATTTATGGCGGAAGATAAGGCTGATGTCTATTGCTTTCAAGAGATGAAAGCCAAAGTAGACCAAATCCCCCACACGATAGACGAACCGGCTGGATACCATATGAATTTAAATGAAGCCGAAAAAGCCGGATACTCTGGGGTCGCGACATTTAGTAAAGACGAACCAAAGACGGTGATTATTGGAGACAGGGACAATGACTGGGATAACGAAGGCAGAGTGGTGATAACTAAATTTGACGAATTTACCTTACTAAACGTATATTTTCCAAATGGGAAGCGAGACTTGGGAAGACTGAAATATAAGATGGATTTTTATAAATACTTTTTGGCTTACGTTAATGAACTACGTAAAAAGGGTGAGAAAGTAATCTTTTGTGGAGATGTAAATACGGCCCATGAAGAGATCGACCTAGCTCGACCAAAGGAAAATTCGAAGGTGTCAGGATTTCTAGCTGAGGAAAGAGAAATACTGACTCAATGGGAGGATCAAGGTTGGGTTGATACATTTCGATTACTTCACCCAGATGAGGTGATGTATTCATGGTGGGATCAAATTACTAAGGCACGAACGAGGAATGTAGGCTGGAGAATTGATTATATCTATATCGATAAGGCTCTGAGCAAAAACCTCAAAGAGGCATTCATATTGACTGAGGTGATGGGTTCAGATCATTGTCCAGTAGGGATTGAGATAGAGGTATAATCGGCTATGGAAGACTTATCTAACCTCGGTGTCAAAGCAATTATTAGTAATGGAAAGGGTCAAATATTAGTTTTAAAAGTTAGCCAGAAAGCAATTGAAAATGTAAAGGGATACACCGGCGGGGTGAAATACGATATCCCAGGGGGCAGAGTGGAGAGGGGTGATACTATAGGATCAACATTGGCCAAGGAAGTGATGGAAGAAACTGGTTATACAGTTGTAAATTCATCTTATTTTGCAACAGTATTTTCCCAGATTAGATTGAAAAACGAAATCGCCGGAGACGTGGGATTAATACTGGCTATCTATAAGACCGAAGTGGCAGATGGAGAAATTAAGTTAAACTATGAACACGATAGTTTTGAATGGATGTCACCTCTTGATGCCTCAAAGGCATTTGGTGATAAATACTCAGTTGAGTTTTGTGAAAAGATTAGCCAGCTAACTTTTTGATTTATTTTGTGTGGTCAAATTTGGGATCTTTCCATCGACTGAGCGCCAACCAGTTTGACTCATTTGAAGAGCCCTATCCTTGTTGATGATTTTATCAACATAAACAAAGACAACTAGACGTGGAGTGAGTCTCCCTTCCCGATCACGGTCAAACTCAATATCATGTGACACAAAAGCGCCGACAAAATCCTCGGCTATACCCAGTTCTTCTTTGAGTACACGTAGTAAGCAAGTTTCTAGAGTCTCGCCTCTTAAGATTTTGGACATTAATAGCATTGAGGCGCCCTCTGGTCCGGCGTAAGTGTAGAACTCGCCGTTTTTGTCATTGAATTCTAGAATATATGGTTTGATAAAAACTTTTCGACCGGGGTTGTCGATATCAAAGTTACTATTATTGATTACCTTGGTAGATTTTTGGAAATATTGATAAAAGTCAGTGGGTATAAGTTGTTTGTCGTACATTGCTGAAAAAAGGTTTAGATCTTGAGCAACTGGATAACTCAGTTCGGGCATGGTGGATTCGGGAATTGTTTTGTCAAAAATAAATGCGAGAAGATGGGGGTTGACTAGGTGAACTTTTTTATCGGTCAAATTGATAGCGTAATAGTTACGATTCTTTTGGGAGAAATAGATGGGGATGAGAGAGAATTTTTTGAGAGCTTCAAAAGTTTTAAGATTGACTGAACCAAATTCTAGATTGATAAGTTCGCTGTCCTTAGGAAGATAAGAATGGAGCTGATTGCTATAGATACGATATTCGTAGCGGTGGTGGGATAGGAACTGGCGGAGCTTGTTGAAGGTTAAATAATCTTCTTGGGTAATTGTTAGTTTTGCGCAAAAGGAATAATTAGAAAATTTTTCGGGTTTGTCGGTAGTAAGATACTCGAGTTCTGATTTGTAGGACGCATCACCGGATAGGGTGACTGAGCGAGGGGAACTTTCGATGACATCGACAAAGACATAAGCGTTACGAATGTCATAAATAAGGTTGGGAAAGTCTTTTGCAGCATCTTCACTTTTTTCCCTTATGATGTAGAAAACAAGAGATTTTGACGGGTCCATGTGTGTATTATACAAAAAATATTAGATAATTTAGATAATAAAATGAGAGCTGGCATGGGCTTTTAGATAGCGTCGGTTGACTCTCCAATCAGGATCGCAAGCAGCTAGGTGGGACCAAAACTTATTGGAATGGTTGTGATGGACAGTGTGGCTTAACTCATGAAGTAGAATGTGACGAAAAATAGGATACGGTAGAAAAATAATTTGCCAGTTAAAGTTTAGATTATTTCGACTGGAGCAGGAACCAAAACGAGAGGTGGTGTTTTTGACAGAGACTCTGCTGTAACTAAAACCAAATTCTTGGGACAGTTTTTTTAATTCTTCACTGATAATTGATAGTGCAAAGGGGCGAAAACGGGTGTCAAAAAGTTTTTTTAAATGAATATTGGTCAATGCTGTAGAATTTGCATAAATTTTTTGTTCTTCTTTGAAAATTACAACGGAATCCATTTTTGATTTTGTTATCAATATTTTGTACTCTTTATCGACTATTTTTAATGTTTTTAGACTTTTTAGTGTTTTTTTCTTAGTAATTTTACTAGAATTTTTGACTATCCATGCCGAGTGTTCGTTTATAAAGCGTTCTATATAAAAAGCTGGGGTTAAGTGTGGAGCGGAAACCGAAAAAGTACGACGTGAGTGAATTCGGATAGATAGGCTTCTGATTAGCTTACGGGTTATCGTATACGAATAGTCATGACCTAAGAGAGTGATAGTAGACATCGGTGGTAATATTATAGTAGATGATATATATTGCTGCTGATCACCGCGGATTTAGGCTCAAAGAGGAGATAAAAAAATGGATGGAGTCAGAGCACTATGAATTTAGAGATCTGGGGGCAAATTCGTACGAAAAGGAAGACGACTATGCCGACTTTGCTATAAAAATTGGTGAAAAGGTGGCGGTCGAAAATGGTAGAGGAATACTGGTTTGTGGATCAGGCGCCGGAGCATCAATTGCCGTCAATAAAGTAAAAGGGATTAGAGCTGGGCTTTGTACTTTTGAAAAACAAGCCAGAGCTGCCCGAAACGACGACGATATCAATGTTGTTTGCCTATCAGCTGATGCCGTCAGTGTGGATGAGAACATGAAGATAGTGTCAGTTTTTCTGGCAACAATGTTTGGCTCAGAAGAGAGGTATATTAGAAGAATTAATAAAATAAAAAAATATGAAGCTGAGATCGGTTGAGGAAATATTACCAGAGACAAAAGTAATTCTAAAACTAGACTTAGACGTGCCAATGAATGATGGGGATATCAGCGATAACTACCGACTAGTAAAATCGATTCCTACTATAAAACTACTGCTCGCCAAAAAATGTCAGGTCTCTATAGTGGGTAAGCTTGGTCGTCCTGAAGGGCATGACCCAAAATATTCAATGAGACCGGTGTATGTGGAACTAATGAGCTTACTCGAACCAAACGGTGAAAATTTGATAGAGAGTATTTTTGTGGAGGATGTGGGTAACTTTGAAAAGCTGGATATGGCGATGGCAACAAATCAAATAGTATTTTTGGAGAACCTGAGATTCTGGAAAGGTGAAGAGGCAAATGATAGTGACTTTTTAAAAAATCTTGTGGAAATCTGCCAATTTTTTGTAAATGATGCTCTGGCGGTGTCCCACCGAAAGGAAAGATCTAATATGCTTTATAAAAGTTTGCCAGGATTTTATGGATTGGCGTTTATTTCCGAAGTAGAAAAAATATTAAAAGTAGTTGATGATCCTAGTCACCCATTGACTATCGTATTGGGTGGAGCAAAAGCAGATAAATTAAGTCATTTGCCGGAACTTCTAAAAATTGCCGATCATGTGTTAATTGGGGGGAAATTGCCACTATTAATTAATAATAGTGAAGAGTTAATAGTTAAAAGTGAAAAAATAAAAGTTGCAAAATTACGAGAAGATGGATTTGATCTAAGTAAAGAAGACATAGCTCAATTTAAAGAAATTATCGGCCAGTCAAAAATGGTTGTCTGGGCGGGAGCCATGGGGTGGTTTGAAAAGGATGACTGTAAAGAAGGAACAAAAGAAATAGCCATGGCTGTGGCCAGTAGTCCAGGGTATAAAGTACTGGCTGGTGGGGATACGACAGCATCTGTAGAAAGTTTGGGGATGAAAGAACAAATTGACTTAATCGCTTCTGGTGGAGGGATGATGTTAGAACTACTGACGAAGGGCAGTCTGCCAGCATGGGAATAACATGGGAAGAGCAAGATCACTTCCGACATTTGAGTGGTTAGCAGCTCCATTGGATGGTAGGGAAAAACAAATTGACTCGAGTAAACGACTGGTTGAGTGGTGTATGGATGATCCAGGACCAAAAATCAGAGAATCCTCTATCAGACAAGCCGATCATAAGGTTCAGGCTCGTTTCGAAAACTTACCTAGACCGAATAGAATTGTGAAAGCAGTTCAAATATTGGAAAGTGATATGTCACATGATAGTTTGGAATGGGTCTGGGCTAAGAATGAAGTAGATCAGAGAGGGTTTGATTCAACTAGTGAAGACCAAAGGAAGTTGGTTTTTTTGGTAGCTAATGGCTGTGCCACCACTAATAGTCTTATAGAGTCACTAAGTAGAAACCATAACATTAAGGAAGAGAAGCATGAAGGAATGGCTTTTGGAAAAGCATGGAAAGATTTGATGGAAATATGCGTTGGGGAGCTGGGATATGACAAAGTTCAATCGTATAAAATGTTTGATTCTGTATTTGATAACCCTAAGATTCTTAGGCTTCTGGGAGAGCGAAAACGATTACGATACATCAACGGAATCGAAGCAGAGATGGCTGCCTTTTGGTTACTGAAAGATATGGGAATGGAAAATGTCCGATTTGGAAGTGAGGCTGATGACCAGGATAATAAAGTTGATTTGATTGCAGATAATGGAAATGGAAAAACTACTTTTTATCAAGTTAAAGTGCGCCAAGGAAGGCATGATTTTCCACAAGAGTATGATGTGCTGGACGCAAACTCATTTGCGGAGTGCGGAAGATCGTTTGAACGAACACATGATAACGTGGATGAGATAAGAAAGTTTAGAGCTAGTATGGGAATATTTCGAGATTTTGCTGAGTCCATGAGGAGAAATGATGAAGGTGAGGATCTGGTTGGAGCCGTGGTATTTTTTATGCCGATTAGGCTTGACAAAGTGGTGGAAAGAGCCAGAGCGGTGCCAGATCACGAACTACAGAAGCCAAGAGTAGCGAAGCGAGTGGTAAATGCTATATCATTAAGTTATGCAGAATAAAAAATTGAAAGTAGGTATAAACGGTTTTGGAAGAATTGGCACAGTAGTACTAAGGGCAATACTAATGGAAAAATACGATGTTGAAGTGGCTGCCATTAATACTAAAGGTGACCTAAGCGCTGAGTCCTACGCCAACCAGTTTAAATATGACTCAGTATACGGAAGAGTTCCCATGAAAGTGGAGACATCTGATCCACAAAAAGGCGGAGAGATAGGCCGACTGGTAGTTGGTGATGTTGTCATTCCCCTACTGGGTGAAAGTGACCCTGGGAAAATAAAATGGGGCGACTATGGAGTTGGGGTGGTATTAGAATGCACTGGAGCTTTTACTGACAGTAAGGCACTTTTACACTTAAACGGAGGTGCTAAGAAAGTGGTGATCTCAGCCCCTGCCAAGGACCCAAAAATTCCAGTGTTCATTCTGGGAGTTAATGAAAATAGATATAAAGGTGAAAAATTAGTGTCAAATGGTTCTTGTACAACAAACTGTGTGGCACCGATCGTCAAACTGATTGATGAGAAAATTGGGTTTCAAGAAGGATCACTAACCACCATTCATGCGTATACAACTAATCAAAATATTGTTGATGGAAGCGGGAAAGATCCTCGCCGAGCACGTGCAGCAGCTATTAACATAGTGCCAACTGCCACTGGAGCAGCTGAGGCAGTAATTGCCGCCTACCCGGAAGCTAAGGGTAGATTTGCTGGAACAGCTATACGGGTGCCAGTCATTTGTGGAAGCTACTCAGACCTGACTTTTAAAATGGTTCGCAAGACAACTATCGAAGAAGTTAACTCCATTTTTGAAGATGCCAGTGTCAGTCCAGAAATGGTGGGGAAGGTCAAGGTAACTTATGAGCCGTTAGTATCTTCCGATATCATTGGTAACAACGCATCTTGTGTGATTGATACCCGTATGACTAATGTAGTGGCTGATGATATGGTTTGTATTGGAGCATGGTACGATAACGAATACGGCTATTCCTGCCGTCTAATTGAAATGGCAATGTATATATGCAAATAATTCCGACTGCTGGATTAAAAAAGGACTTCTATGATGCTGAAGAAGCTATCAAAAAACTAAAAGATGCTTCAAGGTGGATTCAGGTTGATGTTTGTGATGGTGTTTTTGCGACAGGAAGAACCTTTGATTTGGACCTTATGGGTAAACTAGACTTTGAGACCCCTAACAATTTGTGGGATGTCCATCTGATGGTTAAAGAACCTAGTACTTGGGTAAATAAAGCAATCCATATAGGGGCAAGTAGAGTTATTGGACAAGTTGAAATGATGAGTAGTCGAGAAGATTTTTTGGAAAAGATAAAGAATGAGGGAGCTGAGGCTGGTCTAGCTTTTGATGTGGACACGGAGGTTGATAAAATTGTAGGAGATTGGGATATAGTGCTACTGATGGGCAGAAAGGCAGGTTTTGGTTATTTTGAGTTTGAGAAAAAAGTACTTGATAAAATCAAAAAAATTAAGGACATGGGATATATTGTGGGAATAGATGGCGGGGCTGATACTGATAATGTGAAAGCGATTGAGGAAGCCGGAGCAGATATTGTGTATTCTGAAGTTAATTATTGGAAGCTCAGAAATGCTTGATAAAGAAATAATTGAAAAAATGTTGAAAGTCGCCAACGAGGCGGAAGATAATGCTTTTATTTTTAAATCCAATCATTCGTTTGGGGCTGCGGTTTTAACAGATGATGGAGAAATATATGGGGGGTGTAATGTTGATGGGGTGATATCGGGAATGGGTACATGTGCAGAGTCGAGCGCTCTAAATCATGCGGTAGTTCATGGAAAATACAACATAAAAGCAATATTAGTTGTGGACGAGAAAGAATTTATATTTCCTTGTGGGACTTGTCTTCAGTACCTGGTCCAGTTTTATCAGACTACAAATAAAGAAATCGAGGTAATATCTGCCAAACAAAGTGGAGAATATCAGAGTAAGTTACTACACGAGCTGTTACCAGAGGCCTATCACAGTGTAACTTTTGACCAAAAATTAAAAAGTTTTATAAACAAATGATCGCTAAAACTGACAAAAAAATAAAACGGGTGGCATTTTTTGGCGATGCTGACTTACCGGAAAATGACACCTCTTGTGTATTGGCGAAAAGTACAGCCAAGCTATTGGCAGAAAATGGATATATAGTGGTTAACGGTGGTGGACCAGGAATCATGAAGGCATCGACGGATGGAGCCGAGATGGGTGGGGGGAAAGTTGAACTAGTAATAATCGACCCAAAGTTTGAACCAGGAAATTATGAGGGTAGTGACAAGGGAAACATGGATTATGCAGAAAAAATTTATAAAACTAAGAATATTCACGAGAGAGTTAGCAAATTGGTGGAGATAGCTGATTCCTTTGTTATTTTTAAAGGTGGCACGGGAACACTGGCCGAAGTTGGGTTAGTTTGGGAACTGGCAAAGTTTGAATATGGCCATCACGAACCACTGATATTTGTTGGAAGAGAATGGGAAATAATCGTTAAAGATATTATCGGCAAAATGCATTTTGAAGAAAAAGAAAAAAGGGTGGTGGCAACAGTAGAAACACCAGAAGAAGTACTTAAGGCATTAATACAGGTTGAGAGTTAGACCGAATTTCTATCGGAAAAAGTTCATAAGTTAGTGGCTCCCCTTTTTGGATCTTAAGTCGGGCAATTTGGGAGTGGGAAGTTTCATAGGACCAACTTTGGTCAAAAACGAAGTTACCGAATGAATAAAAAATTAGACTATCTTTATATTTTTCGACACCCTGCCAAACATGGGGGTGGTGGCCATGAATAATGTCTGCTCCAGCGTCAACCATTTGGCGAGCAAAATCGACACGCCACTTCTCGGCTACGGGGAGATACTCATTTCCCCAATGAATGGAAATAAATAGATAGTCAACTTTTGGTTTTGAAGTTTTAATCGTATCGATTATTTTTTGTTTATCAAGGGAGGGGTAGGTTATGAAATCATACCCGAGAAATCCAAGACGGACTCCGTTGACTTCTTTTATAAGTAGATCATCAAAAAAATATGGGATAGACGCTCTAGTTAAAAGGTTTTTGGTATCTATAAGTCCTTGGGGGTGATAGTTGAGAATATGGTTATTATTTAAGTTGAGAAAAAACTTATTTTTGGCTAGTTCTGGAATAAATCTTTCATCTCCACAAAAAGTAAATGTCCCCGTCTTACCTTCTGGACAGAGGGGAATGATGGGTGATTCGAGATTGGCAAGATTAAAAGTATTTTCCATGAGCCAGGGGCTGATTTCTTTAAAACTCCAGGTGAAATCGTTTTTGGAACGAGCAGTTGAAGTAATATGTCGTCCAAGTCCAAGATCGCCAGCAAGCCCTATAGTTAGCGCAGGTACAGGAGTGGGGGTTGTGGAGGGAGAAATGGTTGGTGAGTCAAGAGTCGTGTCTGAGGAAGGGCTAATGACGAGTTGTTGGGTGGTGGTGTAGATATTAGAAAAGAAAGCAATACTGGTAGCTATAAACAACAATGGTAAGAGGATTCGCACTGCACGCATTTGATTTAGTATACTTGATGATATGAAACTGCGGGCGTTAGCGGTGCTGTTATTTAGCTTGGTACTATCTGGATGCAACTTTAACATGCAGAAATCTGGTATTGAAATTATATCCTATCCACCGGCAAAGGTGTTTATCAACGATAAAGAAGCAGGGATGACACCATATAAAAACAACACGGTAAAGCCAGGTGAACTAAAAATAAAATTGGCTACCAACGGACAGGAATGGACCAAAAACATACACTTGCAGAATGGGGCAAACACAGTAATCAACCGTGAATTTGGAGATAACGGCGAAAATGGAGGATATACACTCTATTTTGAAGCTACTGGAAACATAGAAAAGGCAGGAATAATGGTCAGCTCTAGACCAGATCGTTCGACTGTTTTTGTGGATGATGAGGTGAAAGGTTATAGCCCAGTGCGGATTGAAAATATAGGGGAAGGTGATAAAAAATTGACGGTTTCTTTTCCTGGGCATAAGAGTATCAACTCATATGTGAGACTGGTTAACGGATATCAGCTAGTAGTCGAAACCGACCTATCGGAAGAAAAAGCGGTGGCGACAACCCCATCCGCAGCACCTACTCCAATAAGTACTGAACCTGCCGGCCACTTAATTATGATTAAGGAAACTGAGACTGGCTGGCTACGAGTTCGTGATACCCCGAGCAGCAGCGGAGCAGAAGTAACTAAAGTTAAACCAAATGAAAAATATCGAATGATCGATCAGGATAAAGAGTGGCTGAAGATTGACTTGGGTAACGGTAAAAGTGGCTGGATATTGGCTAAATATGCCGATATATCTTGATAAGAGAGGCTGTAAAGGTAATTATTACTAAAATAAAAACGTAGAGTTTTTGTTGGGTGTTAAATAGTAAAGTTGCTAGTCCCAAGCATAAACTAACCAGCCAATAAAGAATGGCTATCTTTTGCCGGCTCCAGCCAAGACGGAGCAAGAGGTGGTGTAAGTGCTGACCATCCGGTTTAACGAGGGACCTTCCCTGAACATAGCGACGCCCGATAACAAAAACTGCATCAAGCATAGGAATGGCGAGAAGTAAAAAAAGTGTTGCTAACTTGGCACCTGAGAGGATTGATAGAACTCCTAGGCTAAAACCCGCCAGGCTTTTGGCACTGTATCCAGGCATGATGGTTTGGGGGTAAAAATTGAAAGGTAAAAAACCAAAGTAAGCTCCGGAGACAGCTCCAGCCAAAATAATTACTGGCCACTGCTGGATATCCTGAGAAAACTTAAGACCTAAAAGTCCGATAAAGAGGGCTGATATACCCACAAATCCAGGAAGCTGCCCTTCAACCCCACCTGACCAGCCGGTGATATTCATACACCAGACTATCCAAAAAATAGCCAGAAGATCGGAGATTAACCAAATACTATGTGGACCAAACCAATCAAATTCAATCCGGATAAAAGATAGGTCAAATACTCCGCCAAAAGGGTTTGATATATAGGCGATACCAATTCCCGAGGCAACCACGATAATGGCGGCTGTGATGTTGGTAACCAGCCTTAACTTGGGACTGATGTCGAACAAGTCATCAAAAATTCCAACAGCTAGAGTAAGTGTCAGAGCGATGATAATACTTATTAGTTGACGATCAAGAGGAAGGAAAAGCAGCACTGCAACAATAATTCCCAAAAATATGGGTACTCCTCCACCCCGAGGTATGGCGGCTGTGGCGGTAGAGTTTTTATCTTTTTTTTGCTTTTTTACAGGATCTTCAACCAGGGAGTGGGATACCAAAAAATTACGAACAAGGGGTGTGGCAATGAAAGAGAGTAAAAAGGCGATTAGGAGACTAAAAAAGAAATTGGTAGGCATGGTTAGACTACTAGACTAATAGAGCGCAGCATAGCAATAAACGAAAGAATGGCAAAAAGAAGAGAAGTGATAACTAGTAGCCGGGAAAGAAGTGAGTTTGACCGAAGTAGGAACACGGCTAGAAAATTATTAACAATAATAACTATAAAAGTGATTACTGGAAGCAAGAAAGCCGAAGAACTCGCTGCCAACTGCTCGGCTCCCCAAGGTCGGGAATAGAAGAGAGGGATTTCGGGGGGGAGGTCGTTGTATTTGTACCAAACAAAAGCAAACTGCATTATAGCCACAAACAAATTCCAGCGGAAAACTGTTCCGTTTAGTTTCTCCTGCCAAAACAGACCTACTTTGGCGAGTGAGCTTGATAAATTTGATAATGACAGAGTATTACTCATTACGGGTGTAGATAGTGGCTTCGCCAAAGGCGGTCGCCGGTGAATAGTATAGTTTTATGAATCGATCTAAGTCAGGAAAAGGACGTCCTGGCTGAGGGTAGTATATAACGGTTTTGGGAAATTGAACTATTAATTGGTTATAAGTGTTCTCATATTGGTTGAAGTCGGCCACATGGTAGGCAACCGTGTATTTTCCAACAGGGAGACGGTCCGATAGGGCATAAATATAGGGTTCGTCACCCCAAATAAAGATGTCTTCCTCTGGAGCTGTGGTGTTCTTAAGAAACTGAGCAATTTGGTAAGTATCATCGACTCGAGCACCAAAGTAATTGCGGTATTCGACTGAGTTCAGACTAAAAATGTGAGCGTAGAAGTTTTTGTAATAAGAAACGACTGGGTAGTAATAGAATTTATAACTAACAAGGTAAAATCCAAGTCCAGCAAGTAAGATTATGGAAATAATCCGTTGTTTGAGTGTGGCTAGAGTTGAAAATATAAGAGTTAAGATTAAGACTAATGGAGGAGCTAATTGAATCAGATAGTGAGGATAGGGACGAGTAGAGAGAAGTGCTCCAAAGACAGTGGCACAAAACCAAGTAAATACAAATAAAGCACTTTTGGGTATGTGTTTTTTTAGATATAAGAAGTAAATGATTAACCAAGAAATTGACATGATCACTGCCCGGTTGACTAGACCACCGCTGGTGGCACTACCGGAGTGCGAGCCTGTTGACCAAGATGACAGATATCCAAAGTTTTGGAGTAAGGCGGAAAATAAAAACTCATTGCCAGCTCGTTGATAAATAGACAGAGCAAAAAAAAGAACAATTGGTAGAACAAAACCAACGACCAGAGCGAACCAGCTAATTGCGATTAATTTTATTTTGGAACGTTCAAAATTGAATGCCAAAACCCAAGCACAAAGGAGAGCAAACTCGACTGCGACCGGAACTTTGAAAGTGAAAGCGAGACCAAGCAATAATCCGGAAACTAAGTAATGTAGAGTAGATTTTGAGTAGAAGAAGTAATAAATTCCCGCTAGAGTTGGGAGTACCATGAAGATTTCGGCATTGGCGATATTGCCTTCAATTAGGGGAATTGAGGTAAGAATAATAAACAGAATCGTAGATATCTTGGCGAATTTGGCTGAAAAAAGTTTGGTGGAGAACTTGTGGAAAATTACAGACGAGAAAGCCATAGAGATAGCAAGTAAGAGACGGAAACCAAAGACAGTCTGAGCAATGGCAGCTAGATAATAAAGACTCGGTGGCTTATTGTCATGAATTTGACGATAAAGAACTAGACCTTTTCGGAGGGCCTGTCCGAGGACCAGATAAATCCCCTCGTCACCGTACCAATATGGTTCGAAAAGTGAAGGTAATCTAAGAAGTAAAAAAAGAAGTGAGGCAATTAGCACGAAACGATGTTTCTTTTCGAGAAGATTGATCATGAAATAGTTTAGCCTATTTTGCCTTTTTTTGGGTGGTCTTGTACTCAAGTCGATGGCCAAGCATTAGTCTCGTATGAGAATGTAGACCGGGTAAAACAGACATGGTCAGGGTGGCCAAGGGCATGAACGGCCACTGAAGAATATTTTTGAGAATATTACCGAGACCAGTTTTTTGGTATTTTGGTCGAAGTTTCCAGTCGAGAATTATTAGGGAAATCAAAGGGATTAAACAGACAGTCAGAATAATATTGGAGATTCGGGGAAGGTTAAAACCAATGGAGGTCTGAAAAAAAGTGGGGTTAAGAATAACTGGAAGAGAGGTACCAAGAGTAAGAATGAACCAGTTGCTAGACCAAATAAAATGAGTTTCTATCAGACGGTAAACACGAAGGATTCGGGTGATAATGGGAATCTCAGGATGGTTGATGGATTGTTTGATAGCATAGGGAATATCAATAGCACCCCAGGCGTGGCGGACACACTGAGAATAACGATTTTTGAGAGCACCAAAATATGATTTACCATCTGGAGCATCGACGATGGTGGGGAGAAAAATTGGCTCGACTTGACTACGGCCACCACTACTAAAGAAGGTTTGGAGAAAGATATGCCAGTCCTCAGGAATCATATCGATGTCCCAGTAACCCGCTGAGTCGATTAGTCGGTACGATGATGAATAACAGGAATAGTTAAAGAAAAGTCCATCTGGTTCCTGAATATTGGCTATATGAATTACATTACCAAGTGTTCCGATAATTCTAATGGGGCCAGGGACACTATTGATATTGTGGTGCCAAAAAATTGGCGATTGCCAAAATCTATAATAGCGATTTTCTGATGACGCGAATGAATATGTCAGAGCGGAAAAATATTTAGGGTTAAAGATAGTGTCGACGTCACAGGAGGTTAGTGTTAATTTGTCGATGTCAAAAGTCCCCTTCTTAATAAAATTTTTCTTGAAGTATTTGGCGGCAAAGGCTTCATTACTATGTTTGCCTATGGTTTCACCCGGAGTATCGGAGGGGTGGGAGGTAAAGATCAAATTACCAAAAACGTTTTTGTACTTAGATGTAAAGTAACTGATAGTAGCCTCATTGTTCTCCTTGCCGGCCCGAGCTTCCTGAGCAACAATAACGTGGATCTGTTTCAGGTTTATGTCGATCTGGGCGGCCAAGCTACCTACAGCCATATCGATCACATCTACCGGCTCTTTATAGGAAGAAATTACAATAACATGGTCAACTTCAGTAAAAGATAGCCAACTTTTTGTCTTATTCTGTTTATATAAGTCAGGCCAAGGAGTCTTTTGGGCAGCGATTATTTTAAAGTAACCGATGATGGCAAAGAAGGCTGCTTTGAAGGATTGATAAAGCCAATAAATTAGGAATGCGATAACAAAGTACGCAACTATACGGGGAAAGATAAAGGCTCCCCAAATTGGAAAGGTGATAGCTGTCCAAGCAAAAATGCCTGGAACCATTTCAAGAAGCCGGTAAGCTCTGCCATTTTTCTTCATAGATCGAGATATATTATACCAAGGTAGAATAGAGGTATGGACCAACTGGATAAGGAAATTAAAAAAACAAGAGAATACGGTAGTCAGTTTGGGGTGGTATACAGTCCTGAAGAGTTAACAAAGCGGCTAATTAGTAGTCACTGTTATAGTAGTGAAGACATTAAGAAAAGACTATCAAAGGACATTGAAAAGTTTACTAAAAAAAGTGAGTTTACTGAGTCCAAACTAGAAAAAGTTAGTCTTTTTGCAAAAAAATTGGCAGTGGTTTTTCCGGATATCTTACTGATAACGGTGACTGGATCGGTGGCGGCTGGGTATTGTAGACAAAATGACGACATTGACCTAATGATTGTCACTAAGAGTAACCGCTTGTGGATTAATAGATTAGTGCTGAGACTGTATGTTTTTTTTAATAAAATCCCCCACCGAAAGTTTGGATTAAGTGAAAATAAAGATGACTTGTGTTTTAACCTGTGGATAGAAGAAGGTGAAATGAAACTACCAAAAAATAAACAAACACTAAGGAACGCGATGGATACTATTTTGATGGTTCCAATTTTGAACAAGAATAAGACTTATGAAAATTTTCTGGCCGAAAATGACTGGGTAGGTAAGCATGTAGCTAATGGATATGGAAGTAAAATGTCAAAAGTAAAAAGTAAAAAATTAAAAGTAAAAACAACGGACAACAGAATCTTGGATTTGATAAATTGGTTAGTTTTTTGGCCGCAGTGGTGGTACATGAAACGGAAAATTAGTTCAGAAATTGTGGGACTTCGGTCAGCATTTTTTCACCCAAGTGATAGAATAAGATATGCTGATGAAGATAATAGGTAGGGTTTTTGTCGTCTTGATTGGTTTAGTTATACTTTTTGTGTCAGTTGCTAAGGCTGGACTAAACCTAATGGCTCAAGATGGAGAGATGGACTCGTTACGAAACGAAGAAGTAAAGTTTCTGGTAAATTTTGAAGATGGAGAAACTGTTTCGGGAACATATAAACTCCCTGATGCAGGAATGCTACCAAATCATGTGTTCTATGGTTTCAAAAAAGTGAGAGATTATGTATGGATGACTCTTAGTGGAGGGGAAAATAAGGTAAAGTTGGCGGTACTTATGGCAGATAAAAAAATTGCTGAATTCCAAAAGTTGACAGAAAAAGGTGAGAGAGGGTTGGCAGTTGAGTCTGGCAATGAAGCCATAGATAAATTAGAATATGCCAACGAGTTAGTGATGGGGGCAAAAAACGTTGATGCTCAATCAAAACAGATACGTAAGCAAATTCTGTGGGCAGGATTGGCGTATAGAGAAATATTTCACAGAAATGAGAAAGGAATTGAAATCGATAGTGAAAAATATACAAAACTATTAACTAGAATTGATGGCTGGAACAAACAACAAGAAAAAAATAGATATACGTGGAATTACTAAGAATCGATTCTTAGTTATTGGTCTCGCTGTATTAATCCCTTTCGTAATTTTCATGGCATTTCTTTTGAAAGATATGCCAAACCCGAGAAGTCTAACGTCGGATATTTATCCAGAAAATTCTCAAATTATGGACAGAAACGGGAAATTGATTTATGAGATTTTCTCTGAAAAAAGAAGAAATATTGTCAAAATTGATGATGTCCCAGAAAGATTGGTTAAAGCAACTTTGGCAGTGGAAGACGCTAACTTTTATAGTCACATAGGATTTGATTTGAGGGGTATTGTCCGAGGACTCTTTAGAACGCTAGTCCAAAAGAGGTTGCAAGGTGGGTCAACTATTACCCAACAGTTGGTGAAAAATGCACTACTGACACCGGAGAGGACCTGGACTCGAAAGGTAAAAGAGGCATTATTAACAGTATCAACTGAAGTGCTGTATACCAAAAAACAGATTCTGGAGATGTATTTTAACCAGACTCCATACGGTGGAACTCTCTGGGGTGTGGGTGCAGCCGCCAAGGGAATATTTAATAAAGAAGTTAAAGATCTGACCACAGGTGAGGCGGCGTTACTAGCTGGACTGCCGGGCTCACCGACCAGATATTCCCCTTTTGCTCACCCCGACGCTGCTAAAAAAAGACAAGAGCTGGTTTTGACGAGAATGCGTGAATTGGATTACATAACAGAAGATGAGAAGTTGGCGGCAGAAAAGGAACCGTTGAACTATTACATTAATAAAGACGAGATCGTAGCGCCTCACTTTGTTTTTTATGTCAAAGAAATGTTAGTTGAAAAGTATGGTGCGAAGTTGGTTAACGAAGGTGGACTGAAGATCACCACAACCCTTGATTCAAACGTTCAGGAGATGATGCAACACACAATAGCCTCTGAGACTACAAAGCTGGCTAAACAAAAGATATCCAATGGAGCTGGGCTAGTCACTGAGCCAAAGACGGGGCAGATATTAGCTATGGTGGGCTCAAAAGATTTTTTTGCTAATGATATAGAAGGCAAATTCAATGTGACCACTGCGTTAAGACAACCAGGATCGTCAATAAAACCATTGAACTATGCCACTGGGATTGAGATGGGGAAAGTGACTGCGGCCACAATTTTTGACGATAGTCCGACATGCTTTAAAGTCGAGAATCAAAAGATGTACTGTCCGACTAATTATGGTGGGCGTTACAGTGGTATACAAAGCTTGCGTAATTCGCTGGGTAACTCACTAAATATTCCAGCCGTTAAAACAATTCAACTAGTCGGACTTGAAAATTTTGTGGCGACAGCATCAGCTATGGGAATCTCTACTTATAAAGATCCGTCCTTATACGGACTATCAATAACTCTTGGTGGTGGTGAAGTTATGATGACGGAGATGAATACAGCATTCGGAGTATTTGCCAATGGTGGAATAAGGCAGAACCTTGTTTCCGTACTGAATATAACTGATAGACATGGGAAGGTTCTAGAGAGCTACCAGGACATTCCAGGAGAAAGAGTTTTGTCTAGGGATACGAGTTTTATTATCACCGATATTTTGTCTGATGACGGGTCTCGAAGTATGGTGTTTGGACGGGGATCGCTTTTGACTATCAAGGGACATCCCGAAGTATCAGCCAAAACAGGGACAACCAATGATTTGCGGGACAATTGGACGATTGGATACACACCTGATTTTGTGACCACTGTGTGGGTGGGAAATAACGACAATAGCAAAATGGGATATCTGGTATCAGGTACTACTGGAGCAGCACCGATTTGGAACAAAGTAATGACCTATCTACTTAAAGACAAGCCAGTCAAAAAGCCGGTAGTGCCGGTTGATGTTCAAAAGATTGCAGTTTGTAACTTTACTGGTGAGCTACCCCCAGAGGCAGGATGTGACTCACATTATGAATATTTCAAAAAAGAGTATTCCCCAACAAAAAGGTTGCCGATCAAAAATAATGTGTTAATAGACAAGGACACAAATAGAATTGTCAAAGACGGTGAGGTAAAAACTAACGTCGAGTGGCAGGAACATCAAGCGGTTAGAGATGCTAGTGGAGTATGGGTGTGCTTGGACTGTCCTTTAAATATAAATCCCGGTGATACGACCGGAAGTCAATTACCAACAACGATAATAAATCAATAAAATTAATGCGACCAATTCTGTTACTTAAAAAAATGCTAATCGCATTAGGATGGCCGCTACTGATTATTTTAAAATTTGGATTACGAATTGTCCGATCATACCTGTTTTTAGGATCAATACTGCTGGGGATGAGTGGGGTGTTGATATGGTTGTATTTGAAAGTGATAGTAGGCCTGCCGAACGTTAACGAAATATACAACCCACCTCGACTCTCTTCAAAAATTTTGGATAGAAACGGGGTATTACTTTATAAATTTTATGAAGATGAGGATAGGAGCTGGGTACCGTTGGCTAAGATTCCTAAGTCTTTAGTTATAGCAACTCTGGCGATAGAAGATAAAAGCTTTTTACAGCATCAGGGGATATCGGTTAAAGGAATAAGTCAGGCACTAATCTACAACATGCTTAAAAGAGAAAATAACGGAACACTTCAGGGTGGATCGACAATAACTCAGCAGTTAGTGAAAAGCGTATTTTTCTCAAACGAGAAGACATGGAAAAGAAAAATGCGGGAGGCTCTCCTGGCGCTGATGGTTGAGAAAAAATTATCTAAGGAAGAAATACTGGAGCGATATTTTAACCAAGTGGCGTACGGTGGTGAGACGTATGGAGTTCAGGAAGCAGCTAAAAAATATTTTGGTAAAAATGTATGGGAGATAACTGGGGCAGAGGCAGCATTTTTGGCCGGTTTACCGGCAGCACCTAGCTCATACTCGCCCACCGGTGATAACCCAAAATTTGGATTTTTAAGACAAAAACATGTGATATCAGAAATGGAGTCGGCCGGATTTATAACGGAAAAAGAAGCCTCTGACATGAGGGCGGAAGATCTTAAGATAGTCGTTAATCGACCAACCATTCAGGCCCCTCACTTTGTGTTTTATGTCAAAGATTTTTTGGAAAAGAAGCTTGGTTATGACAATTTTGCCAGAAGAGGAATGACAGTGGTAACGAGTCTTGATATCCAAATACAGAAGATGGCCGAAAAAATTGTCGCCGAGGAAGTATCTTCTGTTGAGAGACTAAAAATCACTAACGGGGCAGCAATCGTGCTATCCCCTGGAAGCGGTGAAGTATTAGCAATGGTGGGTTCAAGAAATTACTTTGCCTCAAATATGGATGGTAAGTTTAATGTAACAACAGCACTCCGACAACCAGGGTCGTCAATCAAGCCAATAAACTATCTTCTGGCACTAAAAAAAGGGCAAAACTTGGCGACGATAATCGATGATGAAAAGGTCGTATACAAAATTGCTGGTCAAAGTAAGCCTTACATACCGGTAAATTATAATGGTAAGTATTTGGGGAATGTAACTCTACGGACAGCTCTCGCTTCATCACTAAATATCCCTTCGGTAAAACTATTGGCGACAAATGGAGTGGAAAATATGATCGACCTGGCAGAACAAATGGGAATTAATACTTGGAAAGATAAGAGTCGGTTTGGTCTTTCACTCGCCCTGGGGGCTGGCGAAGTTAAGATGACAGAACTGGCAAGTGCATATAGTATCTTCGCGAATATGGGAAAGAAGGTTGAACTAACATCAGTGCTTAAAATAGAGAACTACTTGGGTGAAAAGGTATTTGGGAGTGAGGCAGTGGGGGTGGAAACAATTGATCCAAAGCAGGCATTTTTGATAAATAGTGCACTGAGCGATAACCAAGCCAGATCCCCTGTTTTTGGTTTGAATTCAAAACTAAAAATAGATAATGAAACTGTGGCTGTAAAGACAGGGACGACAAATAGTCTGCGAGACAATTGGTGTATTGGCTGGACTAACGATGTGATGGTGGCAGCTTGGGTTGGTAACAACGACAATAGTCCGATGAGCTGGGTAGCGTCTGGGGTATCTGGGGCAACTCCAATTTGGAATAAAATTATGAGAGAAATGATAGCCTCACGAAAGTCAACTCAATGGTTAATCCCTCCGGAGGGGGTAGCAAAGAAAAATGTTTGTGGTCGGGAAGAATATTTTATTAGCGGAACAGAGAAAGATATAAAATGTCCTTCACCAAAAGCTACACCAACACCACAACCTTAAGGGGTTGATTGGCTAATCGTACTCCAGTAAATAGTAGGGATAAGTTCAGTGATTATTTTTTGAAATTCTTCAGCTGTTCCTTCATATTGGAGATCAAAAAAAATGGGAGTAGATGTTGGTGGATAAATGACAGCGGTGATTTTTTGTTGATCCTGATTACTACTAGACTCTTCCCGAACTAAAAGTCCCTGGGGAAGTAGCTCAGCAAGTAGGGTTGATGGGAGGAGTCGGGAAAATTTATTGGAAATAGCAGTTACCTGTGACAGATCAAAATGGTTACGATTGCTAGGCCAATTGTACACGGCAGTACTATTGGCAACGACGATGTTCCAATTTGATTGATCGATGGTAATAATTTGGGAAATGGCGGCGGTCAGGTCTTCAATATCGGCGCTAGTGACAACTGGTTTTGAAAGAGATAGCTGAGGTAAACGAGGGATAGAAAGCTTGGGGTTGACAACTATCTCTTTCACCTGTCGATAAATGATAAAAACCAGACTTAGTCCTATAGTTAGGACAATAGAAAGTATTATAAAAAAGCGCTTTTTTTTGAGTTTTATTTCAGATAAGTCACTCACCTCTTCGGGCGGCACGTCTGAAGAGTATGACTTCTTTTTGCTCATCTCAAGTTTCGTTAGCATATTTATTTTTTATATTTATCGGTTATTGCTTGATTTCAGCTAGAGTTAACAGTCCCGTTTTGGCTCCCAGACCGGAAACCACTGAGGCAGAATTTTTAATAGCCCAAAAGAGTGAATCTGCCGGAGAAAGTCGGTTGATAATACCACCAACGAAAGCTGAACCAAAAGAATCTCCTGCCCCAGTTTCGTCGACTGGAGTTGTGTTAATAATTGGTGAATATAGCTTCTCTTCGGAAGTAAGTACGTAGGCTCCCTGACGACCATTGGTCACAGCTGAAATTTTGGCACCGTAGCTAAGTAAAGTTTCCCAGTAGTTGCCTTCGTTGACATGGACACCAGTCAAAGTCTCTGACTCAATCCCATTTAGTAAAAGAAAATCCACGTGAGACAACAATGGAATGAGACGTTTACTATCCATCAATTCGCGATTGCCGGGGTTGAGAGCAACCCGGATTTGATGCTCGGTGGCAAAGCCGATTATTTGTTCTAGTAGATCAAGGTTTCCTTCAAGTGAAGTGATGTAAAACCAGCTGGTCTGAGATATTTTATCCCAATTTAGGTTTTCATTTTCAAGCCGACTGACACCACGATTAGTAACTATTGTTCTTCCCCCATCAGGACCGACCAAAATAACCGAGTAATCAGTATCTTCTTTGTTAAGGTGAACGAGATTGTCAGTACTAACGTTGTTTTCTTTGAGATCGTTAAAGACATACAAACTCAAAGGATCGTTACCAAGAAGAGATACACAACTGGTCTTGAGCCCAAGCCGAGAAAGAGAGACAGAAGAATTGGTAGCACCACCACCAGAGCAGATTAAACTGTCGGTCATCTCGTATTTACTAGAATAGGTTATCGCCAGTTTATCATCCTGGAGTGAAAAGCCGTCAGATTTTACAAAGATATCAACTGTGGCAGCACCGAGACTAATAACGTCGTACATAGATTAATTGTAATGCACAAAGACAATATGGTAACTATTGAGAAAACTGGATAAGTTTATTTGTCGCAACTAACTTGACTGCATCAATAACCGGATAAAAATAATCGTAAAGCTTTTCAGAGTTGATAGTATCCATAGCTGACTTTAGCGATCTTTTGAACTGCTGTCGGAGATCGGTGTTGATGTTTATCTTAACTATTCCCAGATCGATGGCAGCGGCAACTTGCTCAGTAGATATACCAGAACCGCCGTGGAGAGTAAAAAACTTATCTGGAAGAAGAGAGGTGATTGTTTTAAGTAAGTCCAAGTCGACATTCTCGGGGAGGGTGGTACTAGCGCCATGAAGATTGCCGATAGAAGCGGCTAATAGGTCGGCGCCAGATGTCTGCATAAACTCTACAGCTTGACTGGGGTCGGTAAAACTTTTTGGATCAACTCCATCCTCAAGTAAATTGATGTGGTTAAACTCAACCTCTACCAAGATATTTGGATGAGTAGATTTAAGTGTTTTTATAAACGAGGTTGCTGCAGACAGATTTTCTTGATATGGAAGAGCTGACCCATCGAAATGGACCATATCAAAACCCAGTTGGACTAGTTTAGATAACCGAGGAAGATCTTTACCGTGATCCATATTCAGATAGATTGGTAAGCCTTCGAGCTGGGCTTTTTTGACTAACAGAAATAGTTTTTCGGCCTCGATAAATTTGTCTTCGTTGGCCGATAATTGGACTAGACAAGGGAGACTAGTTTCTTTGACAGCATGTTCTACGGCCTGGAAAATCTCGAAAGAATCGATATTAAAAGAGGGCATGGCACGGTGTTCATTTTTGTAGTGCGTTAATTGTTCTTTTAGCGTGTTCATAGGATTTTTTTAATAGCGTTTTCTAGGTTCTTTTGACCTATATGATAATGGGAATATAGTTGATGATAATCCTTGCCGGACTGACCGAAGTGATTGTCGACTGCCAGATGGGCGAACTTACACTTTACTTCAGACGAGAGAATAGCCGAGGCGACGGCCTCCCCTAGCCCACCATTTTTTTGATGATCCTCGATGACAATACAACGACCGGTTTTCTTGATGCTTGCTAGGATGGTTTTTTCATCTAAAGGCTTGATTGATGAACAGTTGATAATTTCAAGTGATGGTTTGTTGATGGTAAAGGCTGATGTCAAAATAGGACCGTGACCAATAATAGTTATGTCCCGACCTTTTTTTAAGACGTTCGACTTTCCAATAGTGAACGAGAGATGTGGAGGAAAAACTAATGGTGTCTCTGGAGCTACAATTCGAAGATAGGCAGGTGACTTGGTGCGAGCGATTGCCTTAACAATCTTGGCAGTTTCCGTAGCATCAACGGGTGAAAAAACTTCCATATTTGGTAGGGCTCTGACGAGAGAAATATCCTCCAACATTTGATGAGTGGCCCCGAGAACTCCTGCCATTAAACCAGCATAACCTCCAACAATTTTGACATTAGCATTGTTGTAACAAATTGATTCACGAATTGTACCCCAGTTGACACCAGGAGAAAAACAGGCGAAGGAAGCAAGAAAAACTGTCTTACCAGCTTTTGCCAAGCCAGCAGCGACACCCGCAGCGTTGTTTTCAGAGACACCGCATTCGATAAAACGAGAACGAAACTTATTGGCGAATCGGGTTAACCTCATGGATTCACGTAGATCCATGCTAACTACATAGAGATCGGGCATAATCGATCCAAGTTCGTAGATAGTGTCTCCAAACGACTGACGGATGGAGGCTTGGTTGTGGGATATATGACTCATGATTTATGATGTATGAATAAAAACTAAGATAGCTCCTCCAACCCTAGTTGATAAAGTTTGTCTGAAAGGTTTTTTATGTGATGATATTCGGAATTGTTTTCCATATAAGAAATTCCCTTACCAAAGGTAGTTTTGGCAATGATACAGGCAGGATAAATTGTTGAATTTTTGGCTTGCTTGATAGTTTTTAGAAGGGAGGTAAAATCATGACCATCGACCGTAGTCACAGTCCAACCGAAGCGAAGATATTTGGCGGCTAGTTCACCAAGAGGCATGATGTCTTCAGTCTTACCATCAATCTGAATACCGTTATAGTCAACCACATTAATAATGTTACCTAAATGATACTTGTTGGCAAACATAAGAGCTTCCCAGATCTGACCTTCATTATGTTCACCATCGGAGGTGACGCAAACGACATGACTATCTTTGTCACCCAAGGCTAAACCGGCCGCAAAAGATAATCCCTGACCTAAGCTACCAGAGCTAAACTCAACGCCTGGAACATCAGTAGATTCATGGCCCTGAAAGATGGATCCCAGTTGAGTGAAGGTTTGAAGTTGTTTTTCGGATATATGATGAATTTTTGAAAGGACGGCGTAGTGGGCCAAGCAGAGGTGACCGGCTGAAAGTATAAAATGGTCTTTTTCAAAGTTCAGGTCAGGAGAATTATATAGGGCAACAATTATGTCGAGTACCGAGAGGGCACCACCGATATGAGCTGAACCGGCAATATAGGTAGTATCAAGCATGAGTTGCCTTAGTTCTTTGGATAGTTTTTCCAGGGCATGCGGAGATCTTCGGAAGAGCATAATTTAGTATAGATTAATTATGGTAAAGTATCGATACTATGGAGGATCTGTACCAAAAGTACTACAAAGGGATACGGGGATTTATCAGCCGGAAGATTGATGATGAGGGGGTTGTGGATGAATTGACAAATGATGTGTTGATGAACGCTATTGAGTCAATGCCGAGTTTTGGTGGAAGATGCTCAGAATTTTCGTTTATCTGTTCTATTGCCAAACACAAAGTCATCGACCATTACCGTAAAAAGAAATTGAAAACGGTATTGTTTTCGGCTAGCCCTATATTTGAGGAAATTGCCGATAAGGCGCTGTCACCCGAAAGAGATGTATTAAAAAATGAACTGAAAAGTGAAATTGAAAATACCCTGATGGAGATGAAGGCAGGATATTCAAAATTACTGCGACTAAAGTACGTAGACGGTTGGAAAATTGCCAAAATTGCCCAGATGACTGCAACCAGTATTAAGTCGGTTGAGTCGAAGTTGATAAGAGCAAAAAAGGAATTCCAACGGCTATGGATATATGATCGTAAAAAGGCTAAAGAAACTGTGGCAGTTGTGGATTCTGATTTGCGTTAGGCAAGTCTATTTTTTGGGTCGGAATTTATACAATCTTTACTACCGCCCTTACTTGACGATTAAAAAAATCAGGGACGAAGAAGATAAATCGCAGATTTTTTTAATCAGCTTGACAGCTATGATCCCTATGATATTTTACGTTATTTTACGAGTTATTTATGACCTACTTAAATATGGTCGAATAGTACTAGTCACTGGAAATGTGTTCACTGCAGCTATTGGAATTCAAGCAGTACTCTTGGGATACCTAGCTTATTGGACATTCATGGTTTTGAGAAAATAATGAGCGGACCTGCACCAATTTGGAGAGAAACAAAAATGAGACTGTGGCAAGAAAAACCGGCACTTACTTTTATTGAAGGTGAACCAAAAATAGTTACTTGGGGAAGAAGACAGATTCCAGTCGAACAATTAAATGATGCTGGGCGAAGTATGATGGGAATATATGTCACTGCGGAAATGCCAGCAGTTAGGGAAGTAGAACTGGAGGAAGCAGTCAAATAATTCTTGGGACTTAGCTAATGGAGCCATGTGCACTTGATAAATCCATAAACTGGCCACATAAGAGGCAGGCGTCAACAATGGTGGCGGAATCTACCAATACTGAGGTAGCAGAGGTACCGACGACCAGGGTAACATCCGGGCTGGTGTATAACGCGTTAATGCAACTGCTGGCAGTACTAAAAGAACCAGAAAAACATCCTGAGGTGACAATAATTTACGCCGAAAATAGTTAGTTAATCTGGTTTCACTTGACCAACTGAGGGTATTGGGTGACAATCGGGCATGATCAAAGATTTTGATGTTCACCCAATACAGGCAGGAATATTGAGGGAATTATTATTTGTAACTAGTGCTGGCTTTGGTCAACTTAATAAGAAAAAAATAAGCACCGACCTATTTAGTTTCCATATTAGGCAATTAGCAAACTGGAAACTATTGACTAAAATTGATACAAAATACAGTTTGACTGCAAAAGGAAAAGAGTTTGCAAATAGATTTGATACGGAAGAGAACGAGGTTGAGAAACAAGCAAAAGTGGCGGTACTAATTGTGGTGTCAAAACGGATCGGGTCAAAAAGACTTTATCTACTCCAGCAAAGATTGAAGCAACCATATTATGGATTTTGGGGATTTGTAACCGGGAAATTAAAGTGGGGGGAGACAATATTGGAAGGAGCAAGAAGAGAATTGATAGAAGAAACAGACTTGGATGGGGAATTTAAAATAGCTGGTATTAAGCATAAAATGGACTATGACCAGGAAGGAAATATTCTTGAAGACAAATACTTTTGGGTAATATCTGTGACCCAAATCAAAGGAGAGCTGGTCGCCGATTTTGAGGGTGGAAAAAATGTTTGGATGACTAGAAGAGAGATTGAGGAACGTGCTGATTTATTTGATGGAGTGTTGGAGAGTCTCGACATGGCGATGGGTGATAAATTTGAGATGAGTGAACAAAAGTACAAAGTCGGTGGATATTAGGGTATAATACGATCCTATGCCTAAATATATGGTGACAATAGGTCATTTTGGTGCTGAAGCATGCACCGGTACAATAACAACCACAACTGAGGCCGAGTCGCCAGAAAAAGTTAAGTTGATGAAAATTAGACAGATTGTACCGAATGAGAGCTGTCCTATATGCAGTATGCCCCTAACCAGAATTGTAAGTATCCAGTCCCTAGCGGATAACCTACCACGCGAATAGGATAATTGATTGGAGAGGTCTAAAATAAGTAATAAACCTTTTGGATAATCGAAGAAGATACCCCGACCTCCGGCAGGCGACGATAGTATTTTTGGTGAAAGATAACGAAATACTTTTGGCGATGAAGAAGCGGGGTTTTGGCAAAGGAAAATGGAATGGAGCAGGGGAAAGAAGAATGATGGCGAAAGTATTGAAGAGGCAGCTAAAAGAGAATTGATGGAGGAAGTAGGGGTAACTGCTACAGAGTTAGAGAAAGTGGGGGCTATTGATTTTTACTTCGATGACAAACCAGAGTGGAGTCAAAGAGTAATTGTCTTTTTGGCAACGAACTGGGAGGGAGAGCCGGTAGAGAGTGAGGAAATGGCTCCAAAATGGTTTAAATTTGACGAGATACCCTATGATCTGATGTGGGATGATGACAGGGATTGGTTGCCATTAGTACTGAATGGTAAAAATGTCGCAGGAGGATATTTGTTTGACGAGACGCAGAAACTATGGGAAAAAGAATTACTGGAGATACCAAAGAAAATATAGTGAGACCCGGGCGGGAGTTGAACCCGCCTAAACGGTTTTGCAGACCGCTGTATAACCGCTTTACTACCGGGTCACAGTCAAAGAATAAGGGATTCTTTGATGCGTAATTTTAATTCATTTCTAGGTTTAGATCCAGACTTTAAATACTTTTCCTCATTTCTTGCATCTTGCTCAGAAATGAAAGCTTGATAATAAATTATTTTAAGGGGTCGGCGGTTACACGTCGACTTAACTAATCCTGTGCAATGTTGTGTAAAACGTTTTTCTAAATCTGAAGTATATCCTGTATAAAGTTTTCCATCTTTAAGGCTTTTTAGCACATACGTATAGTACATACAGTCAGATATCGGATTTCAAAATGAAGACCGCTGTACCCGGCTTGGCCGGGCTACCGGGTCACAGTCAAAGAACTAAGGACCCTTTGATGCGTAATTTTAATTCATTTCTAGGTTTACTTCCTGTCTTAACTTGCCCGAAGGAAAAACAAATATATAGCGACTAAATATTTACTACGTGTAATATAAAATCTCACTCTGGTGAAATGAAATCCATGCATGAGATGTTAGCTGCGGGACAAGCAGTAAGTACTGCCGCTATGCATGATCAGCAAGCTAGGGCATTAAATCCAGCCTTAAAAGATTGCGGTACCTTACCTGAATGTCGCGGATGCACTTTGCTTTTTGGGGCTGAAGTAATAGGTGTCGCGGAAAGAGTTGCTCCAGCCATTAACAGAGCGGATTTGACCTAGATTATTTCACTAATAACCCACCCCACTCCACTAAAGTGAATCCTTGGCGTGCTGGAGATGATAGTTCTTGAGGAATTAGACTAATTGGTTGATCAAGTGGAGCAAAATCTAAAAATATTCTAATAGAAGTATCTGGTCGTGGTGATACAGTCAAAGGCGCGAGCCGGTCCATATCAGCTGTATTAAGCCAAGTTAATCTTACATAAGGACTAGTGGGTAGCTTTGGTTGCCAAAACTCCATAAAATCTGCCGATTCTTGGGGATTAAGTCCTAACTGAGCCAGTTGGGATTTTAGAGTAGAAACTAACTCTGACTGGGAAACGACGAAACCGTAGTTATCTTTGTTGGGATAAATACCGTTGCCCGTCCCCTCCCAAAATAAATTGGGATAGGTGTTACCTTGATATTCCAGCTGGCTATTTGGGTGAGCTAAGACGTTCCAACCATTACTGGGGTAAAGTGGTTCTGACTCGGTAACTTGCGCACCGACACGAACATTAACGACAGTATCTTTTTGAGGATAAAGATAGACTACCGGCTTGGCGCATTCGGCCTGAATAATGTTCTCTGTACTGATAAATAACCACCAGTCACCTAGTGGCTCTTGCCAGATGAAGTGATTGTGACGCTTAAGGAAGGTGTCCATATCGGGTCGGGCACTAACGTCGAGCCCGTCATAGATTCGTTTATAGACTGGATGGGACTTATCACTGATGGCGTAGACAGGCTCGCCAAGAGAATTTGTACCTACTTTACTAAATTGACTGTTCATTGGGGTATTACCTCGGAAAAGTTTGGCAAAGTTTGAACCACACTTACCTCCGAAGCCGGCATCGAAAGCTATGGTGTTGGAGGTGCCATCGTCCCAAGTAATTTTGGGGATTTTATCATCGGTTATAAACTTGATTGATAATTCATAACCACGGACGGTATCGTCTTTGAGACGAAGCCAAAACTTGCGGTCATAGATACCACCATCGATGGTGATGTTTAAATCTTTTGAAGAATCGGTGTAGACACTATATATACGACCGTAGGGAGTGTCGATAACTTGTTCAGGATTTTTTAGTTCGGTAAAAGAGATGGTGTTATCCATAAAAAAGGTAGTAGAACCGAAGTCCCCTTTGTCGGTACTAATAATATCGGGAGATTCGAGTCCGGGAATCTTTAAGTCGGTAAACTTTACTTCAGGCTTGAGATAGACGGTGGGATTGTTATAGGAAGTAATGTTTTTACCCGGGGTAATCATATAGATAGTTCCCTGTGGAGTCGTAACAAAATGTTCAACATGATACCAAATACCCATTCCTTCGGAAGGAACCATGGCATTGATAAGCTTGGAGCCATCGGAAAAGTTGCCTACCTGGAGATACTTGATGTCCTTATAGATGATGTTGCTATTACCGATATATCCCTGAGCATCGGGTTTTTGATATACATCAAGACTGGCAGGTGTGGGGAATTGGAGCCAGGTAATATTTCCCGGATTGAGTGTCGATAAATTTAATGAGATGCCAGTGGGGGTTGGTGGTGAAACATATTGGGTGGGAGAAACTTGGGGGTAAGAAGTGGGGGTAGGTGCTTGGACGATAGGAGGATTGGTATTTTTACCAAGGTTGAAGGCATAGGTAAATGTGGCAAAAAACATGAGAACTATAATAGGAATGGTGACGGCGAGTGGGATACGAGGAAAAGTTTTGGTTGGTGGAAGGGATGGAGTAACTAATGGAGTAGTGGAGGGAATATCTAAATGGGAAAGGTTAATTTTTTCACTCATAAGTTAGTGTACCCCAAAAATAATCTTTAGTAACACCGGTTGTAGAAATACTATCAAAATATTGTTTGATGAGTTGACGTTTTAGTGGTCCCCTAACAAAAGAATTGCCATCCATAGGGAGAAATGATTTGATCACTTTTCCTGGAGCAATAATTTTGGCAATAGCAAAGTTGGGAACATAAGAATCAACGATTGTTTTATCAACGCCGTAGAAAAACCTATCGCCGACTGTTTGCTGACTTTGAGTACGGTCAATAGAATAAGGTAGGTGAATGAAGGTATATGTATTACCGGGAATCTTTTTGCCACGAGAATAAGAACCAAAGAAATGGGTGGTTGTTTCTGCATCTGGATCAGAGGCTATAAAGCCGGAGTTGGTGTGGGCGAATACTGAAAAACGAGTAGCTTGATTATGTCCCGCAAAAGAACTTAATAAATACAAAGACTGGGGACTGTCTACTTCTGAACTGAGTAACTTTTCAGTGTCCAAATTTTGTAAGTTATTTAAAGTACGGGCATCGTGAACAAAGGCCATAGTTGCAGGAAGATAATGAGAAAAATCAACTGAGGATACTACAAGACAATCAAAACCACAGTCTTTTTTTAACTGGGTTAGAAGCAGTTGAAGATCAGATACAGATGTTTTTTGGCCTATAATTACTGGAAAATAGTCGGCATTGGGGAAATAGGTGCGAAGATCCGCAAGTGGATTAAAAATTCCATGATCGTTTTGAATGGCATCGTTTTGAGGTAAGTCTAAGCTTAGAAAATTGTTGAAAATGGCAGTGCCGGATGATAGATCCCAATTGCGGGTAGAACCGGTGACAAAAGTCTGTCGCTTTGAAAAGTGGTCGGGGCTAATAAGGACGATATGACGGGTGAGAGGTCGGCGACGGGATATGTCTTTGAGAAATTGCTGGCGGGTTGATTGAACGAGATTGTGGTGAGGAATGACAATGGCGACAGGTTGACTGTAAATTAAAAATAAAAAGTATAAAATAAAAAGTAAAAACGATATGGAAATGGCGAGTAGAAATTTTCTGGTGATAATTGATTATAGTCGATAATTTGATTCTTGACATAGTTGTACAAGGTTGTACAATATCAGTATGAATAATACTATAACAGTGAATTCGAGCACAGCAAGGAAGGATTTTTATGATTTGCTAAATTCGGCTTATCTTAAAAATCAAACTGTGATCATAAAAAAATCAGGTGTTGAATGGGGAAGATTAGTACCACCAAAAACCAGCGAAGACAAGTTTATGAGTTATGCTGGGTTCTTAACTGACAAACAAGCTGATAAAATGTTAAAACTAGTTAAAAGTGGCCGAAAAGATGGTTCGAGTAAGAAAAAATATCTGGCAAACTGGAAATGAGCTACATTATTGACTCGGATATTTTGATATGGTTGCTTAAGAAGAAAACAAAGGTGGTGGAGTTACTTGAAAGCATTGATATGTCAGAACGAGGGACAAGTATTATTTGTATTGGAGAAGTACTGGAAGGTCTGAACACAGAACAGATAATAGAACTGACAAAATTTTTTGGAAGTTTACGGATATATGATGTAAATTTGGATGTAATTTTTAGATTTGCCGAACTAAGAAAAACGTTGAGGAGAAAGGGGTTGCTATTAGAAAATATGGATTTGTTAATTGCCGCAACTTGCCTTGCAAATAATTTGACCTTAGTTACAGGTAATGTAAAACATTTTAAGAGAATCAAGGGGTTAAAAATTAAGACGATTGATGGATGAACTGTTAGACCTAGTCAATGAAAAAGATGAAGTGATTGGGGAAGTGTTGAAGAGTAAGGCAAATAGTGACCCAAAGTTAATACACAGAGAAATTTTGGTGTACATATTTGATGATGAGAACAGAATGCTGATGCAACAGCGAAGTTTTAATAAAAAGGTTTATCCGGGAGTTTGGGCGGAAAGTTGTGCAGGACATGTAGGTAAGGGTGAGGATCCAGAAAACGCGGCCCATAGGGAACTGGTGGAGGAACTTGGGTTTGATACAAAATTATTTTTCTTCGTAAAGAGGATTTTGCGATATTCCAATGAAACACATATTTCTTACTGTTACTTAGGGGTATATAGTGGCCAAGAAATTAAGTTTCAAAAGGAAGAAGTTGAAGGGGTTAGATTCACACGGGAGGATGAGGTTGATGGACTATACTTAGAAAAAGATAAAATTATAGTAGAAGAAATCGGTTGGATGAAGAAAGTATGGAATATAGCTAAAAAGTGACAAAGTTAAGCCAACTTTAGCGGAGTGGTGTAGAAAGTTTTGGATGAAAAATAAATAAAAAATGTTTTTTTTGGGATTTTTTGATGATATTTTTTGTAGAGACGCGCCATGGCGCGTCTCTACAGACAATTGGTACTTCTATGAATGTCGAATTACATCATTCCTTCCATTCCGCCCATTCCACCCATGCCTCCCATGCCACCGGATGGCATACTAGGAGTTTTCTTTTCCGGAGCGTCACAGATTAAGACATCAGTTGTCAAAATCATGGTACCAACAGAGACAGCGTTGATTAGGGCTGATTTGGTTACCTTGGCAGGATCAAGGATACCGACTTTTGTCATAGAAACTAATTCTCCGTTTTGAGCGTTGAAACCCAGATCTGATTTTGGATCAGCTAATATGGCGTCTTTGATTTTGTTGAAGATATAACCAGCATCTTCTCCGCTATTTTGAGCGAGCATTCGAATTGGCTGCTCAAGAGAGTATTTGAGAATGGAAATACCGACTTTTTCTTCTTCGTTACTAGTTTTGACAGAATCGAGAACGAAAGAAGCTTTGAGTAGGGCTACACCGCCACCGGGGAGGATTCCCTCCTCAACAGCAGCTTTAGTAGCTTCAATAGCGTCTTTGACTCTTTCGAGTCTTTCTTTCATTTCAACTTCTGTAGCACCACCGACTTGAAGAACAATAGCTCCACCAGCGAGTTTGGCAATTCGCTCTTGGAGTTTTTCTTTATCGTAGTCACTGGTGACTTTACTGATTTGGGCACGGAGTTGAGAAACTCTGGCGGCGACATCAGCTTTACTACCACTACCACCAAGGATTCGGGTCTTGTCTTTGTCGGAAGTAACAGAGTCGGCTTGACCACAGTATTCGGATGGTTCGGCGGTATCGAATTTGGCACCAAGCTCATCAGAAATTACCTTACCACCGGTAAGAACAGCAATGTCTTCGAGCATGGCTTTACGGCGATCACCAAATCCAGGAGCTTTGACGGCAAGTGCATTGAAAGTACCACGAAGCTTGTTAACTACCAAAGTAGTTAAAGCTTCAGCATCGATATCTTCGGCGATGATGACAAAGTTTTTGGTGAGCTTAATTAGTTTTTCTAAGAAAGGAAGAATGTCTTGGATGGAACTAATCTTTTTGTCGGTAATTATAATGTAAGGTCGTTCAATGACAGCTTCCATGGCCTCGGTGTTGGTCGCAAAATATGGAGACAGAAAACCGTTATCAAATTCCATACCGGAAGTCTCTTTGGTTTCGAGTCCCATACCCTTGCCTTCTTCGGCGGTAATCAGACCATCTTTACCGACTTTGATCATAGCTTCGGCTATTTTTTGACCGATATCGATATTACCAGCAGAAATGGTGGCAACGTCTTCGATACTAGCTTGATCATTGATTTTGATCTCTTTCTTCATTTTATCGAGTTCGGAAAGCACGGCAGCTAATCCTTTTTCGAGTCCATAACGGATCATCATTGGATTGGCACCAGCGGCGACATTTTGAAGTCCTTTGTTGGCAATGGCCTGGGCTAAGAGAGTAGCAGTAGTAGTACCATCTCCGGCAATATCATTGGTTTTGCTGGCAGCTTCTTTGATGAGCTGGGCACCCATGTTTTCATAGGGATCTTTGAGCTCAATTTCTTTGGCGACAGTGACACCATCATGGATGATGGTCGGTCCACCCCATTTTTTGTCGATAGCCACATTGCGACCACGAGGACCGAGAGTGGTAATGACGGCATTTGCCAGAATATTAATACCATTTAGAAGGGATTGTCGGGCTTGAGCTCCGAATTTTAGTTGTTTTGCCATAGGTTAAATTAATTAGGAATTAATAATTAAGAATTAGGAATTAAATTGAATTATTTGGATATAACAGCCATGATATCGTCGAATTTGAGGATTAGAAGGTCTGTCTCACCATCTTTGTATTCTTTACCACCCCACTCGCGATAGATGACAGTGTCACCGACCTTAGCAGGAGATTCTTTTTTAGTACCGTAATCTGAGACGAATGCATCGCCGACTGCCAGAACTTTTCCTTGCTGTGGTTTTTCCTCATGAGACACGGACAGGACAATGCCTGACTCAGTAACTTTTTCTTTTTTTTGGGGCTGTACTAGAATGTAGCCCGCAACTGGAGATATATTTGACATAAAATTTGTAATTAATAATTAACAATTAATGTTGTGATGCAAGTGTAGCAAAGAATAAAAAGTTTGTTAAGCAGTCAAATTGGTCGAGTGCTAGAATATGGAAGTGAAATTACTAAAAACAAAAATATTTGGGATGGATTTTTGGTACCGAGAAGATGACCGCTATATCGGACAAAGAATAGCTTTGGGTAAGTATGAAGAATATGAAACCATGCTAATGCAACACCAACTAAAGGATGTGGAAGTAGTTGTAGATGTAGGGGCAAACATTGGGTATTACACACTATTAATGGCATCTATGGCTAAAAGAGTGTATGCACTCGAACCAGATAAAGAATGTTTTGAGATTTTGAAGAAAAATGTGGAAGAAAACAACTTAAAAAATGTAGTTATTTTAAATGTGGCGGCAGGTGCAAAAAAAGAGATTAAAAACCTCATAAAAGATATTGAAAACATGGGAAATAGCCACCTAGGTGATGAAAAAGGAGTAGAAGTAAAGTGTGAGAGACTCGAGCAAATACTGATAAATGAACACAAAATTGATCTTATTAAGATAGACACTCAAGGGTGGGAGCCGGCGGTGATTGTGGGAGCAAAAAAAATAATCGAAAGAGATAAGCCAACTCTATTTTTAGAGTATTCCCCTGCCGAATATAAGGATGAAAAGATGAAAGAATATTTGAAAAATATATACAAGCACATTTGGAGTATCGATTATTGGTTTTATGTATGCAGAAACGGGATACGAATAAACAAAAAGACCGGTTATACCGATTTGTGGATCAAAGACAAAGTGACTATTGGCGATTATTGGTGGGCTATTAAGGAAATTAGAATTAAGAAGGTGTTAAAAAGTCTGATGAAGTATTATTAGTGTATATGTCGAAAATTAAATCAGTAAAAGCTAGGGAGATATTGGCGAGTGGTGGAGCGCCAAGCGTCGAAGTTACCGTAACATTAGAAAGTGGAAGTGAGGGCGAAGCGTCGGTTAGTTATGGAGCATCGTCAGGTTCGAGGGAAGCGGCAGTAATTTTGGATAAAAATCCTAAACGATATAACGGACGGGGCATGATGATGGTGACTGACTTTGTTAACAAACTTATTGGGCCAAGTATGGTGGGGAAAGAGGCTGGTGAACAGAGGCTTAGAGATGAGGAGATGATCAAAATGGATGGAACCGAAGGGAAGACCAAGCTAGGAGGTAACGCCATTTTGGGGGTAAGTATGGCGATTGCAAGAGCTCAAGCTGCTGAGGAAAAATTACCTTTATATAAATATTTACAAAAATGTTTTGGGTTGGAGGACAATACTCGCCTGCCAAAACCAATGATTGTGATGATTGAAGGTGGTAAGCATGCAGATAAGACGACTGATCTTCAGGAATTTTGTGTGGCAGCAATGGGTGACAAATCAGCGGCAGAAAATGTGAGGATGTTGATGGAAATTTATGAGGCACTCAAAAAAATACTTAAAAGTGAAGGACTATCCACCAATGTTGGCAATGAAGGGGCATTTGCACCAAATGGCCTTACTAGTAATGAAAAACCAATGGAGTACCTAGTTGAAGCTATTAGACTTGCAGGATATGTACCTGGAGTAGATGTGGGAATATCACTAGATGCTGCAGCATCGGAATTCTATGATTTAGGAAGTAAGACATATGATTTAAGAATTGAACATAAAAAACTGAGTTCAAATGAACTAATTGAATACTATATGAATTGGATTGAAAAATATCCGTTTGTGAGTTGGGAAGATATGTTGTCCGAATTCGACTGGGAGAATTGGCCGGTACTTTTGAAGAGAATGGGGGGAAGATTTCCACTGATCGCCGACGACCTGACAGTAACTAATACGAAAATTTGGCAAGAAGCAATTGATAAAAAAGCTGCTAACGCCATATTAGTTAAACTAAACCAAGCCGGATCGGTAAGCGAGACTATCGATTGCTGTCTTCTGGCTATTAAGAACAAGATGTGGACAGTACCATCTCACCGAGGCGGCGGTGAGACAAATGACACATTTATGGTGGACTTGGCCGTAGCGGTTGGATCAGAATACATTAAGGCCGGACCAACGAGAGGAGAAAGGGTGTGTAAATATAATCGATTGATGAGAATTGAAGAAGGAATGAGTATAGAATGAGATAAATGGGAGTATTAGATGTAAAACGTGTCCAGCCAGTCGTTGGTGAAAAGCGAGAACTAGGTGAAGCTCCGAGGGCAGTCAATGATCGTCAGGAATTTGTACTGCCAAAAGGAATGGTGAAAATCGAGTCGCGGGAGGGACTGATGCCAAGCGAATCTCTGATGACAGATACAGAGCTTGCCCATATGACTGCTATTGATGCGATAAACCTTTCGAGAAACAGAACTGTTGAGGGTACTGCAACAGTCTACCCGACAGAAACATGGCGCGACTGGAGAAGAGATAAGGTTGAGTTTATGGGGAAGATACCATTTATAGAGGATCTCTATAACTGGAGAGAAAGTAAGGCGACTAGAACAATGTTGCCAACTGGAGCTCACAGTGGTCGTGGCTTTGGAGAGAATTGGAAAATGTATTTGGAGTCCCACTTGGGAGGCGGCAAGGGGGCGATATTTAATACGATCTATAAAGTATTGAGAGGGAACTCAATACTGTCAAAGTATTTTGGAGCGACTAGCTCAAAAATGTCGTGGCATGAGTCGTTTAGGTCGGAGAGCGTACGACCGGCAAATGTTGATGTTGGAAAAAAATCGAGGGGTACGGCCGGGGTAGATGGGGTGTTTGACTGGGAAACAGTTATGGAAAGAGATGTTCCGTTTGACAACATCGAAGAAAAGGGCATGTTGTACCAGCGGGTAACAGCCAGAGCCGCAGTAGAGTTTTTGGAGAACCAGAGAAGTGTGGGGGTGGTCAGCGCAGAAGAGTCGACCTGGGTCGATAACGAGATTGACTACTTGCGAAATAGGTACGGCCTCCCACCACCAAATAGTGAGGAAATGGTGCATGCACATAACTGGAACCAGTTTTATATTGGTGGTGAGGCATACACCAGACCCAATATTCGAGGAACAACGATGAGAGTAGAGTGTTTGGCTGATGGTGGGAACTTAAAGTTTTTACAAAACGATGATAGTACATATTTTACCGACATCAGTCTGTGGAATTTTTTACGTGCCAGTCCAGGACAAGTTGCCCAATATTTTGATAAAAATGCAATTAAAGCGCACACATCTTCTGGTATTGCATGGGTCAAAATGGATGAATACTTAAGAGCTGACATTAGAAATCCACCACTAATAGTGCTAGGAGGAAGGGATATACATGTTGAGGAAGGCAAATTTAGTTGGAGGCGGGAGAAAGTAAAGGAATTACCTGATCAACAGAAGTCGATTGCTGGTCTGGGATTTATTGAAATTAGAATACTGGAGGTTTTTGGCGATGACGATGTTGATGAAACCAAAGGTACTATTCGGAAAATTGTTGGTTCACCAAGCCACCCATCTGTTGATGGGGGTAACTCAAGAATGTTGGCACAATGTTGGGGCAAGGACATGGGAAATGATAAAAAGTTTAATGGAGATGACAGAGAGATATTTGATGGTAAAATAGGTGGAATTGACTATAGGACTAAGTGGAGGGCGGTAGATGTGGTTGGACCCCAGGCAAGACTTCAAGAAGGCTTGGGTTTTGGTGAACACGTATCGATATTTAAAGTGCCAAGTGAGACAATGACCGAAGTGATCAGTAATAACAAGATACTGAAGGAATTAGTACAGATTCCTTTTGAGGAAAGGAGAGAGATAATTGGAGAAGTTATCAAGAAGTATATTACTGATTCGGAATCTAGCGACAGTATAGAGGCTCTAGAAGCAGTGGCGGAAACACTTGGGAAAGTGTCAAGTGAAAAAGAGTTGAGGGATCAACTGAACAAATTGGATATTGGTTGGGAAACACAGGTACCTGGGATTATTAACGAATGGATGTTTCCGTCCGCAATAATGTCACAAAACCTGGCTTTGGCAGCCCAGTTGTGTGAAGGAGGGATGTCAGTTAATTGTGTACCTTCAGTTGATTTGCGGTATCGACTCGCGTTGGCAGCTAACGGAAAGTTTGATATTCCGGAAATTAATAACATGGTAGATGATTTTAGAAACGGGTTGAGGCAAAACCCTGATGTTGATATTAACCAATTGGCTAATGAGGTGTTGGCGGCCCAAAATTTTTCAGAAGAAACGCGGGACAAATACGCCAAGTTTACCAGGAACTTTGCAGTCGAAAAAAATCTGGCACGAGTAATGCTAAGCACTATATGCACCCTACGGGCATTTTCCGGTAGGCTAAGGTCAACATTAGAGCCAAGTGCCGAAATGATCGACCATGAGATCGGTGAGACGGTAAAGGTGAGGGCGCAGACATCCATCTACGCTGGCACAGGATATGGTGTAAATACATTTGTAACCGCTGGTTCTAACGAAAAATTCTTACAGGCCAAAGTTGCCATGAACGGAGAGACAGTTGCTATTCGCAGAGATATATCACCAGAGTTGATTAAGGAAGCATGGGTGCGAGTGGCGTTAGCATCAGACGATGTATTTGATATAGACAATGACTTGCTGGCTTTTGAATCGGGAGGTGATCTATTGAGTGTAATGTATATGGCATCAAACATCAGTGAATTTCCAGAGTCCCTAAAACCACAAATGGCAAAGATAATTGCTGAAAATTTTACAAATGCGAAGGATATGTTTGATATTAATACCATGAGGATTCCGTCCAACCGGGAATACCAGAGGAATATGGTAGACCAGTTTGTAGTCGCCCTTGACAGAGTAATGGCAGAGAGGGACTTGGAGGAGGTGGGAACAATGATCCTGGTAGGAAAGATGCCCAGTAGAATGAATTCACAATCGGAGGCTAGCGAGTTACAATAACTTCGAGGCGGCGGTGAGACAAATGACACATTTATGGTGGACTTGGCCGTAGCGGTTGGATCAGAATACATTAAGGCCGGACCAACGAGAGGAGAAAGGGTGTGTAAATATAATCGATTGATGAGAATTGAAGAAGGATGTGTTAGTATCTGGTGATGCCGTCACGAAACAAAGCTGACATTCCAAAAGGTGAGCATCGTGCATTAGTGAGAGTGGGTGGAAGATCGGCAATGGGTTTTAACCATAGAAGTGCACTAGACAAACTTAACTTAGAGGGGGTGAAGGCATTTTCAGATGAGGTAGCACCAATTGTTGAAAGACTACTGACTATAACAAAGGATGTAGATATGGCAATTGTTACCAGAGATCTCGTTGAGGAAACTCTTAAAGTCACTGGAAGATCTGGGATATTTAACTTACCGAAAAATTTATCGGATGTGAGGCCAAAAACTTTATCTCATTTACAGACTAAGTATGGTGGTGAAAAAATTGAGAGTAATTAACTATCTATCGACAACCACTTCAGGGAATTTTTCGTGAGGGTGGACTAACATTTGATATTGACTGGGGTAGTCTTTGAGAAGTTTCATCTTGTTATCTATTTGATTGATATAGCTTTTGGCTCGAAGGATGTGGACTGAGTATTTGAGATAGTTAAGGTGACGCCAAAGGTAGGGTGACTCGAGATAGAACATGACGTTCTGATTATCCTTTTTTAATTTATCCCCTACTTTTCGTAGTATTGCATGATCGACATGACCACCTACTCCGTAAGGAAAGAGGGTTGTTTTTGCTTCTATGCCAGATAGGTCGGCGTAGATTTTAGCGGGAAGACCAGAGTCAAAAGTGGATGGACGACCTGACATAAGTGCTTGGGCGGTGAGGTAAACAGTAGTGTTAGAAAATCGTCGGAAGGCGGCATCGACATAGTTAAGATATTCAAACTCGACTCCCAGCTCAGTCATAACTCGCCTATCATCGAGATGACGAGCGGTGGCGAATTCTTTGACGTTTTTAAAACCTGACTTGAGTAGATAGTCCCAAGCATTTTCGGAACTTAGCTCTTCAGTACCATATTCATTAAAAACAGTGATCACCTTAACTGTCTTACCTTCACGTTGCCAGTTAAGGATATGTTGACCCAATGAGGCTACAGCATCGTCAGGATGTGGTGAGATTATGAGGTAATCAAAGTTGGTATTCATAGAATTGGTCATAAGGAATTTTCCAGGAAACACATTCTTCAACCGAGGTATTTTCCATTATTTTTCGAAAAACTCGGATAGAGTTTCCGTGGGCAGAGATGGCGATACCAGTGCCTTTGCTTTGGTAAGTGGTGGTCAAAAAATTGATGAAGTCAGCAACTCTTACCTGAACGTCGGCAAGGGACTCCCCTTTTTCAACTTTATCCTCCCACCCTCGGTGCCACTGATTGAATTGGTCGAGACCATATTTGTCGATGGCTTCCTGGTGAAAATGTGTTTCGAGAATACCATAGGAGCGTTCAATAATCCGGTCGTCAATTATTGGCGACTGACAACTTGGATGATACTTTAAGACAGCATCTAAGGTGTCTATAGCTCGGGTAAGATGGGAAGTGTAGGCGACATCAATTTTTTTATCTTTGAGAAGGGTGCCCAGATATTCGGCTTGCTTAACCCCATCCGGAGTTAGGGCTGATTCCTGCCAGCCAGTGAATCTTTTATCACGGTTGAACTCGGTTTGGCCGTGACGAAAAAGATAAATTGTAGACATAGAGTAGTTTAGCAAGGAGTAGTAAGAAAATCCCAAAGTTTGGGAATAGAATCTAGAGAAAACTTTTGTACAGTGGCCAGTTCACAGAGAATAACCACAGAATAAACAAGACGAAACCTGGGAAAATTATCCAGTTTTCAAACCAGTGACCAGTTTTGATCCGCCAAGAACGGATGGCAGGAAAGCCAAATTTCCAGGGAAAGGGAAAAAGGAGTGGAATTCCCTCCTCAGTTAATCCGTCTAAAGCGAGATGAGAAATGTAGCCAATCATTAGGGAATAAATAATGACCTGTGAGTTGACGAAGTTAGAATTAAAAAGCTGAGGTAGGAGCCAACTGACAGCTTGATAAATAACATATCCTCCAAGTAACGAGTGTGACAAGGTCCGGTGGGATAAAAACAAGTTGCGAAAAATCTTGCCCAAAAAGTTACCACCAGGGAGTAGATCCCAGAGCCGGTTACTTGCCTGATCTGCATCCGGAAGGAGTGAACCAACTATATTGGCGATTGAAGCGACAATAATGGTATTGAGCCCAAGGTGAGATTGAGGGTAGGCGGCGGCTACTATAAGTAGACTAGAGAAAGCTCCTAGATCGTGAGTACGAGACAACATGAATAGATTATAGTGTAGTTCTACTTGTCGCGGAGATAAAAATTAGTGACAGCTTTGACAAACAGGGCTCCGAACAGAGCTATGAGTATAATTGGATCTACTTGGTTGACCCCTTTTACGACACCTGCTGCTGCTTGATAGGCTAGACTAAAAGCAAGTGTGGTTATAACGAACCACATGGCATTTCTCTCAGCTAAGGCTTCGTGAGCAATGTCGCGCTCGTCACGCTTCATCTTGGAAAAGATGTCGATGAAATCGATGACAAAAATCGAGCTCCAAGCAAACATTAAATACGTAGACCAGTTACCTGGTAATGTAAATTGTCCGAGAATGGCGATAGGTAGGGCAATAAAAGCAATATAAAGCCAACCTTGCCAACAGTTTGGGGTCATTCCCCAACCACTATATTTGCGAGGACTAAACCAGACAGGATTTCCGATCATAAAATTATTTAATAATTAATCAAAAATAAATAACTTATCAATTGAAGTATGAAGTGCCTTCGCCACATCGTAAGCCAATTTGAGAGAGGGATTGTATTTACCTTGTTCAAGAAAGACTATTGTCTCGCGACGGACACCGACTAAGTCTGCCAACTCTTCTTGGGTAAGGTTGTGTTTGGCGCGAAATTCTTTGATATGGGTTTTCATAATGTTAGTTATTTCTAACTATATGTTAGATCTAACTAACATTATTGTCAAGTGAAAACAAAAGTGTGGTTTTGGCTAGTCTTTTTTGACAAAAACAAGAGATATGGAATTGACACAATGGCGGACATTGTTGGGAGTAAATTGTTCACCAACAAAGACATGACCAAGATGAGCATTACACTTGGCGCAGACTATCTCGACTCGCCCATCGGTATCGGGAATTCGAAGAACTGCAAAGGGAAGTTCTTGGTCAAAGGATGGCCAACCACAACCAGAATTGAATTTTGAGTTTGACTCATAAAGTGGCGCATGACACTGGCGGCAAAGATAGGTGCCTTCTTCATAGAATTTATCGTATTTACCTGTAAAAGGCTTCTCTGTATGTTTGCCAATAATTACTTTTTTTTCTTCGGCGGTTAGTGGTGGAGGGTTTGTGGGGATTACCATGGGCAATTATAACTAAACTAATACTTTATTGGTAGTAGTTTCAACTAAAGCTGACTTTACTAGACCGGCGGAATATTAGGGATATAATCACTACATAGAAGTAAAACCACATGACTATCAATTCTCAATACTAAGAACTCTCCTGGGGATTAATCACAAGAGAGCCGAAAGGGTAATGAAGAGATTTGGCATCAAAGCTCTGGGTGAGCATTTTGTTTCAAATTATCGAACATAAGGAGATTATAGGGCTAAAAAGTTTATTTTTATGATCTGGTTAAATTTTCCCAAAGATTACGGTATAGTTTTTGCCATATTTTTTGGCACAAGCGGGACAGGTGGTATACCACATAAACATTTTTTGGAGAGCTTTCCCCTTTTCTTTGAGATAGCCACTAAAATCCTGACACCATTTGCCGGTATCTTTAAAATCGCCTTCATAGACCTTGGATAAAAAACTGCCCGACAAGGTAACATTGTCGACACCGGGTATGGCTTTGTTAACTTCAACATAAATATCCATATTCCAGGGTGAAGTGTGGTCGGATAAACAGATGGAACGGCCAACATCTATTCCCGTAGCTGATGCTTTATTCATAAGTCGAGTAATGACCGAACCAAAATTCAGAGGCATGTAAAAAAAGGTAAAGACTTTGGAACGAATGAACTTTTTATCTTTCCAAGTGTGGGCAGTGTTATCCCAAGGTTTGGGATCGAACTTGGGACAGCATTCCTGGTGGGTTGTTTTATCTGACATATGAAACAGAATAGTTAACTTAATTACAATTATACTCTTGAAACAAGGTGTATTTTAGGCGGGGCATTATGGTTAAAATCTTTCTATCCCCATAACTATAGTCTAGAATAGAGATTGAAATATGCTCGAACAATCATCAAATACAATAAAGGCATTGGGGATATTTGGAAGGCTCTCTAAAACACAGGAAAAATATTTTGATTCTCTAGAGGCTAAATACAGCATTAAGCTAGATTCCGCAGGATATGACATTTTTCGGCACTTAACCCTTACATTTATTAATAACGCCACAGTTAGCAATATCCGAGAGCAACTCGATCTTTTGTGTGATTTGAAAAGTTTCCTCCCTATTAAATTAAAAGTTAAAAGAGTTTTCGTAAAAGATGAAGTCACCATGCCTGGTTTTGAACATATTGCTATAGAGTTTGGGCTAGAACAAACAAAAAAGCTTGTGGCATTTGTTAAGAAGAGAGCTGGGAATAATACTGTGGAAACGCCTTATACAAAAGTAGTTTGGTTTGTGCCAAAAAACCATCAACAAGCAGTTATTGACGAACTTTCTAACTTCAAAGAACTAGTCTTTACTGACTTTTACCTAGTGAGCAATAAACAGGACGAAGCAAATACGATCTATACCACTAGTCGTTTTATATCTCACAGGCACCGTTGTAATTTGGTCACTTTTTTAGTATGTTTTTACCTGTTCTTCGGTTAACAGTATTCAAATGACTCGGTGAAGAGTAAAATCAATGTCATGAAAAAAGATATGGTTGTGCCTATTGTTCAAGTAAAAATGTAAT